>NZ_JAVHYL010000006.1:0-251425 GCF_031118795.1 Chryseobacterium sp. CFS15 | reverse complement strand
AAAACCAGGTATCGGATGATAGATACAAGGTAGCAGGTAGCAGCAAAAACTATTACCTAAAGCCTATAATCTGCAACCTAAACCTTATATACAACCTTTAGGGTGGTTTTAGCGGTGGGGCTCACCTGTTCCCATTCCGAACACAGAAGTTAAGCCCACCAGCGCCGATGGTACTGCGAAAGCGGGAGAGTAGGTCGCCGCCAGTTTTTTTTTAAAAGTCTCATACATTCATTTGTATGAGACTTTTTTTTGCTCTAAACCTGAATGATAAACAATAAGTAATAGGTAATGAGCAATAGGTAATAAGTAATTAGCAATCGGCAATAAGTAATTTTGATAAGTGATAAGTGTTAGTTGTTCCAATCAATAAAATGAAGGATTGTCAAAATTATATTATCACTAAACAAAAGCTGTTTTAAGGCTTAGGTTAATATTAAGTTCAGGAAGAGTGAAAACTTTGTAGTGAGTTTTTAAAGTATAATATGTTTATTGAGCTCTAGAGAAGCTACACATTTATGTGCTTTATAATAAAGCGAAGGGATTAAAGTGAATAAAAATAGGTTAAATTAAGTTGATAAAGTAAGTTTCTAATCAATCAGTCAATCAATCAGTCAATCAAAAGAACAAGCTTCTTTATACAGACTAAAACCCTAGCCCAGATAGCAGCGGTTACCCCGCAACAGAGTGGAAAAGTCGAAGGTTTTAGCTTTGCGAAGAAAGGCGTGAGGCGTAATAGAGGATAGCCGGATAAAGCTCCTGAAAAATGTATTTATTTACAGTATGCGCTAGATACTTTTAAGAATCACCATAATAGATATTATTAAATTGTTTAAAGTTTAGAAATTCGTAAATTTGCACCATGATTAAAATTGGCAATATAGAACTGCCGGAATTTCCGCTTTTGTTGGCTCCCATGGAAGATGTAAGTGATCCTCCATACAGACGTCTTTGTAAGATGCACGGTGCAGATTTGATGTATTCGGAGTTTATTTCTTCTGAAGGCTTAATTCGTGATGCAATGAAAAGCAGAAAAAAACTGGATATTTTCGATTATGAAAGACCAGTGGGAATTCAGATTTTTGGTGGTGATGAAGAGGCAATGGCAATGTCTGCGAGAATTGTGGAAACTGTAAATCCTGATTTGGTAGATATCAATTTCGGATGTCCAGTGAAAAAAGTGGTTTGTAAAGGTGCCGGAGCAGGTGTTTTGAAGGATGTCGATATGATGGTTCGCCTTACAAAAGCTGTAGTGAGCTCTACAAGTCTTCCGGTAACGGTGAAAACACGTTTAGGATGGGACAGCAATTCAATCAATATTGATGAAGTTGCCGAACGTCTTCAGGAAACAGGAATCAAAGCATTGACTATTCATGCAAGAACCCGTGGACAAATGTATAAAGGGGAAGCCGATTGGGAACATATTTCAAGAATTAAACAAAATCCTAATATTGAGATTCCTATTTTTGGTAACGGAGATATAGATTCACCCGAAAAAGCTTTAGAATACAAAAATAAATATGCGTGCGATGGAATTATGATTGGTCGTGCTGCTATCGGATATCCTTGGATTTTTAATGAAATAAAACATTTCTTTAAAACAGGTGAAAACTTAGCTGCTCCAACTATTTCAGACAGATTATTGGCAGTGCGTCAACACGCTGAATGGAGTGCTGAATGGAAAGGTGAAAAGTTGGGATTAATAGAAATGAGACAGCATTACAGCAATTATTTCCGTGGAGTTCCTCATTTTAAAGATTTCAGAAGAAAATTTCTTGAAGTATACAGCTTAGAAGAAATGGATGCCGTAATTGATGAAACTAAAGAGTTTTACGCAGAATATCAGGCTCAGCAAGCATAAAATAAACCCATCAGATAATGATGGGTTTTGTATTTTTAAAAAAAATGTGTAGTTAATATCCTTCTGAAGCAGAATCATTTTTTATAAGAGCCAATGCGGAAGAAGTTCCAATCCTTTTAACGCCTAATTTAATCATCTTTTCGGCATCTTCCGGTGTTCTTACTCCGCCTGCTGCTTTTACGGGAAGTTTACCTGCATTATCAAGCATTATTTTGATTCCTTCGAAGGTTGCTCCATTTGGCTTTGCGTTTTCTGTTTGATAAAAACCTGTTGAAGATTTAACGAAAATATTTTTTAAATCTTTTTCATCAAAATTTTCTTCAGCCCAGGTTGAAATATTTTTGGTAATGTCTGCAATTTCTTTATCTGTTAAAGCTGCAATTTCAATAATCCATTTTGCAATTTTTTGATGCTGAATACATAGTTGTGTACATCTTACAAACTCATCTTTTACAAGTTCAAAATTTCCTTTAAGATAAGCTTCGTAATTAATTACAAAATCCAGCTCATCTGCCCCATCATCGATTGCTTTAGAAGCTTGTGTTAATTTTTCATCAATGGTATAAGTACCTTCATGAAAACCAATTACAGTTCCCACAATAACATTAGAATTCTTTTCTTTTAAAAAACTTTTAATTTCGCCTATATAATCTGGTCGGATCATTACCGCAAAAATGTGATGATCTATAGCGTCCTGAGCTAAATCTTTTACCTTTTTAAGAGTTTCTTGTTCAGAAATTCCTGACTGTTGTGGAGTTTTTAAATAAGTTGAATCTAAATATTGAGCAATGTTTATCATGATTACACTTTCAGTTGTCTGTAAATACCTTGTTCCAAAGATATGAAAGTTTCTGTTCTTGTTACCCCTTTCAGCTTTTGAAGTTTGCTTAAAATCTGCATTAAGTGATCATTGTCTTTGCATAATACTTTTAGAAAAATAGTGTAATTTCCTGTGGTATAATGCGCTTCTACAACTTCATTCACTTCCTTTAATGATTTTACCACTTCAGGATAATGACTTGGCTGATCAAGAAACATACCGATGTATGATACTACTTTGTATCCTATTTTTCGTGGGTTCAAAAATGAGATAGAATTCTCTATAACGCCTGCCGATTCGAGCTTTTTGATTCTCTGATGCACAGCAGTGGTAGATATCCCTACTTGTTTAGATATATAGGCCAAAGAACTTTTAGAATTGTCCATCAGCATATAAATAATTTCTTTGTCTAGCTGATCTAGTTGATAGCTGCTATTGTCGTCTGTGTTTTTCATCTTAGTATGTGTTACTTAAATTCAATTTTTTACAAAAGTCACCAAAACCGGAAAATGGTCGCTAAAGCCGCCAAGATATCTCGTTCCTGCATAAGTTCTGAAAGGTCTTCCTTCAAAGCCCCTGTTTTTAGTGCTCATACTTTCAGGGTTAAAAACTTTTGCATCCTGAAATGATAATGATGCATCGGTCTTAAAAAAAGAATCTGACAGCATGATCTGGTCAAACAGTAATCCGGATTTGTAATGAAAGGTAGAATATTTTTTAGTTGAAAACAGCTTTTGAAAAGGATTATGTAAGATCTTTTTCTGTGAATTGTCGTAAAGAATTTTTATTAAATTTTCATCATCCGGGTTTTGATTAAAATCGCCGCACAAAATGACATGTTCATGGTCTTTATCAATAATATTTAAGATCCGGTTTCTAATTTCATTCATAATGAAATTACGCTTAGGCTGATTAATGTCTTTTTCTCTTTTCGAAGGAAGATGAGCTACAAAAACATTCATTATTTCCTCTTTGAATTTTATTTTCGCAAAGAGTACATCCCTCGTCGTGTCATAATTGTCGGGTCTGTTGTCTACAATTTCAAAAAAGAAAGTGATGGCCTCAGAATCTATTATTTCAACTTTAGACTTGTCATATAACAAAGCAACGTCTACCTTTCGTTCATCGAGAGAATTATAGTGTACAATTCCGTATTGGGAGCTGAAAGGATCTAGTTTCACAAGATCTTCCAAAACTTTTTTCCCTGAAATTTCACACAAGCCAATAATGGCGGGTAAAACTCCGTTTTCTTCCTTTATTAAACGAAAAACATGTGCAATTTTTGAAAGTTTAGTTCTGTATTTTCTATCATCCCAGTTTCGTAATCCTGATCTTGTGGGATCAAGCTTATGAATCTGCGGCGGATCGGGCAAAAATAAATTTTCAACATTGTAAAAAGCAAAGAGCTCCATCAACATATTTTTCTGATTATAGCAAAATTTTAAACTAAATTACCATTAAATATATCAAAAATTTGACTAATAAAAAAGACTAAATTAAATTAAATTTTAAAATAATTAGTTATTATAATGATAAATAATTGGTAAATCTACAATATAATTTTCAAATAAAGTCATGTATTAATAAATTGAATTTAATACATGTAAATGTGAAATAAACAGGTGAGAATTCTTTTGAAAGGTAATAAAAATGTAAAATTTTCAGCAAAAGCTATTTATTGCATAAGTTTTTGTTTTATTCTAAAAGATCGGGACGCTTTTCTGTGGTGATTTTTATTGCCTGATCATGTCTCCATTCTTCAATTTTAGCAAAATTTCCACTTAAAAGTATTTTTGGAACATCCAGACCTTTGTAAGATTCGGGTCTTGTATAAATAGGTGGTGAAAGCAAATCATCCTGAAAACTGTCTGTTAAAGCACTTTGCTCATCATTCAAAACTCCGGGAACAAGACGGATAATAGAATCTGCTAAAACACACGCCGCCAATTCGCCACCTGTCAAAACGAAATCTCCTATTGAAATTTCTTTGGTAATATGCAAATCTCTTACACGCTGATCGATTCCTTTGTAATGACCACACAAAAAAATCAGATTATTTTTAATCGATAACGTATTGGCGATTTTTTGATTTAAGGTTTCCCCATCCGGTGTCAGATAAATAATTTCGTCATATTCTCTTTGAGACTTAAGTTCAGAAATACATTTGTCTAAAGGCTCTATCATCATGACCATTCCTGCGCCGCCGCCGTACGGTTCGTCATCAATCTGACGGTGTTTGTTGATCGACCAGTCTCTTAACTGATGAAAATGTACTTCTACAATACCTTTATCAATTGCTCTTTTTAAAATAGAAGTTTGAAACGGACTTACCATTAATTCTGGAAGCACGCTTATAATGTCAATTCTCATTGCTGCGTATTATTTTTTTTGGATGGCGAAATAATCAGACGTAAGGATGAATCTTTATTAAAATAGCTCCACATCCAGTTAAAAAATATCGCCAGTTTATTTCGGACGCTCAAAATAAGCATTAAATGTAAGAACATCCAAAAATACCAGGCAAAAAGTCCCTGAAATTTTATAAATGGTAAATCTACAACGGCTCTGTGTTTTCCGATTGTGGCTAAAGAACCTTGATCTTTATATTCGTATTCTACCCATTCGTTTTTACTTTTCCTCAAAAAGTTTTTCCCTAAATTTTTCGCCTGATTGATGGCAACATTGGCAACCTGAGGATGACCTTGAGGATATTTCGGAGTTTCCATGTAAGCAATGTCTCCGACTGCGTAAATGTTTTCGTAGCCTTTTACTTTATTAAAACGGTCAACAATATATCGATTTCTGACTAAGTTTTCGGAAGGAAAGCCATCCACGACATTTCCTGTAACTCCTGCAGCCCAGATTACGTTATTAGAAGGAATTTCTTTGCCGCTTTTCATGTATACTTTATCCCCGTCATAATCGGTTACGATTTCGCCACTGAGAAATTTCACGCCTAATTCTTTTAAATATTTTTCAGACTTTTCCTGAGCTTCGGGGCTCATTACGGCGAGAGGCTTTTCGGTAGAACTTACAAGAATTATTTGAAGATGATCAAAATTCATATAAGGATAATCGCGCGGAAGAATTTCTTTTTTCATTTCTGAAAAAGCTCCGGCAAGTTCTACTCCGGTTGGTCCGCTTCCCACGATAACGATATTCCAGTTTCCGTCATCACTTCGGCTTTTTTCAAGAATCAGTTTTTCGAAAGTCATCAAGACATGATTTCTGATACCGATCGCTTCTTGGGTGTTTTTCATTCCGAAAGCTTTGCTTTCAAGATCTTTATTTCCGAAGAAATTGGTTTTACAACCTGTAGCAATGATTAATTTGTCGTACGTAAATTCTGCGCCGTCAGTAATGACCTTATTATTGGTGGTATCAATAGATTTTACATCGGTTAAACGAAACTGTGTATTTCTGGATTGCTGAAAGATTTTTCTGAAAGGAAAAGAAATATTGGAAGGCTCTATTCGTCCACAGGCGACCTGATAAAACAGTGGCTGGAACATGTGGTGATTTACTCTGTCGAGAACAATTACTTTTTTATTTTTATTGTTCAGCGTTTTTGCAAGCTGCAATCCCGCAAAACCTCCTCCAATAATGATGATCTTTTCGCGTGTTTCCATAATACACAAATTTACTTATTTTATTTAGTATTTTAGGGCTTAAAAAGTTAGTTTTGCAAAACTTTATGAGCCCTAGAAAGTACACCAAAAAAACTGCCAAAAGCATCCATAAATCGAGACGTAAGAATTATTTTTTGCGACGAAAAATAGTGTTGCTAATATTGATTATTGCACTTATCGGAACGGGTTTGTACCTTAAGCAATCAATCACTTACTATTATGCGCTGTACTTTAATAAATTTACTCATAAGAAGCTAAAAAACAGTGAAAACGAAACTTTAAGAATTCAGAAAATAATCTCAGATAATCTCGATAAAACGTATGGTTTCGACATTTCTCATTATCAAAATAAGAAAGATATAAAATGGGATAGTCTGAGAATCGGAAATAAAACAATTCCATTGGAATTTGTGGTGATGAGAGCAACGATGGGAAACCGAAATGCAGATAAAAATTTTGATGAATTCTGGACTTCTGCAAAAGAACATCATCTTATTCGCGGAGCATATCATTTTTACCGGGCTGATGAAGATCCGGTGATTCAGGCAAACAATTTTTTGGATAATGTAAAGCTGGAAAGTGGTGATCTGCCACCGGTTTTAGACATTGAAAAAATTCCAAAAACAAAATCTAACGAAAAGCTGATTGAAGACCTGAAAGTCTGGTGCAAAATTGTGGAGGAAACATACGGCGTAAAGCCAATTATTTATACTTATTATCATTATTACAAAGACTTTCTGAGAGGAGAATTTGATGATTATCCGATTTGGCTTGCCAATTATAACGATGTTCCGGCACCATCCCCTGAAGATCAATGGGACTTTTGGCAGTTTACAGAAAACGGAATTGTATACGGGATTAATTCTAAAATAGATCTGAATATTTATAATGGCGGAGTTTGGTCATTAAAAAATCTCACATTAGATTAAATTCACGTATTATTGGCTTATGTTGAGAATTTCCTAAAAAATAATCTATAAAGTCATTTTTGCTTTAAAAAATTACAGATATTTGTATAAACTAATATCTGAAAACTCGGCTGCCAATATTTTTGGTAGTTGCTTTTTCGCTTTTTATAAAACTAACCATAAAAAAACAAAAGTAATCATGAGAACAAAAATTTTATTGCTGTTTCTGCTTGGATGGGTGGGAATGGCTTTTGGGCAGGAATTTAAAGGGAAAGATAAAATATATATAAGCCCTCATGCATCAAAAGAATATTCTGTTTACTATACAAATGAAAAAGTTAAGGATTCAGTCCGTAAAGTTTTTAATAGGAATGGAAATCTTCAAAGTTTTGAGCTAGAAGAAAGGATAAATTGGAAAAACGCAAAAGAGCTTACAACGTCCAAATTAAAGGAGTATAATTGGAATAAATTTTTTTTAAATGGAAATATTTCGCCCGAGAAAGGTCGATTAGTTATTAACTTTTGGAATAGGGGAACAATAAGTGATTCTTTAAGGAACTTTTTGTCAACAAACCATTTTAGTATTCCACTCGAGGAGAATGATAATTTAAGTTTCTTTGCTGATTCTTTTCATTTAGGAGCAATGACTTTACCATTGAAAATATACTTGACTAAAAGAGATAATAATGTTGCAGGAGGCATGGCAGAAGGAAATACTAACATTGGTATCTATGCGGGATATAAGTTTGGCTGGAGAAAATATGTGAAATTGAAACATGAAAAAGAATATAGAGTTTATAATATAGCTTTTTCAAGTAATGCAATCGTAGGTCTTGGTAAAGTGACTGTTGATGATAAAAATAGCGTTGGAAATTCACAGATTTGGAAAGTGGATGTTCCAAGTTTTAATTTAGGTATAGCGTTCGGATTGCATTATAGAGATTTTTCTCTGCTCGTGGCTTACGGAATTGATATTTTAATGTCGCGAAAGGGTGAAAATTGGAATTATAAAGATAAACCTTGGTTGGGCATTGGGATTGGATATAAAATATTTTAAAACAAAAAAACCTTCCATCCGGAAGGTTTTCTTATATCTAATTTGAAATGTATAAATTACAAAGAAGCAGAATGAATCAACATATCAACCAATTTGTTTGAGTAACCCATTTCGTTGTCGTACCAAGAAACCAATTTCACAAAGTTTGGAGAAAGCATAATTCCCGCATCTTTATCGAAGATTGAAGTTCTCTTGTCTCCGATGAAGTCCTGAGAAACTACAGCATCTTCAGTGTATCCTAAAATACCTTTCAATTCACCTTCAGAAGCAGCTTTGATTACCGCACAGATTTCTTCATAAGAAGCAGCTTTTTCAATTCTTACTGTTAAATCTACTACAGAAACGTCAACAGTTGGTACTCTGAAAGACATACCTGTTAATTTTCCGTTCAATGAAGGGATTACTTTTCCTACCGCTTTTGCAGCACCGGTAGAAGAAGGGATAATGTTGTTTAGAGCAGCTCTACCACCTCTCCAGTCTTTCATTGAAGGACCGTCAACAGTTTTCTGAGTAGCTGTTGTAGCGTGTACAGTAGTCATTAAACCTTCTACGATTCCGAAGTTATCGTGAATTACTTTAGCTAAAGGAGCTAAACAGTTTGTAGTACAAGAAGCGTTTGATAAGATTTTGATATCGTCTGTAAGTTCTTTGTGGTTTACACCCATTACAAACATTGGAGTATCATCTTTAGAAGGAGCAGAAAGAATTACTTTTTTTGCACCTGCAGTAATATGTTTTGCTGCACTTTCTTTATCTAAAAATAAACCTGTAGATTCTACGATATAATCAGCACCGATTTCGTTCCACTTTAGGTTGGTTGGGTCTTTTTCTGCAGTAACTCTGATTTTTTTTCCGTTTACCACAAGATCGTTACCTTCTACAGAAACTTTTCCAGGGAAAATTCCGTGTACAGAATCGTATTTTAACATGTAAGCCATGTATTCTGCATTGATAAGGTCGTTGATTCCTACAACTTCGATGTTGCTTCTCTCTGTCATTGCTCTGAAAACAAGACGACCGATTCTACCAAAACCGTTAATACCTACTTTAATTGTTGACATAATGATTTACTTTTTTAAAAATTATATTAAATAGTTAGATTGCTAAAATTTCAGAAATTAATAAAAGATCTCTATTGATTTCGTTGTGTTTTTTGATTGCTTCTTCGATCTCTGTGTAAACAATATCGTTAGAACGCATTCCTGCCATTACATTAGTTTGCCCTTCCATTAATCCTACTACAGCTCCGTAACCCAGTCTGCTCGCCAAAACTCTATCGGCGCAGCTTGGTGAACCTCCTCTTTGGATGTGACCTAAAATTGCTACACGGATATCATAATCCGGGAATTCTTTTTGAGTCTGCTCAGCCAGCTCGTAGATATTTGCAAGTTTTTCACCTTCAGCAACAACAACAATACTTGAAGCTTTTCCTGTTTTTTCAGCATTTCTGAAGGTTGCAAACAACTCATCCATACTGTCTTTTTTCTCAGGAATAAGAATATCTAAAGCTCCGGTTGCCAAACCACTGTTTAAAGCAATGAAACCTGCATCACGCCCCATCACCTCAACAAAGAAAACTCTGTTGTGAGAAGTCGCCGTATCACGGATTTTGTCAATCGCGTCCATTGCTGTGTTCAAAGCAGTATCGTATCCAATGGTATTATCGGTTCCGAAAATATCATTGTCAATCGTTCCGGGAACACCGATTACTCTGATGCCAAATTCTTCGTTAAAGATTTTAGCTCCGGTAAAAGTACCGTCACCGCCAATGCACACCAAAGCATCAATTCCATATTTCATGCAATTGTCATAAGCCTTCTGGCGACCTTCTTTGGTTCTGAATTCCACGGACCGGGCAGATTTAAGAATCGTACCACCCTGATTGATTATATTTTTTACGGAACGAGGCCCCATTTTCAGGAAATCATCGTGGATAAGACCATTGTAGCCTTCTCTTACACCGTAACATTCGATATTATAGTAATTTGCGGTTCTTACAACCGCTCTTAATGCTGCGTTCATACCCGGAGAATCTCCTCCTGAAGTAAGAACTGCAATTTTTTTTACAGCACTTTCTTTCATCTAGTAAAAAATTTCAAACACAAATTTACGAAAACAAGTTCAGATAACTGTAGCATTTTGAGAATAACTTTAAGTATTAAGTTTTTACTATTGATTGGGATTATTATGTTAAATCTGGGGATTTTAATTCCTTTTGTGATGAAGTTTAATTATGAAACATAAATTTGAAATTGTAATTATTGTAAAGTATTTATAACATACTTTTTTATGTTCAAAATAAAATTTTAATATGTCTATATCATTAGAAATTAATATCTTGGAATACCAAATTTTAAATATTTTAGTATGAAAAAATGTGTATTTTACGTATTGGCAGTTTTTGCGCTGAGCTCTTGTTCCACAGAAGAAATGCAGACCAATGCTATCGAAGCAGAAATTGTACAGACAGATCCTTTGAGTGCAAGACAAATCAACGAACAAATTAATCAAACCACCAAAACGAAAGGAAAATTTTCGTGGAATGAGGCTTCCTCCCATTTTTTATGGAGCGGAATTGTTCAGGGAAATAAAATTGCTTCCATCGGTTTTGGAAATTCAAAAGATGATTTTGATAAGAGTAAATCTTCTAATTCTGAAGCCTTACAACAGGAAATTTTAGATGTTATTCAGCAATATGAAGGAAAAAACGAGAGAGTTTTATTGGCTTCTGATGAATTTTTAAATCAAATGGATGTTTATATCGAAAAGCAGGAAACGGTGATTGCGTTACGAAAATTGAAATCAATACGCTATTTCGAGCCTGCAGATTATCGTTATTTTGAAAATGAAAATAAAATCAATGGTGTTGCAGCAAAATCAAGTGGAAGTTCTTCGGGCTGTGGATTAGAATCAACTGCTCTGAATGCTTCAGATTATACTACCGTAACTCCAAATGCAAAAGCACCTTGGTCATTTGCAAAACATAATATTACCAGCGCATGGAATTACAGCACAGGAGCCGGAGTAACCATCGGATTAATCGATTCAGGAGTTTCTTTCAATCAAAGTTTGTTGAGTGGCAGTTTTAATAATGGCTCATCTTCGGGAAGAACGATCAGTAAAAATGGAGTGTATGTGGATTCTGTTTGGCCGTGGAGTTCTGGTTATGACGGAGCGGATGATAAATGCGGCCACGGAACGAGCATGGCTTCTGCAATGGCGGCTCCGAGAAATAATCAGGGACAACCGGTTGGTGTTGCATATAATGCAAACTTGATTTCTTATCGTGCAGCTTCTAATGTTATTTTGGATGGGTATCACGAACAAGAAGGAGTGAAGATCGCCTTTACCAATCTCGGAAATACAGCAAGTGTAAAAATAATTTCAATGTCAATGGGACATATTTTCTCAGTTGGAAAAATTGAAGACGGTGTAAAATATGCTTATTCTAAAGGAAAACTTATTTTCTGTGCCGGTGGAACTTCTACAAGTTTTACAACATTTGTTGGCGTAATTTTTCCGGCTTGGATGCCCGAAACACAGGCAATAACAGGAGTGAAAGAAAATACATCTAATCAAAAATGTGATGTTTGCCATTCTGGAACCGAAATAGATTTTACGTATCAGATGGAAAGAGCTTCGGGAAATAATATACCTGTATTGAGTTACTACAATGCACAAACCGATTATGTAGGTGGTTCTTCTGTAGCAACTGCCTCTACTGCTGGAATTGCAGCTTTGGTTTGGTCTAAAAATCCGTCATGGACGAGGGATCAGGTTTTAAATAAAATGAGACAGTCTGCAACATATTATCCAACCAAAAATGCAGATTACGGATATGGAAATATTAATGTTTTACAAGCAGTGCAATAAATCTTAAGATTAAAAAATATAGAATTTAAGGATTTTTAACTGTAAAATATATTCGGAAGTTAAACTCTTCCGAATTTTTTTTGTGATTACAAACTAATAATTGTAGCTTATATTTGAAATATGTTTTTTGTTTTTAATGTATGTTATTGTTGTTTAAATATTGTTTTTAGTTATATATGTTTATTAAATTTGATGAAAAAATTAGTATTTGGTAATTATACTTAAAAGTGAAAATACGTATTTATACGCTATTAAATATATTTTATCTGTAGTAGCTTTGTCATGTGATCACAAACAAATAACAGCATTGTTTAAAATAAAATTGAAAATCAATAAATTAATTTTCAAGAGTACCTAAAACAATCTTTATTAAAAAAACTTTAACCCTGGAGACCAGAAACCATTAAAAAACGGGGCGTAATCCGAAAAGCCACAAGAGTAGGAAAAAAACAAAATATTAACCATGACAACAGCACAAGAATCATTAGTAGGAGGATGGACAGCATACCACGCTCTTACGCCACAAGATCAAAAAGTATTTGACGAAGCAATGAGAGGATTTGTAGGAGTAAAATATACACCGCAACTTGTAGCTACACAGTTAGTAAACGGAACTAATTACCGTTTCAAATGTGACGCATCTATGCCGCCTTCACAAGTTATTTGGGGAGCAATCGTAGAAATTTACAGCCCAATTGAAGGCGTACCACATGTTGTTGCAATTACAAGAATCTAATTGAAGCACTTACATATTATAATCGGAGGATTTATCTTCCGATTTTTTTGTGCAAAAATTTTAATGATTAAATGTAATCAATCTCCCAACTGATAATCCAAAGGCAAAAGAAACTCGATTTTATTTTTAGTAAACTCTCCCTGATTCGTCAGCATGCCGGGGTTTGAAGTATTTCCGTTAGTGTAAATTTCAAAAGTGTCGCTTTCGGGATGAAGAAAAGAAGTTTCTACGATTGGGATTGTAGTTTTTACAAACTGTCCTTTTTGCAACTCATAAAAATACCTTTTGAAATTAATCTGCATCATATAATCATAATCCAAAAATAATTTATTGTCTGTTTTTTTAGTGTAATCAGTCTCTGGAATCTGTGTTTTTGTAATACCAATTTTATAAGGTTGCTCGCTTCTTTTACGATTACCAATATCTAAAATATCATCCGGAATATTTAAAGTACCTTTTGATTTAAACATTTCTGTAAAATCTTTGAGCCGTTGCAATTCTTCTTCAGTAGGATATTTTGAGTTCGGAAACTTGGTAATCTGGTTCACAATAAAGCCTTCATCAGCAACTTTATTTGCAAAAACACTTCTGAAAAAATGAACCTGACTGCCGTCATACGCATTCATTCTGTTAAGTTTTACTTTATCTGTATTTTTAGTTTCTTTAAAAAAGCTTGTTCCTGTATAACGGGTCGTTTTGTTTTCAAAATCACCAACAAAATCCTGAAGATTATAGTCAATTTTATAACCTAAATTTTTATTTTCTATAATTAAAGTTTGTGGAGCTTTTACTCTTAAAATTTTATTCGTTTTATCATAAGAAAACTTCAGAGAACGTTGATTTTTGATTTTAACATTAGATTGATCCGAACCAATAAAAGAATCCAGAAAGTATTTGATGTAATTTTTATAGGCAGTTTCTGTAAATGGGATGATCACAACTTCTTCGATTTCTTTCGCTTTTATCAAAACCACTTTCAGCTTTTTATTTAAAACATCCGAAGTGTTTACAATGACAGTTTCGTAATTATCTTTCTGAAAAACGAGACTATTATTGTTTTTTGAGGTCAGACTAAAACTTCCGTCTGCTGCAGAAGTCGTTCCCGTTTTCGTTCCGTCGAGATAGATGTTGACATTCTCAATCGGTTTATCGATGTCATTTACGACTGTACCTATTATGGTTTGTGAAAAAAGCACATAAAAAGGAAAAATCATTAAGAATAGTAATACTGTTTTTTTCATGGTAAACAATATTACTAAATTTATAGTGATAAAAAAAGAAGGCTAAAGAAATTTAATTTAACCGATTTTTACACTCGTCATACTCAGCGAGCCGCCAATTAAATCATCATTAAATAAAACCAGGTCTTCCGATTTATTTTTTAAACCTAAAGAATAGATCAATGGCAAATAATGATCGGGTGTAGGAATGGCGTATTGCAGAGAAGTTCCCTGTTTTTGATAATCAATAAGGTTCTGAAAATTTCCGTCAAGAAGCCAGTTGTTGGTTTTTTCACGAGCTTCAATTGCCCAGTCCCATCCCGCACCAACGGTATCAATGTTTCGCCAATCAATTAATCTTAGATTATGCACAATATTGCCGCTTCCGATAATTAAGATACCTTTTTCTCTCAGTTTTTCTAATTTTTTAGCCAAATCAAAATGATATTGCGGCGGTTTTGTATAATCAATACTCAACTGAATCACGGGAATATCAGCGTTTGGATACATGTGTTTAATTACCGACCAGGCTCCATGATCGAGTCCCCAATTGTGATCTTCTTCAACAATTGGATTTAAAATATCTGCAACTTCATGTGCCAATTCAGGATTTCCGGGAGCAGGATATTGTACATCAAACAAAGCTTGCGGGAAACCACCAAAATCGTGAATTGTTTTGGGCATATCCATCGCAGTAACTTTTGTTCCGCGGGTGAACCAGTGTGCAGAAATACACAAAATCGCATTAGGTTTTGGAATTTCCTTCGCAACATTTCTAAAACCCTGTACAAACTGATTTTCTTCAATGGCATTCATCGGAGAACCGTGACCAAGAAAAAGAACCGGCATTTTCTGCGTATTTTTAAACTGATCGCTTATATTCTGTAAATCGTTGAGATTCATTTCTGTTAACATTAAAAAAGGTTCAAGGTTAAATAATAATCCCTGAACCTTCTGATTTAAAAAACTAATTATTTCATTATTCCACCCTTTTGTGGCTTGCAGAAATTTATTTTAAAATTAAGCTTGTTTTACAAACTGCAATTCACCTGCAATTTTCACTTCGTCGCTTACCATTACACCTCCTGCTTCAAGAGCTGCGTTCCAGTTAAGTCCGAAATCTTTTCTGTTGATTTTTCCTTCAAAAGAGAAACCTGCTTTTGTATTTCCCCAAGGATCTACGTTGATTCCTCCGAAGTCTACATCCAAATTAATTGGTTTTGTAACTCCGTTTACCGTAAGATTTCCGGTCACAGAATTATTAAGAGCATCAGACTCAAAAGTGATTGTAGGATTAGCTTCTGCATTAAAGAATTCTGCAGATTTCAGGTGATTATCTCTGTCTGTATTGTGAGTAGAGATAGAATCTACATTAATTGTAGCGGTAGTTTTTGCATTCGCAAAAGTATCGTCTTCAGCTTCGATTTCTGCATTGAAGTTGGTGAAATTACCTTTGATGTTAGAAATCATCATGTGTTTTACTTTAAAAGTGATTTCACTGTGCGCTGGGTCTAAATTCCATTTTGTAGCCATTGTATTTATTTTTTGTTGTTATTTAATACTGCAAATCTAAGACAAGAATGATTTCCGATTCATTGACGTAGGATAAGAAATTAATTTTTACATAAATTTAATGAGAATTCTGCAGTTATTTGTTCGTTGAAGAAGTAAATTCTTATTTCAGGTTTTGAAATTCATAAATAATTCAAGAAAATAATTCTATTTTTGTTAGATGATGGAAAAAAAATCCCCGTTTTTAGACACTTTGTTTCTTCTCAGAAAAGAAGGTACACTGACTATTTTTTCAGATTTTAAAACGCTGTCTGAAAAAGAAGAAAAAGAGGCGGAAGATTTTTTTGAATCTGAATTTGAAAAAGAAAGATTAGATTTTTTATCAGATAAGATTCCATTCAATAAAGAAGCTGCCATTTGGGCTGCAAAAGTTTTGTATCACAGTGCACAGTTGTATTTAATAAGAAAAGATACAGCGAAAGATTTAGAAAAACTGATTCCGCAATATCAAGATGAAAAAGATGTTTCCGCAATTTTATCTGCTGATTTGTCATTTAGGTTTTTACCAAAATTGCTCGATGCGCTTCAGATCGCAGATTCTACAGATCCTTTGGTGAAAATTCTGGAAAATATTTTACAACAGTTTCATTATTCCGGAATTGGATTAGATTTAAATTTGGAAAACATCAATTGGGAAGAAGAATTAAAAAACAAAACCTACCGAAAATTATATCTTGAAAGAATTGTAGAAAAGAAAGCTTATTCATTGGCGGAAATTCCATATATCAACCAATTGCTGATTGCAGAATTTGGGATGTACAAAGATATTTTTTGGAAAGAATTAAAAATAAATAACACACAAGAGAATGAGTCAAGAAACAGTATTTGATTTTATAAAAGATCCCACAAAAGAAAATTTTCTAAAATCTAGAGAATTAATTGTTACTAATCCAGATTACAATCCTTATTCTGATGATTTAAGCATCATGGAAAAGTTGTATGAAAATAAAGAGTATGAAAAACTGAATTATTATGTTACTATTAATGTGTTACTAAGTCCCAGAGCGCATTTTCTAAAATATTTTTCTTTAAAGGAATCCGGAAATACAAAAGCAGCAGAAAGTGTAATGTTTATTTGTCATAATATTCTGAAATGTATCGAGAAAACAGGAGACGGAACGATACAGAACCCATATATTGTAATTAGAGTTTCTGATGAAATTGATTTTTTACAGCTTCATTTGCGAAAAAAACATACCCAACAAAGACTTATTCAAAACGAAGATAAATACCTACATGTTTTAACATTAGAAGATGGGTCTGAGTTGTATTTTGATATTACAGATTCTTACAAGAAAGCTTCTTTTTCGTGAAAAACGAAAAAAATGATGATGAGAAAAAGAAAAGCTGAGAGAAAAATGATGAAAACTTTAAAATTTAATTAATGACTCAAAATATAGAAAAATTAAACAAAGTTCTCGCTTTTGTTAAAGACACTTTTGTCGGGAAAAATGACGTTGTAGATTTGCTCGGAATCTGTTTGTTGGCAAGAGAAAATGCATTTTTATACGGACCTCCGGGAACCGCAAAATCTGCCATTGTAAGAACATTGGCAAATACGGTGGCAGACGGCAAAAACTTTGAATATCTTTTAACCCGTTTCACAGAACCGAACGAAATTTTCGGTCCTTTTGATATTAGAAAATTAAAAGAAGGAGAATTGTTAACAAACACAGAAGGAATGATGCCCGAAGCATCAATGGTTTTTTTAGATGAAATTTTCAATGCCAATTCGGCGATCTTGAATTCACTTTTGATGGCTTTAAACGAAAAGATCTTCAAAAGAGGAAAAGAAACAAAAAAACTTCCTGCATTGATGTTTGTCGGTGCAAGTAATGTTCTTCCTGAAGACGAAGCTTTGAATGCTTTATTCGACCGTTTTTTGATCAGAATAAATGTTGATAATGTGAATCCTGATCTTCTTCAACAAGTACTTTTAGCTGGAAGAAAACTGGAAAATATTCTGGAAACACAAACTCCCGAAATCTTCTCAGATGAAATCAGAGAGCTTCAGAATTTGTGTAAAACTATTGATCTGAAACCGATTTATGAAGTCTATTTAAATACGATTATCAACCTTAGAAACACCGGAATTGCGATTTCCGACCGTAGAGCCGTGAAACTGCAAAATCTGATTGCAGCAAGTGCTTTAATTTGTGGCCGAAACGAAGCGATTCTTTCAGATTTATGGGTGTTGAAACATATTTGGGATACCGAAGAGCAGATTGAAATTTTAGAAGGAATTATTAACAGAACGATTGAAAAAGACGACCATCCAAAGTCTCATCCGCAAGCTTTGCAAAATAAAATTCCCAATCCTGAAGAAGTGATGAAAGATGTAAAAATCCTCATCGAAAAATGGAATAGCGGAACATTAAGTTTTGAGGAACAAAACGTGATAAAAGATAAATTAAGATACCTCCAAACCCGATGCGACTGGATCAGAAACCCTGAACAAAAACAATACATTCAACAAGAAATTGAAAGTTTATGGCAGAAGATTCTTCAAACGGTATAAAAACTTTTTGGGCCGAACTTCCAAAAGCTGATGAAGATTTTCTTGGTGCAATTCGTCATTGGAAAAATGTTAAGATTGCAATAGATGAAGAAATAATCTGGCTGAAAGGTTTTACTGATGAACAGGCTGCTTCATCGGAAATTCAGCAGTTGCCGAATTTTATTTTGTATGAATTGAGGGATGGATTGTTATTTCGAAAAGATGCATTGGTTCCGAGTAAAAAAATGAGAACTGCTCTGTTGTGGACTCCGATTGATAAAGCTTTAAGGCTCACTTTTCCTATTTCAAATAATAATTTTTTTGGAATTGATGAAAAGGTTGATGTTAAATTAAAGCCAAGTGAAGAAGAACAGCCTGCAATGGCTTTGCTTTGTTCAATTTCAGAAATTAAAGAAGCAATTACTGCTATACCAAAATTCAAATTAGAAAAACTGGATTGGATTGTCATTAATGATAAAGCATTATTTCTCGGAACTCCATTATTAGGCTTTCCCGGAAAAACTTTTTGGTTAAAAGACGGTCATCTTTTACCGACTGGTTTCGATTTTGAATTTAAAAATTTGAGTTCTCTATTACAAAGAAAAAATAATACAGATCAGAATCAATGGCTTTTATGGAATGAAAACGGAAGCGTTTTATATCTTAATAAAGAAGATTTGAGAAAAATGTCTGTAAGCTCATTTCGTTTGACTGAAAAATCACAAGAATGGAGTTAACCGAATATTTCCAATCTTACGAAGATTATTTCTGGGAGTGGACAACGGATGAGGATGTTCCGGACGATACCGGCTATAATGAAAATAATCTTATTTCGTTTCAGAATATTGGAGCTGTTGTTTATAGACCTTATCTGATTGAGATCTTGAAGGAGCTTCAACTTAACGGTTTACCAATTTTGAGTCCTCTTTTATTAGCTTTATATGCAACAAATGAAGGATATTTAGATCTAAAAGGTATTAAAACAAATCTCAGAAAACATCCTTTGGCAGCGCATGAATATGTTAAACATTTGATCCGTCCTGCATTTCAATTTTTAGAAACATTAAAATCTCTCCATAACAATTATAAAAAAGGAAAAAATAGAGTTCTTCTTTTACAGACAATATTCAAGTATGCACCCAATAATGTTTCGGAAAAACAATCGGAATATATTTTAAATGGATATTTACGAAATTCACGAAAAATTGCCGATTCAGCACAGAAAATAGAAATTACTGTTTCGAAGTTTTCCAAAGATTTAGGAATCTTGGTTGCTTTGAATGAGAAATTTCCTTCAAGTCAAATGATTATTCAAGTAATGAAAGGTAATTTGGAAATTGCTGATATTGAAGAGGAAGTTATTGAAGAAGAAACAACGATAGAAACCGATACAGATTTTATTCAGGAATTAATAGAAGAACCCAAAACTTTCCAGGTTGGAAGCTTAATCAAAAGAATCTGGAGCGGATTAAAAATTCCGATGCGTCATCTTTCCCCTGGTGAACAGCCGATTGGAGGCGTTTCTGATATGACCAATAAAGGTGATTTCAGCAGAATGCTTTTGTCGGAATTTGCCAATGAAGATGAGGTTTTTATGAATCGTGTGGCGAATAATGAAGCTTTGTATATTCAACGTGAAATTCCACCTGAAGAAAATGTTTTTGAAAGAATTATTTTAATTGATACTTCCCTGAGAAATTGGGGAACTCCGAAAGTTTTGGCTTTTGCATCGGCAATTGCGGTCATCAAGCATCCAAAAGCGCATTCCGAATGTAAAGTTTTTGCTTTGGGACAAAATTCAATTCCAATTTACCTTGATAAAGTGGAAGAAGTGATTGATCATCTCAATCTCGTAAGTCCGGTTTTGGAAGTTTCTCAGTCATTGGAAAAGTTTTTTAATGAAGAGCATAAAGAAAAAGATATGGAAGTTTTTTTCATTACCACTCAGGAAAATTTAGAAAATCAAAAGCTGCAGAAAGTGATTCAAGAAAATCGGGATCGACTGAAATTTTTGGTGACAACTTCTGCAGAAGGGGAACTGAATTTTTACAAACATCATAAAGGCACAAGAAAACACGTCCAGAAAATCATGCTTCCGTTGCAGGAATTGTGGGCAAATCCACCGAAGAGAAATCAAAGAGGTGAAAATAACTCTCCGAGAAGTAAAAAAGCAGGTGTTCCGTTGAATTATCCGATTTTATTTCCAACCTCAAAAAATAAAATTGCTACATTTTTGTATGAAGGAGAGTTTTTTATTTTAAGTTCTAAAAAACAGTTGCTTAAAACCTATTTGTCAGATAATTATTACAATAAAAACTATTACGATCAGTATAAAATTCATCGCGGTTGTGAGGTTTTATTTGAAGATATTTCTGTGAGACCAAAAGGTCAGTTTGCTTTAGCCAAAAACAAGCAACAGCAATTTATTTTGTGTCATTATCAACCGGATAAAAAATTGATTTCTAAATTAAATTTAAATACAAAAGAATATTCTGAACTGAGTTTGTCGGGGCATAAAATTCCTCGTTATTTAAGTTTTAAGTTAATTTATTTTAATAAAAAATTTTATTTAGATTGTCTTGATAATTCTTGGATTGGAGAAATTAATATTGATGGGAATATCTCCCTTGAAGAATCTAAAATGCATAAGGATATTTCAAAAAATGATTCAAAAGTTGAAACCGAACTCAATAAACTGAATAATATTGGAGTTAAAATTTTAAATAATTTCAACAATGTAGGAATCAATATTGAGCTTGGGTTAGTGATTTCTAATCATGAACTGACCAAAAATTATGATAACTCATTGGTTTTTTACAGAAATAAATATCCGATGAAGATGTATGCTCAGCAAAATAAAAATAGATTTACCTTTTCCGAAGGCAGCGAAATTATTACAGATTCCCGTGGAATGCTGACTTTTAAAAGCAGTAATCAAAATGTTCCTGAATTTTATATTCCATCGACAGAAGTTGGGTATTTGGCTTTGGCGAGTCATACAGAGTTTGGGGGCTCAGAATATTATTTGCCTGAAACTACTTTGCTGAAAATAAGAAAAATGGAAGATATGATTTTGGATTATTTAGAACCATTTATTCATCAAATTGTAGAATATGGAACTGAGAATTAAACCTTTTCCGAAAAACAATTATCCTAAAAAAGGACTTTTAATAAAAGGTTCTTCACCATTGACATGGTTGCACGAAATGGAAATTTTAAGAATTGATTTAAATGAAGTTCGGTCATTTCCAATTCCTTCGAACAAACCCAATATTTTGTACGGATGCTTTTTGATTTT
The DNA here is from genome assembly GCF_031118795.1 of Chryseobacterium sp. CFS15. Taxonomy (NCBI): domain Bacteria; kingdom Pseudomonadati; phylum Bacteroidota; class Flavobacteriia; order Flavobacteriales; family Weeksellaceae; genus Chryseobacterium; species Chryseobacterium sp. CFS15. Next base: position 229,957 of record NZ_JAVHYL010000006.1, on the reverse strand, counting down.
TAAAAATATGGCGCCTTCTGAAATTGGCAAGAATTCTTATTTTCAATGTGTCGAAGGCAAACTTTTCATTCCTGAAAATACAACTTTTTATCCTAAAATCAATCCTGAAGACTGGCAAAATATCAATGCTGATTTTTTGGTGATGCATCCCGATTTTGGTCTGGTGAAATTAAATGAAGAAATTGATTGGATTTCACTACTTAATCATCCTAAACAATCAGAAGATAAGATTAGAAAACCATTGAACGGAGTAACAATTCCCCAAGAAATTAAAAGTTTTATGGTGGAAATGGATGATGACCAAATAATGGAAGCACTTAAAAAGCCACAAACGGAGGAAGAATGGATGAAAAACCTGCCTTTTGATATGAAAAAAGTAATGGCAGGAAATAAAAAGGAAATCGAAAAATATTTAAAATATATTGAGAAATATCCTGAAAGAGCAGTAGAATTGGGAGTTCCGTTGGATGTAATGGGAACTTCAAGAGGTGATGGTTTTGGCAAATTCAAGTTTGGGAATTGGTTTCAAAACTTTTTTGGTGGTGGAGATAATTCTTCGGGTGAAACTTCAGGTTCGGGAAATTACCGTTGGGTATTTTTTGTTGCAATTATTTTAATCGTAGCAGCAAGAATTGGCTTTCAGTTTATTAAAGTTGAAAATGAGGAACATGTAAATTCAGGGAAAGTTCAACAGGAAGGCAAGATTGGAAAAATGTTAGCTTTCAAATCTGGCGTTACCGAAATTGATATAAAAATTGATTCTATTTACAGAAAGCGAAGAGGCAAATTGATGAGTGATTTTCTTGAAGCGACTAAAGAATATCACGAAAAGTCGATGACTGATGTTGAAAAAGATGTTGAAAAATACAGAACTGATGAAGGAAAAACTAAAGATTCACTCAAAACGATTTATAATAAAAAAATAGTAAAAGTAATTACCCAAAATACTGAAAAATTAAAGCAGAAAATTTCGGATTCACTCAAAAAAGAAGGAAACGGAATACAGGCCGATAAAGGTGTTGTAAGTAAAGTACTCAATAAAAAGCAAATTTTGATGGCAGATTCTTTAGGCAAACTCTACGGAACGATTGAGCCGCCAGTTTCCGAAATGGATGAAAATTCGCAGGCATATCTCGAAGGAAATAAAGGCGAATCAAATGATTCTGAAAAAGTTTCGGCATCAGAAATTTTTTGGCTGATAGTTTTAATGGCGGGTGCTGTAGGATTGTATTCATTCCTTTTTAAAAAGAAAAAAATACATTTTGGCGGAGAGAATATTCCTTTAGGGATCAAAATTTTTCTAATGGTTGTTCTGATTGCTTTATTGAGCTATATTTTTTATCCGATCATTGAAATGTTTGGCTATAATTGGTTTGTCTGGGTGTTGATTATTTGTGTAGCTCTTCTTTTGTACAGACTTTTCCGGGAAGATAAAACCATTTTAAAATCTGAAGACAATGAATAAGCAGAAGTTTATAGATAAGTTTTTGAGAGCGCTCGTTGTATTGGCTATCATCAAAATCATTGCGATTTTTACCGAGCTTTTTCAGAAAACATTTTGGAGTGTTATTGGAAATTTGGTCATTTTCATAGTCGTTTTAGTAATTATATTTTTTGTGGTCATCGCTCTTGAAAATAAAGAAAAATCTGGAAATTCTTCAGGAAAAAAGGGAAGTGGCGGAAATTTTTATCTTGAAAATTCTTTGTTTGACAGAATTAGAAACAAGTACGAAGAATTAGCCGAAAAATACATTGCCGAAAAAGATTATACAAGAGCTGCAAAAGTATATATGAATTTGCTGAATGACAATTATCGTGGTGCAAAAACGCTTGAAGATGGTGGTTTGTATAACGAAGCTGCCGTGATCTACCTTAAAAAATTAAAAAATAAATCGGAGGCTGCATCGTGTTTTGAAAAAGCAAAGCAATATCAAAAATCGATTGAACTGTATAAAGAGCTCGAACAAAAAGAAAAAGTGGGTGATCTTTATATGCAAATTAATGATACCAAAAATGCGAATTCTTATTACCAAATGGTTGTTGATGATTATGTAAATAACGATCAGATGGTGAAAGCTTCTCTTATCTACCGCAAAAAAATGGATGTTCCGGAAGAAGCACAGAAAATTTTATTACAAGGTTGGGAAGAAAATAAAGATGCTTTTAATTGTTTAAATAACTATTTCGTAAATATCAATAACGTTGAAGATTTAAACCAGACCATTCAAAATTTATATTTAAAAACTCCATCCGACAAGAAAATAATTTATCTGGAAGCGATGAAACATGAGTTTAAAAAAGATTCAAAATTACAGGAAACAACAAGAAATATCGCCTACGAAATCATTGCTGAAAATATAGAAAACCATTCTTCAATCATCAATGAACTGAAACATTTCAATCCAAAAGATGAGGTGATTTTAAAAGATATTTCGAGATACAGAACAGGAAGAAATAAAATGTTTAGGAATTAATAACAGTGCTGATTTGTCATTACGAGGAGCAAAGCGACGAAGGAGTCTCAAAGTAAATATGATATAATTAGAGATTGCTTCACGTTCGTTCGCAATGACAAAATAAAAAAACTTTTAAGAAAAACAATTATCTTTGCCTCAGTAAAATTATGACAATACAAAGAGTACATATCAGTTTAAATCTATGCGATCGCCCTGTAATAAAGGGATCGTTTGGATATGAATGGATGATATCTGATGAGGCGAAATGTGCTTGCTTTGAAAATTTTTTACTGTAAACTCGTAAAGATTTAATCAAAATACTGCAGAAACGCCTCGGTCATCGAGGCGTTTTTTGTGTTTTTAGGGTAGAAATTATTTAGAATGAAAAAAAATAACCATAAAAGTGAAAATAATTTAAATAACAATGAACAAATAATTAGAAAATAAGACGTGATAGGAAAACCAATGAGAGACAGTCATTTAGGTAAAATTGATATCTGTAAAATATTACGGACAGAAATTCTATATTCCAAAAATTGAGTATAATTAATTGATTTTCAAATAGTTAATTGAAAAATAAATTTGTGAGTTAAAAAAATTCATACTTACTTTGCAACCGAAAATTAAAAGCAACACGTTTTTAATCTTTTCAAAAAAACAATTTTAAACAAGAATATAATGAAACAATTACATAACATATCTAATCAGTATTTAAGACGACACGGACAAAAGCCGATGGGACTTGCATGTATTCTTGATAGTGAATTTGTGGATAAAAGGTGCTTATATAAATGGGTCAGCTAATGTAGCGACACGTCAAAATATATAAAGCGCCTCCTGAAAAGAGGCGCTTTTTTTATGGTTTCTTTAGCTTATTTGGTAAAGCGCCGGTTTGTGGCACCGGAGAACAGGGTTCGATCCCCGAAGATACCCAAAAGTGTGAATAGATAATGGTGAATTTTGCTCGCAAGTGATTTTAAAAATTGACAAGCAAAGCGAATTGACGATTGACAATTCACAAAAAATAATCTTATAGCTCAATTGGATAGAGCATCGGTTTACGACACCGAAGGTTGAAGGTTCGAGTCCTTCTAAGATTACAAATAGAATCTCATAGCTCAAATGGTTAGAGCACCGGTCTTTTAAACCGGGGGTTGAAAGTTCAAATCTTTCTGGGGTTACAAAGATCTCGTAGCTCAATTGGATAGAGCATCGGTTTTCTAAACCTAGGGTTACAGGTTCGATCCCTGTCGAGGTCACAAAAGGAGAGTAGGCAGATATTGGTTTGTTGCGGCTTACTGCTAATGAGTTCTACGACAGTAGTGAAGGTTCGATTCCTTTGCTCTCCGCAAAAAAAGGTCTATTGAGGTAATGGTAACCTACCTGACTGTCGCTCAGGTACTGCGAGTTCGATTCTCGCATAGACCGCAAAGATTCACGGAAATTTCCGATCCGACTGTCTCTCGGAAAAGAATTTTGAAGTGAATCTGCAAACTGGAAAGATAACGGTGGTTGTTTACCCGTCTTGGACGCGGGAGGTCGCAAGTTCGAATCTTGCTTTCCAGGCAATTTGCTCCATTCGTCTAATGGTTTGGACGGCTGCCTTTCGAGCAGTAGATAAGAGTTCGATTCCCTTATGGAGTGCAATAATGTGAATGGTCAATAGTGAATTTTACTTCGTAAGTGAATTTGAAAATTGATAGCAAAGAGAATTGATAATTGGCAGTTCACATAAAAGATTTCGTAGCTCAATGGGTTAGAGTATCGGTTTCATAAGCCGAAGGTTGAAGGTTCGAAATCTGAAGGATTCGTGAATACAAAAAATTAAATATAAAATTCATGAACAATCCTTCCGAAATTACAAAAAATGATTCTGTAGCTCAATGGTAGAGCGCCGGTCTGTTAAACCGGAAGTTGAAAGTTCGAATCTTTCCGGAATCGCAAAAAACTAAATGTTAATTGTTTCAAAGAGAAAGAAAAAGTTTGTCGAGAGCAGAAGATCTATACGCCAAAAACACAATATAGACAGGCTTTTTCTTAACTCAATTAAACAGAAAGATGGAAATTAATTAAACATAATATAAATTTTTAGGTGAAAATAAAGTTTGTCAAAGCGCAGAAGTTCTTATATCAAACAAAAAATTAAGACAGACTTTATTTTTTAATTAGAAGTTAGATGTTAGAAATTAGAATTTAGATGTTAGAAATTAGAATTTAGAAACTTGATATTTCTAAAAACTATCAACTAGAAACCAACAACTAGTTTAAAAAAAACGATGGTTCGCCGAAGTGGAAGAGTCGGGGCGGTCTGCAAAACCGTTGTGAAAACTGAGTGGGTTTGACTCCCATAACCATCTCAAATAACTAAAATGAGATTAGTTCCGAAGAAAAAATAAAAGTTTGTCGAGCGCAGAAGTTCTTATATCAAACTAAAAAAATAATGACAGGCTTTATTTTTCTTCACAAAAGAAATTGGGTTAAAAATTAGTTGGAAAATTACTCATTACCAATTACTTATTACCAATAAAAACCTGCGGGAATGGCGGAACTGGCAGACGCACTTGATTTAGGCTCAAGATATTAAGGGTTCGACTCCCTTTTCCCGTACAAAATAGGATCAGTGGTGTAGAAGGTCTGCACGTTTGTCTGAAAAACAAGAGGTAATCGTTCGATTCGATTCTGATCCGCAAATTGATTGATAGTGTAATTGGTCAGCACACAAGACTTTGACTCTTGTTGTTCAGGTTCGAGTCCTGATGAATCAACAAAAATTGCTTCGATAATGTAATGGCAGCATCTCAGTCTCCAAAACTGATGGTATTGGTTCGAGTCCAGTTCGGAGCGCAAAACGATGAATAGTCAATCGTGAATTTTGTTTCACAAGTGAACTTAAAAAAATTGACAAGCAAAGCGAATTGACTATTCATAATTGACATTATTAACAAATAAGTATTTAAACAAACATGTAGAAAAAATGGAAACGCAACAACAAACATGGCAAAACATGAACGGAAAAATTTTCCAACATTCTATCACACAGTTGGTAGAAGAAGCCATCATCCGCGAACAGAAAAATGGACACCGACTGAAAGTGTGTGTGGGTTCAGACTCCCACGTTTATGGTGATGCCATTAATTATGCTACGGCAGTTGTCTTTATTCGTGAGGGAAAAGGAGCGTTTACCTTTATCAGAAAAGAAAGAGAAATACAGAATATCAGTATCAAAGAGCGAATGTTGAACGAAGTCAACAAATCCGTAGAAATCGCCTACGCCATTTGCTCTATTCTGGAAAATTATGATGTGGAAATGGAGGTACACGCAGACATTAACACCGATCCGGATTTTAAATCCAACGTCGCTTTGAAAGATGCAATGGGATATATTCTGGGAATGGGTTATATATTTAAAGCAAAACCTTACGCTTTCGCAAGTTCCAATTGTGCTGATATGATGGTGTAATTTTCAAAAAATAAATAAAATGTTTTTATACGACAAAGTAATCGTCATAGATCTTGAAGCCACGTGTTGGGAAAAAGGACAAATCCCCGAAAATCAAAAAAGAGAAATCATTGAAATCGGAATTTGTAAACTCAATATGTCGGACGGAAGTATCGAAGATAAAAGAAGTTACTTGATAAAGCCGACACAATCGCAAGTAAGTGAATACTGTACACAACTTACGGGAATCACTTCTGAAAAATTAGAGAAAGAAGGGATTTCTTTTAAAGAAGCTTGTTCAAATATCAAAAACAGATACAATTCATTGCGAAGAACATATGCTGGTTATGGCGGATTTGATAAATCGATTATGGAAAGTCAATGTAAAGAATTTGATGTTAAATTTCCTTTCAGTGAAACTTATCTTGATGTGAAAGTGCTGATAAGTTTGATGAACGGAGAAAAGCCAATCGGACTTTTGAAAGAACTTGAGGCAAGAAATATAAAATTTGAAGGGAGTGCGCATAGTGGAGCAGACGATGCTTTCAACACAGCGAAATTATTGTATCAAGTTTTAAAAAGTTAAAGCAATGGATATTTTTAGATTAATTCAGGATATAAAAACCCATTTGAAACTCAGTTTTGATGAGGTTGACAGGTGGTTTGAGAAAAATAAAGAAACGTTGAATTTTCAGCCTTCAAATGGAGGTTGGACGGTTCAGCAGATTTTAGAACATATTTATCTGACGAACTTTTATTTGTTGATTCTTATTGAAAAAGGTGCGAAAAAAGCAATGCGGAATTATCGCAATCTCGATTTAAATCTTGAAATAAAAAACTATAATTTCGATAAAGAAAAGTTTGATAAAGTCGGCGAATACGGCGCTTTTGAATGGATAAGACCTGGACATATGGAACCAAAAGGAGAATTAAGTTTAGATGAAATCAGAAGTGTAATTTCTCAACAATATCATCAATGTTTAAACTATTTAGATTTAATGAGAAACGGCGAAGGTCTTCTTTGTAAAACGACAATGACAGTCAATGAATTAGGAAAAATCAATGTGTATGAATATATCTATTTTCTTTCGCTTCATGCTCAAAGACATATTACTCAGATGAAGAACAATGAATTAAATAAATAAAATAATTTCAAATAAATTTTCCTACGCAAAAAGACTGCGCAATAAGCTTTTTACTTTGCATTATCAAAAAGACAAACACTAAAATTTTGAAAAAAGATTTTAGTCAAAATATCAGACAAGTCTTGTTGGGTGTTTCTGTATATCACCATTGCAGAATACTTTGTTGAGAAACATGATTGTATTCTGTTCAACTTGATTTGAAGGTTTCAGAAGTTTACCAAAAAACTTCCACCATGCGCTATGGGTTGAAGGTTCGAGTCCTTCTATTTCCAAAATGGGAATATAGTTCAAGTGGTAGAACAATAGATTTTTTGCACAGGTTCGAATCCTGTCTTCACTTCGGGTGAAGTAGCTCAGTTGGCTAGAGCACTACACTTTTAATGTAGTTTGAATGGAAACAGGCTCAAAATCTGTATCCGACTGTCGAGTTTTTGATGTTTCTCTTAAAAAAACATTTCCCAGAGGAAAATTCTGAGATTTTATCGGTTGTTAAATCAACAATTTTGAAAAAGCTTGTAAGAAAAGTTTTTTTCTGAAAATGAAATTTAATTGATGAATAAATGATTGTTAGACAAATTTTCTAAAAACTACGGTTTTCTGCGTGAGCGATGGTAGCGGATACCCCACAGTGAAGAGGCAAAAGCCGATGAACGAGGAGTAGAAGCGGACGTAGCGACCCAAGCTGTTGCTTTCAGCGATGGAAAAGGGACACGCCCAAAATCTGATTCATTAGAAAATAAGTTTAAAAATGTTAGTCTAAAATTGAAATAAATTTTTTTGAAATACTTTGCTTCCGCTATTTTTTGGAAGAGAGAATCTTAGGTTTTCCTTTTTTAATTAATATTTAATAACACTTAAAATAAAATATGATGGTAAGAAATGTACAAATTAAAGCATACCAAATCGGTTTGGTTTTTAAAAACCGAAACTTAATTGAAATCTTAAAAGAAGGAAATTATTGGATTTTCGGAAGTAAATCTGTGGAAATCTATGAAACGAAATCTCAGTTTAAAGCAGGAGAAGATTTGAATCTTTTGCTTAAAAATGAAAGTCTGGCTTCAATGCTAGAAGTAGTTGAGGTAAAAGATGGCGAAATGGTTCTGGTCTATGAAAACGGTATTTTCAAAGAAGTATTGAATGTAGGGCAATACGCTTTCTGGAAAGATGTTTTGAATAGAGAATTTCAAAATATAGATCTGACAAAAGTAGAAATCACAGAGAAAATTTCTAAAACAATTTTGGAAAATTTAAAATTGAAAAACTTTGTAAGAAAATTTGTTGTGACCAATCAATATAAAGGACTTTTACTAATTGACGGAAAACTGTCAAAAGTTTTGGAAGCCGGAACTTACTACTTCTGGAATAACGAAATTTCTATTGAAATTAAAGCAGTTGATACAAGAATGCAGCAAATGGAAATTGCCGGTCAGGAATTGTTGACAAAGGATAAAGCGATGCTTCGTATCAATTTTTATGTGCGTTTTCAAGTAGAAAATATTGAGAAAGCATTGATGAATAACAAAGAATACGATAAGCAATTATATATTCTGATGCAGTTGGCTTTGCGTGAATTCGTCGGAGCTTTAACGTTGGACGAATTGTTAGTGAAAAAAGATTCTGTAGGTAAAGAAATTCTGGAAAATCTTGGAAACAAAGCCGGAGATTTAGGTTTAAAAGCTTCTGATGCCGGAATCCGTGACGTGATTTTAACAGGAGAAATGAAAGAAATCATGAATCAGGTTTTGATCGCTGAGAAAAAAGCTCAGGCAAACAGCATCATGCGTCGTGAGGAAACAGCTTCCACAAGAAGTTTACTGAACACCGCAAAATTGATGGAAGAAAACGAAGTGCTTTGGAAGCTGAAAGAAATGGAATATATGGAGAAAATCGCTGACAAGATTGGAGATATCACCGTGTCCGGAAATAGCAATATTGTTTCTCAGCTGAAAGAAATTTTTGCTAAATAACAAAGACAGATTTTCATCTTGAAAATCTGTCTTTACTTGTTATAACCAAGAAAGAGTCCCGAAGGGACGATTTAGCAAAGGATTGGATAAAATCCAATTAAAATCAACATACAAATCGCAAGATTTTTTTAATTTTCTTTCAACCATTCCTCATAAGAAATCACTCCCAATTCCGGTTTTCCATCACCTTCCAGAATTGAAATAAATTCCAGTTGATTTCCATCCGGATCATTAAAATAGATCGCCAATGCAGGCATCCATGCAAAAACCATGGGCTCATCAATTCCGTCTTTCAAAAAATTATAAGGTTTTAAATTCTTATTTTTTAAAAACTCAACCGAATAGTTCAAAATATCCTCTTTGTCAGCAGAAAAGGCAAAATGTCTCGTTTGGAGATTTTCTTTCTGTTCCCACAAACCAAGCATCGCTTCTTTGTTTTTTCCGATCCATAAAAATACAATCGGACGAGTTTCATCTTTATGAGCAAATTCCAATCCTAATACTTCAGTATAAAATTTTACTGAGCTTTCCAAGTTGCTTACCTGAACGTGAGTTTCATATAATCCTTTTATCATAAATTTAATTTTAATGTACACAAAGCTAGACAACGAATTTTCAAAAACTTCAAATGGGTAATTCCTTTATATAAAATGAATGATAGACAGATTGTATTTGGTTATTAGTTTTTAAATATTCAAACATTATTTTGTCATTCACAGCGAAACGAAGTGTAGCGTGGAATCTGAATAATTACCAATACTTTGCTGAAATTCCTACGGAAAGACAACTCTTTTTAAAATTGCTTCTTCATTTCATCCCTCGCAACGATAACACAATCAATTTTTCGCAGATAAAATCCTCTTAAAAACAGTTTGTAACAAAATAAAGCTTTACGTCTTTGCGATTTTCCAACAAAATGAAAACTTTTTTAAAAATCTTCTCACTACGCAAAAACACTGCGCAAGACCACTATTACTTTGCATAAGAAATCAGAGAGGAAGTGATAATCTTCCAAAATGTTTAACAAAAAAACAGTAACCATGAAATTTAATTTTTTAAGAAAAGAAAATAAAGTAGTGACCAACTACGAAGGTGCAAAAGCTTATACGATGACACCTGCAGAAGAGCTATATAGTGCTGTTGTTACAACAGGATTATCAAACACAACCTATGAAAAAGGAAATGACAGATTGGCGAGAATCCAGTCTCTGATTCAAAAAAACGAACCAGATTTCGTTGCGAAATTGGCAGTTTATGCGAGAAAAGAGATGTACTTGCGTTCAATTCCTTTGGTTTTGACGACCGAATTGGCAAAACAAGCTTCAGGTACAAATTTGGTAAGCAAAACCGTTGACGGAGTGATCCAAAGAGCAGACGAAATCACAGAATTGCTGGCGTATTACCAATTGGCAAATGAAAGAACAGAAACTAAAAAGTTGAATAAACTTTCAAAGCAAATTCAAAAAGGTTTGGTGAAATCTTTCAACAAATTTGATGAATACCAATTCGCAAAATACAACAGAAAAGCAGAAGTTACTTTAAAAGACGCTTTGTTTTTGGTTCACCCAAAAGCAAAAGACGAAAATCAACAGGCAATTTTCAACAAAATCGTAAACGATGCGTTGGAAACTCCATACACTTGGGAAGTTGAACTTTCCGTTTTAGGTCAGACAAAATTTGCTGATGAAGCAGAAAGAAAAGCAGCTTTCAAAAACAAATGGGAAGAATTGATTTTCAGCAACAAACTGGGTTATATGGCAACGTTGAGAAACTTGCGAAATATCTTGGAAGCGAAAGTTTCATCAGATGCGATGTACAAAGTGTGCAACTATCTGTCGGATGAAAAAGCGGTGAGGAATTCAAAACAATTGCCATTCAGATTTTTGGCTGCGTATAGAGAATTGAAAACGATCGATTCACCTTACTTGTCATCAATTTTGGAAGCATTGGAAGATGCCGTGATGGCGAGTGCAAAAAACATCAAAGGTTTTGGTTTCGCTACTTCGGTGGTGATCGCAGCAGACGTTTCCGGATCGATGCAGAAGCCTATTTCTCCGAAATCTAAGGTCTTGTTGTACGATATCGGTTTGTTGATGTCGATGATGTTGCAGTCACAGTGCAAAAATGTGGTTTCAGGTATGTTTGGTGACCGTTGGAAAAGAGTTCCAATGCCTAAAAACGGTATCCTGAGAAACGTAGATGCATTCTACAAGCGGGAAGGTGAAGTGGGTTATTCCACAAACGGTCATCTTGTGCTTGAAGATTTGATCAACAAGCGAGAAATTGTTGACAAAATTATGTTATTTACCGATACTCAAATGTGGGATACTGGTGGATTTACCAATGCTTTCGAAAACTCTTGGAGCCGATACAAAAAAATCAATCCGAATGCAAAATTGTATCTGTTTGATTTGGCAGGTTACGGAAAACCACCGTTGGATGTTAAGAAAAATGATGTCTATCTAATCGCAGGTTGGTCCGACAAAATTTTCGATGTATTGAATGCTTTGGAAGACCGAAAATCTGCAATAGAAATAATTAAAAAAGTAGTGCTGTAAAAGGCACTGCTTTAATTACAATAAATTATAAGTGATAAATGATGAGTGTGATTTTTATCCTGAATATTACTGTAATTTAGGAGCTTAATCCCGCTTTCCACTATATCTTTTTCGCCAGCGCTTTTTTCAAGCCATTTCAGAAAAAGGATGCCGTTGCAATCGGGGCTAGTAAATGCAAGATAATTATGATAAAACTCATTAACACAATAGAAGTTAGCCCATTAAAATATTCAAAAGAAGAATATGAACTGCCTGAAGCCTCTGATTATCCAGATGCAGACGATTGGTATAGAAAATGGGAAGAAGTGATTTCTAAATTAGATCTTGGTTTTCATACTATAAAAAAAGATTCTTATTTAGTCGACATAGAAACCATAGATGAAGAAAATTTACAAATGATTTTAGAAACAAATCTTCAGGAAATTGATTTAGAGAAGTTTGAGGATGAAGTTCCTATTTTTGATGGAGGCATTGTTTTGACCGAAAATGATAAAATACTCATTGAGCCAAATTGTTGCGGGGATATTGGAAATATAAATGAGTGGCAAAGGATATTAGATAATAACACTTCCGATTGGTCAGATTTATGGATAGGTCACCCGTGGATTTTTTATAGAATGCAAAACGGAAAAGTTCAATTTTCAGATTATTCAGATTTAAACGTAAAAGAATTTACAGATATAAAAGTAATATTCGAAGTTGATGAATCCGAATTGAAAAATGAATTAGATAAAATGAAAAAACACCAAATAAAATTTAAACATAGAATTACAGAAATTCTAAAAAAGATGAAAATTGATAATGCGGAAAAAATTTCGGAATTAATGACAGGAGTAAAATAATCGACATAGGAAATGTAGGCGTTAAGAAAATAAGCTATACGAACGTTAAGAAAATTCTACTGTTTGAAGCGCAACACAGATATCGAATCGAAAAACAAATATTGAATTCGCGCAAGTTTTAGAATTTTTAGAGAGTATAGATTATTTTTAGCCGGAGTTTCCAAGTCTTGAATTTTTGGTTCTTTTGTTTCAAGGCAAAACGAACAAAACATAAATATTCAAAATAAATTTCAACTGCGTAAAAAGAATGCGCACTAACGCAATAATTTTGCAATAACAAATAACAAATAACAAATAACAAATAACAAATAATTAAGTGTCGTAAAACAGAATTTCTTCGTTTGGGGACAGCAATACAGGTTCGAATCCTGTTCTCGGAAATCCGAGATGGCGTAATTGGTACCGCTCTGTCGGTAAGTCTCTGTTTGATTTTTTACCTTACTTTAAAATATCCGATGCCGTAAAAAAGAGTTTCTTCGACCTTACATAGAATTTAAAACTCTTTTTAAAAATTGCTCGGTTTTAAAAATATAAAAAAATCAAGTGTCGTTTTAGAATCATACTTCGATATTAATCTTTGGGTCGCGGGTTCGAATCCTGCCTTTTCCTTAAAAACGGAAGAGTAGCTCAGCCGGTAGAGCAAAAGCACTGAAAGATTCTATACTTTTTACCTTGATTTAACAATAAAGAGTGTCGTTGAAAAGACTTACTTCTTGGTGTAATTTTGGTTCGAGTCCAAACGATCTTGGAAAAAATTGGGAAGTCTTTCAATGAGTTACCTCTTTTAAATTCAGTTTAAATAAAGAGTGCCGTAAAGAAAACCTACTTCGGTAAATCTTATGATATTGGTTCAAATCCAGAAAATAAGTGTTAAAACTTATTCGTGGTTTTCTTGCCATTTGCCTCTTTTTAATTAAAATAAATCACGTGGAAATACCAGTAAATTTTATAGATTTTTTATATTGGATAAGGGAACGAACAGAAACTTTATGGTCAAATGAAGATGATTGTCTTAAAGGATTTTACGGTGCTAAATGGCAACCGCTAAGTGAGGAACAGATTGATTCTATTGAATTAAAATATGCCATCAAATTTACATCAGAACATCGTGAATTCCTGAAAATTCTACATGCAATTGATAAAAAAGAAATTGTCGAATACGAAGAAGATGGCAAAATAATTTCTGAGGAAGGTACTTTCTTTTACAATTGGTTGGAAGATGAAGAAGAAATATTAAAAACAATGAAAGAACCTTATCAATGGATGTTTGATGATATTGATTCTGTGAATAAAGTTTGGCTAAAATCATGGGGGATAAAACCAAAATCTGCTGAAAAAAGAAAAGAAATTTTTGATAAATGGTTTTCTAATGTACCAAGTTTGTTACCGTTGACGGGTAGTGTATTTGTTGTAAGTGATGAAAATCTTGAGTGGCAACCAATTCTTTCTGTTAGAGGTTCTGATATTGTAGTAATAGGTTGGGATTTTAGAACGGGTTTATTAAATGAAATTAGAAATCATCTTGATATTTACATTGATATTTTTGATGAAGAAGACCAAATGTTTTATCCTGAATTATTGCCAGAAGTGCAAGAGATTTTTGATGAAAATATAATGTATAATAAAACAAAAGATGTTCCTTACCTCAAAGAAATGATGCTTTATTGGTCTTCCGGATGGAGTGGTTTTGGACTAAATTATTTTCCAGAAGGAACAAGAGGGCATCCTATCACAAAAACGTTTATTGCTGAAGAAGAAATTTAAAAATAAAAAAAACAAGTGCCGTAGAATAGTGTTACTTCGATATCACGACGGGGTCGCGGGTTCGAGCCCCGTCTCTTCCACCAATAAAATACAATTTCTATTGGGAGAGTAGCTCAGTTGGTTAGAGCACGATACACTTTTGACTGTTGCCTTGTTTAAAAAAATAAAAGTGTCGTAGAGAAAAGATACTTCGTCTCACTCATGGGGAGGAATAGCGAAGCCGGTAACTCCGGCAAGGCTATCCGGTTCGACTCCGGCTTGACGTGCCCCGCATTCTTTTCTTGATTTTTACCTTTTATCCTTTCCGAAATTCGGAGAGGATTTTTTTATTGAAAGAAATGATGTTTTGTGTTTTTTTTAATCATAAGTTTATGAGGCAAAAAAACTAAAAAAAATAACAAGTATGGAAAATAAAAAAGGAGGAACATTTTTCTTCGCCATCATCGCAATTATTGTAGGGGGTGCATTATGGAAGCAGATTGATTTTAGAACTATGACAGTCGACAAAACGGCGTTGAGTATTGTCTATCTCTGCACTTTTTTATTTTCTGTTTTCTTTTTAATCAGAAGTCTCAGACATCGAGGTCAGAAATAGAAGAATAGAATGTTAGATTTTATTTCCCTCTTTTTTCCAAAATTTCAATCCTTTCCAAAATACTGGAGAGGATGTTTTTTTGCTCAGAAGAAAGATAGCCGGAAATTTTATACACTTCTTTTTTAGAATAATTTTCTTTTGCAATCGAAGAAAGGTATTTCAGATTTCCTTCTTCCAAATATAATAGCGTTTCAGGGTTTTGCTTTAAAATATTAGATTTTGTTAAAAATAAGAAGTCTCCTAGATTGTAATTTGATAAAAGCAATGTGTTTCCTGTGAATTCATAGATTAAATCAATATTTGCTAATGCTTTTTGCAGTGAATTATATTTAATATTATTATCAATGTTATTTTCTTGATAAGGTAAATCAGAATTAAAAGATAACTGGAATTTTTCTAAATTTTCCGGGTTATTTAAATCATCAATAGTTAAAGGAACTGTTAAAAATTTATCCAAATCAAGATTGAAGTAATGTACAACAGTGAGCAGAGTAGATATTTTAGGTTCTGATCTTCCTTCTTCATAAGCGCCTATAACGCCTCTGGTTAAATCAAATAAATCTGCGAATGCTTGTTGACTTAAACCTTTTGCCTGTCTTATTGTTTTAATATTAGCTCCGAAAAAACTCATGTGTTCTAATGTTTTTTGCAAATGTAATATTAAATTTAATTAATTTGCTAATAATATTTGCAATTTGATTAAATTTTATTATATTTGTGTACAATCAGTCAAAAATAAGTAAATAAGTGAAGTTTTTATATCATAATGCTTTAAATATTTTATTTAAATTGGTAATTGTTATGAATTGATTAATTTTTAAAAAAAAACGCATATGACCTATCATGAATTTTTAACTACAGCTTTTTCGCCGGTTAATACAGTTTTGAGCGTGCTGCTGATTTTGTCTGTGATTTATTGGCTTTTTACCATTATCACAGGTTTGGATATTGATGTCGGGATTGATGCTGATTTTGATGCAGATATAGACAGTCCGGATGGTCATGTTCATGTTCCGGATGATGCCTCAGGCTGGCTTCAGTTTTTGAAGTTTCTGAATCTTGATATTGTGCCGATTACCTATTTTCTCACATTGTCACTTTTGTTAACATGGTTGGGTTCATTTTATATCGAAGCATTTTTATCTTTAGGATTGTGGGTTTCTGCTTTACTTGTGATTCCTATATTTTTAGTAAGCATGTTGTTGACTAAATTAATTTTAAAACCTTTGAATCCTTTCTTCAGAGAAATTAATCATAAAGGTGAAGTTTCTCACGATTTTCTTGGCAGACAAGGAAGAATGAAATCAACAATTCATGGAGTTAAAACCGGAATGCTTGAAGTTTTTATAGGAAATGACCCCATGATTTTAATGGTGAGAAGTAAAGATGGAGAGGTGATTAATCACGGAACGGTTGTGTATATTGTAGATGAAGATCGGGAGAAAAGAATTTATTACGTGGCAGAAGAAATAAGATTTTAAACAATGAAATAATGATCGCTTTTTTTATGATACTTTTTATTAAAATTCTAGACTGTTTTCTTTAAAAATTAAAAGTATTGACTCATGATGAAATTTTGTTATCCGTCCCAAAAGGAGGCAGAATTTCTTAAGAACCTCTTCAAAATTACTCCATTTAGGGTTGGGGAAATGATTTTGATGATTTAAATAAATTAAAAACACATTAAAATAATAAACTATAAAAATATGAATACACCTTTGATTGTTGGGATTGTTGTCGTTGTGGTAGCATCGCTCGGATTGATTTTCTGGATTTTATCAATGTATAAAAAAACCGTTCAGGGAATCGTTATTTTAAGAACCGGTTATGGAGGAACGAAGGTTTTCTTCAATGCGGGAATCGTAATTCCGGTCATTCACCGAATGGAATCTATGGATATTTCGGTTAAAAAACTGGAAATCGCCAGAGAAGGAAAAGCTGGGTTGATCTGTAAAGATAATATGAGAGCCGATATTCAGGTGGCTTTCTTTATCAGAGTCAATAAATCGGCAGATGATATTGTGAATGTGGGGCAGACGATTGGTTGTCAGAGAGCTTCTGATATCAACACGTTGAGAGAATTATTTGAAGCCAAATTTTCTGAAGCTTTAAAAACGGTTGGTAAAAAGTTTGAATTTATTGAATTGTATGAAGCAAGAAGTGAATTCCGTCAGGAAATTTTAGATATTATCGGAACAGATTTGAATGGTTATGTTTTAGATGACTGTGCGATTGATTATTTAGAGCAGACAAAAATCGAGAATTTAGATAAAGACAATATTTTAGATTCTGAAGGGATTAAAAAAATCACTGAATTGACGGCTAATCAAAATATAAAAGCCAATCAGGTTCGCAGAGATGAGGAAAAGACGATTACCAAGCAAAATGTTGAAGCGCGTGAAGCAATCTTAGAGCTTGAAAAACAACTGGCTGAAAAAGAAGAGTCTCAGAAAAGAGAAGTTGCAAATATCAAAGCCCGTGAAAATGCCGAAATTCTTAAAGTTGATGAAGAAGAACGTCTGAAATATGAAACTGTTCGCATCGCAACAGAAGAAAAACTTCAAATCGCCGAGGAAAACAAACAAAGACAAGTCGTTATTGCAGCTAAAAATAAAGAACGTGCAGATCTGGTAGAAACCGAAAGAGTGCAAAAAGATAAAATGCTTGAGGCGACAGAAAGAGAAAGAATTGTTTCTTTGGCTCAGATCGAAAAGGAAAAAGCAATCGAATTGGAGAAGAAAAATATTCAGGATGCGATTCGTGAGCGTTTGACAATGGAGAAAACCGTAGTTGAAGAGCAGCAGGGAATTAAAGATCTGGAAGCTTTCAAAACAGCAGACAGAACAAAACAAGTGGAAATTACTTTGGCGACTCAGGAAGCTGAAAAGAAATTAATCCAAGAAACGAGAGCCGCAGAATCCAGAAAATTATCTGCTGAAAAAGATGCTCAGAAGTACGTCATCGAAGCTCAGGCGAAAAGAGATGCTGCGGAAAAAGAAGCAGAAGCGCGTAAAATTATTGCCGATGCAAAAGCGAAGGAAGAAGCAACGGTTGGTTTATCTGAAGCTCAGGTGTTACATGCAAAAGCTGATGCAGCCGAAAGACAGGGAATTGTAGAATCGATTGTTATCGAGAAAAAAGCAGAAGCTGAAAGAAAAGAAGGTATCGCTCAGGCTGAAGTTATTAAAGAAAAAGCATTTGCAGAAGCAGCCGGAATTACCGAAAAAGCAGAAGCAATGAAAAAACTGAACGATGCAGGAAAAGATCACGAAGAGTTTAGATTGACTTTGGCGAAAGAAAAAGAAGTGGAATTGGCGCAAATCTCAATTCAGAAAGATATTGCTCAAGCTCAGGCTGGCGTTCTTGCGGAAGCGTTCAAGTCTGCGAAAATTGACATCGTCGGTGGAGATAATACTTTCTTTGATAATGTGATTCGTCAGGTTTCTGCAGGAAAAGGTTTAGATAAATTCATCAGCCACAGTGAAAATGCGACTTTGGTAAAGGAAAATTTACTGGGTGACGGTG
Organism: Chryseobacterium sp. CFS15; assembly: GCF_031118795.1. Taxonomy (NCBI): domain Bacteria; kingdom Pseudomonadati; phylum Bacteroidota; class Flavobacteriia; order Flavobacteriales; family Weeksellaceae; genus Chryseobacterium; species Chryseobacterium sp. CFS15. The sequence continues at coordinate 211,666 of NZ_JAVHYL010000006.1, read as the reverse complement.
AAAACATCATCGGCAAAGTAATGGGAATGGTTGAAAAATATAATATTTCCTCAGAAGATATCAAAAATATGAGTATTGCAAGCCTTATCTTCAAACTGAACGGTGTCGCCAATCAGCAGGAAAAAGGACTCCTGTCCAGAGCAATGGATATGGCGAAAAATTTAGGTATCGAGCAAAAACCGATCAGATAAATGAAAATGATTTGAAATTGAACAAAAAGTCCCAAAGGGACGATTTAACAAAGGATAGGATAAAATCCTATCTATAAAATTAATTAAAAACTCTCATTGTGTGATTTTCAATGATGCTTTGAGAGTTTTTTTCTAAAAAATAAATGTTTCTAAAAGCATTTTAACATTACGATGCTAGTCTAAAATCTAGCATCTAACATCTAATATCTAAAATATGTCAGAACAATTAAATTCAGGGACATACGAAATTATTCAGAACCGTTTGAATGAGCAAAAAAATGACCTCATCCAAAGGCTTCAGAAGCTAAACGAAAACCGTAAAGACATTTTCGGCGGTGTAGATTTTTCACTTATTGCCAATGAAAGAATTTCTACGGAACACAACTGTGTCGCCAAAGATATTTTTTCGCTGAATGACATTTTGATCTTTGGTTCGAATGCGCATTTAGGTTTACAGACGGAAATCAACATAACCGATGTTTTTTCTATATATAAAATAAATAACAACAGTTTTGAACCTAAGGATTCTTCATTAATTGGAGATGAAATTTTTATCGACGAGTTCAAAAACCTCTATAAATATTACAGAAATACTTTTTTTGCGCGCTTTCATTTTACCGAAAACTATCTGTATATGGTTTTTCAGTTGTCTGAAAGTACTTCCGACATCAAAGCTTTCAAATGGCTGATTAAAGAAGACAAGCTAATTTATATTGATTCTCGAAGTGCTTCAGAAGTCAATTATCCGCCACAACATGGTTTTGCATGGACGAAAGCAACGAGAGATATGCAGCGAGGAGGGAAGTTTCCGCATGTTTCTTTGGCTGATAAAGTTTTTGTAGAGTCGATTGGCGGTGATATCACGATAAAAATTGAAGACAATACCGATAGTGGGAAAGGAATTTATTCTGAAGATGTTGTTCATAAAGATCAGAACCTCGACGATGCTGAAATTCATTTTTGTGATCTTGATAATTTGGTTTTATTTAAAATTAAACCTTATCAGGAATCTGAACGTTATTTTATTTATAATCATAAAGAAAAAATAGTTTCAAGAGTTGATACTTTGAAATTTTCGACAGTTTTGCTTCCTGAAAATCAGGGGGTGCTTTTCTCAAACGGTTATGCGTTGCAGACGGGTGGTCTAAAGGTGATTTCTCAGGATCAGAATAGACTTCATTATCTGAAAACGATTCCGGAGCCGAATGGTGAAAATTTCATGTATGTTTTTTATGATGATAAAACCAACAATTATCAGCTGATTTCGTACAATATCATTACGCAAACTATCGAGACACCTATTCGTTGCAGCGGTTTTTCTATTTTAAATGATGGAAGATTAATTTATCTAAGAGAAACTCTTGAGACCACCAAACATCATTTAGCTCAGATTTGGCAGACTCCATATTCGAAAGAATTATTACCGAATACCGAAAAATCAGATACACTTCTCTATAAAATCGGGAACAAAGATATTGTAAGAGTAATGGCGGAAAGCCAGGAGCTGATTACACTTTTAAATAAAAAAGATTCTTACAGCGGTTTGTATGACGATATTGTCAAGCTTTCCACTACTATTTTGGATGCCTATTATTTCCTTGGTGATGATGAGGTTGAAAATCTCGATCAGCCTTTAAAAGAAATCAGGAATATTGCTCATTCTGCCATCAATGAATATGAAAAAGTTGTCGAGCAAAAGAAAAATACTTCCGAAGCGGTTGAGAAGATCAAATTGGCCTGTGAGAAAATTTTAGATGATACCAAAAGAATCAACTATTCTCAACTGACGGAATATATTGATATGCTTTCGCAAATCAGAGCTTTACGTGGTGAAATTACCGGAGCACGAGATTTGAAATATGTGGATGTTGCTATTCTTGATTCTTTAGAAAAATCACTTTCAGAGCGTTCAGAAGAACTTTCAAATGCATGTGTGAATTTCCTGCTTCAGGAAGATTCTTTGTTGCCTTATCAAAACAGAGCGCAGCAAATTTCTGAAAACATCATCAACTTACAGAAAGCAATCGATGCTAAAACCATTGAGGAAGAAATCAATAATTTATCTGGACAGCTTGAGCTTTTGGTGGATATTGTCAATAATTTAAAAATTGAAGACACTTCACAATCTACGCAGATTATTGAAAATATTTCGGTGATTTTTGCAAGATTAAATCAGGAAAGATTAGAGCTTTCAAAAAGGAAAAGAGAAATTTCCGGTAAGGAATTGTCTGCGGATTTTCAGGCACAAATGACGTTGTTTGATCAGTCGGTGATCAATTTTCTTGAATTGTCTCAAACTCCCGAAAAATGTGATGAATATTTAACCAAACTTTCCATCCAGCTGGAGGAAATGGAAACAAAATTTGTTGATTTTGATGAATTTATCGAGAAGATTGGTGAAAAAAGGGAAGAAGTTTACGGGCATTTTCAAAATAAAAGAGTTCAGTTAACAGAATTCCGAAACAAGCGTACTCAGAGTTTATATGATTCTGCGCAGAGAATTTTAAAATCAGTTCAGACGAAAGGCGAGTCTTTTGATTCTGAAAACGAAATCAACGGATATTTTGCTACCGATTTAATGGTGGAGAAAGTGAGAGATATTTCCCGACAGTTGATGGAGTTTGAAGATTCAGCCAAGGCAGAAGAAATTCAGACTTTATTGAAAACTTCTCAACAGGAAGCGGTCAGAAAGCTTAAGGATAAAAAAGAAATCTATGCCGACGGTGACAATGTGATTGCTTTAGGTGATTACAAATTTGCTGTAAACCGTCAGAAATTAGATCTTACTTTGGTGTTGAGAAATGCGCAGTATTATTATCATTTAACAGGAACCGGATTTTATGAACCGTTGAATTTTGAAACCATTTCAGATTACAAAGAAGTTTGGAATCAGGAATATATTTCTGAAAATTCTAAGGTAAAACGTTTCGAATATCTAGCATGGAACGTTTTTTCACTGAATAAAAATATCAATACAGAAGAGCAGAACAGAAATATGATTCAGCAGTTTATGACTGAGCATTTTGGAGAAGGTTTGGTAAAAGGAATTCACGATGAAGATGCCTTGACGATCGTTTCAAAACTCCAGCAACTGCATAATGAGTTGGGGTTGATGCAGTTTACCCCGACAGAAAGAGCTTTAGCGCAATTATTCTGGTATTTTCTGGGTGAAGAAAAAAAAGAGTATTATCAGAAACAGTTTGATGCTGCGGCATTGGTTTCAAAATCATTTACGACGGATAAAGGCTTTCAGTATCTTAATGATGAATTATCGAGTGAGATAAAATCATTTGCTCTGGCTAATCATATTTTTGCTGAGGTAAATTGTCTGAATGCTGCACTTTATTTAAGAAAAGAAAACAAATCAGCGTTTTTGGTTTCAGAAAAAGCGGGTTTGTTATATAATTCATTTTTAAAAGATCTCAAAGAAAAAGGGAAAGACCTCGAATTTATCGATCAGCTTGATGCGTTGAAAAAATATCCTGCTGCTTGTTTTTCTATTGCTGAAAGCGCTTTGAATGCCTTTTTATTTAATTCAGAATTAAATTTTGAAGATGATATTAAAAAAGAAACGGCTGTGTTTTTTGTAACGCAGCATTTCGATGCTAAAAATATCCTTCATATCGCTTATGAAACGGTTCTTAAAGGTTTGAAATCTATAGAAAAAGATCTTGACTATAGTTTAAATTATTATGAATTTACAGCTCGTTTGTCTAATTTCAATGAAGTGGTTGTTCCAAAATACAAACAGCTTCAGGAATTGAAAGCAAAATGGGTGAATGATAAAAAGAAAAGTCTGAAAATTGATACTTTCAAATCTCAGGTTTTAAGTTCATTTGTACGAAACAGATTGATTAATGATGTTTACTTTCCGTTGATTGGAGCCAATTTGGCTAAACAATTAGGAACGGTTGGGAATGATAAACGTACCGACAGAATGGGAATGTTGCTTCTCGTTTCACCTCCAGGCTACGGAAAAACCACATTGATGGAATATATGGCAGATCGAATGGGATTGGTTTTCATGAAGATTAATGGTCCGTCAATCGGTCACGATATTGTTTCCACAGATCCGAGCGAAGCTAAAAATGCAGGAGCAAAACAGGAACTTGAAAAGCTGAATTTAGCTTTGGAAATGGGTGATAATGTGATGTTATATCTCGACGATATTCAACATTGTAATCCGGAGTTTTTGCAAAAATTTATTTCTTTGGCAGACGGACAGCGAAAAATTGAAGGAATTTATAATGGTGAAAGCAAAACGTATGATTTAAGATCAAAACGTTTTTGTCTTGTGATGGCCGGAAATCCTTACACTGAAAGCGGTGAGAAATTCAAAATTCCTGATATGTTGGCAAACCGTTCCGATACTTATAATTTAGGTGAAATTTCTGGCAGTAAAACTGAATTATTTGATTTGAGTTTGATTGAAAATTCTTTAATGTCAAATGATTATCTTACCCGACTGACCCAGTTTGGAATGGAAAATCTATATCATCTGTATGAAAGTATTAAATCTAATTCGCCAACTGTAGATTTGTCAGGAAACTTTAGTTCGAATGAAATTTCAGATTTTAGAAAGGTGCTGGAAAATATCTTGAAAGTAAGAAATATCGTTTTGAAAGTTAATAAGCAATACATTGTTTCTGCAGCGATGTCTGATGATTATCGTAACGAACCGTCTTTCAAACTACAAGGTTCTTACCGAAATATGAATAAACTCATCACGCAGATTCAGCCGATTTTAAAAGAGGAAGAAGTAACGCAGATTGTTTTAAATCATTACCAAAATGAATCTCAAACGTTGACAACAGGAGCAGAATCTAATATGCTTAAATTGAAAGAGCTGATGAATATTCTTTCGGAAGATGAAACTTTGCGTTGGCAGGAGATCAAGAAAACATTTGTGAAAAATAAGACGCTCAAAGGCTTGGGTGAAAATGACCGAATGACCCAGGTGATTGCATTATTGGCGCAGTTCAGCGAAGGTCTTGATGGTATAAAAGATGTTTTAAATAAAAACTAAAAACAAAAAAACACTACTCAAAGTAGTGTTTTTTTTGCTATTTGCCTGAATCACTTTGTAATTCTTCTTCTAACAATTTTCTCCATTTTGCAAAAGTCGTTCTGCTAATGTTGTACTTTGTCGACATAAAACTTGTAGAAAAACCATGTTTTTTTTGATAGTTCAGAAGTTTCATCATGGTCTTCTTGTCGTACGTTTTAAGCTGCTGATTCGTTTTTGAAGTCTCTTTGTTTTGCTTAAAAAGCTTCTCGTTCAGCTTTAAAATATCTTCTGTAGAGTCTAGTTTGCACAGCTGTTCCCTTATTTTAGGGCATTTCAGCTTTTCCGGGTGCTGCTGCTGTAAGAGATCTTGGTAGATCCTGTTGTAATTTGGTCTCATAAAATATTGTGTGTTTCGTGGTGTTTATCTTTTCTTTTGAATCCAGCGATGCAATGTGCTCTTCGGAATAGAATATTCTTTGATGACATCGGCCTGCGTCATTTCTCCGGATTCAATTTTGTCTAGGATGAAATTTTTTATTTCCTGAGTGTAAATATTTTTCCTAAACTGTGGCGTTTTTTCGCTCTTTGGTGCATCGGTTTTATTTACTGCTGCAGGAGGTGCGTATAATATCAAATGTGAACTGTATAGTCTGAAAAAATCATATTCCAAAAGCTTGCTCCATCTCAAAAGAATATCAGTTTCTACAGATTTGCTTTCATATACTTTCTCTACAAATTCTTCATCTTTCGCAAGAAAATTGCAGATTCTTTCTATAGGAATATTTTTATGATCTACCATCTCCTTGATATACTTTCCTATATGTATGTTTTTATATAACATTTACTAATAATGGCTTTTTTTTAAATTAATCGCATTTTGGGTAGTAAAGGAATGAATATGAGCGCTGTGTAAAAAAATATGAAAATTCCTACATACTTTTGAATTGCTCAAAAAAGTGGCTACTTCATTACTTTACAATATCAACCGTTGATTTATTGTAAAAAATTGATTTTCAGTAATTTGTGTTTTGTGATTGGGTTGTAAACAAGATATACAGATCATTTAAAATTTCAGGAGACTATTTTTATAAAAAATTCATAAAGCTTAAAATTTATTAGTTCTATACAGATGTTTCTATGAGTGTTTTAAAATAATATGATCAACTTTTAATTAAAAATTTTCTTGTTTATCCCTCAAAATTAAAAAAAAATACCGAGAAATCACTATTGTTTGTTTAGATAAATGTTAATAATAATTAATTTATGTTGAAAATAGATTGTTAAAAAATACTTTTAAAAGAGAAAATTAAAATTCATATTGCTTCTTTCTTATACATTTTCAATGCGATACAGTTTAGGGCGCTGATGAATATTTTTCACTGTTAATCTGATAATTGATGAGAAGTCTTATTTTTGCCAAAAGAAAAATAAATTCTGTTTTGCGGATATTTCGTGAAGTTTACTTCTTATCTGGTTTGATAAGGAATTTATATAATCTTTAATAATATTATAAAATTGTTTATGCAGTCTCTCGCCTTATTTGACTTTTCAAAAAAAATAAATTATAAAAATGAATTGCTGGCAGGGTTTACTGTTGCAATGACCATGATTCCGGAATCGCTTTCATTTGCAATTCTGGCAGGGCTTTCTCCGTTAACAGGGCTTTATGCAGCGTTCATGATGGGCTTGGTTACTGCGGTTTTAGGTGGCCGTCCCGGGATGGTTTCCGGTGGAGCAGGAGCCACAATTGTTGTTTTGATAGCTCTGATTAAGTCACACGGAATAGAATATTTATTTGCAACTGTAATTTTAGCAGGAATTTTACAGCTTTTAGTAGGTGTTTTCAAATTAGGTAAATTTGTAAGATTAATTCCGCAACCTGTAATGTATGGTTTTTTGAATGGGTTGGCGGTTATCATTTTTATGGCTCAGGTCGAGCAATTCAAAATTGTTGATGCAAGCGGAGTTGTAAGCTGGCTGCATGGTTCATCCTTATATATTATGTTGGGATTAACGGCTTTAACGATTGCTATTGTTTATTTCTTTCCAAAAATCACAAAAGTGGTTCCCGCTTCTTTAGTTGCGATATTAGTTGTTTTTGGAATCGTTTTAGGCTTCGGGATTAATACTAAAACAGTCGCCGATATTGCGAATATAAGTGGCAGTTTACCAAGTTTTCATATTCCTAAACTTCCTTTTTCTTTGGAAACTTTGCAAATCATTTTTCCTTACGCTTTAATTATGGCGGGTGTCGGTTTGATCGAATCTTTGCTGACTTTATCAATGGTTGATGAAATCACCAATTCAAAAGGAAGCGCCAATAAAGAATCTGTTGCTCAGGGTTTGGCCAATATTACCAACGGCTTTTTTGGAGGAATGGGAGGTTGTGCAATGGTTGCGCAGACTTTAGTTAATCTAAATGCAGGTTCCAGAGCCAGACTTTCAGGAATTATTGCAGCAATCACTATTTTAATTATCATTCTCGTCGGTGCACCGTTTATCGAAAAAATTCCAATGGCAGCTTTGGTTGGAGTCATGATGATGGTGGCAATCAGTACTTTTCAGTGGGTTTCAATACGAATTGTCAACAAGATGCCTAAATCTGATATTTTTGTCGGAATAACGGTTGCTTTAATCACCATTGTTCTTCATAATTTAGCATTAGCGGTTTTGGTAGGTGTAATTATTGCAGCGTTGGTTTTTGCATGGGATAATGCCAAAAGAATTCGTGCAAGAAAGCATATTGATGAAAAAGGTGTAAAACATTACGAAATTTTCGGACCCTTGTTTTTCGGTTCTGTAACAGCTTTTACAGATAAATTTGATCCGGCAAACGATCCCGCTGAAGTTATTATAGACTTTAAAGAAAGCAGAATTGTCGATATGAGCGCTATTGATGCTTTAGATAAGCTTTCAAAAAAGTACAGCCAGCTCAATAAAAAACTGTACTTAAAACATCTTAGCGAAGACTGCCGAAAAATGTTGAAAAATGCAGAAGCAGTAATCGAAGTTAATATTCAGGATGATCCTACTTACAAAGTAATGCCTGATAAGTAAGGAGGAGGTAGAGTGAGAGGTTTTTAGTGTTTGAGAGCCTGTAGTCCCGAAGGGATGATTTAAAAAAGGATCGTATAAAATACGATCAACATAATGATGGTACATTAAACTACTGAAAAATCTGCTTAATCTGCAAAATCAGCTAGAGAACAAAATCATAAATCACCAGTGACTCTATAACCCAAACAAGGACTGCAAAATAAAGTTCGCAGCCCTCGTGTTTAGGTTATTAATGTATTTGCAATGAAATCTGGCACCAAAGCATAGTGCGACAATTTCATGCTGATCGAAGCTCTACCGCTTGTCAATGTTCTCAGATCCGAAATATATCCGAAAGTTGAAGCTAAAGGAATTTCCGCTGCGAAGATTTTTCTTCCTGATTTTTCATCAATTGAAGTGATTATTCCTCTTCGTTTGTTGATATCTGCCGTCACAACTCCGGTATATTCTTCAATGCTTTGAATTTCAACCTGCATGATCGGTTCCAATAATTTCGGTTTACATTGTTTTGCAACTTCTCTGAAACCGTCTCTTGCAGCAATTTCAAAATCTAAAGCATGAGAATCATTACTGTGAGTGGATCCATCCAAAAGTGTGATTTTCATACTTTCCAAAGGATTTCCGCTCAAAGCTCCGTTTTCCATGGCTTCTCTGAAACCTTTTTCAATCGAAGGGATAAACTCATTCGGAATTACTCCGCCTTTAATTTGATTAATAAATTCCAAACCGATTTCGTTGTCTTCACGAGGTCCGATTTGAAAAGTAATGTCAGCAAATTGTCCGCTTCCACCGTTTTGTTTTGAAAGTTTCTCTCTGTGTCTTCTGGTCTCGGTTAAAATTTCTCGATAAGAAACCTTAGGTTTTCCCTGATTAATTTCAATTCCGTGATTTAATCGGATTTTTTCTAAAGTAACTTCAAGATGCAATTCGCCTAAACCACTCAATAAAGTTTCTCCAGTTTGTTTGTTTCTTTCAACAAACAACGAAGGATCTTCTTCCTGAATTTTTGCTAAAACCAAACCGAAAGATTTTTCATCAGCATTCGTTTTAGGCTCAATTGAAACCCGGATAACCGAAGCAGGAATCGTGATTGATTCAAGCAAAACTGGTCTTTCGACAGATGATAAAGAATCTCCTGTTTTCGCATCTTTTATTCCTGTTAAAGCAACAATGTCTCCCGATTTTCCTTCTTCAATGGTTAACGTTTTGTCCGACTGCATCTGTAAAATTCTCGAAATTCTGAAACTTTCACCTGTTCTCACATTTAAAACAGTGTCTCCAGAATTGATTTTTCCAGAATAAATTCTCAGCATCGCCAGTTTTCCCATATGTTTATCAATTACAACCTTGAAAACCAATCCGGAGAAAGTTTCTTCTTCGGTTCTTTTAAGTTCGATTGTTTCTTCTGTTTTTGCATCTTTCCCTTTAATAGGAGACAATTGATTTGGAGCAGGAAGATAACTTACAATTGCATCAAGCAATGGTTGAACGCCTTTGTTTTTGAAAGCAGAGCCACATAAAACAGGAACTAAACTTCTTGACTGGCAAGTTCTTTGTATCGCTTCAATAATCACTTCTTCAGAAATTTGAGTTTCGGAATCCATAAATTTTACAAAGAAAATTTCATCAAATTCGGCTAATGTTTCCATTAGTTTTATTCTGAATTCGTCAGCTTCCGTTTTGTGATTTTCAGGAATTTCCTTTTCAATAATCGTTTCGCCACTTTCATCGATCCAATACAACGCTTTTTGTTTAATCAAATCAATGACTCCTTCAAAATTATCTTCAGAACCAATCGGAACTTGCAAAGCTAAAGGAACTGCATTTAGTTTTGTTCTGATTTCATTTAAAACAACAAAGAAATCAGCTCCTATTCTGTCCATTTTATTGATGAAACAGATTTTTGAAATTCCATGTTTTTCGGCTTGGAACCAAACGTTTTCCGTTTGTGGCTGAACTCCCGAAGAAGCACAAAGAACGGCAACAACGCTGTCTAAAACTCGTAAAGAACGTTCAACTTCCACTGCAAAATCAATGTGTCCAGGAGTGTCAATAATATTGATATTGAAAACATTATAATCTTTTTTCCATTGTGTGGAAATTGCTGCAGATGAAATGGTAATTCCTCGACTTTTCTCCTGAATATCTTTATCCATTGTGGTATTCCCATCGTCTACGTTTCCGATTTTATGGATCATTCCTGTGTAATAAAGTAATCTTTCCGTGAGTGTGGTTTTTCCGGCGTCGACGTGTGCTATTATTCCTAAATTTCGTGTGTTGTATTTCATTTTTTTTAATTTAAATAATTGATTTTTAAACTTCTGAAATGGTGTTTAGTGATGTTTTTTTTTATTTTTACGCGCAAAGATTTAACTCTAATAAAACTTGCACTTAAAAGAAAATTTCCAAAATTTATCACCGAACAACAGAAGTTTTTCGAATATAAAAGCTGAAAAGTAGGGTAGCAAAAAAGACCTATCTGAACAGATAGGCCTTCAATATATTGTTTCGTAAAGGTCGATCGTTATTCAGATAAAATATTTAGTGCTACCAAAGTACACAGCTCTGATAGGATTGCTTAAAGTTATAATATTTATCATTTTTGTTGACATTGTTGATTCTTAATCGGTTACGAAATTATAAAAAATATTTAAATGACAAAAATTTTGGCAATATTTTTTAGTAAAAGTAAAATCGCTGTTGTTTCGTCTTTAATTAAAATCTTAAAAAATCTTAAAAAAAATCAAGATTGAATGAAAAATTTTATCTTTGAGAGGAATTGATTATTAAAACACATCATGATGATTAAAAGATGTAAAAATATTTAAAAATCTTTTTCAATAAAGGCTAACATAATTAACTTATAATATTTTGAAAACAGATATTGACATTCACAGACACGATCATTTTTCGTTTGATCTGTGGCTTACTTTAATAAAATCTCACCCTGAATTTAAAACAAAAAGAGTGGAGCTTTTTTCCTCTTTTTTTAACGTGGACAAACCTATTGAAGAAGTTGCAAAAGCAGTAAAATATTATGATGATCTCTGTAATGCTATTAATGAGGTAATCGGTGGAAATGTGGATACGTTTGAGATTTATTTATTGATTTTAAATTCATTAAATGTTGATATAAAACAACTGAATCAGGATAATTTCAAAGAGTTTTATCAAAAAAGTGAAGATTTGTTTTTAGAATATAAACCTGTCGTGATTTTTAAAGAATTACATAATTTTTTTGATGAAATTAAAAACCAGGGAAAAACAATCAATATTCTGAGCAATACAGGTTTTATCAAAGGTAAAACTATGCGTAAGTTTTTGATTAATGAAAATCTCGATCAATACATTGATTTCCATATTTATTCTGACGAGATTAAATGCTCTAAACCCAATCCTTTGGTTTTTCAGGAAGTGAAAAATCAGATCAGAAATCAGGAACTTCAAATGGATCAGATTTTGCATATTGGCGATAATCCGATTGCTGATTATAAAGGCGCAAAAGATTTCGGATTCAGTGCACACCTACTCAAACACCAAATATAATATGAACAAGCGTTACAGTTTACATAAAATAGATTCTGCGGAAGAGTTTACTTTTTCGCCTGCCGAATATAGCTATTTCAAATATGGAGATAAATTTTTTGCAGAAAAATTTGCAAAAGAACTTTTTGAAGGGTTTATCGGCCAGCATCAGGAGATTTTAGATACTGATAAAGAAATTGTAGTATTGCCGAGTCCGTACATGGCGATTCCTACCGCTTCCAATTTCCTTTGTTTTTATTTTAAAAAACATCTTGACTTTTATCTTTTTCAGAAAGGAAAAAAGTCGAGTATCATTTCAAAAATCAATAGAAATCATACCTATACAACGGATTACGGAAATCTCAGTTTTGAAGACCGTAAAAACCTGATTGCAAACGATACTTACTATTTAGATAAAGATTTTTTGAGAGAAAAACTGTGTATTTTTATCGATGATATCAAAATCACGGGAAGTCATGAATATACGGTAAATAAAATTCTCGATCAGTATGCAGTAAACGCAGATTTCCTGTTTATGTATTACGCTGAACTGACGAATTTTGACATCGATCCTACCATTGAAAACTTCTTTAATTATTATACGGTGAAAGATGTTCAGGACGTTGTAAAGGTGATGGCTAAAGAAAGTTTTCAGTTTAATACGAGAATTGTAAAATATATTTTAGGGCTAAATTCCGAAAATTTTGAGTATCTTACCTCAAATGTAAAAAAACAGCATACAGATGATTTAATTGAGCTGGCCATCAGCAATAATTATCATTTAATAAAAGAATACGAAAATAACATAAATACTTTAACACAAACAGAAATATATTATGGCAATTAACTTACAGAAAGGACAAAGAGAAAATATAAATGCACCAAAATTTACCATAGGTTTAGGATGGGACGTAAATAATACTTCAACAGGTGGAGCTTTTGACCTGGATGCTTCTTTATTCCTGTTGAATGACAGCAAAAAATTGGTTTCTGATAACCATTTTATCTTTTATAACAACCTTGAATCTCCTGATAAAGCTGTAATTCACTCTGGTGATAATCTTACAGGTGACGGTGATGGTGATGATGAGCAAATCAAGATCGATTTAACGAAAATTGATGCTGCCGTACAAGAAATCACTGTTGTGGTAACTATTCACGATGCAGATGCAAGAAGACAAAACTTCGGACAGGTAAGAAATTCTTTTATCAGAATTTTCAATACAGAAACCAATGAAGAGATTTTAAAGTATGAATTAGATGAAGATTTCTCTATTGAAACTGCTGTAGAATTTGGAAGAATCTACAACAGAAATGGTGAATGGAAATTCGAAGCGGTAGGAAGCGGGCAAAGAGACGGTCTGGATAAATTTGTATCAATGTATCAATAATTAGTATTATGGATAATCAGAATAACCAAAACGATCCACTGGGATCAATTGAACCACTGAAAAGTTTTGATCCGACACCATCTATGAGTCAATCTCTTCAACCTGATCCTGCAGCTCCTGCAGTTTTGATGGATAGAGATGGAAACGTGAATTTAAATCAGATTCAGCAGCAGGATCGTGCAAAATACGAAATGGTTGCTAACGCAATTGACGAAACCAATCCGGGATCTATCGTCAACTTCGGTTCCGAATTACAGAAAACACTTGCCAACCAAAGTGATAGTTTCTTAAGCAACGTAAGAAGATCAAATTCTGGTGAAGTAGGAGAACTGATCAATAATTTATTGGTCGAGCTGAACTATGTAGACGTAGACGAAATCAATAACGGCGGAGTAAAAGGTTTTTTAAGCAAAATTCCTTTTATGAAAAAGATGTTGACGCAGGTTGATAATCTTTTCGCTAAATATGATAAGATCACGAATAATATCGACCAGATTTCACATAAAGTAAACGCAGGAATTATCACTTCAACTAAAGATAATGCGGTTTTACAGACTATTTTCGACAGCAATGTGAATTCCATTAAAGCTATTGAAGATCTGGTGATTGCCGGAAATTTAAGAATGGAAAAAGCGGCTTTGGAATTAGCAAATATGGAAGCGAATGTGCAGAATTTCGCAGACTATCAGATTGCTGATAAAAGAGATTTTATCAACAGACTAGACAGAAGATTGGCTGATCTGAAAGTGGTTCGTTTAATCATGATGCAATCACTTCCTCAAATCAGATTGGTGCAGAATAACAACGTTTCGATTGCTGAAAAAGCACAGACGATTCTTACGACAACTTTACCGGTTTGGAAGAACCAGCTTTCTTTAGCAGTTGCAATGCACAGACAACAGCAGAATATTGAGATTCAGCAGAAAGTTTCGCAAACAACTGAAGATATTCTAAAGAAAAATGCAGAACGTTTGGGTCAGAATTCAAGAAATGTAGCAAGAGCAAACGAACAGACGATTGTTTCTGCTGAAACGTTGAAAGAAACTACTGCAATGTTGATTAATACCTTGAATGAAGTGAAACAGATTCAGAAACAAGGTACCGAAAGCAGAAGAAAACTGGATCAGGATCTTCAGACGTTGGAAAGCGAATTAAAAGCAAATATCAGAGGGTAATAAGACGGTAAAGCGGTGAATGAAGAGGTTGCAATCATAATGTCTCAAAGCAAAAGAAGATTAACAAGGCTTAAACTTCTCGCTAATTTCTTTGAAAATATTGATATCATTGCGATTTATATCAAAACAGATATCATTCATAATTTATTCAACGAAAATCAGACGTTAGATTTCAATAAATTAGAGCTTTTTCACCTGCAATATACCGACAGTCTTATCGAATTGTTGACCAAAATAAAAAAGAAAAAGGAAAACGATCAGCTGGCTGTTATTAACGAAATTAATATCAACAACCGATATATTGCTGCTTTTGAAGAGAAAAAGACCGACAGTTTTGAAACCGACAGGAAGATCTATAGCGGACTTTTTTCTGAACATCTGAGAAATCTGTATAAAGATCTTACAGAAAACAGAGCAACCCTAAACTGGAATGATGTGCTGTATTTCCATAAAAAATATGCCGCAGAATTTTACAGAACAGAAGTGGAACATGAAAAACTGAAACCTCGATCTGTTCCGTTTTACCAGTATCAGGATTACTGTATCGAAAGAAAATTGTTGGGGAAACTCAATATACAGAATTTTAAAGTGCGTTTTGTCTGCGGTTATCGTATTGAACGAGATGAATATGAGCTGTTTAAGATTTTTCAGTCTGATGAGCATTTCATTTTTAATGTAGAAGAAAAAAAAATGTATTTGATTGATGATGAAGATTTAGCGGCATTAAATACCGATGAAAACGAATCTAATCAGATTACAATTATCAATCAGCTGAAAAGAAAAAACGAAGACCTCAACGAAACGATGGAATTTAAGAAAAAAGAGCTTTCGCCGGAGGTAGAATTGGTTTTAAAAGATTATCTCAGAAATATTGAGAGCCTTGATATTATGAGCAAGATATTTGATGTGAACGAAGAAACGAATATTCTTCGGGCAATGCTTAATTTAAATTTAAATAATTAAAAAAGTGAAAAGTCAATTGTGAATTTTTCAATTCTTCACTTTTTATAATTTTCAAAAAATAACTAAACAAAAAGAAATAATGGCTATTAACTTACAAAAAGGTCAGAGAATAAACCTTACCAAAGAAAACGGAACTACACTTTCCCAGGCTTGTGTGGGAATCAACTGGGGCGCTATCGAGAAGAAAGGTTTCTTCGGTGGAACTTCAAAAGAAGCAGTAGACTTAGATGGAAGCTGTATTTTATATGATTCAACCAAAAATGCAACCGAAGTCATTTATTTCGGAAACCTAAAATCTAAAAACGGTTCTGTAAAGCACAGCGGTGATGATTTAACCGGTGACGTGAATGGTGACGACGGTTTAGATAACGAAGTAATCACAGTAGATTTTGCTAATTTAGATCCTGCAGTTGAGCACGTAGCAATGGTTTTGCACAGCTACAGAGGACAAGATTTTGGAACGATTCCTTTTGCATCAATCAGAATTTACGAAGGCACACCTACCAACGTAAGAGAAGTTTTTGCTAAATATGATATTGCCAATGATAAATCTTTCAGCGGACATGTATCAATGGTGATGGGAGTTTTCTATAAGAGAAATGGTGAATGGAAATTCAACGCTATCGGAGATGCTACTTCAGATAAAAAACTAGAGCAGACGGTACAGACCGTTCAGCAAAAATATTTGTAAAATCATAAAATAATGTCTGAAATTGTATTATTTTAGACACACAATTATTAGCAATAACTGTATATTTACGGCTATTGCTTTTATCATATAATAAACATAATTAAAGTGGATCAACATCAAAGTATTTTAGAGCTGCATCCCGGTTTGGTCTGGGGATTTGCGATAACGGTTGTTATCATGTTACTTCTCGATTTGGGGGTATTCAACAAAAAAAGTCATGAAGTTTCTTCAAAAGAGGCTACCATATGGTCAGTAGTTTGGATCTCGCTGTCTATGATTTTTTCCGGAGTGGTCTATTGGGTTTTCAATACAGATGGCACTCCTGCAAGTCACGCTTTAGCGGTAGAAAAATTCACTCAATATCAGGCAGCGTATTGGATTGAGAAAGCACTGTCGGTAGATAATCTCTTCGTATTTATATTGGTTTTCGGATTTTTTAAAGTACCGAAATTCTTACATCACAAAGTTCTGTTCTGGGGAATTATCGGGGCGCTTATTTTCAGAGCGATCTTTATTTTTGCCGGAGTTGAATTGATCGATTTAACGTATTTACCAGAGATGAATGTCTTTGGTCATCCAGTAAAAATCAATGTTGTAATGACACTTTTTGGGCTATTCCTTATCTATGCAGGGATTAAATCTTGGGGTGACGGCGGAGATGATGACGATGAAGATTACAGCGATACAGCAGGTGCGAAATTAATCAAGAGTTTCTGGAAGGTTTCAGATAACTATGATGGAGACAAGTTTTTTACCGTTCAAAACGGAATCAAAATGGCAACACCGCTTTTAGTGGTTGTCGCAGTAATTGAATTTACAGATGTACTTTTTGCAGTAGATTCTATCCCGGCTATTTTTGCGATCTCAAAAGATCCTTTCATCCTTTATACATCAAATATTTTTGCAATTTTAGGATTAAGATCTCTGTATTTCTTGCTGGCAAACTTCATTTACATGTTCAGCAAACTACCTTATGGCTTGGCAATTATTTTAGCATTTATCGGTGTTAAGATGTTGATTGCACCTTGGTATCATATTTCATCTCCGGTTTCGTTAGGAATTGTAGGTGGAGTTTTGGTGCTTTCGGTACTTATTTCTATCATGTTTCCCGATAAGAAAGATGATGAAGTAAAAGAATAACTAAAATAAAATTTAAACATACAAGGCTTTACAAATCGTAAAGCCTTTTTTATTTCTTATTTTCGCTATCAACTATCAACTATCAACTATCAACTATCAACTATCAACTATCGACTTTACCTATATTTCAAAAGCTTATTAATCTTCTTTCTAGTCTGAAGCGATACTTTATAAGCTTCATCTCTGAGCTTCTGAATCTTTCCGACTGGCTGAAAAATTTCGGCACTATCAAAAGGATTAAAAGACAGAAGTTCATTCTCGCACCCTTTAGGATTTAATAATGAGTTCTTATCAATTTTAATTTCTCCAATTTTGATGAAAGGAGAGTTTTTCCATTCGATATTAAGCTTGTTGATTGGCTGGTCTTTCAGATCATAGCAAAACTGAATGTAGACATTTGCAGCGAAATCATGAGTTCCGAAGAAAGTTTCAACAGCCTCTTTTACAGATTGATTTCTACCAAAATTTTTCTGCACGTGTTTGGGGCTTACTTTTATCTTAATCATTTTATCATCAAAACGATAAACTCCCACTGAATGAAAATCAAATGACAGAATGAAGTTATTTTTGTTTAAAATAAATTTCCAGACGTTTTTCAGAAATGATGGGTTTAATGTATAAGGAATTATTTTATAAATCTGCTTTAAAAGCGGAAATAAGTTGCTCCATTTTTTTACAAAAAAGCGATTGAGAGAAGTAAACAATTTCAAAAATACAGAAACAGAATTCACCGGAAACAAAGGGAAATTCACCAAAGGATAGTTGGATATCGTTCTTCCGGAATCATCTTTTATTTTAATGGCAAAACCGTAAGCGGGAATATCTTTTCTGTTTTTATTAATCTTCGGATGTGCATTAGACAATCTTGCGGTAATCTCGTATTGATCACTGTCAAAAACATGTTTTAAGTCATTCGGAATATCTTTGCTGATGATAAATGTGCCATTCAAAACAGCATACGTTTTGGCATGAGCATTTCGTGTAGCGTAATTCACATCACTTATCGTGGAAGAGTACTCTACAAAATCGGCAATACTCTTTTTAGTTTCTTCAAATAGCTGTTTTTCTTCATAGCTGAGCTTCTCAAAGTTCTTATTATATCTTAACGGATTTGGCATATAGTTTTTAAAATTCAATTATAACGCCAAGTTTTTAAATCTACGTTACGAGAATATTAAGCATTTTTTAATGTTTTTTGTGCTGTAAACTGAAGCGATAGTAAAAGACTGGAGGCTCGATGTTTGAAGCTGGAAGTTTATCATTTATGATATATTTATTTCAAGTATCAATTATGATTTATCATTTATGCATAAACCCTATCTTTGTAAAAAAAATTATGGGAGTAGCAGATTTGTTATTTAAGAAAAAGAAGGAATTGGCAGAAAAGAACCTGAAAGACGGTCAGGAATATATGTTTGAATACGGTAAAAGAGAAAGCGTAGTGCAATTACCAAGCGGGTTGCAGTACGAAATCATTACTGAAGGCGATGGACCGAAGCCAGGCCCAAAATCAATGGTTAAATGTCATTATCACGGAACAACAATTGCCGGAAAAGTATTCGACAGCTCTGTGAAAAGAGGAACACCTGCTTCATTTCCGTTGAATAAAGTAATCAAAGGATGGACAGAAGCACTACAGTTGATGCCTGTAGGAAGCAAATGGAGATTGATTATTCCACCGCATTTGGCATATGGAGATCAGCAAATTAGCAAAGAAATCGGTCCCAATTCAACATTGGTATTTCAGGTAGAATTATTAGATATTAAATAAATCTAAACCTTAAAAATAAATTA
Source organism: Chryseobacterium sp. CFS15 (assembly GCF_031118795.1). NCBI lineage: Bacteria > Pseudomonadati > Bacteroidota > Flavobacteriia > Flavobacteriales > Weeksellaceae > Chryseobacterium > Chryseobacterium sp. CFS15. The sequence continues at coordinate 192,731 of NZ_JAVHYL010000006.1, read as the reverse complement.
AAATCTATCTGTTATCAGGTGGATTTTTTTTATTTGTTTTATCTTAGTATTTAAGGTTATTTTTTTTGTAATTGAGTTTTAATGAAGAAACTATATTTTATTTTTGCCGCTTTTATTTTATTGACTTCCTGCGTTTCAAAGAAAAACCAGGCGATAAAGCAGAATATTCTTACTTTGAGAGACAGCTATTGCAAAGCGCCTTTTAAGTATAATTATGAAAATAAATTACCTTCTTATAATTCAGATTCTATTATTTCGGCCAATCGGCAGCTGAAAGGCATTTTTTCTGATCAGAGTATTTTGATTTTAAATGCTTTGGATAATCTGGATGAAGTAAATGAGATTGTTAAACTAAAAAAAGATTCATCATTGAGTTCTCAGGTAAAAGTTTTACAGCTGAAGATGAAAATCAATAGTAAAATAACCATTGCATTGACCGAATTGGACGCCGTTGCTGCAGAATTTGACTGTGAAGGAGAACGTGTCGCACAAATTGGAAATTATGTAGATAATTTAAATGATTCCAGGAATAATAAGCTCATTTTATATTCAATTGCAGCCGGAGCTGTAGCCTCCATTGCAGGTGGAATTGTAAAAGATGAAGGGTGGAGTAGTGCGATTGATATTTCCGGAGGTGCTTTGGGAGCAGGTTTTGGTTTGGCAACTTTAAATCCGAAAGGTAAAAAAGTAGAATTTATACATCAAAGAAATTTATTGAGAGACATCTGGAACGAAAAGCTGGAATCACCTAATTTCCCACCTTTCATCTGGTATATGTACACCGAAAAGAGGTTTTCAAATAAAGAAGAGCATTCAGTTATTTCGAGCATGAAACAACGATGGCTGCATTATCAGTTTGATGATGATAAAAATGCTGCAGATCATTCAGTAATTTTCAAAGATGGAGGGCTTTATCGAGCTGATGATCTTCACAATCGTGCGGCAATGCTCAATCAGATGCAGTCGGCAACTCGTACGATTAATCAGACGATTAATTATTTGCTTTTAGATTTAGATAAACTGATTTTGTAAAGCAGAATGAAAGTTTGAATCTGTAAATTTGCTGTAATCTACTTGTAAATAATGTCTGAATTAAAAAAAATCCGTGAAAAGAGAAACCTTACTCAGGAAGAATTAGCCGAAAAGTCGGGGATTTCGGTAAGAACCATTCAACGAATTGAAGCTGGAACCACTCCAAAAGGGTATACATTAAAAACTTTGGCAGAAAGTCTTGATGTTTCTGAGAATGACTTATTGACTTCAAAGACGATAAAAGAAGAAATTGTAATTGATGAAGTAATCGACACGACAGAAGAAAATCACTCTCTTTTTAATTCTGGTTTAATCAAAATAATTAATCTTTCTTCACTTCCGTTTGCATGGCTGCCGATTGCTAATTTTTTGCTGCCATTATTGATTATGTTTTTCACAAAAGAGAAATCTCCAATTATAAAACAAATAATTTCTCTTCAAATATTTTTAGCGATTATTTCACCGATTATTTTTATGTTAATTGCCTTATTAAAATTAGGTTCAGTCTCTGTTATGATCACGATGATTGTCTTAGTATTGACAAACGTTTATATTATTTTGAGAAATGCTTATGAAATCGATAAGAAACAAGGCCTTCGTTATAAGTTGAATTTCAGTTTTATATAAAAATTACAGTTGATTGTCGGGTTTTTGTCGGGTTTATTTTTTGACTTAAAATCAATTTATTCTGAATCTTTGTCAAAAATAATTCAATGACACAAAAGATCAGCATCAGTATTTTTATTCTCTTCTTTTTCTTCGGAATTGTAAACGCTCAAATCGATAAAAATTCACCATTATTTTTAGAATTAAAGAAACAGGACAGTCTTTTTTTTGAACGTGGTTTCAATAATTGTGATATAGCATATCTGGAAAAATCGGTTGATGATAATCTGAAATTCTATCATGATAATGGTGGCTTTCAGGATAAAAAATTATTCTTGGAAAGAACGAAACAAAATATTTGTTCCAACCCAAATCAAAAACCAATTCGTAAAGTTATCGAAAGCAGTCTGGAAGTTTTTCCTTTGTATAATAATGGCGAACTGTATGGTGCAATACAAACGGGAGAACATCAGTTTTTTACGCGAGAAAAAAATAAAGAAGATGTTTTGGGCGGACAAGCAAAATTCACATCGGTTTGGACAAAAAAAGACGGAAACTGGTTAATGAGCGATGTTTTGAGCTACGATCATGGTGATCCTAATAAGGCAAAAATTCCAGATAATTTGGAAAAGCTATTGAAAGATAATCATATCCCTACTTTAGGATTGGGTATTATTGAAAATGGAAAATTAACACAAATAAAAGTTTATGGAAAATTAAATGATAAAATTTCTGCATCTTACAATTCACTTTTTAATGTGGCATCTTTAACTAAACCTGTAACTGCAATGACGGTTTTACATTTAGTAAGTCTCGGAAAATGGGATCTTGATGAGCCGCTTTACAAATATTTTACAGATCCTAATGTTGCAAAAGACCCTCGACACAAAAAATTAACAACAAGATTTGTTTTAAGCCATCAGACCGGCTTTGCAAATTGGAGGTGGGCGAATAAAGATCAAAAGCTAAGTTTTGATTTTGATCCCGGAACAAAATATCAGTATTCCGGTGAAGGTTTTGAATATCTGCGAAAAGCAATTGAAAAAAAATTCGGTAAAAGTCTGGAAGATTTAGCTAAGGAGATGGTTTTTAAACCATTAAATATGAACGATACAAGTTATATCTGGAACGATAAAAAAGATGCTGACAGAATTGTAATCGGGTATGACAAAAACGGAAAACCCTACGATATTGTAAAAAATAAAACTCCCAATGCGGCAGATGATTTGATGACTTCTGTGGAAGATTACAGTAATTTTTTGATTGCCGTAATGGATAGTAAATTGCTGTCACGTAAAGTTTTTGAAGAGATGAAAAGCAAGCAGGTCGAAACTAAAAAAAATAAATATTACGGGCTCGGTTTTGAGATTTATGATTTGGGGAATAATGATATTTCACTTTCGCACACCGGTTCTGATAAAGGAGTAAACACATTTGCGATCGTTCTACCAAAGACGAAAAAAGGTCTCGTAATTTTTACGAATGTAGATGACGGCTACAAAATTTATGAAACAATCATCAATCAATACTTTGGCGATATCGGAAGAAGAATTGTTGAGATTGAAACCAAATGATCTTTCAGGTAATTAATTACAGTTAAATTAAATTTTAATTGTAATTAATTTTGTTACAATTAAAATATTTGTATCTTTGCTGAACAATTAGAATGAATAATACAAGATTCGCTACGGCAATACACATCATGACACTGTTGTCAAAATTCCCTCAGGATTGGATCACTTCTGATTGGCTTGCAGGCAGCATCAATGTAAATCCTGTAATTGTTCGTAAAGAAATTGGTGTTTTAAAAAAAGCAGGATTGATTATCAGTCGAAAAGGCAAAGAAGGAGGAAGCCAGTTAGCGAAAAATGCTTCCGAGATCAGTATTTCTGAGATTTATTCAGCGGTAAAAAACTCTGATGTTTTAGGAAAAAAAAATAACGATCCCAATCCGGCTTGTCCTGTCGGTAAAAGTATAAACACCCATTTGGGGCAGCTTTTTACAGAAACAGATCTGTTGGTTTGTCAGTTTTTGGGAGATAAAACATTAAAAGAATTTACCGGTCATTTCGATTAAAATTTTTTAGTCTAAAATGTAACAAAATGTATTACAATTAATTTAAATAAAAAAAGTATGAGCAAAAAAGTAGCAGTAATCGGTGCAACCGGTTTTGTGGGAACACAAGTAGTAAAAGAATTGGTAAACAGAGGTTTTGAAGTAGAAGCAATCGTAAGAGACGTATCTAAAGTAAACGAAACTGAAACGGTAAAAGCAAAAAGTGTCGATGTAAATAATGTAGATGATTTAGCGGAAGCCTTGAAAGGAAATGATGCTGTAATCAACACATTCAACGCAGGTTGGACGAATCCTAATCTTTATAATGATTTCCTAAATGGATCAATCAATATCGAAAAAGCAGTTGAAAAATCGGGTGTAAAGAGATTTATAACGGTTGGTGGAGCAGGAAGTTTATTCATTGACGGAAATCAATTGGTTGACGGACCGGATTTTCCGGCAGATATCAAACCCGGAGCAACTGCAGCAAGAGATTATCTAAATAAAATCAAAGAAAATACAACTTTAGACTGGACTTTTTTCAGCCCCGCAATTGAAATGCATCCCGGAACAGCAGGAATCAGAACCGGAAAATACAGAACTGCTCTTGAAAATCCTGTATTCAATGAAGAAGGAAGAAGTGTACTTTCTGTAGAAGATGTTGCCGTGGTTTTGGTTGATGAATTAGAACAAAACAATCACATCCGTGAAAGGTTCACAGCAGCTTATTAATTATCTTGAAAGTCCCAAAGGGACGACTTATCAAAGCGTCGGATAAAATCCGACGAATATAATTTAATGCAAGACAAAATTTCGGCGGCACCAAAGGTGCCGCCGAAATTTTTATCCAAATAAATTATTATTTACAGATTCATAAACAACTTCGGATTCACCGGAGCATTGTTTTTGTGTACTTCATAGTGCAAATGCGGCCCTGTAGAACGCCCGGAATTTCCTGATTTTGCAATCACTTGCCCGACTTTAATTTTTTCATTGGTTTTTGCAACCAATTTTGAAAGATGACCGTAAAGTGTTGCCAATCCATTTCCGTGAGACACGATGACGCAATTTCCATAGCCGCCTTTCTGTCCTGAGAAAATTACAGTTCCGGCTGCTGTTGCGACAACGTCAGATCCAAAAGGAACTGCAATGTCTAAACCTTTGTGAAACTGCATTTGATCAGCTTCTGCAGGAGGATTATTTTTTTCTGTTGGAGCTTTAGATACCGCTACATTTTTAGTCGCTGTATGAGAAGGAGCAGCTGTACTTGCTGTCTTTGGTGTCACCATGACTTTTATTTCTCTCTTATTTCCGTAGCTGTCGGTTACTTCTATAATTTTTTCTATCGGTTCTGCTTTTACTTCCGGTTTGGGAGTTGCTGCGACGGCGGCTGGAGAAGAGGTTGCAGGTTTTACAGATGCATAAACGGTTTTAAAAGGAATAGGGTTTTTTCGGATCCCGAAGTTTGATGAAATATAGCCTTCCGTCGGCATTCCTAAAGGTATCTGCATCAGTTTTTTCTGCAAATCCATCAGATATTGGCTGTATCTGTTTGATTGTTTTGCCAGATAAATTGAGTTTGAAATACTGTCGTTATCAAGAACCATCAATTTTTCGTTCTTAATATCTTTTGATTTTAGAAAAGAATTCAGTTGAGATACCGTTTGATCTACCAAACCAAGATCTGTTTTCATTTTCAGATAATCAACGCTGTCTTTTTCTGTATTTATTTTCACCAAATTTACTTCATAGTTTTTGTCATCTTTCTCCGAAAACAATTTGGCAATGAAAATACTTTGTGCAAAAACGACCAGTGAAAGTCCTCCGATAAGAACTGTTACTTTCTTTTTGCTGCCTAAAAATTTCTTCATTTTTCTTTCTCTTAGAATTTAAAAAGGTTTTAAGGGGGCAAATTTAAGTAAAAATAAACTTTCAGGATTATTCTTAACGAAAATTTAGAAATACTTGTAATAAACGTAAGATTAAGTGTTTAATTGTGTGACAATGATAAAGTTTCCAAAAATGATTTATATTAGATGAGAGAAAGTTTTGATATCTTTCGGTTTTAATATATTTGCATTTCAGATTTCAATTATGGCGAAAAAGAAAACCAACTCAGATTCTTCTATTTCTAAAAAGACCAAAAATGACGTTGCGGTTGGCGTTGTAGGTAGCGGAAGTTTTGCAACGGCTATTGTAAAAATGCTTGTCGAAAACTGCAAAACAGTGCATTGGTGTGTAAGAAATGAGTTTGTAAAAGGAGCAATCGAACTGCGCGGTCACAACCCGACTTATCTTACAGCAGTTAATTTTAATCTTAAAAATTTAAAACTGACGACCGATGTCAACGAGTTGGTTACAGCTTGTGATGTTGTTGTTTTGGCGACTCCGTCTATTTATCTTTCAGATACTTTAGATAAAATGACATGCGAATACAAAGACAAAATTTTTGTCTCAGCCATTAAAGGGATTATTCCTAAAGTGAATGATGTGGTTGCCCATTACTTGAAAGAAGAATTTCAGATAGGATTTAGAAATCAGGCAGTAATTGCAGGACCTTGTCATGCTGAAGAAGTCGCAATGGAAAGGCTTTCTTATCTTACGGTGGCCACCGTTGAAGATGAAACTTCTCAAAAACTGGTTAATATTTTCAATTCAGATTTTATCAAGGTAAATTCAAGTAAAGATATTTTAGGAAACGAATACAGTGCTATTCTGAAAAATATTTTTGCCATCGGAGCAGGTATTGCAAGCGGTTTGGGTTACGGAGATAACTTTACAGCTGTATTTGTATCAAATGCGATTCGTGAGATGGAAACTTTCCTTGAAGCGATTTACGAGGCACCGAGAGATGTTAACGAAAGTGCTTATTTGGGAGATTTACTGGTTACAGCATATTCATTGTTTTCAAGAAACCGAAATTTAGGAAACCTTATCGGAAAAGGATATACGGTGAAATCTGCAATTCAGTCGATGAACATGGTTGCTGAAGGATATTACGCTGCAGATTCTATTTACAAAACAGCAAAACAGAAAAAACTGGAGTTACCAATTATTGATACTATTTATGCGATTTTGTATGAAGGTAAAAACGCTGAAAAACAGTTTAAAAAATTGACGGCAAAATTGAATTAGGATCAATTTCATTTTAGAAAATATAAGGCATCGGTGATATTCATTGATGTTTTTTACTAAATATATCATCTCTATGATTTGAAATGATAATTTCCATCATCATTATTCGGTTGCTAATAATTTTATTTTTGTGATTGAATTAAATAGTGAAATCTTATTTTAATATAAAACTTTTCCCGAAATTCGTATTAAAATTCACACAATGCCACATACAATTACAAACAGAACACCAAAGCCAAAATACGATGTAGTATTGATCGGCGGCGGAATTATGAGCGTAACGCTAGCAACTTTACTTCACGAATTTGATCCCAATTTAGATATTGCTATTTTTGAAAGACTGGGAAGGTTTGCCAAAGAAAGTACCGCTGCATGGAACAATGCGGGAACAGGGCATTCTGCATTCTGTGAACTCAATTATACACCCGAAAATGAAGATGGAAGTATAGATATTTCAAAAGCTGAAAAAATTGCAGAACAGTTTGAAATTTCAAAGCAGTTCTGGTCTTATTTGGTTGACAAAAAATACATTCAGAATCCTCAGGAATTTATCAATTCTTGTGCTCACATGAGTTTGGTTTTTGGGGAGAAAGATGCAGAATATCTTCGCAAAAGACATGACGCACTCATCAATTCGCCTTTGTTTTCAGAAATGGAATTTTCTACCGATCATGATACATTGAGAGAATGGATTCCTTTGGTGATGAGCAAAAGAAATCAGTCTGAAGTTTTAGCAGCTACAAAAATGGATCTCGGAACCGATGTAAATTTTGGTAGTCTTACCCGAAAAATGGGTCGCCATCTTGTAGAAGATTCTCATGTGGAAGTTTTCTTATATCATGAAGTGAAAGACGTCGATCCAAGAGAAGATGGAAAGTGGGAAATGAAAGTAAAAGACCGCATCAAAAGCCATAAACAGGAAGTTGTTGCAGATTTTGTTTTTATAGGAGCAGGAGGCTATGCATTGCCATTACTCGACAGCTCAGATATTAAAGAAAGTGAAGGATATGGAGGCTTTCCTGTATCCGGACAGTGGTTGGTTACCCACAATCAGGAATTAGTAGCACAACATCAGGCAAAAGTTTATACGCAGGCAACAGTTGATGCACCACCAATGTCTGTTCCGCATTTAGATTTAAGAATAATTGATGGTAAGAAAGCGTTACTTTTCGGGCCTTTTGCAGGATTTTCGACTAAATTTTTGAAAGAAGGAAGCTATCTTGATTTACCGGAAAGTGTCAATACAAAAAATCTTCGCTCATTATTCGGAGCTTGGTGGCATAATCTTCCTTTAACAAAATATCTGGTTCAGCAGGTTGCGATGACGAAAGCTCAGAGAATACAGCATTTAAGAGAGTTTATAAAAGATGCAAATGAAGAAGACTGGGAATTGAAAGTTGCCGGACAACGAGTTCAAATTATTAAAAAAGACGATAAATTGGGTGGTAAATTAGAATTCGGAACCGAGGTTGTCGTTAATGATAAAGGAACTATTGCTTCTCTGTTGGGCGCTTCTCCCGGAGCATCAACTGCAGTTTTTGCCATGTTAAATGTTTTAGAAAAATGTTTTTCTGAAAAACTTAAAGGAGAATGGAGAGATAAATTAATGGAAATGATTCCTTCATACGGACAAAAATTATCCGAAAATCCTGAGTTGGCAAAAAAAACCAGAGCGTACAGCAAAGAAAAATTAGAGCTTAAGCATTAAATATAAGCAATAAGTAATGGGTAATAAGTAATTTTGCAAGGTTACTTATTATTCATTATCTATCAACCATTACTCATATCACGATGGAAGTTATCTCAAAACCGATTATTGCAAAGGAAATCCTTGAATCTCTTCAGACGAAAATTGAAGAAGAAAAGCAGGTGATTGTACATTGCTGTTTTCCGGCATCACCTTTTTTGGGAAATTTAATCAGAATTTGGAACACGACTTACCTTGTAGATAACACTTCCAGCCACAAAAGCAAATTGATACACGCAGAAAATATTACCATTTATCCCAATTGGACAGTCGTTCCATTTATGAAAGATTTTTGGTTTACATTGGTTTTTTCAGGTTTGCCAAAAGATTGCACAAGTTTTGATTTTAAAGAAATAATTCCCGAAGAAGGAGGTTTTTTTGTGAAATCAATTAAAAGAAATTCATCTGATATTTACCGTATAAAAATTTCGGAATAAAATTTTGGTTACTATTTAAAAACCGAAGTGTAATTTGGAGTCTTTTGCCAACTTAATTAAACTAAAATGAAGAAAATTATATTGTTCTTGTTCGCTGTTATTCCTCTTTTAATGTTTTCTCAGAAAATGAAAACAAACAATTCTTTGGGAAACAATTCAAAGGAAATTAAAGAAATCAAAAAGTTTCAATCAGATTTAAATAAAGAATACCTCAACAAAAAAGAAACACCATTGCGAGGCGATAATTTTGAAAACTTCAAGGCACATCCTTTCTTTCCGATTGATTTGAAATACCGCATAACTGCTGATTTTGTTAAAAATGAAAATCCTGAACCCTTCGATCTGCCGACTTCTTCTGGAAAATCAAAATCATATCAGGAATTTGGAAAAGCCCACTTTACAATTGAGGGAAAATCTTATACTTTGACCATTTATCAAAGTTTAGATCTGATGAAAATGGAAAAATATAAAGATTATCTTTTCTTACCTTTCCGTGACGAAACCAATCAGAAAGAAACTTATGGTGGCGGTAAATATATGGATTTAAAGATTCCGAAAGGAAATACGATTGTTCTAGACTTTAACCAATCTTATCAGCCTTTTTGTGCATATAACGCTTATGATTACAATTGTCCGATCGTTCCCGAAGAAAATAAACTGCCTGTAGAGATAAGAGCGGGAGTAATGTATAACGATATTTATCACCACTAAACCATGGTCGACTTACAATTTTTTGAACCGAAAGATTTACCTGAATTAAATTATGAACTTGATGAAATTCAGGCGCAGTTTTCAGCTTTACCCAAACAGGCATTAGAAAGAATTGAGGCAAGAAATCAAAATGATGATTTTTTTGCCTATCCAATTACGATTTTCTATGAGGAAAGGGTGGCTGGCTTTTGTGTCTTAGATTTTGGAGATGATAAATTGGCACTTACCGATAATGCTGATTCGGTTTTGCTTCGATCATTGTCTATAAATCCTGAATTTCAGGGGAATGGAATTGGCAAATCTGTGATGATTGTATTGGATCATTTTATCAAAGAACATTTTAAAGACTGCAATGAAGTTGTTTTATCTGTTAATGAAAGAAATGATCTTGCTTTTCAGATTTATCTAAAAACAGGATATATTTTTGATGGTAAAAAGATCGAAGGGAGGAGCGGTCCCCAGTTTGTAATGTTTAAAAATTTAGATTAATTTAAAAATATAATCTTCAGTTTGGCGTGATACTTTCAATTGATTTTAGACATCATTAAATCAAAATATGGAAGTTTCACTAAAAAATCAGGTTGCCATCATCACAGGCGCCTCAAGCGGAATCGGAACCGGAATTGCAAAATCTATCGCTTCGGCCGGAGCTACAGTAATTATCAATCATTCATCTGAAAAATCTAAAGATGAGGCTCAAAAAGTTTTAGACGAAATTCAAAAAAACGGCGGAAACGGAATGGTTTATCGTTGTGATGTTTCTAAAGAAGATCAGGTGATAAAGATGTTTGCAGACGTCATTTCAGAATACGGAACCGTTGATATTCTGGTTAATAATGCCGGCATTCAGAAAGATGCTAAATTTATCGATATGACTTTGGAAGATTGGGACACCGTAATGGGCGTGAATCTTAGAGGCCAGTTTTTATGTTCCAGAGAAGCCATCAAAGAATTTCTCCGTCGCGGAATAGATACAAAACGTTCAGTTGCCTGCGGCAAAATAATCCACATCAGTTCGGTACATGAGATTATTCCTTGGGCAGGTCACGCCAATTATGCGGCAAGTAAAGGTGCCATAAAAATGTTGATGCAAACTTTGGCTCAGGAGCATGGTGCAGATAAAATCAGAGTCAATTCAATTTGTCCGGGAGCCATTCAGACACCAATTAATAAAGATGCGTGGGAAACTCCGGAAGCGATGAATGATTTGATGAAGCTTATTCCATACAACAGAATTGGCCAGCCTGAAGATGTAGGAAATTTGGCTGCATTTTTAGCCAGCGATTTGGCTGATTATATTTCCGGAACCAGTATTTTCATAGACGGTGGAATGACCAGCCTGGAAAGCTTCTCAAATGGTGGATAATTTATTCGAAAATCTGCTGAATAATTTCGAGTGAATTAGGTGTTTTAAAATCGGTAATGTGGTAATGATAATAAATAAGCAGGCTGTCTAAAAACTTTTTCCTTAAGGCTTGTGGAATCTTTATTTCATAAGGATCATTAGAGGATAAAATTAATTTCCATAAAAGAGAGTTCTCACTGTCAAAAAAATGGTGTGTTCCAACATCTGAGAAAGTTCCTGTTTCGGGATCAAGATAGTTTCCTTCTCCTAAAAGTGGTGCAACTCCCTGAATTTTTAAGATCTTAATGAGAAGAATAATATGAGAACGGTAATTTTGCCGGCTGAGCTCAAGGATAAATTCTTCAATAGTATGAAAGATGATCTGATTTTTATTTTCGTTTCTTAAAATCTGATTCAAAAAATCTGCAATAAAAAATATAACCGTATTGGCTTTAATGTCGGTGTAAACATCATTTATTTCTACAATTTCAAATCTAGATACCGTTTGAATTCCACTGCTTTTTCCAGCGCTGACAGAAAAATTAAGCTTATTTAAAGGCAGCAAAAATGCTTTCTTCTTATTCTTTTTACTGTAAATCCCTTTTAAAAAATAGGTCTGAAAACCATCTTCTTCGGTGAAACAATGGAGAACGGCATCGTTTTCTCCATATTTTATATATGAAAGTAAAAATCCGCTTTGTAAAATCATCAATTGACTACCGCTATTTTCGCCGTAGCTTTATCTGAACCATCTTCATTGGTCATCAAAACAAAATAAATTCCCGAAGCCACTCTTTTGCCTTTTTGGTTATTAAGATTCCATTCGTAATATCCTGTTCTTGCAATGGCAGAATGTACTAAGTTTCCTGCAGCATCGGTAATTCTGATATTAGTTTTTTCAGCTAATCCTTTAATAGTTACATTTCCTTTAAACTGAGAATAAACAACAGGATTAGGATAAACGAGAACATTTCCAAAATCTGAAGTCACGTCTGCAACATCACCCTGATAGGTAACAATTCCGTCAAAGGTTACAAAATAAACTTTGCCGATTTTTTTATCAACTTTAATATCTGTAATGGTATTCGTTGGGAGTGGAGAATTATCTTTTGTAAAATGCTTGATGGTTTGTTCGCCTGAAGCAGACAAATAATAGACACCTCCATCTTCTACAGATACCCATTTTTGGTTTCCGCCATCTACTTCAATGTGTAAAATTGGAGAGTCTCTGAAAAGCTCTTCAGCAAGCCCACCTTGTTCAACGACGATAGGTTCTAATTGCGGATTGTTTTTTACTTCAGATGCTGCATTTGGTAAAATTCTTAATCCACTTTGACAACCAATCCATGCATCTCCGGATTTGTCCATCGCAAAAGAGACTGTACGATCAGGAAGACCGTTTGACTGTTCTAAATAATATTGAGTGTCATCAGAAAAACTTGCTGTCTTTTTTGTGTCATAAACTAAAAAATTAGTTGTTCTTGGGATGGGAATCCACAACAAATCATTACTAAAAACAGGATATTGAATACCTGCACTGACATTTAAATCTTTTAATAAAAAATTATCTGTTGCTCTGTCATAATGCGCTAACGCAGCTGTAGGACCTGAATACCCAATTGTTGCGAAAATATTATTTTGATCATCAGAAGTAAAACCGACAGGTCTACGAACAAACTGATTTTCGGCAGCTAGATCATAACGTTTTACAAATTCGAGATCTTTAGAACTTGAATTATATTTCATTTTATAGATACCGTATCCAGGATTAAAATTATAATTTGAAAAAAATATCTCGCCAGGATTGGCAGGATCAGGAAAAGCATCGATTATATTAAATACTGTAGGGCTTCCTACAAAATAGGAAGAATAAATCCACTCTGTTCCTGTAAAATAATAGAATCCCGGATTTTTGGGGTTTATTTGCGGCTCATTATATCCATTTGCTCTAATTCCTGTTGAAACTAACAGCTGATTATCATTAAACAATCTTATTTTATAAGAATCATTAAAATAAGGGCCATCTGGTTTGTATGAAATATTATCATCAGTTTTAACTCCGGATACTTTAGTTCCGCAGTATACTTTAGAGCCGATTGTTGTTGCTGTATTACAAGCTTCTCCTACACTTGTGCTGCCAGCGAAATTCCCATTCGTGTTATACGTGTAAATTCTGCTACCATCTGTAATGATAATATTATTTGAATTTACAACGACATCATTGATACCTCCAAAAGTTTGCGCAAGAGGAGTTGATGTTCCGTTATTATAAATATAAGTTGCTGTTGCAGATGAAAAAGCTAAAGCTGATTCCGAATCGATATCAGTAAAGTTTCCTGCCAGTTCGGTTGTCCAGGTTGAAAAAACTGGAAAAGTTGTATTAAGTTCATGAGTTTTTAATCCGGTATTGGTAACGGAAAAAACTTTATTTCCCAAAATAGTTGCTTCATTGCTTGCTTGAAAAACGCCTCCGGTGATAAAGAATGAAGAATCGCCAAATTCTTTCTTTTTTAAATCAAAAATAGATACACCATACCCTACAGAAACCGTTGCACGGTCTCCGGTAATTGAGATATGATTAATCTTTTTGCTTCCGTTGTATCCTGTTGCGATTGGAATGTCTACAACATACGTTACGCCTTGCGGAGTGATGACGTCTAATGCTCCGTTTTGGTAACCCACCAAACCAATTTTCGTCTGTGGATTATAATCAAAAGCAGAAATTTTCACATCATGAAGGCCATTGGCTTTAGAAAGTTTTGTGATTTCCCCTGTTGAAATTGTATAATAAAAAATCCCGTTTTCTGTGGCGGCAACGATTTTTCCGTTATCTTCTTTCATCGCCAAAACATTGTTGTAGGAAAACAAGTCTGACCATTTTTTTGAAGAAATATTTTGCGCATTTACAAACTGCACCGATGCGAAAATACCAAAAGAAAGTAATGAGATTTTTTTCATATTATACTGTTATACTGCTGTCGATTGCCTGATTATTCCAGGAAATCTGTTTTACATTTTTGTTTGAATCAAAAAAGAAATCTATTCTGCCTAAAAGTAGACCCGCCCAACCTACTTGGTTTACTAAAACATTTTTTCCTTGTCTGTTTTTAAAAGTCTGGGGCTCCGGTAAAAAAGTGTGGGTGTGACCACCCAAAATTAAGTCAATATTTTCTGTTTTTGAAGCTAAAATTTTATCGTTTATTTTTTCAGGATCGTCTTTGTAGTCATATCCGATGTGAGAAAGGCAAATCACAAGGTCGCATTTTTTCTCATTTTTCAGGAAATTAGAATAATGCTGAGCCACATCAATCGGGTCAGACCAAACGGTTTCTCCATATTGTTTTTTGCCGACTAATCCATCCAGTTGAATTCCTACGCCAAAAATTCCGACCTTAATTCCGTTCTTGTTGAATATTTTATACTGCGAAGTTTTTCCGTCAAGAATTGTGTTTTTAAAATCATAATTCGAACAGATAAAAGGAAACTCGGCATTAGGCAAAACCTTTAAAAAACCATCTAAACCATTGTCAAAATCATGATTTCCCATCGTTGACGCATCATACTTCATCATCGACATCAGCTTAAACTCCAGTTCACCACCAAAAAAATTAAAATAAGGTGTTCCCTGAAAAATATCTCCGGAATCCAGCAGCAAAAGATTACTTTCTTCGCTTCTTATTTTCTGTATTAAACTTGCTCTTCTCGCAAAACCACCCTGATTAGGATTTTTGGTATAGCTTTCGTCAAAAGGTTCAATTCTGCTGTGTTGATCGTTGGTGTGAAGAATTGTTAATTTGTGAGCAGATTTGAAAGAATTTAAACTTAATTCTTCCGCCATCATCAAATTGGGAGCTAAAGTCATTGCTAAAGTTCCGCCACCTATTGTTTTTAAAAAACTCTTTCTGTTCATTATTTCTTCCCAATAAAATTTAAACGAATATCTTCCTTCGGATTGATTTCAGTATTTTTCTTAAAATAATCGATAAATAAATCTCTCAATTTAATTCCTGTAGGAATCGATTCTCCTTTGCTGAAAAATTTCATATTATCACCACCCAAAGCCAGATAATCAGAAGTAGCGATATAATAATCCTGAGTTGGATTTACCTCTTTCCCATTAATCAAAGTTCTGGTTAATTGCCCGTTGTTGGTTTCGATATATAAATGAGAAACAGGATTATTTACCTGAGTTTTTGCATAATAATTAAACAATCCCTGCAAATCTGAACCTTTCATTTTTACAATGATCACTTCATTTTCAAAAGGCATTACTTCAAAAACATTTTTCAGAAGAATATCGCCTTTCCCGATCGTTGTACGGATTCCCCCGATATTGATCAGGGCAGCGTCTACGTTTTTATTAAGATTGGCTTTTACCCAAACGTCTGCTCCGTCAAAGGTATAATCTGCTAAAAGATTTCCCAGATTGCTGTTGTCTCCTTCTTTAGTTAAATCTACTTGGGTATAAGAGATTTTTTGATTCATCTCTTTGTTGAGTTTCTCTGTATAAGGCTCGATAAATTTCGCAAAATCTTCATCGTCCTTCAAGTCTTTATTAATAGAAATATTCTTTTGTGTCTGCACATTGGCAACCTGCAACGATGTCGTTTTACAGGCCGTGAGAGAAAAAAAGGCAATTCCTAATAACAAGAATTTATTTTGCATAATATCTTTAGTATATGCAAATATAATTATATGTATAATAAAACAGGATTAAATATTGTAAATTCTTGTATGAAATTATTAAATTTGGAGAAAATAATTCGAACAGATGAGCATTTTAAAAGGAGTAGGTGTTGCTTTGGTAACACCCTTTAATGAAGATTTATCCGTAGATTTCGAAAGTTTGACAAAACTTGTTGAGTTTAATATCGAAAACGGAACCAACTATTTGGTGGTATTAGGAACTACTGCGGAAGCGGCTACACTTTCTTCAGAGGAGAAGAAACAGGTAGTTGAGCATATCATTAAGGTGAATAATAAACGTCTTCCTTTGGTTTTAGGAATTGGCGGAAACAATACTCTTGAAGTCAAACAGCAAATCGAAGAAACCGATTTGTCAGATTTTACGGCAGTTTTATCGGTGTCTCCTTATTATAACAAACCAAATCAGGAAGGGCTTTATCAGCATTATAAAATGTTGGCTTCTACCGGAAAGAATATTATCATTTACAATGTTCCTTCACGAACCGGACAAAACGTTGAAGCGGAAACTACTTTGCGTTTGGCAAATGAATTCCCGAATTTATTCTTAATTAAAGAAGCTGCACCAAATATTCTTCAGTATTTTGATATTCTTAGAAAAAAGCCTGAAGGCTTCAATCTGGTTTCCGGGGATGATGAATACACACTTCCTGTAACTTTAGCAGGTGGAAACGGTGTGATTTCTGTAATCGGACAAGGTTATCCGAAAGAATTTTCTACAATGGTTCAGCTGGCTTTTGATGGGAAAGTAAAAGAAGCGTACGAAATTCATAACAAACTTGTTGACATTACAAGATTGATTTTTGCAGAAGGAAATCCTTGCGGAATTAAAGTTGTTTTAGCAGAAAAAGGAATTATCAAAAACTATTTGAGACTTCCATTGGTTGCTGCTTCAGAAGGACTTTATGCAAAAATAAAAGCTGAAATGGCAAAAATTTAAGAGGGTGAATTGTCAACAGTCAATTGTGAATTCTTAAACTATAAATATTTAAAGTGAAAAGTGTAGTGCTTTTCACTTTTTTAATTACAGAATATTATGAAATTAATTAAAGCAACAGAAAAAGATATTCCGCTGATTCAGGATTTAGCAAAAAGATCGTGGGAAAAAGCTTACGCAGAAATACTTTCAAAAGAACAGATGGAATATATGCTCAATACGATGTATTCTGAAGATGAAATTTCAGCACACCTGAAAAGCCCAAATTATCATTATTTCCTGGTTTTTGATGAAAATTCAAATGTATTCGATGGGTTTTTAGGCTATGAAAACCATTATGAAGAAAATACGACAAAACTTCACAGAATTTATCTTATTCCGGAAAGCAAAGGAAAGGGTTTAGGCAAAAAAACGCTGGAGTTTTTGCATCAGAAAGCAAAAGAATTTGGTGATGAAAGAGTTATTTTAAATGTAAATAAATACAATTCAGCGAAGAAATTCTACGAGTCTCAAGGCTATAAAGTTTACGACGAAGGCGTTTTTGATATTGGAAAAGGTTATGTAATGGATGATTTTTTAATGGAGAAAATTATAAGAACATTTAAATAAGCAACCTTTTTGTCATGCCGGAAGCATCTATGCTAAATAAATTAGATTCTTACGAAGTGACAAACGTTATATTTTTTTCTAAAAAGTTATTAAGAGATTTTACTCCACTTATTTTTTCCTTTATAATATTGAAGATAGTAATTTTTGATAATCTGATGTTCTGGTCTTGAAAGTAATGGGTCTTTTTCCAGGATCTTTTCAACCATATTTTTAGTGTTTTTAATGATTGCGGAGTCATTCACTAAATCGAGTCTTTTAAAATCGACAACACCGCTTTGCTGAGTTCCCAAAATATCACCGGGACCACGCAGCTGCATATCAACTTCAGAAATTTTAAAACCATCGTTAGTTTCTGTCATTGTTTTTATTCTCGTTCGGCTTTCGGCAGACATTTTATCCGAAGTCATTAAGATACAATAGCTTTGTTCGGCGCCTCTTCCGACTCTTCCGCGAAGCTGATGAAGCTGAGAAAGGCCAAATCTTTCAGCACTTTCAATAACCATAACCGAAGCGTTAGGCACATTGACCCCAACTTCAATTACCGTTGTAGCAACCATAATCTGCGATTTTCCCGAAGCAAAATAATTCATAGCAGCGTCTTTTTCATCAGGTTTCATTTTCCCGTGAAGCATTGTAACGTTGTAATGGGAAAAATTATCCATGATATGCTCCAAACCTTCCATCAGGTTTTTATAATCTAAAGTTTCAGATTCTTCAATCAAGGGATAAACAAAATAAATTTGTCTGCCTTTGCGAATTTCTTCATGACAGAAATGATACACATAACCTCTGTCTTTTTCTCTTCGATGAGCCGTAATGATGGCTTTTCTTCCAACCGGCATTTCATCAATCACAGAAACGTCGAGATCCGAATAAAAACTCATTGCCAAAGTTCTCGGAATCGGAGTTGCGGTCATTACCAAAATATGTGGCGGAATCTTATTTTTTGCCCAAAGTTTAGCTCTTTGAGCGACACCAAATCGATGTTGCTCATCAATAATTGCCAGTCCAAGGTTTTTAAATTTCACTTTGTCTTCCAAAACAGCGTGAGTCCCCACCAAAATTGAAAGTTCGCCATTTTCAAGCTCTTCATGAATGATCTTTCTTGCGGAAGCTTTTACCGAACCAGTGAGCAGATTGACTTTAATTTCGGTGTCTTTCAGCAAGTCTTTAATGCCGTTGTAATGTTGTTGGGCAAGAATTTCAGTCGGTGCCATCAAACAGCTTTGAAAACCGTTGTCTAAAGCAATCAGCATCGTTAATAATGCTACCATCGTTTTTCCTGAACCTACATCACCCTGTAAAAGACGATTCATCTGAATGGGCTTTTTCATATCCATTCTGATTTCCTTTAGAACTCTCTTTTGAGCATTTGTCAGCTCAAACGGAAGATGATTTTCATAAAATCCTGTAAAATAATCGCCAACAATCGGAAATGGGTTTCCCTGTGACTTTGTTTTGTGATGTGCTTTTTTTAAGCCAAAACCCAATTGAAAAAAGAAAGATTCTTCGAATTTTAATCTAAAATTTGCTTTCTCAAAATACGCTAGGTTTTCTGGGAAATGAACATTTAAATAAGTCTGTTGTCTTGATAGAAATTTCATCGAACCAATCAAATATTCCGGAAGATTTTCCTGAATAAGATTCGGAATTTCTTTACAGATGTTTCTCAGAATTACCTGAAAAAATTTTTGATTTAAACCTCTTTTGGTCAATTTTTCAGAACTTGGATAAATAGGTCTTAATCTATTGTCTTTTTCTTTGTTTTCATCTAATTCAATTTCGGGATGTGGCATCGAAAATTGATTGTTGAATGCATTGATCTTTCCAAAAATAAAAACCTCTCTATTGACGGGAAGCTGTTCTTTCAACCATTTTGAGTATTGAAACCAAACCAGATCCATACTTCCGGTATCGTCATTAAATTTGGCTGTAAGTCTTTTTACCTTTCCGGTAAGGATTTCCTGAACGTTGCTTATTTTTCCTTTCAGCTGAATTTCAAGATTGCTTTCCTGAAGCTGGGAGGTTTTGTAAACTTTATTTTTGTCGATGTAGCGAATAGGATAAAATTGTAAAAGATCTTCCACTGTAGAAATGCCCAACACAATTTTGATGAGTTTGGCTCTTTCAGGACCGATTCCTTTGACGAATTCTATAGATGTTTCTAAAGTCATTTTCCGGCTTTCGAGATATCGCTTTCGAGTTTTTTATCCGTGTTTTGAATGAAAAAATAAAAGCTCGAATTTCGGTAAAATAAAAAAGACTTCCAAAAAAATGGAAGCCTTAATTCTATATTTCAGAATGATTATTCTTTTATTTTTGATCTGAATTTCTTCTGATAATCTTCCCAGTCTTGTTTGGTTTTTACTTTTTTGAATAAATCATTTGAAATGAAATCAAGATATGGTTCTAGTTCTTTCGCTGATAATTCGCCTTGTAGCATCGTAATGGGATTTCCTTTTTCATCAAGAAAAACAGTGCTTGGAACAGCATTCACATTCATGTATTGAGTAAACTCATGCAATGAATTTCTTCCTTTCTTGTGAGCAGTGTTTTCATTAGCAAATTTTCTTCCGAAGATTTCTATAGTATTTTTGTCTTCTGCGTTAAATTTTACAGGATAATAATTTGCATTTAAAGACTCATAAATTATAGGGTTTCCGTAGGTTTTTCTATCCATTATTTTGCATGGGCCACACCAATCTGCATAAAAGTCGATAAGGATTTTTTTAGGTTGTGTTTTCTGTGCATTTAATGCTTCCTCAATTGTCATCCATTTTACCTGAGCAAAATTTAAAGTGATTATAAAGAGAAAAGTCAGGGTGAATATTTTTTTCATTTTATTTGTGATTATTTTATTAGCGAACTTCCTGCATGAGTTTTTTCACCCACGGAGATATCAAAATTAATACCACACCGGCAATTACGGCATATAATCCTAATTGTTTGTAACCTTCTGTGTATGTAATTAATGCGTCATAATTCGTTGAGCCTTCTTTTGCATCCGCTAAACCTGCACCAATAATTCCAGCAACATATTGACCGTAAGCTGACGCCAGAAACCACATTCCCATCATCATTCCCTGGAGATTTTTGGTAGAAAGTTTCGTCATAATTGATAATCCGATAGGGGAGAGGCATAATTCCCCCAGAGTTATTACTAATAAAGCTAAGGTAAAGAAGTTTAATGAAGTGATTCCTTGTAAATCTGCAAATAATCTTGTTGCAAATAAGACGTAATATCCTAATCCTAAAAATATAAAACCTAATCCGAATTTTATAATGGTGTTTGGCTCAAATTTTCTTTTGCTCATCCAAATCCATAATAATCCAAGTAATGGTGCAAGGAAAATAATGAAAAATGCTCCTCCGGAATTGTTGACACCGTTTGGATCTAAACCGAATAAATCTTTATTTAAATTTTTAGCGGCAAAAATACTTAATGAACCTCCACTTTGCTCGTAGATTCCCCAGAATAAAATAGAAAATATGATGAAAATTAATGCGGCCCAAAGTTTTTTTCTTTCAGCAGATGTTACTTTACTCATTTCAAAAAAGAGATAAATTAACGTTAATGGTCCTACTGTCCACATGAAATAATCGGTGTATTGAGGAACGGAAACCATTATCATAATGATCGGGATGAATATCATTGATAAAACATATACTCCGTATTCTTTCCACTTAGGTATTGGAGCCGATTTCACTTCGTGATCCGGATGTCCCGGTTGAAGACCTATTGTTCCCAAACTTCTTTGTGTAAATATGAAATTGATTAAACTGATAACCATTACAATAGCAGCTAAACCAAAAGCAACATTCCAATGTAAGCCTTCCGGGATTAAGTGAGAAAGTAATTCTCCTTTTCCGATGGCGATGCATAAATATCCACCAAGTAAGGCGCCTAAATTAATTCCGGCATAGAAAAGCGAAAATCCCGCATCAGCTCTGGAGTCGTTGGGTTTGTATAATTGACCAACCATCGAGGAAATGTTTGGTTTAAAAAAACCTGTTCCTACGACAGTAAATGCAATTCCTAAAAAGAAAAATTTATGCGGATCTGTAGCTAAAATTAAACTCCCGACAATCATTAAAAGTCCGCCCCAAAAAAGAGATTTTCTGAATCCTAGTATTTTATCAGCGAAAAGTCCGCCCACAAAAGTAAAAGCATACACGAAAGCCTGTGTTGCTCCATATTGAAGATTGGCTTCTTTTTCATGGAAATTTAGCTGTGAAATCATAAAAAAAACCAGCATTCCTCGCATTCCGTAGAAGCAAAAGCGTTCCCACATTTCGGAAAAGAAAAGCGACCAGATTTGTTTTGGATATTTTCCTTTGAAATTCTGTATTTCGTCGAGCGTTAAATTCATAATTGTTTATGATAGTTTTAATTGAATATAGAATACGAAAATAAAGAAAACCTCTGACTTAGCAGAGGTTTTATGTTATATTTATTGATAGACTTTAGTTTTAATTTACACCATGCATCATTTTTTTCAAAATCGGCGAGATGAGTGCTAAAATGGCTCCAGCAATTCCACAAAGGATAACGAATACCATAAAGAATTCAAATAAATTATGAATTTCAAATCCTACAAAACTATTGTAAACAGTTGAAATTTGTTCTTTATTTAGAAGAGCTAACTGATCTTCACTTAAAGTGACTTTTTTATCTAAAACATCTTGAAGATTAATTCCTAATTCTTTAGCTTTTAAGAATTTATCACCTGTTGCCGGTAAAATAGATCCTAAAGTTCCGGATAAGGCGTAACCCGCTGCATTAGCAATAAAAAACACACCAAATAAAAGTGAAGCAAATCTTTTAGGTGCTAATTTTCCAACTAAAGACAAACCGATTGGTGATAAACATAATTCTCCCATCGTTTGGATTAAATAAAGTAAAATCAGCCATTTAACAGCAAGTAATCCTGTGTTTCCTAAATCTTTTACATTGTAAGCAATTATTAAATAACTTAAAGCAATTAATCCAAGACCAATCGCTTGTTTTAAAGGTGAAGCCGGTTCTTTTTTATTAGCTCTTAATTTGTCCCAAAGCATACTGAACGGAACTGCCAACATTACGATAAATAAACCATTGAATATCTGAACCATTGATGGCGGCATATTCCAACCAAAGATGTTTCTGTCTGTTTGGTTATCTGCAATAAATGTTAAAGATGACCCTGCTTGTTCAAAAGCTGCCCAGAAGAATATGATAAAAAAGGATACGATGTAGATTACCCAGATTCTATCTCTTTCTATCTTGTTTTCAGTGGCAGACATAATCAAATAAGCCAAAGCCAGTCCCATAGAATAGATGAATGGATAGATTACTGCTTTTACAAATTCTCCCATTCCAACAGAACCAAATCCAACTTTGTCAACAAATAAATATTGGAATCCAAAGAAAGTCAGTACAAAAACGGCAGCTGCAATACCAATAGATTTTCCAGAAAATTTGGCAGTTTGTGATTCACCTTCTTCAAAATCTTCTGCTGTGCTTTCACTAGGCAAACCACCGATTGGTCTTCCTTCCGGTGTTACAACGTATTTGTTTTTAAGTAAAATAAAAGTTAATGTTCCAATCGTCATTGCAATAGAAGCTGCTAAGAATCCCCATTTGAAAGCGTGAATATCTCTTAAACCGTTAGAATCTTTTACGTCTCCTAAAAAAGGACAGATAAATTGACCTAAAAAAGCACCTAAGTTAATCCCCATATAGAAAATAGTAAATGCAGAGTCCAATTTAGACTTTTCTTGCTTTGGATAAAGGCTTCCCACCATCGAAGAAATATTCGGTTTGAAAAACCCATTTCCGAAAATGATTACTCCCAAAGCAATCCACATTAATGTTTGTGCTGATCCTAAATTGGAACCAAATGTTGATGCACTCATAAACATCAGGAATTGACCAAGCGCCATTAATGCTCCTCCTACAATAATACAGTACCTATTTCCTAAAAATCGGTCTGCGATGAAACCTCCCAACATTGGAGTTAGATAACATAAAGCCAAAAAACCGCCATATATTATCGTAACTTCTCCCTCTTTCATTAATAGAGAGTTTACCATAAATAAGGTAAGTAATGCTCTCATCCCATAAAAGTTGAAACGCTCCCACATCTCTGTTCCGAATAGGACCCATAATCCTTTAGGGTGTTTAGTCTTCGACTGAACTGCTGTATCCATATTTGATTGTTAAATTTTTGTTAAGACTCACAAATATAGTTTTTTTTGAGTTTTTGGCAAGGTTTTAATTTTATTTTTAAAATAAAAAAGCCGCAGAAATTATCTACGGCTGTTTATTTAGAATTTTAGGAGGTTAATTTACTCCTTTTTCCTTCATTATTTTATTTAGCCTTTTCAAAATTGAAAGTCCAAGTAAAGTCGCTAAAAGCAACAATCCGAAATTTACGATAAAGAAATTGGCTTTGTTGTCGTAATCATACCAAAAACTTGCTAAAACTCCTGAAAGTTTATTCCCGATTGAGGTGGAAAGGAAAAATCCGCCCATCATTAATGCTGTTAATCTTGGTGGCGAAAGTTTTGAAACCAAAGATAATCCCATTGGCGAAAGACAAAGTTCTCCCACGGTGATCACACCATACGCCGCAACGAGCCATAAAGCAGATACTTTTACAAGACCGTTCTGCCCTGCATAAACTGCTCCTACCATTACTAAACATGACAATGCCGAGATAAATAATCCCAATACTATTTTCGAAGGAGTACTTGGCTCTTTTCCTTTTCTGCGAAGCATCATAAAAAATGCAACGACAACAGGTGTGAGTAAGATTACCCAACCCGGATTAATCGACTGGAATAATTCTGTGTTATATAGATTTACCTCAGACGGCTTATCTCCACCTAAACTTTTGCGATCTAAATCTGAAACATTTCTAAAATAAATATCTTTTCCCTGTTCTTTTAAAGCGTTTCCATCTTTGTCTTTTTTTACCTGATATTGGTCGTCATAGACAGAAACTTCTTTGTCCAGATAATCTTTTTTATCCACTAAATAAATGGCTTCTAAAGGTTTTTCTAAAGGAGCCGGTACGGTTCTATCTGTATAATAATTTGCCCAACGTGTTAAAGCGGTTCCGTTTTGTTTGAAAACGGCCCAGAACATTAAACTTACAGCAAAAATTGCTAACAATGCTCCTATTGGCTTTTTGTCTTCTGCATTTGCTTTTACATAAAGCATTACATAAAAATAAATTACCGGAATACAAGCGAAAATAAATGCATCTGTACTATCGCTTCCAAAAATATTATTCGGGATAAACCATCCGACTAGCCCGAAAATAACAGCTGGTAAAAATACTTTTACCAAAACATCAGAAATCTTTGTGTCTCCTTCCTGTGCTGGCTTTAAAATATTTGCTTTAAGAATATGTTGTCTTCCGATGCTGAAAACTAAAAGTCCCACAAACATTCCTACTCCGGCGGTCATAAATGCAGGACCCCATCCGTATTTATTACGCATGAAAGCAGCAATAATATTGCAGACAAAAGCACCGATGTTGATACCCATGTAGAAAATATTATATCCGGCGTCTTTATTGGCTTTATAAGGCTCTTCATTGTAAAGATTTCCTAACAGAGTGGAAATACTTGGTTTGAAAAATCCGTTTCCGATGATAATTAAAGCTAAAGAAGCATAAAATAAAGGTAATTCCTTAAAAAAACCAATCCCCAGATATCCAAGTCCCATCAAGAAACCACCGATGTATATGGCTTTTATATAACCTAAAACTCTGTCGGCTAAAAATCCGCCTAAGAAAGGGGTAAGATAAGTCAATGCGATAAAGGTTCCGAAGATATCATCAGCATTTTTATCGTCAAAAGCCAATCCTCCTTTTTCGCTGTCGATCATGTACAGTACAAAAATTCCGAGGATTAGGTAATAGCCGAAACGCTCCCACATTTCTGTGAAGAATAAATAGGGAAGGCCTTTTGGGTGTTTGGTTTTCATGTATGAGATTTTTACAATTTCACAAATATAAAATTTTAAAAACAATATTTGAATTTTATTAACTTTGAGTAAAAATAAAAACAAATTATGAACACAGTATTTCACTTGTCCTCTGCCGACGAGATCAATGAAGATTTGATAAATAGTATAAAAGCTGCATATAAAAAGAAACCTATTTCAATAACAATTGAAGAGGATATGTATATTCCCGAATGGCAAAAAGAGGAGGTTAGAAGAAGGAAACAATATGCAGATGAAAATCCTGAATCACTTCTGGATTTCGGTGATTTTATTGAAAATTTTGAAAAAAAGCTGTTAAATGAAAAGAGCTAAAGTCGTTATTACCAAAAATGCAGATTTTGATTTATTGGAGATTTCGGACTGGTATAATGCAAAAAATAAAGAGCTCATTTGGGTATTCTTAAAAGATTTTAAAGAAAAAGTAAAATATATTTCGGAAAACCCTTTTGCATGCGAAATTAGATATGAAAATTTTAGAATAGCATATTTAAAAAAGTATCCTTTTGGCATTCATTATTACTACAATGAAGAGAAAAATTTAATTGAAATATATTCTGTTTTCCATACTTCAAGAAATCCTGAACTTTGGAAAGATAGAAAGTAAAAATCCGAATCTTATGTGTGAGATTCGGATTTTTTATTATTTACATTTATTCTGAAATTAAAGGTTCTCCAAAATAAAATCTGTCATTTTCTGATACAGTTGTGGTCTTGTCTGTCCACCATAGATTCCGTGGTTTTTATCCGGATAGGCCATAAATTCAAACTGTTTTTTGTTCTGAATCAATGCTTCCGAAAACTCCATAGAATTTTGAAAATGTACGTTGTCATCAGCCGTTCCGTGGATTAATAAAAATTCACCTTTCAACAAATTAGCATAAGTTGTTGGCGAATTATCATCGTAACCTGCCGGGTTTTCCTGTGGTGTTAACAAAAATCTTTCGGTGTAAACAGAATCATAATATCTCCAGTTGGTTACCGGTGCGACAGCGATTCCAGCTTTGAAAACATCAGCACCTTTGGTCATTGCCAAACTTGCCATATATCCTCCGAAGCTCCATCCGAAGATTCCGATTCTTGTTTTGTCGATATATTTTTGATTTCCTAACCATTTTGCGGCAGTAATCTGATCTTCAATCTCGTATTTTCCTAAATTTTTATAGGTTACTTTCTTGAATTTTGCCCCTTTATATCCGGTTCCACGACCGTCTACACAAGCAATGATGTATCCTTTTTGAGCCAACATTTCAAACCAAAGTGCATTTCCGTTGTCCCAAGAATTGGAAACCTGTTGAGATCCCGGACCAGAATATTGGTACATAAATAACGGATATTTCTTGTTCGGATCAAAATTTTTAGGTTTAATAATCCAGGCATTCATCTGATCTCCTGCTGTGTTTGGAATGGTAATGAATTCTTTTACTGCGAATTGATCTGCCTGTAATTTTTTTAGCTGATCGTCATTATTCTGAAGCTCTTTCAATTTTTTGCCATTCCCATCTTTTAAAACAAAAGTATATGGGTTTGCTGCTGTGGAAGAAGTTTCGATAAAATAACTGTAATTTTTGCTGAAGTTGGCCGAGTTGTTCCCTTCTGCATTTGAAATCAGCTGCGATTTTCCGTTTTGAATATTGATTTTAGAAATCACTTTGTTAATGCTTCCTTTTTCTGTAGTCTGAACGAAAATTTCCTGAGATTTAGGATTGTAACCGTAATATTCTGTTACTTCCCAGTTGCCTTTTGTAACCTGTTTTTTTAATTTTCCGTCTTTATCATACCAATACAAGTGGCGGAAACCATCTCTTTCGGAAGCCCAAAGAAAACTGTTGTCTTCAAGAAATTCTAACGTTACATTGTCTGTATCAATCCACTTGTCGTCAGTTTCTGTAAACAGTTTTTTTACTTCACTGGTTTTAGTATTTACCTTCAAAACATCAGAAGCATTTTGCGTTCTCTGTGAAGTAATCAAAACAATTTCGTCTGCATTTGATGTCTGAATAACATTCGGAATATAATAGTTTTTAAACTGATCAAGATTTACTTTTGTCTTTTTCCCGTCTGCCAGATGATAAATGTGTGCTGATGCAATTGAGTTTTTTTCTCCTGCTTTAGGATATTTGTAACGCATCTCGGTCGGGTAAAGAGATTTGCCGTACAGTGGAATGTAAATTTCAGGAACGTCGGTTTCAACCAACTTTACAAATAGAATGTCTGCAGAGTTTTTAGTCCATTCATACAATCTTGCATGCCCAAATTCTTCTTCATATACCCAATCTGCCAAACCGTTTAAAACTTTATTTTTTACTCCATGTTCCGTAATCTGAGTAATTTTTCCCGAATTTAAATCCTGATAAAATAAATTATTATCAACAATGAAAGAAATTTTTGTTGCATCGGGAGAAAATCTCGGCTCCTGAACAGGTTTCCCTTCATTTAAGCTTAAGTTTTTCCCAGATTTTAAATCTTTAACATCATAAACACCTAAAAAAGAATGTCTATAGATTGGCTGACTTTGTTTTAATAAAAGTATTTTAGACTCATCATCAGAAAATTCGTAGCTCTCGAAACTTCCGTCTACCAGATTTCCTTCTTTCTGAGACGTTTTATAAGAATATTTTGCGATACCATTTTGCTCGATAACTAGATAATTTTCACCATTTTTCATGGATGTAATTCCGGCTATGCCTTTTCCACGGTAGTATCCTGAATATATTTTATCTAAAGTAATTTCCTGCGACATAGCATTTTGAAATGCTGCAATAACAGTAAGGGTAAGTAAGAATTTTTTCATTGCTTTATTTAAAGAATTTCAAAGATAATAATTTTATCAATCTGATAAGAAAAAGCTTTTGTCTTAGTGCTTTGGCAGAAAAATTGAATATAATTTAATATTAAAGAAATAATTATGGAAACTAAAGAAAATAATAAAAAGCTTAATCGTTACGATTTGGAGGATCAAACTGTTTTTACAGGATTTGCAAATTTTGCAGAAGCAGAAAATTACGTACAAAATGAAGGTGGAAAATTAATCGAAGTTGCTTTTAAAGACGGTAACGACAATCCTCAGATTACAGATGAAGCTGGCTTGGTTGAAAAAAAGATTCACTATTATGTATATGCAGGTGATGAATATAAATTTATACACTCTTCAGACCCTGGATTTAAACAATACGCAGACGAACTGCAGAAAATAAAAGCAAAGTTGACACAGTCTCCGCCGGATGAAAGATATCTGGCGAATTTTGAAATTGAAAACGCAGAAGATCCGATTGTTGTTCTGAAAAACGACCAATTTGAATCGGTAACCTCAAGAGAACGTTCAAAATATTTGAAGCATGCAAATGTTTACGAAATAGGCATATCGGTACCAAAATCTTAAAAATTAAATGTTATGAGCAAAACAAAATATTCAGATAAGGCTCAGAAGAAAGTAGGAAAAGTGATGGAAGAATTCAAAGAAGGAAAATTGAAATCTTCATCAGGTGAAAAAGTCAAAAACAGAAAACAGGCCGTTGCAATCGGTATTTCTGAAGCTCGTGAAGCAGGTTTGAAAGTCCCAAAGCAAAAAACGAACAAAGAATAAAAAAATAATCGGTCTGAATAGTCAGACCGATTATTTTTTTATTGTAGATTATATATTCACTGCAAATCATTCGTGAAATAATCATAGCGAAAATATTTTTTTATGCCTTATGGTTATACATAATATTATAGTATTCATCAGCCATTCTATCACTGTTGAAATTTTGTTTTACGTCTTTCATAGAATTTTGCTGTATTTTTCGCCATTTATCAGGCTGGTCGTAATAAGTAGGAAGAATTTCGTTTTCCAGAAGTTCATATAATTTGTTGAAATCATATCTGTCTTGTTCGTAAATACTCATATTCGCAAAATCTGCTTTCGGAACAACAAAAGCGTTTTCGCCATGTTTTGCAAATTCAGGAATCCAGCCATCGTCAGTAGAAAGATTTACCGAGCCATTCATTGCAGCTGTCATCCCTGATGTACCCGAAGCTTCTCTGGGAACTCGAGGATTATTTAACCATAAATCTGAACCTTGTTTTAAAGATTTGCTTAAAGCCAATTCGTAACCCGTTAAAACCGCCATGTTTTTGTGATTTTTACTCTCTTCCACCAAAACATTGAATGTTGAGATCGAAGAATAATCCATCGGATAAGGTTTTCCGGCCCAAATAATCTGTACGGGATAGTCAGGATTGCTAAGCAATTTTCTAAATCTTTCTTTGTCCTGTAGAAGCAGATCTGCTCTCTTATAACCTGCAAATCTCCTTGCCCAAACGATTGTAAATATATTAGGATCAAATAAATTTCCGGTTTGGTCGGCAACTATTCTGAATAGTCTTTTCTTTAAAATTTTCTTTCTGTAATCGAAAAGAGTATCATTTTTTTCGTCCTTCGAATTGTAAAGCTCTTTGTCGCCCCAATATTTGAATTCCTGAGCGTTGGTAATCGATTTAATCTCACAGATTCCCGGATATTTACTCCACATCGCTCTGGAAACTTCACCATGTAACTGTGAAACACCATTGGCAACCCTCGCCATTTTCAAAGCGCAAAGAGAATGATTGAAAAGTTCGCCGTCGGAACCTTCTATCGCTTTTGCCTCTTCCATGCTTAAACCTGAAAAATAAGACATATCGTAGCAAAGTTTCAGATTGTGTTTTTCGTTTCCTGCTTCTTCCGGAGTGTGAGTAGTAAAAACAAGTTTTTCTTTTACTTTCTGAATATTTCCGTTGTATTTTTTTAGTAAATGAAATGCTGCAGGAAGGCCGTGAGCCTCATTTAGATGATAGACGTCTCTCTCGATATTCATTTCATCCAAAAGTTTTGCACCTCCTTTTCCAAGCAAAATGTATTGTGCTAATTTTGTAGATTCATTGGCATCATACAATCTGTGACAAATTGTTTTTGAAATATGATCGTTTTCCGGTACGTCTGTAGAAAGCAAAAACATGGGTGCTGTGTTGAACGTTTCAGGATCGAGATACCATACTTTCACCCAAACCGGTGCGCTGTGGATTTCGATCTGAAATTTGATACCTGTATCTTCAAGAAAGCTATACATTTTTCTTGTCCACGTGGGCTGCAAAGTCTGATCATGATTTCTTGCCTGATCGTAATATCCGAATTTCCATAAAATTCCGATCCCGATAAGATCCTGATTAAGATTGTACGCACTTCTCATGTGAGATCCCGCTAAGAATCCCAAACCTCCGGAATATATTTTTAAAACCTGCTCCAATGCAAATTCCATTGAGAAATAGGCAACTTTTTTAGAGTATTCTGGGCTGATGTTGAAAGGTACTTTATAATTTCTGAAATCCATAAAATCATTGTTTGCGTTAAATAAGAGTAAAGGTATTAATTAAGAAAAGAAACTCTACATTAATTATGTGATAAATTATTGTAAAAAGAGACTGTTGAATCTTATTTTTAATTACCTTTAAGTGTAAATTTTTGATAATCAAAAACTTTCAGTCTAAACCGTGAAAACCATGTGTCATAATTAATTAAAAAAACAACACATGAAAAGAGCATTTTCTGATGAAGATTTAATAAAAAATCTCAGCTTGTATTATCTCAACCGGCATTTGAAAAAAAAGCCGATGCAAAAATATCACCAAAAGATTGATGAATCACAACTTCATGACCGGGAAAAATATAAGAAAAAAGCAGAAATTTTATTGCTTAACTCTTTTATGCATCATTTTCCGGAAGTTACCTTTGAGAATCTTACCTGCGAAAGTCCTGATTTTATTGCTACGCTTAACGAAAAAAAGATAGGAATAGAATTGACTGAGGTGATCAATCATCTTGATATGAAAAAGTTGGAAAGCAGCTTAAACAAGATTTTCCGTCAGGCAGAAATATTACTCGAACAAGAAGACACTACGAAATATCGTGGTGTTTATTTTTTAGAATTTCATCCCAATATTAAATTTGATTCTCTTGAGAATCAGCAGGAAATTATTTTAAATATTTATAAAAGCATTAAAAGAGGAAAACCTGTCGGTTGTGTGAAAAATATCAGAAAATCTTCTCACCGCAGAAATGTTTTTATTACTTATGAATATAATATGAGTCTTTTTGACGAACTCTGTTCTGAGAAAATCATCGAGCTGATCGAAAAAAAGAACGAAAAGTTCCCATATTACGACACTTCTGTTGATGAATGCTGGCTGGTCATTGTTTCAGATATGAATTCTATTGCGTCGAGATATACTTTCATTCAGGACAGAGAACATCTGAGTCAGGTGAAAAGCCCTTTTCATAAGATTTTTCATCTCGAAAACCTTTGTGGGAATATGACTAATATTAAATAGTATCTATATATAAGTGTAAATTTTATAATTTTATAAATGTTTTATTGATGAATAATATGTTTTTGTCAATATTTTGTGATATTAATTAAATTTGATTATATTTGGTATAATTAATTAATAACCAGATTAACATGAAAAAAACTTTACTATTTATCCTTTTTTGCATTTCACAAAGTTTTTATTCTCAGGCAGACTGTTCTACTGCATTAGCTGTTTGTGGAAACTCGAGCATTACCTACAGCCCTACAGGAATTGGTTTGGTCAACGAATCTTTAGGAGGCTGCCTGATAACCGGAGAGCATAACTCAATATGGTATAAATTAACGATCGCAACAAGCGGAACGCTTACTTTCGATTTGGTTCCCACAAATTCAGATGCAGATTATGACTGGGCAATTTATGGGCCTAATGCTGTCTGCGGAAGTTTAGGTTCGCCAATTCGATGCAATGCCGCAACGGTAATTGGAGTAGGTGCCTCAACAGGATTGGATATGACAAGTACAATTATAAGTGCAGCAGGCGGTTCTACGACTCCTTATTGTCAATATATGGATGTAGTTGCAGGACAAACTTATTACTTATATATCGATAACTGGGTAGGAGCTGGTGGCAGCACCACAGCACCTTTTTCGCTGACATGGGGCGGAACAGCTACTTTAGCTTCTCCTTTTACCAATCCTGCATTACAGCCAAACCCTTTTGTTCCACCGGGAATTCCTGCGGCTAATCCAAATGATCCTCGTGAAATTCTTATTTGCACAAGCCCAGCTTTGTTTGATTTTAGTACGCTGACTGCCGGGATCTTAAATGGAAACCCAAACTTTAGTATTTCTTATCATACATCACAAAATGATGCACTTTCCGGGGCAAGTCCTATTACGGCATCTTTGGTTGTAAATACCACAACAACCTATTATTACAGTATTCATTATCAGGATCCTGCAAATCCTAATAATGCGCTTAATTCTTGTCGACAGATTGGTGCTTTTAAATTTAAATTAGGAAATATTACGGCTAATGATGTAACGATTTATGCGTGTAACAATAACAAAAAAGGACAAGGTATATTTAATTTGGTTGGAGCTAATGTATTTACTGGCTCGAATGTGACGATAACGTATTATCCGACTTTGGCTAATCTAAATGCAGGAACAGGGCAAATTGCTAACCCAAGTCAGTATTTGTCAGCTGAAGGAACTGTTTATGCACATGTGCAAACAACAGATGGCTGTTCTGATAATGCAGTGATTACCCTGCTTTTTTATCCTGAAGTCGTAGTAAATGATGCTACATTGAGAGCTTGTACATTTGATTTTAATCTTAAAACGGCTTCTTTTGATCTTACAAATGCTGTAGTGACAGCTCAGTCAGGAATAACGAAAAAATATTATCCATCGCTTACGGATGCGACCAACGGAACTAATATTATTTCAAACTTCACAACATATATTTCTCCGAATGCAGTGGTATATGTAAAAGTTATTGACGGAAATGGTTGTTATGGTATTGCAAAAATTAATTTGGAAGTAATTCCTCCTGTGTATTCTCAAACTTTAAAAGATAAAACAATCTGTATTGAAGATAGAACGACGTTAGATGCAGGTGCCGGGTTTGATGGCTATGAGTGGAGCACCGGTGCAACAACACAAATTATTTCTGATGTTGGAGTAGGAACTTATTGGGTGAGATTAAAAACCGGAGATTGTATCGCTCAGCAGAGCGTAAAAGTACATTCTTCAGAACAGCCTGTTATTACAAGTGTCGATATTTCTAATACAACAGTGACAGTCAATGTAAATGGAGGAACTGCCCCATACCAATATTCAATGGATGCCATTGCTTGGCAAAATTCTAATGTATTTACGAATGTGAAAAGAGGCGATCACAAAATCTATGTGAAAGACGCTTATGATTGCGAGCCTATAGAAATTGGAATTGTCGTTCCGAACCTTGTAAATGTTATTACACCCAATGGCGACGGTATCAATGATATCATAGATTATTCTGCTTTGGCAAACAAACAGAATTTGATTTTTAATGTTTTTGACAGATACGGAAACAAAATTTTCCAGGCAGATAAAATGAATAATTATAAATGGGACGGAACTGCAGGTAATAAAAAAGTACCTACCGGAAATTACTGGTATTCTGTATCATGGAATGAAAATGATAAAAAAGGAACACCAATTAAATATTCAGGTTGGGTATTGGTGAAAAATAGAGAATAATATAATGATTATATAATGAGAAAGCCATCTTGCAAAAGATGGCTTTTGTTAATTAAAAACTTTTGTATCTTTAAAATAATCAGAGAGATAAAGTATTTTACCGCATTCTGAAAACTGTACAACAGTGCAGATTTCGTTAATGTAAGCTTCCTTACCTGCCATGTTTCCTGAAGAAGAAGTTTGATAAAAATATTTGTTGTTTCCTAAAGAGAAAATTTCAGAAACATTCCATTCAATCTTTTCGTATCGTTTAAAAATAGCTCTGAATAACGCTAATATCCTACTTTTTCCAGAAATTTCTTTCGCCGGTGGAATCCAAATTACAGTTTCGTCAGTAAACCACTTTTCAAGCTTCTCAATATTCAAAGAATTTAAATCCTGCATAAAATGGCTGATCTTACAATTCATAGGTTGCAATTTACATTTATATACGTGAAAAACACTAAATTGGATTTAAATTAAAATAGTAAACATTCATCATGAAAGATTTATTCATTAAAAGGTTTCAATATTATAAGATGCTCGGCGATAAATCATTTGAGCAACTTTCAGACGAGCAGATTTTTTGGCAGTTCAATCAAGAAAGTAATTCAATTGCAATCATTGTGAAGCATGTCGCAGGAAATATGCTGTCGAGATGGACTAATTTTTTAACGGAAGATGGTGAGAAACCGTGGCGAAACCGGGATGAAGAATTCCTAAATACTTTTCAATCCAAAGCTGAGGTTTTAGATTATTGGGAAAAAGGCTGGAAATGTCTCTTTGAAGCTTTGAGTCAGATTAATGATCAAAATTTATATTCAACAATTTATATAAGAAACGAAGGACATTCGGTGATTGATGCAGTTTTCAGACAGCTAGCTCATTATCCTTATCACATCGGTCAGATTGTTTTTATTGCTAAAATGATGAAAAATGATGACTGGAAAACACTTTCCATCGCAAGAAATAAGTCGCAGGATTTTAATAATGAAATGAAAGAGAAATTTACAAATAATGAAGTAGAAATTCAGAATTCTTCTTCCGTTTGTTTTGCCAATAGCCCTGATGTAAGAGACGATTATAAACCATAGACCAAATCGATTTATAATTCATATTAAAATCATTATCTTTGCACCCACAAAATTCAGGAAAATAAATGTCTCACTTTCATAGAACAGCCGCTTTTCATACCCTTGGCTGCAAATTAAATTTTGCGGAAACATCTACTATTGCCCGTCAATTAACAGATGCAGGTTATGATAAGGTAAGCTTTGATGATAGAGCAGATATTTATGTAATCAATACTTGTTCGGTTACCGAAAATGCCGATCGTGAATGTAAACTTCACGTAAAAAGAGCGATGAAAGCTAATCCTGAAGGTTTAGTAGTAATTGTAGGTTGCTATGCACAGTTGAAACCTGAAGAAATTTCACAGATTACCGGTGTTGATTTGGTTCTTGGAGCCAAAGAAAAATTCAATATTCTGAGTTATTTGGATGATTTGGAAAAATCTGAAAGCGAAGGTGTTGTTCATTCATGCGAAATTGAAGAAACTGATTTCTTTATCGGAAGTTACTCCATCGGAGACAGAACCAGAGCTTTTCTGAAAGTTCAGGATGGTTGTGATTATAAATGTACATACTGTACAATTCCTTTAGCAAGAGGGATTTCTCGTTCAGACACCATCGAAAATGTTCTGAAAAATGCTAAAGAAATTGCCGAAAGAGATATCAAAGAAATCGTTTTGACAGGTGTGAATATCGGTGACTACGGTAAAGGTGAATTCGGAAACAAAAGACACGAGCATACTTTTTTAGATTTAATTTCTGAGCTTGATCAGGTGGAAGGCATCGAAAGAATTCGTATTTCTTCAATAGAGCCCAATCTTTTGAAAGACGAAAGCATCGAGTTGGTTTCTAAAAGCAAGAGTTTTGTACCACATTTTCATATTCCTCTGCAATCCGGAAGCGACGAGTTGTTGAAAAAAATGAAACGCCGTTATCTTACCAAATTGTATAACGACAGGGTTAATAAAATCCGTGAAGTAATGCCTGATGCAGCAATTGGAGTAGATGTTATCGTTGGTTTCCCTGGCGAGACCGAAGAATTATTCATGGAAACATATAACTTCCTGAATAATCTACCGATTTCTTATCTTCATGTATTTACTTATTCTGAAAGAGAAAATACAGAAGCGGTAGGAATGCAGGGTGTTGTTCCGATTCCGGAGCGAAAAAAGCGCAATAAAATGCTTAGAATTCTTTCCGAAAAGAAAAAAATGGCATTTTACCAGACTCAATTAGGGAAAACGCTTCCCGTTCTTTGGGAGCACGAAAATAAAGACGGCAAAATGTACGGCTTCACAGAAAATTATGTAAGGGTACAAAAAGATTTTGACCAAGCCTCGGTAAATCAAATTGAATTTCTGAATTTAGAAAAAATCCTGTCAGATGGCACAGTTTCTGTGCAATCGTCTTACGAAAGTTTTTTAGCAAAAGCTTAGTCTGTTTGCTATATTTCCACTACATTTAATCTTTAACGTTTTAAATCTATATTCTTATGAGAGATAAGTTTTTATCTTGGGGAATTGTATTGGTAGCTGCAACGTGGGTTGTGGCATTACTGATCAAAGCACATTATTGGATTCCTACACTATTGACAGCAATTTATGCATTAGGAGTTTATAATACTTACCAGACAAAACACGCAATTCTAAGGAATTTTCCTGTATTAGGATATTTCAGATACTTTTTTGAAGATATTTCGCCCGAAATGCAGCAATATTTCATTGAAAGAGAAACCGATGGAAAGCCATTTCCCAGAAATCAACGTTCTGCGGTGTATAGACGTTCAAAAAACCTGAGCGATACCGTTCCTTTTGGGACTCAGTTAGAAGTGAACCACAGAAAGTATGAAGGAATAAAACATTCCATTTATGCTAAATCTCCAAAAGAAGAACTTCCCAGAGTTTGGGTTGGGGGTGAACAGTGTTCTCAGCCTTATCATGCTTCATTATTTAATATTTCGGCAATGAGTTTTGGTGCATTGAGTGACAGAGCACAAATTTCGCTGAATAGGGGTGCGAAAAAAGGAAACTTCTATCATAATACAGGAGAAGGTGGAATTTCGCCTCACCATTTGGAAGGAGGAGATTTATGCTGGCAAATAGGAACCGGATATTTCGGTTGTAGAGACGAAGAAGGTAAATTTAATCCTGAATTATTTACAAAATATTCTAATCTTCCAAGTGTGAAAATGGTTGAAATTAAATTGTCTCAAGGTGCAAAGCCCGGTCATGGCGGAGTTTTACCAGGAGTAAAAAACACACCTGAAATTGCAAAAATACGTCATGTCACACCGGGAGTAACTATTATTTCCCCTCCTTCGCATTCATCTTTCTCTGATGCTGCCGGATTATTGAGGTTTGTACAACAGTTGAGAGAACTTTCCGGAGGAAAACCTGTTGGTTTTAAATTGTGTATTGGTGATACTAAAGAGTTTGAAGATATCTGCGTTCAGATGAATGTTTTGAAAATTTATCCTGATTTTATTACCATTGACGGAGCAGAAGGAGGTACCGGAGCTGCACCGCCTGAATTTTCTGATGGAGTAGGGATGCCTTTAGAACCAGCGTTGATATTTGTAAATCGTACACTGAAAAATTATAATCTACGTAATAAATTAAGAGTAATTGCAAGTGGAAAAGTTCTGACAAGTTTAGATATTTTGAGAGCCGTTGCAATGGGTGCAGATATGTGTAACAATGCAAGAGGATTTATGTTTTCTCTTGGCTGTATTCAGGCTTTGCGATGTAATAATAATAATTGCCCGACAGGTGTTGCAACGCAGGATAAAATGTTGATTAAAGGACTCGATGTTACTGATAAAGCAGAAAGGGTTTATCATTTTCACAAAAATACTTTACACACCTGTAATGAATTAATTGCTGCGGCAGGAAGAAGTTCTTATGAAGAAGTAGATGCAAGTATGTTTATGCGAGGAGATGAATTTGAGCATCTTTCAGATAAATATTTCCCGGATATTTTAGGGAATGTGAGATAAATAAAAAGCGCTTCAAAATATTTTGAAGCGCTTTTTGTATGTTTTAATTAATTACTTACTTATTGTTGATTAGAAGGTCTATGCACTGCTTTGTAAATTTGGAAATTAAAAACAAAAGATGCATTCTGTAGATTATAATAATTAGCATTTCTCGCGAATGCAGCTTTAGAGGGTACAATAATTACACCTTGTAAATTATAGGGGTTTGCATCTGGTAGATTTTCAAAACCTGTAAACTGTTTTAAGCCTTCTTTCAGACCTGCTATTTCATAATAGCTGCTATTCTGTCCGGCAGCAACTCTGACACTTTTTTTAACAAAATAAA
The DNA here is from genome assembly GCF_031118795.1 of Chryseobacterium sp. CFS15. Lineage (NCBI taxonomy): Bacteria > Pseudomonadati > Bacteroidota > Flavobacteriia > Flavobacteriales > Weeksellaceae > Chryseobacterium > Chryseobacterium sp. CFS15. The sequence goes on along the minus strand of NZ_JAVHYL010000006.1, from coordinate 154,474 downwards.
ATGTTGGATCAGTTACAGGGGAACCGCTTCCATCAATGGTATTTAAAAGAACTCCTGGATTACCAAGCGAGATGTTTCCGTCTGTTTCTGTAGCAAGATAATAATTGGCTCTCATCATTGTTTTAATCTGCGTAGAATCTCCAATTGCTACACCTGTTGAAGGAGGAGTGCTGTCTTCAGGCTGAGCTCCGGTTCTTTTGATGTAAATAACTCCCGAAGGAAGTGTTTGAGGATTTAGCTGAGATAGTTTTTTCTCATTGTCATCGGCTGCATCAGCAGTGAAAGCTTTGATGTTTCCCTGCAGATCTAAGTAGTTGTTATCCATGAATTTCTGAATAGCCTGCTCGTCATAAGAATTTCTTACATTGATATCTTCCGGTTCTACGAAGGTCTCCACTTCATCATCCTTTTTACAAGCTGCGAAACACAACGATCCTGCAAGGATATACAAAAATATTTTTTTCATTTCAAAAACTTTAATTACTTTACAAATAATATAACGACAAAAGTATAAAAAAATATGAGAATAGATAAATTTTTATGGAGCATTCGTTTTTATAAAACAAGATCGGTATCGGCAGATGAAATAAAAAAGAACAGGGTTTCTATCGGAAACTCAGTCGTGAAGTCCTCCAAAGAAGTAAAAGAAGGAGATGTTATCAAAATTCGTAAAAACCAAATTGAGTATAAAATTAAGGTAATACAGATCCCTAAAAGTAGAATTGGAGCTAAATTGGTGCCACTTCATATCAAAGATGTGACCGATAAAGATCAGTATGAGCAATTGATGATGCGAAAAATGTCCCAGGAATACTACCGAAACAGGGGAGAGGGAAGACCTACCAAAAAAGACAGAAGAGACATGGATGGATATGTAGAAAACGATGTCACTGCTGATTTTACAGATTGGGACGATTTTTTTGGTGAAGACGGCAGTGATGCTGAAACCAACGATTAAAATAATTAATGAATAGAAAAACTCTAGAGATAGAGCTTTTCTATTATTTCCTGAATGATGTCTTCAGGATCCTTTTGATCGGTATTAATGCTAAGCTGAGCTTTGCTGTAGTAAACATTTCGCTCAAATAAATGTTTGGCAATAAATTCCGGAAGATCTTCATCAGCAATTTTTGCAATCAAAGGTCTCTTTTCCTTCTGTTTTGAAATTCTTTCTGCTAAAGTTGCGATAGAAGCTCTTAAATAAACACTCGCCGAATTATTATTAATGATTTCCATATTATTATAATACACCGGCGTTCCCCCGCCCAGACTCAAAACTATGTTTTCCTGGGTAGCTAAAATCTCCTCTAAAGTTTCTCTTTCTAACTTTCTAAAGTAAATTTCTCCCTTTTTTTCGAATATTTCAGGAATAGTCAATTTATTTCGTCGAGAAATTTCTTTATCGAGGTCAATTAATTTAAAATTTATTTTGTCGCTTAATATTTTGGAAATGTGAGATTTGCCACTCCCCATGTACCCTACTAGTGAAATTATCATGAAATTATTTTAAACAAATTTGCGAAAAAGTTTTGAGATAATGAAAAAAGTCCTATCTTTGCACCACTAAAAACAAGGGACATTACTTAACAATGAAACTTGATAATAAAGTGACCGACTCGGTAGCTCAGCTGGTAGAGCAATACACTTTTAATGTATGGGTCCTGGGTTCGAATCCCAGCCGGGTCACTAGCAAAAAATTACTAGAATTTTGTAATTTTATTGCCTGTGTGGTGAAATTGGTAGACACGCCATCTTGAGGGGGTGGTTTCCTAAGGATGTGCTGGTTCGAGTCCAGTCGCAGGCACTGCAAAAAAAAATATTTGATTAATAATTGATATTTTATAAAAATAATTTTATATTTGTCGACGTTAATTTAATGTGACCGACTCGGTAGCTCAGCTGGTAGAGCAATACACTTTTAATGTATGGGTCCTGGGTTCGAATCCCAGCCGGGTCACAAGTTTACTGAAAAGTAAATTTTTTTCATATTAATATTTTGTGATTTGGTGTTCAAAGGCTTCCTTCCGGAAGCCTTTGATTTTTTGTTTCAGTCCAAATGCATATTGTCAATCAATCTTACTCCGTCTACATTCACTACAATAAATGCTCTGTAAGAATTTTCATTTTCTTTTTGATCAATTTCTTTTAATGTATCCTCGTCAGCAATTAAAAAATATTCCAATTCCATATTTTCCTGAGTGCTGAAAATTTCATTTATCTTTTCCTTAATTGCAGAAACAGAAATATTTTTAAACCATTCTTTAACTTTAATCAAAGTTTCAAAAATAATTTTAGCATCGCCTTTTCTTTCTTCAGCAAGACGTTGGTTTCTGGAGCTTAAAGCTAAACCGTTTTCGGCTCTGTAGATAGAAACGCCTATTATTTTAATAGGGAGTTGCTTTTTCTCAACCATTTTACTGATAATTGCCAATTGCTGGAAGTCTTTTTCTCCAAAATAAGCATTGTTGGGTTTTACCTGTCTGAAAAGCTCTTCAACGACAGTTCCGACACCGTCAAAGTGTCCGGGTCTTGATTTTCCTTCCATTTCATTTTCCAGTCCGTCATAATCATAATGCTGGCTTTCTGTTTTCTCAGGATAAATATCTTCAACTTGTGGAAGATAAACAGCATCTACCAAACCGGAGTTTTCAAGAATAGATATATCGCGGTCAGTATCTCTTGGATATTTTTCCAGATCTTCGGCATTGTTAAACTGTGTAGGATTTACAAAAATTGAAGAAATCACCAAGTCATTTTCTTTTCTTGCGGCCTCATACAATGATAGATGACCATTGTGTAAAGCTCCCATCGTAGGTGCAAAACCAATTTTTTTGCCCATTTCCTTCTGTCTTTCTATAAAATCCTGAAGTGTTTTTTTGTTTTTTAGAACTTCCATAGTTTGTTTTAATAACAATTCAAAAATACTAAATATTAAGATATTCATTTTTAGTTTTCATGCATTATCTTGAGAACTATCGTAAAAAAATGTTAATTAGGATAATGTTGAATGTTTTTTCGTAATTTTGCATATTAAGCGTTATTTAAAAATTATATAAAAAATTATATGCCCAATCAGAAAATACTGTACATTACCACAGAGATGTACCCTTATCAGGAAGACACAAATTTAGGAGCGGTGGTAAACAAGATGGCACTTAAAATGCACCAAGAAGGCAATGATGTAAGAGTTTTTATGCCAAGATTCGGACAGATAAGTGAGAGAAAATTCCAGTTACATGAGGTAATTCGTCTTTCAGGGATGAATATTATCATTAATGATTTAGATCAGCCCTTAATTATTAAAGTAGCTTCACTTCCGGGCGAGAGACTGCAGGTTTATTTCATCGATAACGAAGAATATTTCAAAAGAAAGCAATATTATTTTGATGATGCAGGAGTAGCGTTTGAGGATAATGATGAGAGAGCTATATTCTTTGCACGTGGTGTAATAGAAACAATCAAAAAACTAAATTGGGTGCCGGATGTAATCCACTTAAATGGATGGATGTCTTCTTTTGTGCCTATTTATCTGAAAACATACTACAAATCTGATACTTATTTCAAAGATGCAAAAATTGTACTTTCATTATATAATGAGAAAAATGCGGCTTTGGCAGGAAATGTAAGTGACAAACTGAAGTTTGATAATATTTCAGAATTAAATGCGTTAAATAACCCAAGCTTCGAGAGTTTCGTAATTGAAAGTATGAATTACGTAGACGAAGTTGTAAAAGGTGACGAGTTTTTGAACGGTGATCTTGATAAAGGCTTCAACGAAACAGCTACATCAAAATCTGAATACCTGGATGTAGACTCTATCAGTAAATTATATTAATATACATTTTGATGATTTATAATATTAGAAAATTTTTCACCATTCTTTCTGTAATGGTTTTAGGTGGTGTTTTGGTTTATAACTGTGAGCCGGAGCCGGATTCTTTAGGTGAACAATTATTTTTGAATGGTGCGGCAGAAGGTAATGAAACTTCTTATGATCTTATTGCTTACAACATAGATAATAATGATACAATAAGAACAGATGCATTTAAGTTATTAAGTCTTGTGAGCTCTGGTTCAACTTCTTCCACAGCCGTTTTAGGAGCTTTTAATGAGAAGCAGTTTGGGAAGCAGAAAGCTTCTTATTTTACTCAGGTAAGATTAGCTGCCAATAATCCTGATTTTGGAACGAATGCAGTGGTTGATTCTGTAGTTCTTGTTCTTAAACCGATTGTAAGCGATTCTCTTACAACTACTACGGACGAAAGTTATGTTTTTCCTAATGGAAATGTAGATGCTAAAAAAGTTGTGAATACATATCCTATTAAAAAATATGGTAAAGCAAAACTTAACGGAGGTAAACTTACCTTACAAGTAAATGAAGTTACCGAATTTATGAATGGACTTAATGATATTGTCTATTCTAATAAAAACTTCGGTACAAATACTACAGCCTTAGGTTCAAAAGAAATTAAAAATGGAAGTGTAAGCTCTGTTGTCATTACAAAAGATTCTGATAATACTGAATTATTTACTGCATCTGCACCTTCAGTGAGAATTCCGCTGACAGCATCGGTTTTCCAAACTAAAATTATAGACAAAAAGGGACAACCTGAATTAAGTGATGTTTCTAATTTTATCAGACATTTCAAAGGTTTAAAAGTTTCTGTAGTTGAAGAAGACGGTTATTTATTCCAGTTTACTCCAAACGACATGCAGCTTATCATGTATTATAAAAATGATAAGGTTGAAAACGGAGTTACAACAAGACCTCAAACAACATACGAATTTGCTATAAAAGGTTCTAATATGCATTCTGCTTATTATGAATACGACAGAACAAATGCTATCATTAATGATTATGCTAACGGAAATACTACAACAGGAGACTTAAAGCTTTATGCACAAGGAATGGGAGGTAATTCTATTGGTATCAAATTTAAAGAGGAAGAGATTGCTAAACTGAAAAAGCTTTATCAAGATGATAAAGCAGCAATCATTACTGCGAAAATCAGGATCTATACGGATGAAGCTACTTGGTCTACTCCTTATGCGAAGCCAACAGCGAGTGATTTTACTATCGTTCAAAAAGATAAAGATGCAAATGGAAAAGAAACAACAGCATTTACAGCAGATTATACTTCTTTAGGAGCATTATTTATTCCTGTAAGAGCTTATAATACAGATAAAAATCCTGCTTATTATGATTTTACGGTAACGCAGTCTTTAAAAGATATTGTTGAATCTGGAGCTGCTTATAATAATAAATATTTCAAAATTGATCTTGCTCAGTTTGCACCGAACTCTTCAGGTACTGTAGCAGGGTATAATTATACAACAAGAGCGTTTTCAATGTTACGAACTGTCTTTGTAGGTTCTGATCCTTCAAATCAGAACAAAATACAGTTAAAAGTTACTTACGGGACAAAAAAATAAATATTAAAATACATTTGATTAAAATATGTGCGGAATAGTTGGTTATACAGGTTTTCAGGATGCTTATGATATTGTTATCAACGGTCTTAGAAGACTAGAATATAGAGGTTATGACAGTGCCGGTATTGTTTTAGAAAATACAGAAAACAGTTTTAGCGTCGAAAAGACTAAAGGGAAGGTTGATGATTTGGTCAATATTTCTAATAATTTAAAAGGAACGTCCAAAATAGGAATGGGGCATACACGTTGGGCAACTCATGGTGTACCAAGTGACAGAAATTCACATCCTCATGTTTCAAATAATAATAAGATAGCACTTGTTCATAACGGAATCATTGAAAATTATGATACGATTAAAACAATGCTTACCGAGAAAGGTTTTTCTTTCAAATCGGAAACTGATACGGAAGTTTTAGTTAATCTTATCCAGTATTTTACAGATATTAATCCTGAGATAGATTTTCCTGAAGCAGTAAGATATGCCCTAAACGAAGTGTATGGTGCTTATGCAATTACTGTAATGCATGAAGATCATCCGGGAGTTTTGGTTGTTGCAAGATTGGGTTCTCCGTTAGCAATTGGAATTGGTGATAAAGAATATTTTATTGCCTCTGATGCATCTCCTTTTGTTGAGTTTACGAAAGAAGCTATTTATCTGGAAGAAGGTCATATGGCAACTATATCTTTAGAAGGAGGGGTAGACATTAGAACAATTACCGAAAATTCTAAGATAATTCCTGAAATTCAGGAGCTGAAATTAAGTTTAGAGCAAATCGAAAAAGGTGGATATGAGCATTTTATGCTTAAAGAAATTTTCGAACAGCCAAAATCTATTCATGATACAATGAGAGGAAGACTTATTGTAAATGAAGGAGTTATTAAAATGGCAGGAATCTGGGATCATCTTGAAAGATTTAAAAATGCAAACAGAATCATTATTATCGCTTGCGGTACTTCGTGGCATGCGGGTCTTATTGGTGAATATCTGATCGAAGAATTTGCAAGAGTTCCTGTAGAAGTAGAATATGCTTCAGAATTCAGATACAGAAATCCTATTATTACAGATAAAGATGTTGTAATTGCTATTTCTCAGTCAGGAGAAACTGCAGATACTATGGCTGCTTTAAAATTAGCTAAAGAAAAAGGTGCATTTATATATGGTATATGTAATGTCGTTGATTCTTCAATCGCGAGAATTACAGATGCAGGATCTTATACCCATGCAGGACCAGAAATTGGTGTTGCTTCTACCAAAGCATTTACAGCTCAGTTGACGATTCTTTCTTTAATAGCATTAAAATTAGGAAAACACAACGGTAATTTAGGAAATGCAGATTTTATGAGTCTAATTTCTGAATTGGATGCGCTTCCTAAAAAAATTGAAGAAGTTCTGGAAGCTACTCACGAGCTCACTCAGCATATTGCAAAAGACTTTATCAATGCAACCAATTTCCTTTATTTAGGAAGAGGATACAATTATCCTGCAGCATTGGAAGGAGCTCTTAAATTGAAAGAAATTTCATACATCCATGCAGAAGGCTATCCTGCTGCTGAAATGAAGCACGGCCCAATTGCATTAATTGACGAAAATATGCCAATTGTTATCATTGCTCCAAAAAGAGGTCATTATGATAAGATTGTAAGCAATGTACAAGAAATTAAAGCAAGAAAAGGAAAAGTAATTGCGGTGGTAAACAAAGGAGATACACAGGTAAGCGCAATGGCTGACTATGTGATAGAAATTCCTGAAACATCAGAATGCTTTTCTCCAATAGTAGCTTCAGTGCCTTTACAGCTTTTAGCTTATTATATAGCGGTGTATAGGGGAGCCAACGTAGATCAGCCAAGAAATCTTGCAAAATCAGTAACTGTAGAGTAAAAAGGACTTGGAAATAAAATAAGTTCAGGTTTTTTTCGTTATTATAAAAAAAATCTTAAAAGTTTCTTAAAAAAATTATATATTTACGGCTTAATTATAAAAATTAACATGAAAAGGATATTTCTTTTATTATTGTCTGCGTCGGTAGCATCGGTATCTTGTTCAGGTGGTGGATCTTCTTCTGTAGGGAAGCCTGGAACAAAAGGAGAATTGATACCTAGAGAAAAAACAAAATCATTCGTTGCACAGAGACCTTATGGTATGGTGGCAATTCCTGGCGGTTCTTTTATTGCTGGTATGGCCGATGAATCATTTACCAATAACGGTGAAACTGCACCTTTGAAAACGGTAACTGTTGCTCCTTTCTTTATGGATGAAGCAGAAACTACTAATGCAGAATACAGAGTTTTCATCAATTATGTAAGAGATTCTATCGCTAGAACGATGCTTGCTGAAGCAGCAGGTGAGGGCGGTGAAGGTGGCGGCCGAGGTGCAAGCATCGGAGATTACGCTTATCTTGCTAAAAAAGAAGAAGACCTTACACCTTATCAGGAATATCTTGAAGGAGCTGGTGGAAGAGATGATGGTTTCGATGCAAGCAAAAAATTAGACTGGAAAATTCCATTACATTGGAATACGTCTAAATATCCTGATGTAGAATACGCTGAAGTTCTTGAGTCTATGTATTTACCTGCATCTTCTAGAGTAGGTAGCGAAAGACTTATTGATGTTAGCAAACTAAAATACAATTATAGATGGGGAGATATGGATGCTGCTCTTGCTGATAACGAAAGAGGTGTAAACTTCTTGAGAAGCGAAAGCATTGCAATCTATCCGGATACAACAGTTTGGGTTAATGATTTCCACTTTACTTATAATGAGCCTTTATTTGAGCAGTATTTCTGGCACAAAGCTTACAAAGATTATCCTGTTGTAGGGGTAACTTGGGATCAGGCAAGAGCATACTGTGACTTCAGAACTAAATTGAAGTCTGATTATAATGAAAGCTTGAAAAGAAAACAACAAAGACCTTTACGTTTCCGTCTTCCTAATGAAATGGAGTGGGAATACGCAGCAAGAGGAGGTAAGCAAAATGCTACTTATCCTTGGGGTGGTCCTTATCTGATGGATGATAGAGGTTGTTATCTAGCAAACTTCAAGCCAAAAAGAGGTAGCTATATGGAAGATGAGATAAAAGGTACATATACTTACACAGCACCGGTAAAAAAATTCAAAAAGAATACTTTTGGGTTATTTGATATGGCTGGTAACGTATCTGAGTGGACTGATTCAGGATACAACAATTCTGCATACGGATTCTCTTCTACTTTAAACCCTTCTATTAAATCTAAAACAGACGACAAAAAATCTGTAAGAGGAGGTTCTTGGAAAGATGTTGGTTATATGTTGATGACGGGTGCAAGAGACTGGGAAAACAAAGATTCTGCTAGAAGTTATATCGGTTTCAGAACGGTACAAGATATTCCAGAAGCAGCTGTTAAAGCGAAAAGAGTTAACAGATAATATTGCTTAAATCATTTTTATTATCAATTCATAACACTTAAAAAAACTAACTTATATGTTTAAGACTAAAGATGCTTGGATGAATTTCTTCTATTCATTCGGTGCTGCAATTGTAATTCTTGGAGCTTGGCTTAAAATTACTCACATTACCTTGGGACCTATTAACGGAAACATCGCTCTTACCGTAGGGCTTGTAACTGAGGCAATTATCTTTATCATTTTTGCATTCGACCCTCCTGCTGCTGAAGAGTCGTACCACTGGGAAAACGTTTATCCTGAATTGTTGGATAAGCATGCAAACCCAAATCCTTTACATTCAAACATTTCTGCTAAAAATACTAGCGCTCAGTTTGCTGAGTTGGAGAACTCTCTTTCAACTAAGTTAGATAAAATGCTTCAGGATGCTAAGCTTGATGTACAATTATTTGACAGATTAAGAACAGGGATTGATAAATTTTCAAACTCAGTAGATCAAATCAACCAAACTGTTGACGTATCTGCTTCTACACACAAATATAATGATCAGTTAAACAAAGCTGCTGCACACATGGAAAGCATGAACGCTCTTTATGCAATGCAGTTAGAAAACGGTCAGAAACAATCAGATTTTGCTAAAAAATATGTTGATGATATGCAGAAATCAGCAGAGCAGTCTGAGAAATTTAATCAAGAATTACAAGGTTTAACTACTAACTTAAACAGCTTAAATAGAGTTTATGGTGGTATGTTAACTGCTATGAAGTCATAATCCTTAACCATTAATTAAATAAAACTAAAGAAAAGAGAATGGCAAAAGGAAAACAGACTCCACGTCAGAAGATGATCAACCTAATGTATTTGGTGTTCATCGCTATGATGGCCCTAAACATTGATGTTGAAATCATCAGATCGTATTACGATTCTACAAGAGCCCTAAATGAAACAAGGTTTTTGACTGAGCAGAAAAATGAAGATATTTTTGAAAAAACATTAGAGGCAAAAGCTCAGCAAGTACCTGACACTTATGCTACACCTTGGGAACAGTATAAAACACTGAAGAGCAAGATTGATGTTTTGGTAAGCTCTGCAGAAGATATTAAAGTTACGCTGAAAAAGCAATCAGACTTCCATGATAAAGATCCTAAAACAGGAAAAGACATGGACGTAAGTGAGAACTTCTCAGCATTGAATAATAATGAGGCTACAACTGAATATTTCTTTAAAGATGGCGACGAAAATTCTCCTTCTCCAAAAGCTTTAGAGCTTAAAAAGAAATTGGATGACGTAAGATCTTATATTGTAGCTACTTTTGGAGGTAACGCCCAGTTATTGAAATTAGTAGAAAGAGCAAACAGATCTATCATTGCAGACTATCCTGCCGGAAAATCTCCAAATGGTAAGACTTGGTTTCAGAATAAATTCTATCACCAGCCTCTTATTGCTGCGATTTCAAATCTTGAGATTATTCAGAATGACGCAAGAAACGTACAATCGGATGCATTGGCGTTGATGCTTCAGGAAAAAGTAGATGCTAGTATTAAGTTTACAAGTTATGAAGCAATTGTTTCTGCTCCGACAGATGTTCAAGCTGGTAAAAAAGCTGAGGCGGTTGTAATGCTTGGTAACTATTCAAACAGTAGTAAAATCAGCATCAGTGGTGTAAGCAGACAAGAAAACGGTAAAGGATATCTTCCTTTAAATACTGGAGGTCTTGGAGAGAAAAAGATTGGTGGTGTAATTACTTTAACAGATGCTACAGGAAAAGCTCAGCAATTCCCGTTCACACATACTTATAATGTAATCGCTGGTCCTCAACAGGTAAAACTAGAACAAGGGCTATTGCTTTCTGCTGATAAGATGAATGTAATGTATAGAGGATTAGAAAACCCTGTTACAGGATCTATCCTTGGTGCAGACAATGCTAAACTATCTTTATCTGCTCCGGGAGCAGTGGTTAAGAATACTGGTAAAGGTAAGTGGAATGTTGTTCCATCAACTGGAAATATTGTGAAATTAACTCTATCAGGTACGGATCCTACTGGTAAAACAGTATCGCAAGTATTTGAATATAGAATTAAGGGAGTTCCTAGACCACAAGGTCAGATCAGAGGAAAGGCTGTTAATTTTATGCCTGTTGGTTCTATTCCAAATCAAATTGTTGCTGCGGCATTACCTGATTTTGATTTCCCGGTTTCGTTCACTGTTAACAGTTTCATTTTGAAACTTCCAGGAAGAGCTGGTACTATGATTCAAGGTAACTCATTATCTTCTGCAGAAGGGTTAATCAGAAATCTTAGACCGGGTGATGTTGTTCAGATTTATGATATCCAAGCTACGGCTACTGGACTTGGTAATCAACGATTGAAAGAAATATCACCAGTTATTATCAATGTTCAATAACATTAATTTGTAAATTCATATTATGAAAAAATATATTAGCAGTCTTTTAGTATTAGCTTCTGGGTTTGCATTTTCTCAGACTATTCTAAATGCTTCTTCACCGGAAGAATTCAGACAGATGAGAGCTGAAAATATGAAAAAAGTAGGAGATACTGTTATCAGCAATAAAATAACCCCACTTGAATATGGCTTTGTAGATGAAAAAGACATCTTAAAAAGTATGATGGTTTGGGAAATAATTGACCTTAATGATAAAATTAATCAGCCATTCTACTATGATAATCCTAATGGATTAACATCTAGAACTACAAGATCTTTGTATCAAATTTTATTAGATGCAGCTTTAAGTGGTCAGATTGATGAAGTTTATGAAGATGAAAACTTTTCTACTAAATCTACTCCTGAAGCGATTAGAAAGAAGTTGGAGAGTGAAAGAATTGATGATGAATTAATTGAAATTATTAACTCTGGAAGAACTCCTACAGAGGCCGAGAAAAAGCAATATGTAGACTTAATCAGAACAACTACTGATAAAGTTAAAGTTCTAAAGATTATGGGAATGTGGTTCATCGACAAAAGAGATGGCATGATGAAATACAGACCTATTGGTATTGCTGCAATGGGACCTGACCCAACTTCAATTGGAAGAATAGGACCAGATGGTCAGCCTTTAGCTGGAGCCGACGAATTAGTTGATTTATTTTGGGTTTATTATCCAAAAGCAAGAGATATTTTAGCAAACAATTATGTCTACAACAGAGCAAATTCGTCAGCGGATTTATCTTTTGATGATATAATTAATGCAAGAAGATTCTCTTCAATCATCTACAAATCAAGCAACGGTCTTGGAGATGGTACGATTAAAGATTATATTCCTAGAAATGCTGAAGAGCAATTGGCTGAAAGTCAAAGAATCAAAGATCAGATTCTTCAAATGGAAAATGATATGTGGAATTACTAAATTTCACTTGATATTTATAAAAAACCTGAGTACTTTTACTCAGGTTTTTTTGTTAAGAATGACCTTTCATAAATACAATTTAATAACGCATTCGATTGTTATTGCTTTTAAAAATTAAGATTTTGATATGAGAAATGTAGATTACATCATAGTTGGTGATGGTTATGCGGCTCTGTTTTTTGCTCATCAGTTATTATTAAATAACAAATCATTTGTAATTTTCTCGGAGGGTAAGAAAAGTGCATCGCAAATTTCTGCCGGAATTATTAATCCCGTAGTCTTAAAAAAGTTTACTACATTTTGGCTAGCTCAGGAACAAATTGATTTTCTAAAAAAATCTCTTAAAGAAATAGAATCTTATACAGGTCAAAATTATCTGATAGAATCTCCTATTCATAGAATTTTTCATGATGAGAACGAACAGAAACTCTGGCTTAAAAAATCTGATAATGATGAGTTAAGAAACTTTTTAGATGAAAATTTCGCTCATTTAAGTGGTGTTAAAAACGACTTTCAGACTGGCAAGGTGAATCAGTCAGCCAGACTCAATGTTAAAGGATTTTTTAACGGTTTATTGAGCTATTTGGAAAATAAAGGAAATTTGATCAAAGAAAAATTTGATTATTCACTAATTGATACTTCAAATTCTACTTACAAAGATTTTAGCTTTAAAAACATTTTGTTCAGCGAAGGAATGGGAGTAAAAGAAAATCCTTACTTTTCAGATATTGCTGTTAATCCAAACAAAGGGCATCATATTCGCGTCAAACTTTCTGAATCTATTCCTAAAGATATTACCATTAAGAAAAAGCACTTTTTGTTTCCTTTGGATGATAATCTCCATTTTTATGGCGGAACGTACGACCGTGAACAACTTCATCACGAAATTGACAATTCTGCAGTCGAACAGTTACAAAAAGGTCTTTCAGAATTTTATCCAAATGACTTTGAAATTAAAGAAGTGCATTTTGGATTCAGGCCAACGGTAAAAGATAGACGACCAATTTTGGGAAGACATTCTCAGCATCAAAATTTTTATGTTTTTAATGGTTTAGGAGCTCGAGGAATTCTTAATGGCTGCTATTTCTCAAAAACATTGTTCGATTATATAGAAAATGATATTCCATTGCCTGGAGAGATTTCAATCGATAGGTTTAATCAAAAAGACGCTTAAAAAAGCGTCTTTTTTTATTGTAATGCGATCTTTTTGGTGGGTTGATCTTTTTTTGCATGAAATAAAACCATGTCAGCATCTTTTTTTAAGAAAGTGACTTCGTATTTTGTTTCAGTAAATTGATATTTATTGTCATCAGTAGAAAAACCGGGGTTTTCTGCATTTTTATAAAGTTCATAAGATTGCCCGTTAAGTCTTACAATGACAGTATTCTTGGTGTTATTCGTAATGATTTCCATTTCATCACCATGACGGTCAGCGAGTGTTACCTTAGTGATGTCGTCTTGAGAGATTGGCTTTTCTTGCTTAACGATTGATGTGTCTGGGTCTTTAGCCGAGTGTTTACAGGCTGATAGAGTGAGGATTATAAGAAATCCGGGTAAAAGTTTTTTCATTTGTAATTTTGGTTTTTAAAGGTTTCATATTATTTTGCTTTGGTTGTGTAAAATTACAATTATTTTTCCTTAAAATATGTTAATTTTTAATAATTTAAAGAATTTAGATTCTGAATATAGTCTTTTTTTAATGTTAAATATAATTAATTGGTTCTCTCATTCATTTTTCAGCTGATTTCAAGAAGAGTTAAATTTTGTTAATAGTGAATTAAGTATTAAAATCTCAGCTTACATTTGCAACTTGTAATGAGAAACTATATTGTATACTTTTTGACAACGCTTTTTCTGCTATTCGTAGTGGAAAGCAAACTTAATGTCAAAACTTTATACAATGACTTTTCAACTCATATTTCTCACAATTATCCTGAAAAGGTAGATCACTCAACTCATTCTGTACAGAAGTTTTCTATTCAGCAATCTACTGACAGTGGTGATAATTTTTCATTTGATGTTGCAGAAGAAGATTTCCAGTTAGCTGACAGTCTGCAGACAATTATTACTTTTGCCTGTGTTTTCGGACTGATTTATTCTTTTGGGCTATTATTCAAAAAAAGGGTTAAACCTTCAATTCCCAACTTTTTACAGCATGTTCATTCTGTAAAAACGTTTATTCTGGTTCGATCTATCAGAATCTAAAATTTCGTTTTCCGATTATCATTTTGGCTCCAAAACGGAGCTAGAAGCATTGCGTTGTGACTTTTCTGGTTTTCACAAAGTAAATATTTTCAAAATTATTATTCAATCAACATTTAACGATTTATACCACTCTAAAATTATGATGAAAAGAGTTGTCCCAGGCGTTGTATTAAGCGCTGTTCTCTTACTGTTTAGCTGTAACGAGAAGAAGGAAGAAAAACAAGAAGACTCAGTGTATCCGGTGACTTCCCCCGTAAAAATGGATACCATTATTAATAAAGACTTTGTTGCTCAGGTACAGTCTGTAAAAAATATCGAAGTGCGGGCTCAGGAAAAAGGTTTCCTAGAAAAAATCTATGTAGACGAAGGTCAGTATGTAAAGGCTGGACAGACATTATTCAGAATTATGCCTCAGGTTTATCAGGCCGAATTATTAAAAGCAAAAGCTGAAGTAGAGCAGGCTTCAATTGAATTGAGAAATGCGAGTACACTTGCCAACAATGATATCGTTTCAAAGAACGAGAGGTTAATGGCAAAAGCAAAACTAGACGCAGCCAATGCAGAAATGAGATTGGCGCAAATTCACCTTTCATTTACTGATATCAAAGCGCCATTTTCTGGTGTAATTGATAGAATTCCTTTAAAATTAGGAAGTCTCGTTGATGAAGGTGATCTTTTGACTACGCTTTCAGACAATACCAATATTTACACATATTTCAATGTTTCCGAGCCTGAATATTTAAATTATCAAACCAATGTTGCAGGCCGTGGAAATCAAAATGTAAGTTTGGTGATGGCAAACGGAGATTTGTTTAATCAGACTGGACAAATTCAAACCATTGAAGGCCAGTTTGATAATGAAACGGGGAATATCGCTTTCAGAGCTAAGTTTCCAAATCCTGAAAAGTTATTAAGAAATGGTGAAACCGGAAAAATAAGAATGACTTTACCGCTTAAAAATGCATTAATCATTCCTCAGAAAGCAACGTATGAAATTCAGGATCAGAAATATGTTTTTGTAATTGATAAAAAGGGAGTTGCAAAATCTAAAAATATCAAAGTGTCTTATGAACTTCCGGATATCTATGTTGTTTCTTCAGGAATTTCTCCGGATGAAAAAATCTTGTTAGAAGGTGTTCAGAAGGTGAAAGATGATCAGAAAGTAAAGGTGAAATTTCAGGATCCGAAGAAAGTTCTTCAGTCTTTAAAATTAAAAGCAGAGTAAAAAATAAGTGATAATTGATAAGCGATCATTGATTATTGTTTATCATTCATCATTAATAATTTATCATTTATAATTATTATATGTTTAAAAAATTCATCCGCAGACCCGTTCTGTCGATCGTAATCTCTTTGATTATCGTTTTTATGGGAGTTTTATCATTAATGAAACTTCCGATTACTCAGTTTCCTGCGATTTCTCCGCCAAAAGTAAATATTACGGCAACTTATCCGGGAGCCAATAACGAATTGCTGGTAAAAGCAGTAGTTATTCCTTTGGAACGATCATTAAATGGTGTTCCGGGAATGAAATATATGACTTCCGATGCCGGAAATGACGGTGAAACATCCATTCAGGTGGTTTTTGATCTGGGAACAGACCCGAATGTTGCTGCAGTAAACGTTCAGAACCGTGTCTCTTCGGCAGTTAATAAACTTCCACCTTTGGTGGTACGTGAAGGGGTGAAGATCACCCGTGAAGAACCGAATATGTTGATGTATATTAACTTGTACAGTGACGATCCCAAAGCCGATCAAAAGTTCCTTTTCAACTATGCAGATATCAATGTAATGTCTGAATTGAGAAGGGTAAGCGGAGTAGGTTTTGCCGATATTTTGGGAACCCGTGAATATGCAATGCGTATTTGGCTGAAACCTGATCGATTAACGGCTTACAATATTTCAGCTGATGAAGTAATGGAGGCTTTAAACCAACAAAGTTTGGAAGCTTCTCCCGGAAAGACAGGTGAAAGCTCAGGTAAACGTTCACAGTCTTTCGAATATATCTTGAAGTATTCCGGACGTTTTAATAATGAAAAAGATTACGGAAATATTATTCTTAAAGCTAAATCTGCCGGCGAATTTGTAAGACTAAAAGATGTTGCTGATATCGAATTTGGTTCTTCGATGTACGATATTTATTCTACATTAAACGGAAAACCATCTGCTGCAATTACGGTAAAACAATCGTACGGATCAAACGCAAGTGACGTTATCAAAAATGTAAAAACATTGATGGCAGATCTTGAGAAAACAAATTTCCCGAAAGGAATGCATTATGACATCAGTTATGACGTTTCCAGATTCCTGGATGCTTCGATTGAGAAAGTAGTTCATACTTTGTTTGAGGCCTTTATTTTGGTGGCGATTGTGGTGTTTTTATTCCTTGGAGATTGGCGATCAACATTGATTCCGGCGATTGCGGTTCCGGTTTCGTTGGTAGGAACTTTTGCTGTGATGTCCGCATTTGGAATTACTTTAAACATGATTTCGCTTTTCGCTTTGGTAATGGCAATCGGTGTCGTCGTCGATGATGCAATTGTGGTGATTGAAGCAGTTCACGCCAAGATGGAAGAGAAAGGACTTTCTGCATTAAAGGCGACTGAAGAAGCAATGCATGAAATCAGTGGAGCGATTATCGCAATCACTTTAGTAATGGCAGCTGTGTTTATTCCAGTGGCCTTTATGTCGGGTCCGGTTGGGGTTTTCTACCGTCAGTTTTCTATTACAATGGCGTCATCAATTATTCTTTCGGGAGTTGTGGCATTGACATTGACTCCGGCTTTATGTGCTTTAATTCTAAAGAATAACCACGGAAAAGCGAAAAAAAGAGGTCCGATCACGATTCTTTTAGATAAATTCAATAATGTATTTACAAAAGGAGCAGGAAAATATGAGAACTTACTGAAGAAAACAGTTACTAAAAAGTTCATCACCCTTCCTTTGTTATTGATCTTCTGCGCATGTACTTACTTTTTGAGCAACTCATTGCCTTCAGGGTTTATTCCGGGAGAAGATCAGGGGATGATTTATGCAATTATCCAGACGCCGCCGGGTTCTACATTAGAGAGAACGAATCAGATTGCCAAAGAACTTTTGAAAGAATCTGAAGATATCGACGGAGTACAATCTGTTTCTTCATTAGCTGGTTATGAAATTCTGACGGAAGGAACAGGTTCAAACTCAGGAACATGTTTGATTAACCTTAAAAGTTGGGAAGACCGTTCAGAATCTGCCGCCGAAATCATCGAGAAGCTTGAAGAAAAAGCTAAAAATATTCCGGGAGCCAATATTGAATTCTTCCAACCGCCTTCTATTCCGGGTTATGGAGCAGCAGGTGGATTTGAATTAAGACTTTTGGATAAAGCAGGAAGCGGTGATTATCAGAAGATGGAGCAGGTAAGTACCGATTTCGTTAAAGAACTCAAGAAACGTCCTGAATTAGGATCTGCATTCACATTCTATTCTGCGAGTTTTCCTCAATATATGCTTAAAATCGATAATGATTTAGCTGAGCAAAAAGGCGTAAGCATCGAGAAAGCAATGGATAATCTTTCGACATTAATCGGTTCAAACTACGAAACCAGTTTCATCCGTTTCGACCGACCTTACAAAGTGATTGTTCAGGCTGGTCCGCAATATCGTGCTTTACCAAGTGATTTGATGAAATTGTATGTGAAAAATGATAAAGACCAAATGGTTCCGTATTCAGATTTTATGCACTTAGAAAAAGTGTATGGTCTTTCAGAAATCACAAGACATAATATGTACAATTCTTCTGAGGTGAGCGGAACTCCGGCTCCTGGTTACAGTTCCGGACAGGCAATTAAAGCCATTCAGGAAGTTGCCGACAAAACATTACCAAGAGGTTTCGGAATCGACTGGGCAGGAATTTCAAAAGATGAAGTAGGTCGTGGAAATGAAGCAGTTTACATCTTCCTGATCTGTTTAGGATTTGTTTATTTAATTCTTTCGGCGCAGTATGAAAGCTTTATCCTTCCGTTACCGGTAATTCTATCATTACCGACAGGAATTTTCGGAGCGTTTTTATGTCTTAAACTATTAGGTTTAGAAAACAACATCTACGCACAGGTTGCAATGGTTATGTTGATCGGGCTTTTAGGTAAAAATGCCGTATTGATCATTGAGTTTGCCGTTCAGAAAAAAGCAGAAGAGGGAATTCCTGTTGCACAGGCGGCAATTGAAGGAGCTGCCATCCGTTTCAGACCTATTTTGATGACTTCATTTGCATTTGTTGCAGGGTTAATTCCTTTGGTAATGGCAACCGGACCGGGAGCTGTAGGAAACAGAACGATAGGAACGGCAGCAGCAGGAGGAATGCTTATCGGAACTGTTTTCGGACTGATGATTATTCCGGGATTATATTACATTTTCGGAACTATTGCAGACAAATCCCGACTGGCAAAATATGAAGAAGAAAATCCGTTAACTGAACAAACAGAACCTTATCAACACGATGATAAACATGAAGATTTATAATAAATATATAGCAGCCATCGCCTTATCGCTTGTTTTAGCAAGTTGTAAGGCGCCAATGGCGACCGTCATTCAGGACGAAGTAAAAAATAATATTCCTGAGAATTTTACTCAAAATGAGCAACAGGACGTCAATAACAATAGCGGAACTACGCCGTGGAGACAGTTTTTCACAGATCCAAATTTGGTAAGCTTAATCGAAACTTCTTTGAAAAATAATCAGGAGTTGATGATCACACTTCAGGAAATTGAGATTGCAAAAAGCGGAGTTGTTGCTAAAAAAGGAAAACTTTCACCCACAGTTAAAGCAGGATTAGGAGCCGGAGTTGAAAAAGTAGGTCGCTATACAAGTACAGGTGCCGGTGATGCATCCACTGAAATAGAGCCCGGAAGAGAAATGCCCGATCCGCTTGGGAATTTCGAAGGAGGTTTGATGGCCAACTGGGAAATCGACATCTGGAAAAAACTCAGAACGGAAAAAGAAGCTGCAGTTTCGCATTATCTTTCAACGGTTGAAGGAAAGAATTTTGTTCTTTCTAATCTGATTGAGGAAGTTGCCGATAATTATTACGAATTATTAGCGCTCGATAATCAGATGGATATTATTCAGCAGTATATCAAATTGCAGACGAGAGCTTTAGAAATTGCTAAAATCCAGAAGCAGGCAGCAGCGGCAACAGAATTGGCAGTGAAAAAGTTTGAAGCAGAATTAGCAAAATCAAAAGCAACAGAATATACAATTCGTCAACAAATCACCGAAAAGGAAAACCAGATCAATGCACTTTGCGGTCGTTATCCACAGCCGATTGTAAGAACGAAGGAAAGTTTTATGTCCACAATTCCGCAAACGGTTTATACGGGGATTCCGTCGCAATTATTAGCAAACCGTCCTGATATTAAACAGGCTGAATTAGAATTAAAATCTGCAAAACTAGATGTTGAAGCTGCAAGAAAAGAGTTCTATCCAAGTCTGGAAATTTCTGCAACTCTAGGTTTGGAAGCCTTTAAACCTTCTTATCTGGTTAAATTACCAGAGTCGATCGCTACAAGTTTAGTGGGAGAATTGGCGGGGCCACTGATTAATAAAAGTGCTATTAAAGCTAATTTCCAAACAGCAGATGCAAAGCAGATTCAGGCTTTGTATGAATACGACAAAACTATTTTGAATGCCTATCTGGATATTTCAAACCTGATGTCGAAAGTAAAAAATATCGATCAGTATTACCAATTGAAGTCTCAGGAGACGCAGGCTTTAGACCAATCTATCGATATTGCCAATCAGCTTTTCAAAAATTCAAGAGCCGATTATCTGGAAGTTCTTTTAAACCAGAGAGATGCTTTAGATGCAAAAATGGAATTGATTGAAGCCAAGCAAAAACAATTAAGTACCGTTGTAGATATTTATAAAGGTTTAGGCGGCGGCTGGAAATAAGTTAGTTTTTTATTCATATATCATTATTTCAATTATGAGGTCCGGTTCTGTTTTCAGAGCGGGCTTTTTATTTTAAAACAGGGTAGTTGATAACCATCGGAATTTCCCGAAGATGCAAAAGACTCCTTTTTATAGCTATCAGAACTCTCCGAAAGTTTAAAACACCCCTGTTTGTGGTTTCCGGGACTCTCCGAAAGTCTTCTGCACCCTTGCAAGAAACTTTCGGGTATTTCCGATGGTTTGTTTCATCCTTTTTAGCAATAAAAAGATTCTTTTTAAACTATTTAGAAAATGTTTCATCGAAAAATAAAACACGTCAAGTTTTGGCGCATTACACCTATAGCTTTGTAGTATAAAATAGTAAGAGTTATGGAAATTCCGTTTTATTTAAGTTTCAGAGAATTTGAAAATAATTATTATAACAATCTTGAAAACTGGTTTGAAAACAATAGAAATACCAATGAGACCGATTTTTTGCTTCATCTGAAAGAGATGTATAAACCCTATTTATGCTATAACTTTTCGAAAGACCGATTGCAGGCAGATGCCGTAATTGAAGTGAAAAACTGCTTCTTTCCGTATCGTGATAATTTCGGAATTTCATTTAATACAAATCACGCCAATGCTAAAAATTTCAAAACCGGAATCAACAATATTTCGGAAATGAAAACCATTACCATGATGGAATATGCCCAACATATTTTAGACAGGATACATCATTATTTTCATAAACAAAAAATTTCGATGAAAGAAAATGAAACGATTCTCGATTATATCAATCATTACGAATTGATCACTGCAAAAGAAAAAACAGGGTATTGCCCGGATTATAATTTACACCAGAAAAATCTTCCGTTTTTAAGAGCTTTTCTTCCCCTTTTCGGAAGTACGGTAGATATCTCTCTGTACAGGAATTTTTATTTTTCGGTGGTGAGAATTGCAGATTTTATAGATGCAAAATTAAATGATGTACAGGCTTTTGATCAAAGTATTTACAGCGAATTAAAATCTGAAGCAATGATAAAAATTCACATGAGAGGACATAGTTTTCTTACGATTTGTAATTGATTTTTTCGGAGCTTAATCCCGCTTTCCGCACTCGCTATTTTTTGTGTTTTGGCGACGGCAAAGCCGCCGCCAAAACACAAAAAATGAGCTCAGACAAATGCTCAAATCGGGGCTAGGAAATGACCCTTCAATTAAATATTTCGTACTAAAATAAAATATTGTCAGATTTAGAAAACTGTAACGAAAAAAAAATAAAAATTAATCCGTTAAATAAGATTCCCACTGTTTGGATGCTGAGCAGAACTAATAACCAAATCGCTAATCAATAAACCGCACAAGCTTTGGGAATCTTAGGATTAATCATTTAATGTTTAGAAGAAGATTTCAGTTTTGAACTTTTTAAGGATAATAAATATCAAACACTAACATTCATACACTTAATTATATTGTCGAAATGCATTTTGAAACTGTATTTCAAGCAAAAAACCAGATCGATTGATCTGGTTTTTGTTTTGCAGAGAGGAAGGGATTCGAACCCTCGATACAGTTACCCGCATACTACCTTTCCAGGGTAGCTCCTTCAACCACTCGGACACCTCTCTCTATGTTTGAAGACTGCAAAAATAGGCTATTTTATTGAATCTGCAAATTCTTAATTTAAAATTACTCGCTTATTTCTCCACAGATATTTCTTGAGAAATTATCAGCAAAACTTCCAAGATAATTTGGGTTGTCAATCAAGTGCATTGCTTTGGTAATTGCAGATTCTGCGGTCATATCTCTTCCGCTGATCGCTCCGATTCTTGAGAAAATATTAGAGTTTTCATATTTTCCAAATGATATTCCGCCTGAAATGCACTGACTTACCACAACAATCTCGGTTCCGTTACTTCTGATTTGTTGCAAAGTTTCCAAGGTCTTTTCACTGCTGAAAATAGTCCCCGAACCGAAAACCTGTAAGATCAACACTTTCATTTTCGGAATTTCTTTAAAATGATTCAGTTTCATTCCCGGGAAAATTCTCCAAAACAGAACATCTTCAGAAATATGTTCGTCTACATGAAATTCAATTCTACCGTCGCAACGGAAAAGATTATCCTTATCAATCTTTAAATGAACTCCAGATTGTCCTAAAATAGGGTAGTTCGGACTTGCGTAGGCATCAAAATACTCCGCAGAATACTTTAAAGTACGGTTTCCTCTCAATAATTTATATTCAAAATAAATCGCAACTTCCTGAATCACGGCTTCGTTTTCTTCATAAAGACTTGCATAATATAAACTCGTCAGAAGATTTTCTTTTGCATCAGTTCTCAGATCTCCAATGGGAAGTTGTGAACCGGTTAAAATAACGGGTTTTGTTAAACCTTTCAACATAAAACTCAATGCAGATGCGGTATAAGACATCGTATCTGTCCCGTGAAGAATGAGGAAGCCGTCATATTTCTTATAATTGTCGAATATTAAATTGGCGATCATTCTCCATTCTTCAGGTCCCATATCAGAAGAGTCGAGCGGTTGTGCAAAAGGATGCACGAATACTTCGCATTCCATCAGCTTCATTTCGGGCATTTTCTCAAAAATATTTCCGAAATCAAAGGCACGGAGACTTCCCGTTTCGTAGTCTTTTTCCATACCAATCGTTCCGCCGGTATAAATAAGAAGGACTTTTCGCTTCATTTTTAGTTTAAATTAAAGATTTTGAGTTTCTTTTCAGGTTCAGAATTTCAAAATTACGTTAATTTGCAAAGATTTGAAAGAAGATGAAAGATTTAGAGAAAACTTACGAGTATTTACAGCAATTTTTAACGGAAGAAAGATTAAGAAAAATCGAACATTTTGCTCCTGAAAGTTCAGATTTTATACTTCCGGTGATTGAAGATATTTATCAGTTCAGAAACGCAGCTGCAATTGTGCGTTCTGTTGAAGCTTGTGGTTTTCATAAAGTGGTTGCTTTGCAGGAAGAGCATAGCTTTGAGCCCAATTTAAAAGTCACAAAAGGAGCAGATACTTGGGTTGAAGTAGAAAGGCTTCCCAGAAATATGGAATCTTTTCAGAATATTAAAAACAGAGGATATAAAATGGTAGCAGTTTCTTTAGAAAAAAACGCAAAATTTTTACCTGAATATGAAATTACAGAACCAATCGCTTTAGTTTTCGGAACTGAAATGGAAGGTGTTTCTGAAGAAATTTTAGATTTTGCAGATGAAACTCTGGCAATTCCGATGTATGGCTTTACCAGAAGTTTTAATGTTTCTGTTGCTGCCTCAATCTGTATGTATGAATTGAAGCAAAAGCTCATGAAATCTAATATTGACTACAAATTGAATGAAGAAAAACTGTTAAGAATGAAAATTCGTTGGGCAGTAAATTCTATGCGAAGTGGGGAGCAGGTTTTTAATAAGTATTTGAAGGATAATAATATTAGTTTTAGCTGATGAAAAACATCTTTATCTTGATTGTTTTGTTTTTGGTTTTTTCTTGTGAAAAAGAGAATAAATCAAAACTTATTGCTCCTAAAATGGTACATGATTCTTCAGTAATTTCAACGAATAAAGAAGTTAAGCTATCTAACGAAGAAATTTTAAAGATTCAGAAAGAAGAAGAGAAGGAAAGGTCGCAAATTGTAAGAAAATATACTCTTTCACAAAAAGGAAACGGTTTTGAATACAAGGTTTTCTGCGAAGAAGAGAAAAGTGGGATGATCAATTTTACAAAAGTAAATATTTTGAAATTGGGTAAATTATTTCAACAACTAAAAATTGATAAAGATTCTACACTTGTATTTCATGACTACGAAGTCGATTTTTCTTGTAATGAAGATTGGAATTTTGATGGCTATAATGATTTTAAACTGATTAATAGGGTTGGAAT
Organism: Chryseobacterium sp. CFS15; assembly: GCF_031118795.1. Taxonomy (NCBI): domain Bacteria; kingdom Pseudomonadati; phylum Bacteroidota; class Flavobacteriia; order Flavobacteriales; family Weeksellaceae; genus Chryseobacterium; species Chryseobacterium sp. CFS15. The sequence continues at coordinate 130,282 of NZ_JAVHYL010000006.1, read as the reverse complement.
GGTCGACCAATCATATTATTTATGGCTTTATGATGAAAAATCAAGGAAATATAAACTTTCACCTTCTTTTAGTAAAATTATAAATCCTGTTGCAAATAAAAAGAATAAAGAAATTACATCAAGTTACCACGCAGGTCCTGTAACGTATTACTATTTTACTTATGAATTTGAAAATGGCAAATTTGTACAAACAAAGGCTGAAGTAGAAGGTGAGGATTATTAAATCATTTTATTATAATTCCAAGCAGCTACAAAAACTCCTGCTGTTTCTGTTCTCAATCTTTGATTTCCTAATGAAACAGCTTTAATTCCTTTTTCTGCTAAAAACATAATTTCCTTATCTGAAAAATCGCCTTCAGGGCCAATCAAAAAAGTATAGTTTTCTAGTTTTGGAATTTCATTTAAAGCTATTCTTTCTAAATTTTCATTGCAATGTGCGACAAAAGTAGTTTCAGAATTTATTTTTTTTAGAAAATCCTGAATTTTAATTAAATCATTTATAACAGGAAAATGAAATCTCAAACTTTGCTTTGAAGCCGCAATTGCCTGCTTTCTGATTTTATCAATATTCAGATTTTTACGTTCAGTTTTTTCGGTTAGAAGAATGGTAACTTCAGAAATCCCCATTTCTACAGCCTTTTCTACAAAAAATTCGATACGGTCAATGTTTTTAGTCGGCGCAATGGCAATATGAAGTTTTGGACTGAAATCAGATATTTTGGTTTTAATTTCAGCAACCTCAATTCCGGCTTTTTTTCCTTCAATAATTAATTTTCCCGAAGCAAGATTTCCTTTTCCATCGGTTACATGAATTTCTTCGCCGTCTTTCATACGAAGAACTTTTACAATGTGCTGTTGCTCTTCATCGTTAATGATTGCTTTTCCGTTATTAATTTCGCCAAAAAAAAGTTTCATAAAATGGAATATTTAGAATCTGTCTGATTTTGATTAAGTTAATTTGCTATTAAAAGAATATTTCATTTTCACTAATAAATGCCACTCCGGTTTTTATAGTGGTATAAATATCACCATCGCAATCTCTGTAAGAACACATATAGATTTCCTCAATCCAAACATTATTCATGAAAATCAAATTCAAATATTCGTTTTTTCTTAAATTATTTTTGATCGATAAATAATCTCCTTCTTTTGGTTCAAAAGGAAAGCTGAAAACATTCTCTGAATTTATTTTTTCTATAATTTCTTCCTTTACATTCTGAATATATCCAATTTCCGAACTCGCCATTAAATAATCTTCGTCTTCAGATTTTTCTGTCGCTTCATTTTTCCCGGTAATAGTCTCTAAAACCCAATAATATTTTGAGTTCTTTTTAGATTGCGTTCCCAGTACTTTTTCTTCTAATAATATTTTCATCTGTAGATGTTTATTGTTTAAGTCGTTATTTTTAACAAATTTTCTACCCTTTAGGGTCGGGGAAAGAAAATTTCTTTTATAAATCGTATTTCGAGGTTGCTGTAGTTCTTAAATCTGTAAACTCACCGCGTGCAAATTTCAGTTGTGCAACCATTGCAATCATTGCCGCATTATCGGTGGTATATTCAAATTTCGGGATATAAATATTCCAGCCTAATTTGTCGTGATTATCCTGCATTACTTTTCTCAATGCTGAGTTGGCAGAAACTCCACCCGCAATCGCAACTTCTTTGATGTTTAAATCTTTCGCTGCTTTCTCCAATTTATTCATTAAAATTTCGATGATGCATTTCTGCACCGAAGCGCACAAATCATTCATATTTTCTTTAATGAAATCAGGATTTTTCCTTACTTCTTTCTGAATAAAATATAAAACCGAAGTTTTAATTCCGCTAAAAGAGTAATCGTAATTTTCAAGTCTTGGTTTATTAAATTTAAAAGCATCAGGATTTCCTTCTTTCGCCAATCGGTCGATAATTGGACCAGCAGGATAATCCAAATCGAAAATTTTACCGATTTTATCAAAAGCTTCACCGGCAGCATCATCAATCGTTTTCCCGATAATTTCCATGTCAAAATAATCTTTTACCATGACAATCATCGTATGTCCGCCGCTTACGGTAAGACACAAAAACGGGAATTTTGGCGGCACAGGATTTGCATCGTCAATGAAATGCGCTAAAATATGCGCCTGAAGGTGATTTACCTCTATTAAAGGAACATCCAAACTCATAGCGAGCGACTTAGCAAAAGAGGTTCCTACAAGCAGAGAGCCCAAAAGTCCGGGACCTCTCGTAAAGCCTATGGCAGAAATTGCATTTTGTTGTATATTTGCTTTGAGTATAGATTTTTCAACAACAGGAATGATATTCTGCTGATGAGCACGAGAAGCCAGCTCCGGAACAACTCCACCATATTCTTTGTGGATTTCCTGGTTGGCTGCAATGTTTGAAAGAATAAAATTCCCTTTGATAATAGCTGCTGAAGTGTCATCGCAAGATGATTCGATACCTAAAATTATAGAGTCGCTCATAATAATGGCAAAGTTAGAGAATAATAACGAAAATGAGAACAAAAAATCGGTAGCTGAAAACCTGGGAGATCAGGTACAAAAGACCGTAGAAAATGTTCAGGAGACTGTGAAAGAGGCTTCTGAGCTGGCTTCAGACGCTATAAATCATCCGATTGACACTGCACAGGAGTTTGGTAAGCAGGCTGCGAAAGATGTCGTGAGCTATTCTTGGTGGGCGAAGTTATTGCTTTTTCTTTTCTGGACTCTGCTTTCAATCGTAGTTATTGTTTTTATCGCAATTAATTTACCGGTTACCAAAAGATGGGCTGCAGATCAGGCTTTACAGATTGTCAATAGAGATTTTAAAGCTAAAATGTCTACCGAAAGTGTAGAGGTCGATTTCTTTGGAGATGTTACTATTAAAGGTTTAAGAATAAAAGATTATAAAAACTTAGACTTTATTAAGGCAAGAGAGTTTAAAGCCAATTCTGACTGGTTCTCTTTGGCAACCAATATCGGGAAAAACAATTCTCTTAGTTTTAATGCTTTGACGCTTAAAGATGCAGACATCAAAGTAGTGACCTATAAAGGCGACAGTATTTCAAACTTCATTCGTTTTACACAACTTTTTGACAGCGGTAAAAAGAAAGATCCTACAAAACCCCCTTTTCAGCTCAATGCACGTCTTGAAATCTTAGACTCTAAAGTTTCGATTGTAAATCAAAATTCTCCGGGAGAACCAGGAAAATGGTTAACTGCAACCAATGTGAATCTGATTGCTCCTAAAGTTAAAGTCAATGGCGCAAATATCAATGCTCGTATTGATAATTTCACCTTTACGACCAAAAGATGGGGCAAAGCTCACTTTGTAGAAACTTTTTCGACAGACTTTTCGATGACCGAAGATTTTCTTTCTTTGGGAGATCTTACTTTAAATACCGATCATTCACTTCTTCAGGGAGATATTAAATTTAATCTGAATAAAGGTTCGTGGGCAGATTTTACCAATAAAGTAAAATGGGACATGAATATGAAATTGGGAAGCCAGGTAAGCGGATATGACATCTCTTATTTTGTCACCAATTGGGATAATTTTATTCCGTTTAATGTGAGCGGAAAAATGAATGGCCCTTTAAATAAATTTACGCTGGAAAACTTTCTCATCAGAAACCCAAGTGTAAATATTGCGACCAAAAAACTGAAAGCTGAAAATCTTTTAAACGGTAATTTCTTGATTGAAACCAATGATCTTTCAGCAGATTTTACGTATAAAGATCTGAAAGCAATGATGCCGACTTTCGTTGCTTCAAAGATGAAAAATTTTGCTGATGATTTTGGTAAATTAAAATACAACGGAACAGCGAAAGTAACTCCAAAACAGGTTTATGTTTCTTCAGGAAATCTGATGACAGGAATCGGGCAGGCGAAAATCTCTAATTTCTCTTTAACGGATTACAGTACAGCGTTGCCTAAATATAAAGGTTATGCCGAAGTTAATGACTTAAATACTTCCGTAATTACTAAAAGCAAAGCTGTTGGTTTGATTTCGGGTAAATTTAATTTAGACGGACAAAGTTTTGATGTCAACACGATGCGACTGAACACAAAATCTCAGATCTCAAGTATTGAAATCATGAATAAAGAGATCAATAATGTGGTATTGGATGGTCTTTTAGATCATAAAAAATACAACGGATTGATTACGGTAAATGATGAGCAGGCAAAAGCAACGGTAAAAGGTTTAATAGATTTCAGCACTTCAAGAATTTCTGCAAACGTAGATGCAGATGTTGCTTATTTAAATATGAACTATTTTACAGATAAGGCCGGAAGTCAGATTGTAAGCGGAAGAGTAAACGGTAAAATGGCCATGTCTACGCTGAATGATCTGAATTTGGATGTAGAAGCTTTTGATGTGAATTTCGCAACAGCGGATCAAAAATATCATATTCCGAATGCTAAGCTGAAAACTTTTGTGGAAGGTGGAAGTCGTTCGATTTTGGTAGACGCACCAGGCGCAGTAAACGGGAAAATTTCAGGGAAATATAATCTTGCCGATTTAGCAGGAATGGTTGAAAATGGTTTAGGGAAAATTTTGGTTGGTCCTGAACCAAGAAAATTATATCGTAGACAAACTTTCGCCATGAATTTTGATGTTGAACAGGGTTTGGTTGCTTATTTTCTACCGGATCTGAAACTTCCTCAAGGTGCAAAAGTGGAAGGAGAATATGACGGTAATTCAAATAATCTGATCTTAAATCTGGATGCAGCTTCTCTGAAATATATCATGACAAAAAAGGAGGAGATCACCGAAGCAGACCGTGCTTTGGCAGAAGCGAACCCTGATTATAAAATTGATGACAGAGTAGCGGTTACACGAGACAGTGCAATGGTCGACAGTGTAATGGTAAGAATTAATACTGCCAATACAGAGCAGCAACTTTACGCAAAAATAAGCAGACTAGAATACAATAAAAATATTCTTAAAGACGTCATACTTACGGGTAAAAATGAGAATAATTCAGTTTTAAGGATTGCTACCAATTTCAAACATGGAAATCCGGATGATGAATTGAATAATACTCTGAAAGATTATGCAGTTAATTTTAATCAGTCTACCAATCCCGAGGGAGATTATGTTTTCAGGTTTGAACCTACTGAAATTAATTTAAATAATGTGAAATGGTCGATAGACACCAGTCCGGAGCTTGATCATTATATAAGTTACCGCAGAAAAACATCTGATTTTGAAATTCATAATTTAAAAATTTACTCAGACGATAGTTCATTACTCATCAACGAATCTATATTTAAATCTGCAAAAGATTTTTATGTGGATGCTGAAGTTCAGAATTTCGCCGTTGAAAAACTTTTAGAAATGCAATCGGGTGGAAATCCGATGGATATTAAAGGTTTAGCCAATGGTAATGTGAAAATCAAGATGGATAAAAGCACATTGCAGCCATTGGTAGATCTTACCGTTGATAACATTATGATGAATGGTAATGATATGGGCGATCTTACGATTTCTGCAGTCAACGGATTTTCTCTCAATGTATATGATGTTGACGTAAAAGTGACTTCGGCAGGAGTAATTGGCAATAATAATCTACATCTTACAGGAACTGTAAATAACAATACACCGTCGCCAACAATTGATTTGGTCACTGAGCTCAGAGATTTTGATCTCGCATTTACACAGCAGTTTGTGCAAACAATTTTTGGTAATTTGAGAGGGAAAGCGACCGGAGATCTGAAGATCAATGGAACTCTAAAAAATCTTGATTACAGCGGTGATATTGCCTTAAAGGAATTCGGCTTAAAACTATTATTTACAGGTGTAGATTACTCATTTGATGATACCGTGATTCCGCTTTCTAAAGGTTTGGCAATTTTAAACAATATTGGTGTTCATGATGGAAGATCAAACTCTCAGGGAACGATTTCCGGAGCTATACAGTTTGAAACTTTATCTTCAATGGGAGTCAACCTCGTAATGAGAGCAGACAATCTATTGATGCTGAATACCACTCAGAAAGAGTATGATCTGTTTTGGGGAAGAGTTTACGGACAAGGTGATCTGTATGTTGATGGACCTGTTTCTGCTTTAAACCTTTCCACTCCCAATATGAAAGCATTGAATGGAAGTACATTTACTTTCAATTCGAGTTCAACTTCCAATGTTGAAGAATTTAAAATGCTGAGGTTCTTGAAAGAAGGAAAAGATGGCTTGGTTACGTTAGAAGAAAAGAAGAGAACGGGAGCCAATATGAATATTGATTTTAGTTTGGATGTAGATAAAGGTACAACCGTAAATGTTTTGGTAGGTGATGACGTGGGAAATATTACGGTGAAAGGAGTTGCTGATGATTTGAGATTCCAAATGAACAGAAAAGGAAGTATTGCCATGAACGGATCTTATATGGTTGACAGCGGAACTTTTGTATCTAAAGCAATCCTTAACAGAACTTTCCAGATCCAAAAAAACAGCAGCATCAGGTGGGATGGCGATGCGATGAAACCTGCTTTGGATATTTCTGCCAACTATGTAAGAATGGTTTCCAATGCCGGACAGTACCTGAATATGGGGCAATTACAGCCGATAAGTGTTTTGCTGCAAGCCAATATTACCAATACTTTAAATGACCCGAAAATTGCATTAAATGTGACAGCTTTGGATGTTTCCAGCCAGGTGAAAGAAACTTTGGCCGCAAAAATTAATCAGACGGAAGGTGAAAATGTTTTACAGTTTGGTTCTATTTTGTTGCTTAATATGTTTAATGTTTCCAATTCCGGAGGAGGGTTTGATATCGATGCGGTAGGTGTTGCAGAATCTTCAGGTTACAATATGCTGTTGAAACAACTTGGTTCTGTTTTGAATACAGTAAGTAATGAATTTCAAATAGATTTGAATTATGTAAAAGGAAACGACCAGTTTTCAAACAGTGGAGACCGTGCTAATGCGGGTGTTAGTTTTGATCTGTCACCACGAGTTACTGTAAAAACAGGTTTGGGAATTCCACTTTCAAGAACTGAAAACACAAGTAACAATTATCTGTCTGGTGAAGGATCGGTAGAATATGATATTTCTAAGAAAAACGACGGTACATTGGTCTTGAGAGGTTATTCTAAGCCAACCAACATCGGAATGGGCGTAGGAACTGTAGGCACTAATGGTTCTGCAAATCAGGCGTATGGTGGTGGTATCGTATGGAGTAAAAGCTTCAATTCTTTCTTTAAAAAGAAGAAAAAAGACAAAAAGTCAGTCACTGCCAAAACTGAAATAAAAACAGATTCTGTAAAATCAGACGGCAAAAAGCCTTAAATTTTTAATGATTTTTATCATACATGTTAATTATTGTTAATGTTTGATAATATTTTTTTAGTTTAATTATTTTTTTTAATTTTGTAAAAAATTTATCGATTTTTTAGGAAAAATATAATTTCACTAATATGAACTATCAACTGGACGAAATAGACAAGAAAATTCTTGACTTCTTAGTAGAAAACACAAGAATGCCTTTTACAGAAATTGCTAAGCAGATGGATGTTTCTGCGGGTACAATTCACGTAAGAGTGAAGAAAATGGAAGATGCAGGTATTATTTTAGGATCATCTCTTAATCTTGATTATGGTAAACTAGATTACCATTTTACAGCTTTTATCGGAATTCTTCTAACAAAATCAAACCGTACGCAAGAGGTTTTGAAAGAGTTGGGAACAATTCCAAACGTTATAGAAGCGAGTGTTATCTCAGGAAAATACAACATTTTCTGCAAGGTAAGAGCTAAAAATACAAACGACGCAAAAAGAATCATCTATCAGATTGACGACATTCAGGACGTAATGAGAACTGAATCTATGATCTCTATGGAAGAATTCTTAAGCGATAAAAACAGATTGATCAACGCAATCTCAATTTAATCGAATTTTAGACGATATAAATACCAAAGAACTTATGAAATCATTCATAAGTTCTTTATTTTTGCAGTATGGAAAAGGAATATAAAGAATATAGCTATTTTGATGTAGATCCGAAGAAAGGGTGGGGTTTTATCTTGGCTCTGGCTTCTCTGCTTTTGTTTACGATCATGGGCTTGGGAATAGATGTTGACGAGTTTCTTCAACACGAATTCCTCAATATACCGAGATGGTATTTCTATGTGATTTTCACAATTGATGCTTTAATGGTGCTAAGTTTGGTTCTGATGTTTTTTTACAGAAAAATTGGAATGTTTGCTTTTCCTGTATTATTGGTTTTTCATTTCCTGATGCATAATTATTATCTGTCAACTTTCTTATACACAGACGTTACCAATCTTTTCCTTTTTACAGGTTTTGGAATGTTGGCAATTATCCCAAAGTGGAAATTTTTCAGATAACTGAATTTAAAATATAGTTTATTTAACCATTAAGAATTAATTTAAGGAGCTTAGAATATTAAGATCGCTAGGGATTTAGAGTTCATGTGAACTTAAAAATCAGAATGATTAAATTTAACTTACCTTAAATTAATGGTTCAAACTTTCTACAAAAAAAAGCATCCAAAATTTGGATGCTTTTCTTTATTTCAAATGAAATATTATTTATGCTAAAATTCTTTTCACCGCTTCTTTTACGGCAGCAGCGTCAATTTTATATTTTTTCATTAATTCAGCTGGTGTAGCAGATTCTCCAAAAGTATCGTTTACAGCAACGAATTCCTGTCTTGTAGGTCTTCTTCTTGCTAGCATTCCCGCAATAGATTCACCCAAACCACCTAAATAGTTGTGCTCTTCAGCAGTTACAATTTTACCAGTTTTTTCAACCGATTTTAAGATAATTTCTTCGTCTAAAGGTTTAATTGTGTGAATGTTGATTACTTCACAAGAAATACCTTCTTTTTCAAGCTCGTCAGCAGCAACTAAAGATTCCCAAACCAAGTGACCTGTTGCAACAATTGTTACATCAGTTCCTTCCTGCAAAAGAATACCTTTTCCGATTTCGAAAGGCATATCTTCTGGAATGAAAACAGGAACGGTTGGTCTACCGAATCTTAAATATACAGGTCCTTTGTGATCTGCAATTGCTAATGTTGCAGCTTTTGTCTGGTTGTAATCACAAGGATTAATTACCGTCATTCCAGGAAGCATTTTCATCATACCGATGTCTTCTAAAACCTGGTGCGTTGCTCCGTCTTCTCCTAAAGTAAGACCTGCATGAGAAGCACAAATTTTTACATTTTTATCAGAATATGCAATTGACTGACGAATCTGGTCATACACTCTTGACGTAGAGAAGTTGGCAAAAGTTCCGGTAAAAGGAATTTTCCCTGTGATGCTTAAACCTGCGGCAAGACCCATCATGTTTGCTTCTGCGATACCAACCTGGTAAAATCTTTCAGGAGCTTTTTCGATGAATTTTTCCATTTTCAAAGAACCGATAAGGTCTGCGCATAATGCAACAACATTTGGGTTTTTATCAGCCAATTCAGCTAACCCAGCCCCAAAACCTGAACGTGTATCTTTTTTTTCTGTATATGTATATTTCATTTTACTTAAATTTTGATAATTGATAAATGATGTGTGATCAATGATATTGAATCGTATCATTTATCGATGATAATTTATCATTTATAATTAATAGTCAGCTGGAGCTTCTAGGTATAATTGTTTGAATGCAGTATCCAATTGCTCGTCATTAGGAGCTTTACCATGCCAAGCGTGAGTTCCCATCATGAAATCAACTCCATTACCCATTTCTGTATGAAGAATAATTACTACAGGTTTTCCTTTTCCGGTTTCTGTTTTTGCTCTTTCAAGAATTCCGATTACCGCTTCAAGGTCGTTACCCTTTTTCTCTTCTAAAACTGTCCATCCGAAAGATTCTAGTTTTGCATGAAGATTTCCTAATGAAAGTACATTTTCTGTGCTTCCGTCAATTTGCTGTCCGTTGTAATCAATTGTAGAAATGATGTTGTCAACTTTATTTGCAGCAGCATACATCAATGCTTCCCAGATTTGCCCTTCCTGCAATTCTCCGTCTCCGTGAAGTGAGTAAACTAAAGACTTATCACCGTCTAATTTTTTTCCCTGTGCAACACCTAAAGCTACAGAAAGCCCTTGTCCCAAAGATCCTGAAGCAATTCTTACTCCTTCCAAACCTTCGTGAGTGGTTGGGTGACCTTGCAATCTTGAGTCTAATTTTCTGAAAGTTCTCAATTCGTCAACCGGGAAGAAGCCAAATCTAGCCAAAGTAGAATAGAAAACAGGCGAAATATGTCCGTTTGAAAGATAGAAGTGATCTTCATTTTTACCTTCCATTGTGAAAGGAAGATTATAGTTCATTACTTTACCATACAATGCTGTGAAGTACTCAGTACAGCCCAAACTTCCACCCGGGTGCCCTGAATTTACAGCGTGAACCATTCTTAAAATGTCTCTTCTGATTTGTGTTGTAAGAGATTTCAGCTCTTCAATACTTTTACTCATATATTAGGATTTATTTGCATGCAAATTTACAATTTTTTGTCGGCTTACGGAAATGCAAAATCTGAGACTTTTTACGCAGATTTAGTTTTATTTACTTTGCCAAAGTTGAACATCTTTGCCAAAGCTTAAAGAGATTTTAATTAGTCTTTAGCCGAACTTAAAATTAAACAATAAAAGGAAATTGACATTCTGACATGATTTTCTTCTATACAGTTTCTGTATCATCGCTATATCATCTCTCCGTCCGGATTTTATTTTGAATTTGATGAGAAATATTTAAACAGACACTTTGGCAGTAATTACTTTTTATAAAAAATATAAAAATTAGCTTTTGAACTAAATATCCAGAGTGAATTGTTCAGAATACCCAAAGTTCCATCAATATTAATGTAATCGAATTCTTGAGATAAATTTTCACCATTGATTTTTAATATATTGTATTTTTTATCTTTTGAATATACACCAATAGCATTGCTTTGATAAGTAGGACTAGTGCAATGAAATTCCGAAGAAACAATTAACTTTAATTTGTTGTTTTCGAATAAGTAATATTTCCAAACTTTATTTTCAAGTAACATTATATACTTTCCTAAAAACTGAATTTTTTCATGTTTAATTTTCAAAATTTCCTGACCATTAGAAAGAGATAATCCATATTTGTCTTTATTTTTCAAAATGAGTAAGTTAGGTCTTTCATCATACATCATGAATTCCTGAGGAACAATTGAATCCATTTCTGTTTTAAAAATAGATTTTTCTTCTTTTCGGTAAATCAGTTTATATTTTCCTGCTTTTGTTTTGATAATAAAATAATCTGGAGTTACAGGCTCTGCGCAGTTGATGAATCCGGATTGTTGTGTTCCACTTTTTAAATCGTATATAACTCCTCCGTTATCAAAAATTTCTCCATCACCGAAAATTCCATATTTTTCATAAGAAGATAACTTTATTGGAAAAGGAAATTGTGACTGATAAATAAATTCACCGAGGCGATTGATAAGCCCCCAACTGCCTTTGTTTTTAACAATTGCAGATTTTCCTGTAAAAGGATAAGCAACTTCATAACCCATTTCAATTGCTTTATTTCCATTTTTATCATAAAAATAGAAAAGACCATCTTCTGATAAATGATTTTTGTTTGTGTTGCTAACATAAACTGTATCATCTGACATTTTAATAATTTCATTAAGAATATTAAAATCTATTTTATCAGAAAATTGAGCCATTTGATCTTGGGCAGAAACATTACTTGAAACAACTAATAATGTAATTATTGTGATTAATAATTTTGTTTTATTTAATAACATCTTTAAGTTGTTTTTAAGTGATTAATAATTAAACCACTTTCAAATAATTCTTATTTTTTACCATCCACAAACCAATGAAAGTTAGTAATCCGTTCAGAATAATCAGCTCTACACCAATTCTGTAATCGGTATAAATGGTTACCAACATATTGATCATATAAGTTAAAACCGGTGCTAAAAGTGTAACAGCAAGAATTGAATATTTTTGTGAAATTTTAAATTTGGTAAAAATTCCAAAGGCAAAAAGTCCTAAAAGTGGCCCGTAAGTGTAACCTGCGATTTCCATAATTAAATAAACAATCGACTTGTCATTCATTGCTTTGAAAACCATAATCAAGATAAAGAAAACGACCGTAAACGTTAAATGGATCTTCATACGGAGATGTTTTTTCTGTTTTTCTGTTCTAGTTTTATCTTCGTTTAAATTGAGTAAATCTACACAATACGAACTTGTAACAGCCGTCAATGCGCCATCCGCAGAAGGGAATAAGGCAGAGATTAATCCGATGATGAAAATCACAGCGATTGGCATCGGGAAATATCCGTTAAGTGACAAAGCCGGGAATAAATCGTCGCCCATAATATTTTTCACATTTCCTGCAGCATCTTTGAACCCAAAAATATTAGATACGACTTCTTTCCCTTCTACTATATTTGTAATTTGAGAATATCCTGCGCCATTTTGTAACGCAAAAAGATAAAGTAATCCACCCAAAAATAAGAATGCAAGATTTACAAAAAGCAATGTTCCTGCAAAAGTCAGCATGTTTTTCTTTGAATTCTGAAGATTATCAACCGAAATATTTTTCTGCATCATTTCCTGATCCAATCCGGTCATTGCAATAGTAATAAAGATTCCGCCTAAAATAGTTTTGAGGAAAAATGTCTTAGAATTGGGATCAAAGTTGATAAAGTGAGTATAATTTTTCTGTTCTAAAATCGTGTAAGCTTCACCAAAAGATAAATTTAAATTAGATAAAATGTAAACAATACATGCAATTAAACTGATAATCATAAATGAAGTCTGCAAAGTATCTGTAATGACAATCGTTTTTACACCACCTTCAAAAGTATATAAAAGGACCATCAAAAGAAGCACCGAAGCCGTTACCCAAAACGGAACTCCTAAACCTTCCAGTAAAAATATCTGTAAAACATTGACTACCAAATATAATCTTGCAGTTGCTCCGATTGCTCGTGAAACAATAAAAAATACAGAACCGATTTTGTGAGCTTCTACATTGAATCTTTTTCCTAAATACGTATAGATTGAGGTCAGATTCATCTTATAATAGAGTGGAAGTAATATGGCTGCCACAATAAAATATCCGATGAAAAACCCGATTACCATCATGTAATATTCAAAACCACCAAAAATATATTCGCTTCCGGTCATTTTGCCGACCGTTCCCGGAACGGAAATAAAGGTAACTCCACTTAAGCTGGTACCAATCATCCCGAAAGCAACGAGCCACCATTTACTTTTTTTGTTTCCGATGAAAAAAGACTGGTTATCAGAATTTCGGCTCGTAAAATAAGAAATCACCAAAAGACCAATGAAATAAACAAAAACAAATAGCAAAAGTATAGTTCCGGAATTCATGTTTATAATTTAAATTTCAGCAAATATAGTTTTTTTTCGAATGTAGCCCGATGTTGGATATTTAATGGTGGAAGTTTTGGGCAAATTGTAATTAAACGAACTAAAATTTGAATTAAAAATAAAAAAATCCGTGAAGAAAAATGAATTAAAATTCTTTCTTCACGGATAGATACCATGTAATTTTTTTGCCACGAATGCACGAATTTAATTGATACTATCTTTTCTTTATTTAAAATTCGTGCATTCGTGGCGATTTATTCTATTTTCATTTTTTCCTTACAAAACGTCTCGTAAATCTTCATTTTTTTGGAAAGTCGCTTTTGCAAACGGACAAAGAGGAATAATCTTTTTACCATTTTCTCTTGCAAATTCTACCGCTTTTATCAGCATTTCTTTTCCTACACCTTTTCCGTTGTAAGCCTCTTCAACTTCGGTATGATCGATAATGAATCGGTCTTCACCTGCCCAAGTATAGGTCATTAATCCTGCTTTGTTTCCATCAATCAAAGCTTCAAAGCTTCCGTGTTTTTCGTCGTTGTTTTGTTTTACGTCTATCATATTTAAGAAAATTTGGTTTGAATTTCTATTTCGTTAGTTAACATTTTGTGTACCGGACAAGCATCTGCAATGGTGTGAAGTCTTTTCAGCTGTTCTTCACTCAAATCATTTCCTTCAAAACTAATGTTTCTTTTAAAAACTGCCAATTTTGTTAAAGGAAAATTTTCCAGCTCGACTTCTACGTCTATTTTTTCAACATTCCACTCTTTTCTGTCGATATACATTCTAAGCGTGGCTGCAGTACAGCTTGCCAAGGAGGTTGCGAGAATTTCAAAAGGATTAAACCCTTTATTTTGTCCGCCTTTGTCAATCGGTTCGTCAGTAATCAGGCGGTTTTCGCCTGCGATAACTTCCGTGTAATATTTTGTAGTACCTAAACTTGCTTTTACAGTTACGGCCATTATTTGTTGATTGTTTTTAGTTGATAGTTGTTGGTTTATTGAAAATCGGTTTAAGCAATCTGACTTTTAAAACTCTCAATTTTGTTATTTAAATCGTTCAGCATTTCAGGATTGATAACACCACTTTCCAAATCGAAATTTTCGTAAAATTGAGGTAATGAAAAAGTTTCCTTTACATCTGCCGCAAATTGTGGGAAAAATGTTTTTGCTGTATTCATGACATTTCCGCCACCATAACCTCCCGGTGAAGTGCTCATTAAAAGCATCGGTTTATTCTGAAAAACTTTTACATTAATTCTTGATGCCCAATCAAAAACATTCTTAAAAGCTGCCGAATAAGAACGGTTGTGCTCTGCCAAAGAGCAGATAATCACATCACAATCTTCAATCTGTTTCAAGAAATTATGAGCTTCATCAGGAAAACCTTTCTTTTCACGGTCAACGGAAAAAACAGGCATGTCGAAATCATTAAGATCAATCAAATTAATCTCGTCTTCCTGAAAGTTTTTCAGAACAAATTTTACCAGTTCTCTATTGATGGATGTGGAAGAAGTGCTTCCTGCAAATGCTAATATTTTCATGTTTATTTATTTTTAATTTATGGAATTATTTTTTCGCTGAATCTTCTTTTAATTTTTCCAGATAATCTTCTTCGAGACTTTTGAGCCTTTTAAAATAATTTTCTTTATCCATAAACAACTTTGGGTTGTAAGAATCTCCTTCTTTTCGCTTTTTATGAAGATCAAACTGACTTGCATGTGAAGCTACCCAAACATCGAAATTTATTTTTTTCATGGCTTCAAAAGTATATCCATAATCTTTTTGAATAGTAGGATATTTCTTTACATCAGAGAATTTATGGTCAATAATAATTGAAGGTAAATTGGCGATCAAAACTTTGTAATTTTTGTTTCCTTCTTTGGTTTCAAATAAAAAGCTGCACGATCCTTTTGTGTGACCTGGATGATGAAGTAAGGTCAATACCGTATTTCCCAATTTTATTTTAGCATTATTTTTCAATAAAAAATCAGGCTGCACAGGTTCAAAAGTAACGCCGTATTTTCCCATTTCGTAGTCAGATTTTCCACCACTTTTCAGTTCATTTGCATCTTTTTCGTCAACATAAAGTTTTGCACCGGTTTCTTTTTTTATTTGAGCCATTGCTCCCATGTGATCATAATGCGCCTGCGTTAAAGTAAGAATTTTAATGTCTTTATAATTGAAACCCAACTTTTCGATATTTTTTTTAATGGTAGAATAAGAATCCGCCAAACCTGTGTTGATCAAAATGTTGCCTTTATCGGTCACAATCAGATAAGATGCAAGATCGTAAGTTCCTACATAATATAAATTCCCCACAATTTTGAAAGGTTCATAGTCTTTTGACCATTCTGCCGGATTATTTTTTGGCTCTGTTACGGTTTGCGCAGTTCCCAAAAAAGATAGGCATAGTAAAAATAAAAGTGTCAGGTTTCTCATTTATAAAAAATCGGGATATTCATTAAAATCAAATTATTTTCTGTTTAAAATAGCTTTAGGAAGCGGAACAAATTCCTTTTCGTCTCCGGGAACCAAAGGAAAAGCTTCGTGATTCTGATCGTTCCAGTTTACTTTTGCCTGATCAATTACTTCTTTGTCTGAATTTACAAAATTCCAGAAAATGAAACGTTCTTCATCAAAAGGTTCGCCTCCGAAAAGATAAACAGTTGCATTTTCGCTCATTTCAAACTCGCAAAGTTGGGTGTTTTTGGCAATCAGCAATTGTTTGGAACCGTAAGAATTCTCTTCAATGTTTACCGTTCCGTCTAAAACATACATTGCCGCTTCACCGTAAAGATCTTTTCCGATACTGATTTTTTGTGCGGTTTTAGTTTTAATTTCAATAAAAAATAATTTACTGTGTACAGGAACCGGAGACTTCTTACCAAAAGCTTCACCTGCAATCAATTTATAATGAACTTCTCCTTCTTCCCAAACCGGAAGCTCGTTGGCTTCAGTATGATGAAAAGTAGGTTCGCTTTGTTCCAAATGTTTTGGAAGACCTACCCAAATTTGAAAACCATGAAGTTTTTTATCTGTATTCCTTAAATATTCAGGAGTTCTTTCTGAGTGTACAACGCCTTTTCCGGCAGTCATCCAGTTCACAGCGCCCGGTTTTATTTCAAGAGCGCTTCCAATGCTGTCTCTGTGAAAAATAGAACCTTCCAAAAGATAAGTTAAGGTAGAAAGACCAATGTGAGGATGTGGCGGAACATCAAGATTTTGATAATCTTTTAATTCTGCAGGCCCCATGTGATCGATAAAAACGAAAGGACCAACCGCTCTTTTTTCACGGAATGGCAGTAGTCTTCCAACTAGAAAATTTCCTATATCTGCGGATTTTTCTTCTAATATAAGTCCGATATTTGACATGAATGTTGTGATTTTAGTTTTTGTGAGAAGCTAATTTAATTAAAATTTATACTATTTAAGGTACTTTAATAAAAATTAAAGTTTGTCGTAACCCTCAAATCTTTGGTCTACAATACGTTTCCATTCAGGATTTTTTTTGATGAATGCAAAAACATACGGACAGAACGGAAGCAGCTTTTTACCGCTTTCTTCTATATAAATCAAGGATTTTTCTACTACCGCAGCGGCGGCTCCGGTTCCTGCCAATTCAGGCTCGGCTTCTGTATGGATCAGGGATATTTGCTGACTTGTTTCTTTATAGTCAATAAATGCAAAATGGCTGTTTAGCTCAATTTCAAATCTCTTTTTATCTTCGTTTTTTACTAATGGAATATTTTCAAGTTCTGGTTTCATAATGTTTATATTTTTTAAGTTTTATAAAAGAGAATAATATTTGTCATCCTGAAAGGATCTCGACTTTAAAAAAATAAGGTTAGATTCCTGCGGAACGACAAACACTATTCTAATTTTTATGAATATGATTTTATTTAAATTAATCTTCCAGATACCCGAATTTTCCGGTATTGAAATCTTCAAAAGCCTGCATGATTTCTTCTCTGCTGTTCATTACAAAAGGACCGTGTGGAAAGATGGGCTCATTTAAAGGTTCCCCACTTAGAATTAACACGACTGTATCTTCTGTTGCTTCAATAGTAAAGTTTTCACCTTCATTTTTAAACAAAACGAAATGATTAGCTGATACTTTTTCTTCACCGTTGACCAAAATACTTCCTTCAATTACCAAAGCTGCGGTATTAAAATTTGCTGGAAAATTAAATTCTGCTTTTCCACCTGATTTTAATTTAGCGTTCATCAAATTGACAGGACTGAATGTCGTGGCAGAACCTTTTATATTTTGATATTCTCCGGCAATAATTTCTACAAATCCGTTTTCACCTAAATCTGCTCTTTTTATTTCTGAGTTTTTAATCGCCTGATATTTTGGCTTGCTCATTTTATCTTTGGCAGGAAGGTTTACCCAAAGCTGCACCATCTGAAAAATTCCTCCGGTTTTTGACCATTCCTTTTCATGATATTCTTTATGTAAAATTCCACTTGCTGCAGTCATCCACTGTATATCTCCTTCACCAATAATACCGCCACCGCCAGCACTGTCATGATGTTCTACTTTACCTTCATACGCAATGGTAACGGTTTCGAAACCTCTGTGTGGATGTACTCCAACCCCGCGAGGTGTTTCTGAACCATTGAAATGAAATTTAGAATTATAATCGAGCATGATAAAAGGATCCATTCTCTTCATATCTAAACGAGGAACGCTCGGAATAAAATTGTGTACTCTGAAACCATCGCCCACAAAATGCGCAGGCTTTGGCGAGATTACTATTTCTACTTTTTTTGTTGTCATAATAGATGTTTTTATTTTAAACAAAATTAGGACAGTCAGAAGAGAATTACATTGATGTGTGGTAAGTAAGTTTGAGGGACTGAGAGTTATAGAATTATAGAGTGGGAGGGTGTTTTTAGAGTTTTAGTGTTTATTCTTGGGATTTCATGTTTCTGCCATCGAACGTATGCAGTCTTCTGAAAACTAAGCTCGATAGAATCGTTAAAATTCCTACCGTAAGGAAAGTGTAACGAAACGCGTTATGGGTTTCGTGTTTGATGAGTTCAGGGCTGTTTTCGTAAATTTTTAAAACAATTAAGCCAAATGCAATTCCGAATCCGATCGCTAATTGTTGATTAACCGAAATCAAAGAGTTTCCGCTGCTGGTCTGGAAGTTTCGTAGATCTGCTATAGAAATGGTATTCATTGATGTAAACTGTATTGAATTAAAAAATCCTAAAATCGCAATCACAGGAACAAACCAATATATTGAAGTGTGAATATCCGGAATGGCAAGACAGCAAATTAAGACTCCGATAATAAATGTATTGACCATTAATGTTCGTCTGTAGCCAAATTTATTTAAAATTCTGATGACGGAAGACTTACCAAACATGGCTGTTAATGCCATCGGTGCAATAATCCAACCCGAAATTACGGCTGACTGTCCATAAGCAATCTGAATCATTAATGGCAGTAAAAGAGGAACAGAACTGATCCCTAATCTTGTTGCCAGATTTCCGATAATTCCTACACGAAATGTACGAACCTGAAATAAACTTAAAGGAAAAATAGGGTTATTCCCTCTTTTTGCATGCTTATAATAATAATACAAAAACAAAAATCCTAATATGAAAACGAGTAAAACCGGCGTGATATTCTGCATGTCTCCGAAAAGTTCGAGAGAAACCGAAAGAAGAAGAGATGCTGCTGCAAAAATCAAGAAACCTTTCAGATCAAAATCGGTTTCCCGAGAATTGTAATTGGGCATATATTTTAAGCCTAAAACAATTCCTAAAACCCCAATCGGAATATTAATAAGAAAGATCCAGTGCCACGAAAGATAATCTACCATATAACCTCCTACAAGCGGACCGAGAACAGGACCAATTAAAGCAGGAACGATAGCAAAATTCATGGCTTTAAGCAATTCGTTCCGGTTAAAAGTTTTGATTAAAGCCAGTTTTCCGACAGGCGTCATCAGACTTCCGCCAACGCCCTGAATAACCCGTGAAATCACTAAATGAGTAAGGTTTTGAGAAAGAGCACAAAATACAGAGCCTAAGCTAAAAAGTACCAAAGCAAAAATAAAAACCCTCCTCGTTCCGAAACGATCTGCCAAAAATCCGCTTGCAGGCATGAAAACAGCCAGTGTCAGAACATAACTGATAATTGCATTCTGCATATTCAGTGGAGATTCATTCAAATCTTTAGCGATTGAAGGTAGGGAAGTGTTCAAAATTGTAGAATCTAGCATCTGCATAAAAATAGCAGTCGCTAAAATCAACGGAAGAACTTTTTTTACAGTTTGTCGGGTAGAGGTTTGTGTGGGCATTTATCGAAAAATTGATATGATTTGCCATACCAATTTACGAAAAATTATAGGATGAATCTTTTAAACTTAAGATAATTACAGACTCATATGAATCAACGGATAGTCTTTACCCGAACCATCTTTGTCTGATCTTCCTGTTTTTCTGAATCCCATTTTTTCATAAAATCCTATTGCCTGCGGATTTTGCTCATTCACATCTACTTTTGTACAACCGGTTTTATCACACAAATATTGAAAAAGAATTTTTCCTAATCCTTTTCCACGAGCATCATTATGAACAAAAAGCATTTCTAAAGTATCGTCAGAAACTGCACCAAATCCTTTCGGATCATTATTTTCAGAAATAATGTAAATTTCAAGATGAGGAAAATACTGTTCAGGAATCACTTTTTTAAAATATTGAAAATCACTTTCCGATAAAAAATCATGGGTGGCTTTTACGGCAGATTCCCAAATTTTAACCAATTTCGGATAGTCATCAGTAATAGCTATTCTAATCGTATACGACATTTTATATTTTTCAGTTAAATTTAAAAATTAATCAATGAAAACGAAAATCATGTTTTCAGAATGATGAGAAAAAAAATAATTGACTAATTTTAAGTAAAAGAAATCTTATGCTTTTTTCAGAAACCATCAGTGAAATCTTAAAGGTAAAATATCCAATTATACAAGCGCCAATGTTTGGAGTAAGCACTCCGGAAATGGTTGCAGCTGCTACAAAAGCAGGATGTTTGGGTTCGTTGGCTTTAGCTGATCTTTCTGCTGAAAAATCTGTTGAATTGATTCGTAAAACCAAATCACTGACAAATCGACCTTTTGCGGTTAATATTTTTGTTCATCAAATTCCTGAAATTACCGATGAATTAAAACAACAATATTCTAAGACGAAAAAACATCTTGAAAACTTGGCTCAGGAAAATAATATGGAGGCTCATCTTCCTGAATTAGAAAGCTTGAAAATCAATTCTTATAATGAACAAATTGATGCCATTATTGATGAGAACTGTAAAATTCTAAGCTTTACTTTTGGAAATATTGACCATCAAAGCATTCAGAAATTAAAAGAAAACGGAACAGTTTTAATTGGAACCTGTACTTCTGTAGAAGAAGCTTTGGCTCTTGAAAAATCGGGAATTGATATTATTTGCGTTCAGGGAATAGAAGCCGGAGGTCATAGAGGAAGTTTTGTTTCGG
The DNA here is from genome assembly GCF_031118795.1 of Chryseobacterium sp. CFS15. Taxonomy (NCBI): domain Bacteria; kingdom Pseudomonadati; phylum Bacteroidota; class Flavobacteriia; order Flavobacteriales; family Weeksellaceae; genus Chryseobacterium; species Chryseobacterium sp. CFS15. Next base: position 109,445 of record NZ_JAVHYL010000006.1, on the reverse strand, counting down.
GAAATATTCCTCAGATCGGCGGCTTTTCTTTGCTTTCTCAGGTCTATGATTCTGTAACAGTTCCTCTGATTTATGCAGGCGGAATTTATAACGGAAAAACGTTGGCTGCTGCAAAACAATTGGGCGCACAAGGCGTTCAGGTGGGAAGTATTTTATTATCTTCACATGAAAGTGCTTTTCAGGATTTTGAAAAAGAAAGGTTGAAAAATATCAATGAAAAAGATATTATTTTAACGAAAAGTTTTTCGGGACGCTACGCAAGAGGAATTAAAAATAAATTTATTGAAACGATTGAAAATTCAGAATATATTTTACCTTATCCATATCAAAATAAATTGACCGGTGAAATGAGAAGAATCGCAAAAACGGTGAAAAATATTGAGTTTGTCAATCTTTGGGTAGGACAATCAATTGTCAATTACAGCGAACTTTCAACCCAAGTTATTTTAGAGAAATTAATTCAGGAATATTAAATCCCGCTGATTATACAGATTTAGCAGATTTAAGAATAAAAATAATTTAACGAAATAATTAATCAGCAAAGTTCTAAAATCAAACCAATTCATCATATTAATTTACATCACAAAAATCACAATTAATGAAATCACCATTACAAAATCCTGAAAAGATCACAAGGAAAAAATCATCCGTCGGAAAAATATTTAAAGTCATCAGTATTTTATTTTTGATTTTAATCCTTGGTTTAGGAATCGCACAATACATATACCGAAACGAAAAAGAAACGCCGCTATATAAAATTCAGCAGTATTTAACGTACAGCAAAGAAGATTGGGCAAATTATGAAAACAACAAACGAATTTTGGCAAGTTTTCCTGCTGAGTCAGGTATAATAGATGTTGCAAATCCTGCGCCTGAAAGCCCAATTGATACATTGATGTGGGAAAATGCAATTAAAAATAAAGATTTTATTCCGGATGAGGTTTTGGCAGAAATAAAAAGGTACAAAGCACGAGATTTTTCTAAACTGATTTTAGCGGAAAACAAACCGAGTAACGAAAAAGCTCAAAATGCCATTGTTAGTCATTATAAAAATGAAGTGAGTAAACTTTTGGACGAATATAAAGCTCATATTCAGATTGGAACGGCTTATAATGCACCGTTACAGTCGGGAGAAGAATTGGTGCGGGTTACGGCAATGGTTTCAGCGTTTAATAAAGAGCGTGGAAATTTGGGAAATATTCAAATGCCGCTTAATGTGATTTATGATTTTGTTCAATATAAATCTGAACCGGATGTTTGGCATGTATCAGATTTTAGCCAGAATATTCCTTATGATTACAAGCTTAATAAAGATCCTTGGTAATTTTATTGATCAAATCCAATATCAAAAAAATAGCTTTCAGAAGTACTGAAAGCTATTTTTTTATGTTATAATTAAGAGATTGCTTTGATTGCAATAGCTTATTTGGTTAAATCTAAACCACCGAAATTACCGGAGCTCATCATCATATAAACACCTTTGGTTTTATCAAGTAAATCCCAATAGGCGTGAAGTTCTTCAGCATTCGTAAACACTTTCAGGTTTTCATTTTTGAATTTCTCTGTGATTAAATCTGGAGAAATCGGCTCCATTCTTTTAATTTTTAAAGCATCTTCAGAATAGAAAACAATGGCTTCCTCCAATCCGTCCATGGCGTGATCATATTGCTCAAGGAAAACAGGATTTAAACTTGAGTAGGTGTGAAGCTCAAGAAAACCGTATTTTTTTTCATTTTTAAACTGTTCGCAGAATGCTTTCACCGCAGCTTTTACTTTGCTCGGAGCGTGTGCAAAATCTTTATAAAGAATTCCTTTATCTTCTCTTTCAACTTTTTCGAGACGCTTTGAAGCTCCTTTAAAACTCATAATAGCATCGTAGAAATCTTCATCCATGATTCCCAACGTATGGCAAATCTGTCTTGCACCTTCAAGATTCAATAAATTGTGTGCTCCAAAAACAGAAAGTGGAATATCACCCATTTCGGTTTTCAGAAGTACTTTTCCGTTGCTGATCTCGTATTCTGGGGTTTTATATGGGATTTTTCTGAAATAATTTTCAGCATTTTCTACCACTTTTACCACTTCTGCATCTTCTTCATTGTACACCAAAACTCCACCCGGCGTAATGCTAGCCACAAATCTTCTGAACTGCTCAATGTAATCGTCAAATGTTTTGAAAACATTGATGTGATCCCATGCAATTCCGCTCATTAAAGCGATATTTGGCTGATATAAAAGGAATTTTGAACGCAGATCGATAGGAGAGGAAAGATATTCATCACCTTCCAACACCATAAAATCGTTGTCTTCGGTCAGTTTTACCATGCAGTCAAAACCTTCCAACTGAGCTCCCACCATATAATCTACATCTTTCTGATGGAAATTAAGCACGTGAAGAATCATCGAGGTGATGGTTGTTTTTCCATGAGAACCGGCGATGACAACTCTGGTTTTATTTTTTGATTGTTCGTAAAGAAACTCAGGATAAGAATATATTTTTAAACCTAATTCTTTTGCTTTTGCCAATTCGGGATTGTCTTGATGAGCGTGCATTCCGAGAATTACAGCATCAATATTAGACGTGATTTTTTCAGGAAACCAACCCAACTCTTCGGGAAGAATTCCTTTTTTTTCTAATCTTGATTTTGAAGGTTCAAAAATAGCATCATCCGAACCTGTTACGTGATATCCTTTATCTTTAAGTGCAATTGCAAGGTTGTGCATTGCGCTTCCGCCAATAGCAATAAAATGAGTTCTCAATTTATTTTCCTAGTTTTTTACGTTATTGTTGATGAGTTTCTGAAATTCAGCGGTAATGTTTTGCCAATTGGTCTTGTAATTGGGCATGATCATGCTTCCGTCATTTTTGCTACCTTCGTTGACACCTTTCTTAATGTTGATCGATGTAGTCACGTTATCATAAACCTTCTTATGATCTTCCTGAATTTTTCTGAAATTATTTTTTGTAAGGGTCGCTTCCAAATTTTTCAGATCGTCATCAGATACTTTGAAACTTTTCTTGATTTTTTTGCCTTGTCCTTCTAATGAATAATGGGCATCATTTCCTTTTATCAAAAGGTTTTCGTAAGACGGAGCATAACCTCCGCTTTTAGAATAACTGATATCAAAGTCCTGGTAAACTTTCTGACTGTTGCAAGAAAGTGACGTGAGAATAATTAAAAGTACGCCTAAAATCTTCTTCATTGTCGTTTAGTTTTGTGAATTATTTTGTTCAGACTTTTTAGCCTTAATTTCTTCATCATAAGTATGGAGAATATTAAAATCTTCGGTCTGCTCAATGGCCGTCATTATTTTAAGAAGAATCTGCTGTGCATTTTCTTTGTCGTAGTCAATATCAAGGGGTTTTTTAAACTCCATTGTCGGTTTTACTCCGGTTACTTTTACACGAAGTCCTTTCTTGTCAAAGGCTCTTCTGAAGCCGTTTATTTTAATAGGAATTACAATCGGGCGCTGGTTTTTAACCAATTTTGCCGTTCCTTTTCTTCCCTGAGCAAAAGCTGCAGTAGTACCTTGCGGAAATGTTGCTACCCAACCATTGTCTAGCGCCTTCATAATATTGTCTATCTCACCGAGATCTACCATTCTGTTGACGTTTTTACCTTCCGCTCTCCAGGTTCTTTTTACAGTAACTGCACCTGCAATTTTAAATATTTTTGGAAGAATACCCTTATTCATCGTTTCTTCGGCAGCAACATAATAAAAATCTACTCTTGGATTTAAAAGATAAATAGGATTTTTTATAGTATCTAAATACCCATTATTTACGGCACAAAATGCATGATACATTGCTGCAACATCAGCAAAGTAGGTTTGGTGATTTGATACAAAAAGTACATTAGAATCCGGAAGATCAAGCAAATTTTCGGTTCCGGTAATTTTTAGCTTATTGAAGCCATTGAATCTTCTGTAAGAAACAATTCCCAGAATGAAAATGATTAATCTTTTTAAAAAATAAGGTGTTCCGAATGAATCGGTAAAAATGTTCTTTTTCGCCATTTTTCAATTAAACATAATAGTTGCAAAGTTACATTTTTTTAATCAACTGGCTGAATTCGCTCAGGATCATCGCTGTGGCTCCCCAAATAATGTATCCGTTAAAATTTATTACCGGAACTTCATGTCCGCCAGCTCCGGGAAGTGCCATAATTTCCGGACTGTCTGGTAAGTTTAAGAATGAGGTGATAGGAAATTCTATCACTTCGACAGCTTCACTTTGCTGAAGGATAAATTCAGGATTTTTTTTGGTATACGAAATAAAAGGATAAACATAAAAATTACTTGGCGGAATATAAATAGGGGAGAGCTCCCTTATAATTCTCACATAATGTTTTTCGATGCCTATTTCTTCTGAAGTTTCGCGGATGGCGGTTTGGGCAAAATCTTTATCCAGCTCTTCGCGCTTTCCGCCGGGAAGAGAAATTTGTCCGCTGTGGCGGTCTCTTTCGTTTTCGGATCTTACAATCAGCGGGAAGTACCACTCATTATCTTTTAGATATAAAACGATATTTACGGCTGCAAATTTCGGATTTTTCTCTAAAACCTGATCATAGGTGAATACGGGACGTGAAGGAGGTGAGAAAATTCCGTGGGCATTGGCGCCGGCCAATCCTGCATTTTTTATTTTTCTTAAAAGATCTTTACCAAAACTTTCCATAGCTCAAATTTAGTAATATATCTTGTAGAAAGGAAGCGTAAAAATGTTAATTAAAGATAATTTTCTCAACAAAATAAATGTATTTATATGTGATTTTTGAGAAAAAGGATGAATTAACTTGATGTCAGTATTTACTTATAATTCTTTGTTTTTCCTTGTATTTTTTATCGCTAGGAAAAACAAAGTTTTTATAATAAATGTATTTAATAAGATAAACAAAGGTATTTGACTTCGTCGAATCTTCGATTCATTTAACTACGAAATACTAAAACGTAAATCATCATTTATTTGACATGACGGTATCCGAAAATTGTGCAAGGCGTTGAATTATTAGAATATTTTATCAGAAAATAAAAAAACCTCCAGAAAACTGGAGGTTGTAGAATGTTTTTTTAATTAGAATATCCGCTCAATTCTTCTTTTTTAGAATTGTAGATTTTGTATTCTAAGTACTTGAAAGAATCCCTGGGGATAATGGTGACCCATTTTTTATACTTCAAAAACCACTTCATCTGGATGCTTTTAAGACCTTTAGTAAGGTAAGCTTCTACGAAAGGGTGTACATGCAGGAAAAGTTTTCCTTTTTCTTTCTGCATAATGGTTCTGATGGTGTCTCCCATTTTCTCAACAATTACGATCGGAGCTACTATTTCTCCATCTTTGTTGGGGTTTTCTTCTTTGGTGTCGATCTGTTTTTCCGGACGGTTTCTTTGTCTTGTAATTTGTATCAATCCAAATTTACTTGGTGGTAAAATCTTGTGACGTGCTTTGTCTCGGCTCATTTCTGTTTTAAAATGCTCATACAAATCTCTTCTGTGATCGGGATTGGTCATGTCGATAAAATCGATCACGATGATGCCTCCCATATCGCGAAGACGCAATTGTCTTGCTATTTCTGTGGCTGCCATTTTATTTACATGCAGTGCATGCTCTTTATTGGCACTATTTCCGGCGGTAATATTATTTCCGGAATTGACGTCGATTACGTGCAGCGCTTCTGTGTGTTCTATCACCAGATAGGCGCCCTTTGAACTAGGAATATTTACATGTTTTCCAAAGCTTTGTTTAAGCTGTTTTTCTACATTATAATATTCGAGAAGAGGAATATGGGAGTCATAGAACTGAACGATGTTTTTTCGTTCCGGAGCTATCACTTCCAGATAATTTTTCATTTCGTCTACCATTTGCTCGTCATCGCAAAAGACATTTACAAAATCCTGATTAAAGTTATCTCTCAAGATCGATGAAGCTTTATCATCTTCGCTCAAGACTTTAGAAGGTACTTTGTTTTTCTGAATATTCTTAAAAGTATTCTCCCATTTCTGAATCAGTTGATTCATATCATTATGGAGATCAGCTACTTTCTTTCCTTCTGCTACTGTTCTGATGATGACTCCAAAACCTTCCGGTTTTATACTGTCGATCAGGGTGCGAAGTCTTATTTTTTCTTCAGAACTGCTTATTTTTTTTGATATTGAAACTTTATTGTCGAAAGGTATCAAAACCAAAAAACGTCCTGTTAAAGAAATTTGGGTAGAAATTCTGGGTCCTTTTGTGGAGATTGGCTCCTTGGTAATTTGTAATAAAACGATATCATCTTTGGCGATGATCTTATCTACAGTCCCGTTTTTGTCGATTTCAGGCTGAATCTCAAAGTTTTTCAAGCCTGATGAAACCTGCTTTTTGGATACCGAATCTTTTAAAAATTTTCGGTAAGTAAGGTATTGCGGTCCCAAATCCTGATAATGCAAAAATGCATCTTTGTCGTATCCGATATTTACAAATGCGGCATTAAGGTTGGGAGCAAGTTTTTTTACTTTTCCTATAAACAGATCTCCTACTACAAAATCATTTTTGTCTTCTTCCTCATGAAGTTCACATAGTCTTCCATCCTCCAGCAAAGCAATCTTTGTAAGATCATCTTCATGCGAAACTATTAGTTCTTTCTTCATTTTTAAAATTAAAGATAAAAAGATTGGTGATGAATTTGAGGTAATGATTGCTCATTTGCTCAACTTATTACTTATTTACATAACAAAATATAGTCGGTGAATATTAAAAAATTAAAAACACCAACTATATTATTATACTAAAAATCCCGAAGGAGATTATTTTTTCTTATGTCTGTTCGCTCTTCTTCTTTTCTTTCTTTTGTGTGTTGCAACCTTGTGTCTTTTTCTTTTCTTTCCGCTTGGCATAATGTTTAAATTTTTTTTAGTAACTCGTTAATATTAATTATTTCTCTTTATTTTACTGCAACCTTAGTTTTTACTTTCTCCACAAAAGATTTTGATGGCTTGAAAGCAGGGATGTTATGTGCAGGAATTTCTATTGCAGTGTTCTTAGAGATGTTTCTTCCCGTTTTTGCTGCTCTTGTCTTCACTATGAAAGATCCAAAACCTCTTAAGTAAACATTGTCTCCATTGTACATAGAAGTTCTGATCTCCTGCATAAAAGCTTCTACAACTTTCTGTGTTTCATTCTTTTCGGTCCCCAATTTATTTGAGATGGTGTTTACCAATTCTGCCTTTGTCATTTCCTTTGTAAATTTTAAATTTTAGGTGTGCAAATTTAGTTAAAAAAATTGAATAGTAGCAAATTCACGCGAAAAATGTTTCACATAAACTACTGAGAATTCTATCTTTAGTATAGTATGCCGCTAAAAAGAGTGCTTTTTTTACATGCTGGAATTGTAATATCCGTTCTCTACACAGAAGCGAATGAGATGCAGTTTTGTTTTTAAACCAAGTTTTTCTGTAAGTCTGTTGATGTACGTATCGATGGTACGTGTGCTTAGATTGAGCTTTTCACCAATTTCTTTATTACTGAAACCTTCATAGCAGAATTTCATTAGCAAAATTTCTGTCGAAGAAAGCTCTTCCTGACTTTTTTTCTGACGACTCATATATTCCTGAACTGCCAAAGGCTGTTGTTTCCAATTTTCAGAATACGCAGGATAATCAAATTCCTGGGAGGTAATTTGTCCCTTGATGATGTCTTTTATAATATTGCTGTTTTTCTGGCAGTAATAGACATTGGGGATTTTATCTAAAATATCTGCCATGTCTTCCTGATAAGTTCCGGAATAGGTGATAATTGGGGTTTCACTATTATTTTTCCGGATAAACTTTATGGCTTCCATCCCGCTGAGCACGGGCATAAACAGCTCGATGATGAAAACATCTTCTTGCTTTCTGTAGATCCGGTTAATAAGCTCATGGCCGTTATTACAGTCATTGAGTAGCATATTGAATGGGTTTTCCAACAGCGTTTTGATCATTATTTTTTTAAAATAAAAATCGCTGTCGGCAATAGAAAATCTTACCGTATTGGTCAGTAGTTTACTCATTTTATTTTTGTGATTTGGTATGGCAAAATAAAATTCTGCTGACTAAAATAAGAAAATCTTTCGGATCTGAAAATTAAACTTTACATTAAAAAATTGTGAATAGTATTGTATGCATTAAATTTAATTTTGTACATAAATGTTTTTTTTCCTATTTTCACAATCCAAATCAAATCACAACCATGTCTTCTAATAGAGAAAAAAAATTAAACAAATCCGATGTAAGATTAGGTATATGGAAGTTTATACTTTCATTTATTATATTATCTGCAATATCTTTTATTGCAGTATTCTTCTTTTTTAAGAGTTACGACAGGCAACTTACCGGTGTTGATGAAGAAGTTCGTGCATACCGTGACCTGTTGAATCGTAATAATCTTCTTCATACTCACATTGACAGTATTTATGCAAGAATGGAGCTTTATGATTCTGATAAAGCTTACAACGATAACTATTTGCGTACTTACATTCTAGATAACGTTCGCGAAGCTCAGGAAATTATGGGCACCGACAGTGCTACCAATTTAAAGCATTATGCCGTTTTAATGCAGAAAATTAAGCCGATGCTTAATCTTAAAAGTCAGATTGTGACTGTTTCTGCCAAACAGCAGATTGCCATCCGCGATGTTCAGGAATGTCAGGGGAAATCTAGTCAGATCAGCAACAAGATGAGAATAGATCCCTCCAGAAAATTTACAGGGCGCAGAAGATAATTACATTATAAAGTTTAGAAACTATGCAGGGACAAGTTACATTATCAAAAAAAGAAAAGCATTACCAATTTTTTTACCTCATATTAATGCTTATTGTTGCTCTTTTCTTTCTGGGAGTTATTTTTCTGAAGGGTTTTTCATCTCCATTTTCTGAGGCAGATACTAATGCATTGCAGATATTAGATCAGAAAGTAAAGTTTGATCAGCAGCAGAAAATAGGTTTAAAATTAATTGATACAGCCTCAGCAAGAGTTAATAGACTTTCTATGGAAATTCAACAGCCTGTAGAAAGAAACGATGCTGAATATGCAATACAGGATTTAGCTAACACATTTCAGAATGTTGTGGTCCATGATCAACGAAAAATGGCTTTCCCGCAAATAGGAAAATTTATCAAAATGAATATGGTTGATAAAGAGAGAATTATGAAGATGAACGAAACGACCAAAACATTTGAAAAACAGTTTGAAGAATGCCAGTTGGGATACAAAGAAAAAAGCCAGACCCTGAGAGAACGGAATAATTCTTTAAACCCGAGATAACACCAAAAAATATACAAAACACATCACAAAAACTTACTATGAACTATTTTCAAAAGAACAGGAAAAACATCATTATTGGTGTAATCGTCACATTGCTTATTGCTGCACTCGTTGCATTGTGGCTGCAAAAAAAGGTCATTCATTCGGCAGATGATATTGAAGGAGTAGTTTTTCCCTCTACACTTTCTACTGGTGATACGTTAACATTCAATGATAAAACATCATTTGCGAAATTCAAAAAATGGGATTTTGGGGATGGCCAGACTTCAGAAAAAGATAAAGGAATTCATTTTTACACTAAGCCGGGTTATTATAATGTAACCTTGATTATTGATAATAAATATTCTAAATCTTTTCCGATCATAGTTTCTTCAAGAGGAATACCAAAACCTAAAGACAGCGCAGCCACGGTAACTAAAATTGATGCTCAGACTCAGGCAATGCAATATGAAAATGTGCAGTTTCGTGCCCTTTCAGATGCTACGCAGTTTACCTGGAGGTTTGGTGAGAGCGGAAAAATCGATGCTAAAGACAAATTAGCTATTTATGCGTTTCAAAAACCGGGAGATTATGTAGTTACGCTTTACACGGAGAAAGATTTAGAGCCAATTCAGCATCGTATAAAGATTTTACAGGCGTATAATTCTATGCAGGACGAAGAGCCGACTTTAGACGAACTGTATGCTAAAAAAGATAATGATTTTAAATATCATCTGCAGCAGATTGCGAATGGTAACAGCTTCAATATGCATTACAACTATCTTTTGAAAACTTATCTGTGTAACAATGAAAATACAATTGTAAAAGTTGCCGACAGCAAAGTCAATAATTTTTACCTGTATTGTGCGGGTCTTCAGTTTGATAAAAATACAGTGATACAGTCTGTAAAATTGAATTTTGATGACGGAATGACTTGTGTAACCAAAGTTGACATCAACCAAAGCAAATAATAAATTGTTCGTTATCGGGCATCACACCAATTATAAAGAAAATTAAGATGAAAAATAAATTTCCTCTAGCGGCTTATTACATCGGGCTTTCAGTTTTACTGACGAGCTGTCAGGTAAAATTACCGTCAAAAAAAACTCCTGAGCCACAACAATATGGGCAGATCGACAATGCGTCTGTAATCAATGGTTTTCCAAAAAAATCTGCACCTTGGATCGTTATTTCAGACCGATCAAGAAATACAGCTTACCTCGATAAAAATGATGAGAAATCATATAAAGAAGTAAAGTTTTTGGAACCTTTAATGGTTTTAAAACACAGAGACGGAATGGTAAAAGTAGCAGAATATATTCCTGATGCTTTAATGAAAAAAGTTTCGTCAAAATCAATAAAAACCTATGGCTGGATCTCAGAATCTGATCTGTTGCTTTGGAGTAACTCTTTAAAAAGCGAAAAAACCGGATATCCCGTTCGAGTAGCAGTTGTTCCCAATAATCCTGATGTTATAAAAAGTGCAGAAAGATATTATAAAAACGACTCTATTATGGTTTTCAATTCGCCAAGCCTTATTGAGGCTGCCGATGTGAAAATTCCAAACGGACAAATGGTGTACGTTTATAAGCAAGCAGAAAATAACAAACGTTTTTTAGTCGGGAAAAAGCCCAGAATCGATATGGACAGTATAAGTACAGGCTTATACGGTTGGGTGAGTTCTAATGTAATTTCGGCCTGGGGAGAGCGCTCTGCCGTGAAAATGAAAAACCCAACAGGTATAAAAGAAACCACGTTAGGAATTCATGAAGGTTCTCCCGGAGCTGCTGATCAAGAAAATCGTACCGCTGTTCTGTTGACAGATGTCAATAAAAGACCACCTCTTGAAAATATTTATCCTGTAACATTAGCCTTAAACGAAGAAGCAAAGCCAGATGTGAAAACGAAATATTTTACCAATGTTTTAGACTACAGTAAAAACTTTGTTAAGAATGTGCTGGGAGAGCCTATTATTTTTGACCGTTACAAAGAGATAATTGAAAAAAACAAGAAAATAAATATTGTTTTTGTTGTCGATATAAGTGAAGCAAATAAGCCTTACATACCAATTGTAAGCTCACTTTTGCAGGATCTTCAGTTAAAATTTGAAAAGCCTACTTACTTTAATTCTGTAAAATACGGAGTTGTTTTATATAAAAATAATTCTTGTGGAGAAAATGTGATTCCGTCACCTTTAAGTAAAGATTACAATAAGGTAATGGCATTTATTGAAGATAAGATGAATGAAATGAATTGTCCGAGTAATATTGGGAATCAGCCTGTAAATGAAGGTTTGATTGCCGCTGGAAATTTACTTTCTGATGTTCCGGACGAAGCTAATATTGTAGTTACTATCGGTACTTCTGCCAACCGAAGCGGAAATATGTATAGTGTGATTGGATCATTAACGCAGGCTCAGGCAAGGCTTATAATGTTCCAGACGAATGCTCGCTCTTCCGATACTTACAACGATTTTGTCTTAATCTCAGAGAATGTTGTGACCAATACGGCCAAAAATGTCGCTGAATTAAAAAAGCAGAAAATTATCAATCAAAGTGAGGTCTTAACCAAGAATAATTTTAATCTGATAGAAGGAGATGCAGGTTTCTTTTCTTTAGACTTTCCTAAACAAAGTATGGCTCAGGGATTCGTAATCTTTCCTAAAAAAGGAGATATTACTGCACCGGGTCTTTTGGTGAAATCTGTAGATAGTCTGATTGCTCAGGTGACTTATGATAATGAAATGATTGATAAATCTTTGAATGAACGTTTTCATTCTTCGGTGGGTGCAGGAAAAACGGAAGTAGACTTCAAATATAAATATCTGTATCCGGGATTGACGAATCCTGTTCCTGCAGGTATTGCAGCTCAGCTTATCAATTATGGTAACCCGTTTTTAGCGAAAGGATATATTCCTAAAGAACTGATGGATTATAAACAGAATATGGAAAAAGGTATTCTTGTTTCAGAATCTGAATATGATCAGCTAAAAGCTTTCTACAAAGAAGTTTATGAAAATACGGGTGCTGCAAGAACAGATTTTAAGCAAGGAAGAGCGGTCAGAGAATACATTAAATTATTAAAAAAATACAATCCTACGCTTAAGTTTTTAGACAAAGGAGAATTATATAAGCAACCGATGTCTTATGCAGTGGGTGTAAGTACAGGTTTTGACAATTCTGACGAAGAAAAAATGTCAAAATTTATGCTTAAAGGTTGGATGAAATCTGATATTATCACTAATGAAGAGGCTAGAACTTATTTTAAATATTACAAAGATCTTGCAGACAGATTGCTTACATACCGAAATAATCCTGCGGTGAAAATTAAGCAGAACGGGCAGGAATTCTATTGGCTAAACGAATATTTTATGCCAACAATGCTTCCTGTAGATGAGCCGGAATATACTCAACATTAATTAGTTATGATATAAAAAAAAACGGAAAATTAATTTTCCGTTTTTTTTATGTTAGAATACTTTTTATTATCTTTGAGTACCAAACATCACATTATGTCTACTCAATCATCATCTCATGATGGTAAACACTTCGTCGTTCAAAAAGGAACATGCCAGTGTAACCAAGGAGACCAGTTTCCTAAGCATATCGTCAATGCTCACAACAAACATTTCTGGAATGATTCTGCCGGCAATGCAGATTATTTAGCCGTTACAGAAGATGACCTTCAGTTTGATCCATCAGGGCCAAGTTTTGGAAAATGTAAATTAAAACCCAGTTCGGGTGGCTATCTTCCTTGTGCTTATGCTCCAGCCGGAAAATGGCAAAAAACTTACGAAAAAGTTTTGGTGATGGGCAAAAAATGTGTGACAGAAGTTTCTGAACTGCAATGTACAACAGGTGGGAAAATTACGATTAAAGATCACGGGCAACGTGGTGAAATGAGTAAAAAGAATGTGAAAAATGCTGATGCAAAAGTAATCAGGCATGTAAATCCTCTTGTGGATGTGAATGACTTCAAAGAAACAGTAATGGAAAGCGAAATCGACGCTTATTAATCATTAAACTTTCCTGAAATGTCTAAAAAAGGAGTTTCAAAAATATCCGGAAATCCTTCACCAAAAGTGGGGGAGGCGGTTACTTACACAGTTACAGATTGGTATCCTTCCACACCACAAAACCAAAGAAATCCGGCTAATGTTACTTGGGAATTATTTAAAAAAAGATCCAACGGAAGATTCACGACAACCAATATCAAGAAAACGGGTGTTGGGAATTTTACTTTCGGAGAAGTTGCACAAAAGCATACCTATCGTTTAGAAGCCTATCTTTTTGAGCCTGAAGGAGAAGGTGCATCAACAATTGAAATCAATCCTCAACCTGAAGTTGTTCCGAAAATTGAAAAAGTAGAACTTCAGTATGTGGATGATTCACCGGGAACAGTTTTCAGTTTTAGAGAAAAAATGAGAGCTCGCGCTCAATGTGTGAATTTGAATGGTAAAAAATTAAAATTTACTCTTTGGGAAGATGATGCAACAGGAGAAGGACATGATGCAAAAAATCTTTTAATTGAAACTAAAGAAGCTACCGTAGACAAAACCGGAGTTGCTACAGCCGAGTTTATGCTTACCCGAGCTTTGATGCAAAAGGCAATGCAGGGAGAAACTGATCTCAAACAACTTGAGTTTTATGTCACCGTAGAATATTTTTCGCACAATAAACATGCAACAGATAATGTCAATGTAAATAATCCTTTGCATACACCTGCGCCAACTCCTCAATCAAGGCCACAGCAACCAGCAAATAATCCTAGTACTCCGCCTCAATCAACACCTGAAACTTCATCAAATAATGCTCAACCCAGAGCTGAAAATTCTCCTGCTGCAGAAAAACCGGCATCACAGATGGAAGAAAGGCAAGTGGCTGGTCAGAGTCCAAATCCATCTGAAGAATTACATGATTATCAGGAAGCTCAGGGAACGATTCAAGCTGATCAGCCACCGACTCCGCAGTCTAATGAAGGGAAAACGGTAAGTATTGTAGAAGATTCTTCGGTGGAAGAATTATTGGATGCTTATTTTGCTAAAAAAGAATACACCAAGCAAACAGGTGAAGCTGCCGGAACTTTAGAATATAAGTTTGGAAGCAACGGCAATAAAACGGCTACTGATGCAGAAAAAGAAAAGATCGCAAAAATTATTTTTGGAAAGCCTGCTGTAAAAACATTGGCAGACAAAAAAGAATATACAACTCTGGAAGCCATTAAACAGGCTCTCTCCAGAGAGGTTTACAATAAAGATGAAAAAATAAGTTTCCAAACCTTTAAACTGGGAGCAGAATTAAAGAAAATTACCTCTGCACCTTTAGATACAAAATTATATTTGGTGGCAAAAACAGCAGGTTCAGGTCTCAGTGACAAACAGGCTACGATTATCATTAAAGAAAAAGATGGATTAATTAAAGGTTCTGCAGGCGCTGTTTTACCAATTTTAGAAATTAGTGAAGAACAAATGGATCAGGCTACTCCGACCACAGGAGAAGTTCCGGGAACTGAAAAAAGTGAGTTCACAGGGAAAATAGAAAACGGAATGGTGAAAATTCCTGTTCATCTGAGACCGAAATCTGGTGATGAACTGAAACAATGGAAAGAGAAGATTTCTAAAGGAAAAGAAGATGGGGAATACACTTACAAATTTGGTGGTGAAAATAAAGTTACCGATGAAAATTCTAAAAAAAGAGTTGCAGAAGCCATTTTGAAAAACGCAAAAAATGGAAATACGAATAATGAAAAAATAGCTGATGGTAAAACTGCTTACATTGATGATATCGAAAAAGCTCTTGAGATAAAAACATATCAAAAAGACCAAACAATTAAGTTTAAGCTTTATAAAAAAGAAAAAGAACTTCTTTATCTTCAAGCCAAAGCCCAAGGAGAAAAACAACATGATAAAGAATTTTTGAAAGCGGATGGGGCTTATTTTGAGGTAGGCTCTAAGTGTCCTAGATGTGAAGCCGAAATTACTTTAAAAGATATAGAAAATTCTTTTGATGTATATTCGAAGCAAAAAGATTTTAGACAAAAAATAGTGGATAGTTTAAATAAATTTATAAAACAAAGAAAAGATGAAGGTAAAGACCTCCATCTGAATACGTGTTTACGCAAAGCACATTTCTTTGCACAAGTTGGAGTGGAAACCTTAGGTATACATGGAGATTGGATTATTGAAGGTAAAATAAATCATTCTGTAGATTCAGCAAAATCTGCATTTGGAGATAGGGCTAGAACTTTAGAAAGAAATGGTCTTCTGTCTACATATTGCTTAGACCGTCCACAAACCAGACTATATAATTATTTGTATGCTTTAGGAAATGGTTATGATAATGGAAATGGGAATGAGGCAAGCGGAGATGGTTGGAAGTTTAGAGGAAGGGGACTGAAACAAATTACCGGAAGAGGAAATTACAAAATGATTTCTGAAGTTATAAAAGAAATTTTCCCTGTAGAATATAATGTTTTACCACAAGCGAATGCTGGAGAAGAAAAATTAGTCAGCCATCCAGAAAAAGTAGAGGAAATTGACTATGCAGTTATAACAGCGATTGCTTATTGGGAAAAACATAAAATATGGGAGTTAGCAGACACAATCACTTCAAAAACAAGCAGTGATAATGATTTTAAAAAAATAAGACAAAAAGTAGTTGGAGAAAGTGGGTTTAAATGGAAAGCAGCTAAAGATTATTTTAAAAAAACATATGATGCTTTTAGGGTAGGAGAATGTCAACAAGAGGAATCTTCAGAAGCTTGTACTCCTGATTCTTCTCAGTGTTTTAATTATGCCGATGTTTGGGAAAATCCAGAAATAAGTAGTGATAACGGAGGGAAAAATAATAATAGATATGGTAGTACAAGAGGTCATAAAGGAATTGATATTTTATCCGGCTCTACATACAAAGATGTACATTCAATAATGTGTGGTACGGTTGAAAAAATTGTAACATCTTTTAAAACCAACCAATATGGATCTTTGAAGCTAGGAAATGTTGTTAATGTAAAATCAAAAGATAAAAATGGTAATACAGTATATATATTATATTGCCATTTAGATGAGGTTTATGTTACGGAAGGGCAAAAAGTAAAACATGGAGAAAAAATTGCTCTTTCTGGATCGACGGGCAATGCTTCAGATGGTAGTTTGCCAAATGGTGTTTCAGGTAGGGGAATTAAAAAAGAGAATTGGCATGTTCACATTGAAGCATGTGCTGATGGAGCAGGCTTAGTGACTTTCTTTGGCAAAGATAGATTACAGCCGGAAGATTATATGAAAACAAAATTTGATACTAATGGAAATGCAATTAAGTAAACTATTATATGCAATAGGAATATTATTGTTAATGTCTTGCAAAGGAACTGCAAAAGATAATATTCAAACAATAACAAGTACACAAAAAGTAAAACCTAATCAAGATCAAATTGATTTTTTCAATAAAAAATATTTTACTACATATAATTTAGCTATAGATGAATCAAATTTATCTGATCATCCCTATTTCAGTTATTTAGATTGTAAAAACGAAGGATATTTCAGTGTTCATTTTGTGCCTAAAGAAAAAGATTTACAATTATTTTGGTCACATGATTATTATAAAAAGGAAGATTTTAATACTTATGATTTTGAAAAAGATAATAAAAAAATTGAGGCTTTAATAAAAAATAATCTAAATGCATATAATGTTTTTTCTTATTTTATAAAAAAAGAGTACTTGGATTCAAAAGATGGCTGTACTTTGGAGAGTATCTGGTTAACAAAAAATGCTATTGCAGAAATATTTTTATATAATTTAAAAACTAATGAATGGGAATTAGTGAAAAAAAAATCATCTAAAATTTTACCTCCTTATGCAGATAATAACTTTTTTATTTCACATTTTCCAAATTTATTTTTAAAACAAAATAAAGCTGTCAATGAAGAAAAAACTTTTCCTTCGGATTTAAAAGGATCATGGGCAGTGAGTTGTGACAATGGACTTACAACTTTTAATATAAATAAAGATGAAGGTTTGATTTCGTTGTACGGAAATTCTATATATATAAAAGTACAAGTCGAAAAGCGATTTGAGAATGAATATATTTTAAAATTTAAACAAATAGCTGACCAAAAAGATTGGGTAGATACTTCATTAAGAATAACAGAATCGGAAATATCAAAAGATAAAATAATAGGGAAGTTTTTTATAAAAAAAGATGGTAAAGTAGAACTGCATTGGGAAGGTTTATATAATATTAAAAAACAAAAAATAGATTATACAGGCAAAGATTTTTCATTAATTAGAGAAAGTGATGGAGAAAATCCAATTTTATTAGAAAAATGTTAAAGAATGCAGTGGTGGTGAACAAGATTCTGCATGGCATCAACCTTTAGATACAATGGTCTTGAGAGGTTGGTATTCAGAAACACAATGGTCTCCTGGTAAAAGTGATTTCCATGGTAGAACCGGTGGAAAGCACGATGGATTAGATCTTTATGCCCCTGTTGGTACACCAATATACGCTTCGATCGACGGAACAATCACATATCAGGAAGATCCTACTGGATACGGACATCGAATCTTCCTAGAAGGTAATTATAAAGGTCAAAAATATTTTCTAATGTATTGTCACCTTTCAGAATATGTCACGGGTGAGGTGAAAGCTGGTGACCCTATTGGTAAAACCGGGCAGACAGGAAATGCTAATGGTCAGGCTGCAAAAATGGCTCACTTACATTTTGAAGTTAGAAAAGCAAAAATGTCTAAACCTTCATTTAGTCCGCTTACAGAAATTCCTGAATTAGGAAGGGCTGTAAATATTAATCCAAATCAAACAACTCAAACAGGAACTTAATATGATAAATTTTAAAATATTCTACAGCATTTTTCTTTTCTCAATATTTTTCTCTTGTAAACAGAATAAACAGGCTGATCAGAAGGCAGTGATTAATGAAGTTAAAACCGATATATTAAAAAATATTCCTTCAAACTTAAAAATTGAAAAACAGGAGAAAATTAATATAGATAATGATCCTGACGACGAATTGATTGTTACCGCAGTCGACTCGCTTTCTGAGAAATATTTTGAATATTGGTATAAAAATGGAAATCTTATTCATGAATTTTCTTATCCTTTTGTTTCCATTAATTATAAATGGTTTGCAGATTTAGATGATAATAATAAAAAAGAGGTCATAAGAGCACAAGGATATGAAGATGGGGTAGATTATGCAATTTATAAGATTAAAAATAATGACGAGATTCTGCAATTATATTTTAATCCAGGATTGAAAGATGAGAGATACGGAGATAAGAATTTTTGGGCTTATCCCAATGATATTAGAGAATTAGCAGTTGATCAAGATAAAAAATTATTGGTTTCTCTAGATAATAATTATCCGAGAGATGACGATCACACGATGCCTGATAATCAGCGAGAGTTACCTTTTGTTTTTTTTAAAGGAAAAACTACGCAACCGGATATGGAATTGAAGAACTTAAAAAGACAACAAAGAATTGATTTAAAAGATTTAGTTAAAAGTATTGCGAAGGGAAATTCACCGGAAAGTAAAATTTCTATGGCGACAGTTAAGGAGATTATCCATGATTTAAATGGAGATGGTATTAAAGATAAGATTGAGATATATAAAAACACATCTTTAAATGATAAATTTGATCAGGAACATTTCCGTTTGCCAATAAAAATTTTTAAGGGTACTAACAGCGGATTTGAATTATGGAAAAAAAATAATAACTTGATTTATTCTGTAGAAAATACGTGTGCCTCTGAGGGCTTTAGTAATATCGTTGTAAAAGATAACTACTTTACGATTGAAGCACAGACATGTTATGATTACAATGTTTTAGTAAATGGTTTTACTACTTTTAAGATAGAAAACAATGAAATCTTTTTATATAAATATGGAGAAGAATATTTTGATAAAAGCAATCATGATAAAAAAATACCTTCTAAAGTCTGGACTCAAAAGAATCTCGGCAAGATCAAATTTCAGGACGTTAATGAATCATTTCTGAAAAAGTTGAAAAATAAAAATTGAGACAAATTGTGAATAAAATTACCATTCTAGTATTACTATTTTCTTTCTTACTTGCCAATTGTCAAAAGAAGCCAATTCTGAAAAATGATAGAGTAGAAGCCAATAATACTGAAAAGGTCCAAACAATAAATCTTAATCAATATACTAACAATACAGATTATTTCATTAAAACATTTGATGTAAACAAAGATGGAATTAAAGATAAATTGTGAGTCATAATCGTTATTTGGGAGATGAATTATTGTTATTTTTAGGAGATAAAGTCAGTAATTATAATTTGGCTCTAAAATCGACTAACTTTTCTGAAGACGGAGGAAATCAGATAACTGATATTAAAGAGACGAAAGAAGGATTCGAAATTATTACCCAATTTCCGGATAGAGGATATCTTCAGAATACCTATTTTGTTTCGGGTATAAATAATAAGCTTATTTTAAAAAAAATTCAAAGCGAATCTGAATCATGGCAGGATGGTTATACGGAAAAGTGCAGTCAAAATATTAATGTTGATTTGAAAAAATCCATAGCAGAACTTTCGAAAGTAATAAGCAATACAAAAAAGAACTGCACTAAAATATATAATAAACAGTCTAAAGTCAAAAATATGGATATTTTTTTAGTAATATGAAAATAATCTTAAAACTAAAGTGGATTTTTTTAATATTAATCCTAATTAATTGTAAAGAGCAAAATACGAAAGAAGTATCTCCTTCGAAAGCTAGTTTTCCTAAAGAAATTAGTAAAATCGAGGATAAGGATGAGCTTTATGTAGGAAAAGAATTTTATTCGGGGGATGAACTCAATACCTACACTTTCCTTAAGTCAGGTAAAATACATGAAAATGATAGTTTAACGTATTCTATTTATAAAAAAAATAATGAAGAAGATTATTTGTTCAGTATAGAAAAGTTGGTGTTAAATGAAGATCAGGAACGATACAAAATAGTTGATGTATTCAAATTTACTGATTATAATTCTGCAAATAATAAAGTCCAAATAAAAAATCAGAAAGACAGGTATTCAGTCTTATTTTTCGGTAAAGATAAAGTTTTAAAAAAATGGGATTTCATATTAAAAAATAGTGCAATAAGTAAAAGCTGGAATGGGAAATATGAATGCAATTTTCTTCTGATCAAAGAAGAATCTGCTGATCCACGTGCATATGCGATGATTTATATTGATATTAAAGATAATAAAGCGACCTTTCGATTAGATAGCTATGATGAGACTTTTGACAAAGATTTAATTATCCTGAATAATAATCCAAACAAAATTATTCTACAGGAAAAAGATAACAACGATTCAAAATTTTCAATTATAAGAAAAAATGATGACTTTATTCTGACCAGCGATTTACTTGATAAAACCACGGGTGAAATTACAACCTACAAGCTAAAGAAAAAGTAGAGATCAAAGTGAATGTCTAAAAACTTAGAAAGCCGATCACAAAAAAGCTAAATAATCAAACTTAGTTTTAAAAATAATTAGTAAATTAATGATCTCTTTTCATAAACACAATATCATAAAGGCATTTATAAAAATATGATGATCCATTTTATACTTCCCGGAGATACACTCGAAAATATTGCTGAAAAAATAAGGCTTGAAAATCCCGTTTATCTCAAAGAATTTCACAATCAACATTGTCTGAAAGAAGACAGGATTGTCGATCATTTGGTTCCCGGAAAAAAACTATTGTTACCCGATTTTGCGAAAATCAAAGTATATAATGATAAAAATGATGCTCCTTTTAAAAGTCAGGAATTAAACCCGAAAATTGCGTTTGATCCGATTGGTTTTGATGAAAAATTTAAGATTAAAATTAAAGAATCATCTAATGCTGAAGGTAAAACCGTTGAAAACCGTTTTTCGTATATCGCATCACTACAATGGATAAAAAACGAGTTTGATGATCATCTTTTTCATTTTACCAAAGATCAGTTTTCAAATCAGAATAATACAAAAATGGAAAGCTTGGCGATTGAAAGTATGAAGTCTTTATATCCAATCGAAGTTTTTGTGAATCCTAAAGGACAGATTTTACGCACCGGAATTACAAGGGAAGTCTTAAAAAATTTTAATCAGATTAAGGCTAAATTATTAGATTTTTTCCCCGATAAATATGCTAAAATATATCTTGAAGAATTTGAATACGTTGTCTTAAATCCTGATGTTTTTGATCAGAAAATAAAAGAAGATTGGTTTTTGAAAAACTACTTTTCATCTTTCCGAAATCCTTTTGAAAACGGAAAGTCTTTTTTTGAAATGTATTTAGATAAAACCTTATTAAACGTTCAGCAGACTGCAAAATTGACGGATAGCAAAGAAGAAATTTTATTACATCAAACCTTAAAAAGTAAAGAAGAAAACCAAGATGATTTCACAGGAAATGTAACGGTTTTTAAAGACAATGGAATGATTGAATCTTTGAATGCAGTATATTCTTATAAAGAATTTTCAGTTTCCTATTCCACTGAATTTTCAATTGAAAATATATAAATTAAACAGTTTTTTAAATTTCCCGTAATTTCTCATTGTATTTCTTTGTTAAGTTTACGCCGTTGTTTAACTTAAAATCAGTCAATATTTAAAATTCTTTGTTTCCATTTGCGTTAAATTTATGTAGGTTTTGTTGTAATTAATTGATTTTTAAATTGTTGTATTTGTTTGTATTTTATCCGAAAAAGCTTTAATTTTTAAATATTTTCATAAAATTCGTGCATTCGTGGCAAACCAATTTACTTTCAATTATCATCTAAAAACCCGCGATATATATATAAAAAGAGACTGCTTCAAAATTGAAACAGCCTCTTTTTATATTTTCTAAAACTTACTTAATCATAAATTTCAGACTAGATTCATCAAGCTTTAAAATGTAAACACCCTGCAAAAGGCTTTTAATTTTAATTGACTTTCCATTTTTGAAAGGATTGTTAATAGTTTGCATTACTTTCCCTTGTAGATTATATATTTCCGCTTTTTTAATATTTTGCGTATCTCCTTTCACAAAAATTTCCTGATTCGTAATAGGATTTGGATAAATCTGTAACTCTTTTGGCTCGGCAATAGTATTTATCGTTTGGCTTTGTCTTGAGGCAGAATTATTGCAAGTCCAGCTCAGGCTATCAATCGCCACTCTGTTGCTTGTAGAATTATTCACTAAAGTCACCACAACATTTCCTGAAACGTTGATATTGTTAATTGTCGTCGTAGTTACCGTTGTGCTGTAAGGAACTGTTCCTACATTTACACCATTTACCTGAACCGTAAAATTTCCATTACTTCCACTGAATTTAAGTTGGGTTGTAACCGTCAAAGATCCTATTCCGTTTGCAGAGCTGCTCGATTTCAAATATCCGTTTCTTATAGTAATTGCTTTGTTGGAAATGGTTTGATCACTTCTTGAATCTGTTGCCGTCCATGTAATTCCGTTACTCGTCCATGTTTTTGTTGAATATGATGACGAACTGGCTGTTGGAATTGTCTCAAAAGTTTCATTTACACAACCTGTCGGATTCGGATTGGTAGTTCCTGCGTTCGTCGTTGCTGAAACTGCAGTGCTGTTGGCTGAAGAGTTTCCTGCAGCATCTTTAGCTTTAATGTAAAAACTGTAGCTTGTAGAAGGATTTAGTCCTGTAACTGTTGTAGAAGTTGAAGAAACATTGGTTTTTAAGCTTCCATTCATATATACATCGTAAGAAGTTACGGCTACATTATCTGTTGCTGCATTCCATGTAAGAGAAACGGTGTTGGATGTTTTTCCTGAAACAGTTAAATTAGTAACTGTTGACGGAGCTTGAGTATCGGTTGTTGGAGTTTGCCCTCCCCAAATTTGGTTTACATAAGCGGGATTGTCGATAAATGGATTTCTGTTCCCCTGAAAAGTATACGATGCATTGTTTCTGTTGATTTCTGCTTGCGAAACCGGATCCTGATTATGCCAGGCTAGAAGTACATTCAGTTCCCACGTTTGCAGTCCCGGAAAAGCAGAACTGCCAATCATATTTCCGGTAGAGAATGTTGATAATTTGCTTTGGTATCTTGTCACAAAATAAAAAACCATTCTCGCTACATCACCTTTAAACTCATCAATGGGTTCAAAGACAGTCCCGGAAAATCCTGCAGATGAAGAGCTTCCCAATTTTGAACCGTTTTGAGAAGTAAAACTTGCGCTTCCCACTTTTCCGAAAGGATAATTAGAACGCATACCATTTACTTTTCCATCTGTAGCTCTGATGAAATGAACATCATTTTTCATTGGTGAAGCTTCATTAAACAGACTTTGTGGAACAATGTGTTCACGATTATAGCAATTTCCTTCAGTAGAATAGGTACCGCACTGATTATTTCCTGGAGTAAACTTGTAAGGGTCGACAGAGCTCGGTCTTTCTGAATAAATATCAAGAATAGAACCGTCATTTTCATAATTTTTATCAATGTCGGTGGTTTTATAAGCCGTCCAAAGCCCGCTGTATCCTTTGTCTTGATGACCGTTGGTAATAATGGTGCTTAAAGCTGTTTTTAAAGAAGCTCCAGACAATCCGTTCGCTGCATTGTAATATCCTGCCGGAGCTTGTGCATAGGCAAGCTGGGAGAATACTACACATAAAAGTAGTTTTTTCATAATAATATTATTGTTGGTAAGATTGAAATAATTTGGTGAAAGTAAAATTACACTATTATTAAATTTAAAAACAATTATTTTTTCCGGAACAGATTAATTTTTTGTAAAATGGAGTATTGATTCCCGAAAATAACGAACACAAAAAAGTCAACACAATTTTGTGTTGACTTTTAATATAATTTAAAATTAAAATTTTATTTCTTCATTCCCGGAGGATAGTTAGCCATAATTTCAGCTACAATCTGAGGGATTTGTTTTTGTTTTGCTTTTGGTCTGTCTACAGCGATTCCGCTACCGATTCCTTGCCATACCAATTTTTGAGTTTGAGCATCTACCAGATCTACAATGATAGCACCTTCGTTATAATTGCTGGTCCAGGTTCTGTTCATCCCGATTCCCCAACCGAAACCTCCGCCCCAGCCCCACATTCCGTAAGGATTCGTGGTATTGATATCGGTAATTTTTTTGTGGTTAGCTTTTACGTTTACAATCAAATCAGGACTTTCTCCCGGCTGAAGACCTTTTGTCTGCAATTGTTTAGACAATTCGTTTAAAACTCTGTCTTTATCGATGTCATTCAGTTTCAAATCGTCGATTCTGATTTTGTATGTTTTATAAGACGTAAAATTAGCAGTTTGAGCATAATCTGAGCGTACTTTGAATGGGCTGCAAGACGACAAACCTAAACTTGCCGCAAGCAAAATAAAAATATATTTCTTCATTTTATTTATTTTTTTTATTGGTTTTTATAAATGTGTCAGTCTTTTTATCATATCCGTACGGGCAGTGTCTGCAACCACTTTTGCAACAATGTCCACGTTTAAGATGAAATTTTTCGGTAAAAACTTTGTAACCTTGCTCGTTATAGTAAAAGTCTTCACCTTCTTTGATTTCAAAAAGAGCCATAAGTTAAATCAAAACTTTTATATTTGTTATCATGATAATTGTGTGCCAAAAGCTCCTCAAAAATACAAAAATAAACGGCATTACGCTCTATCCTTTTATTTTCATCAAAAATCCTGAAGATAAGAAGAATAGGGTCTTGATTAATCATGAAAAAATACATATCAGACAGCAATTAGAGCTGTTGGTAATTTTCTTTTACATCTTATATATAGCCGAATATTATTATCACTTTTTCAGACTCAAAAATGCACAATTAGCATATCATGCCATTTCATTTGAAAGAGAAGCTTACGCCATGGAGCATGATTTAAATTATTTAAAAAAAAGAAAATTTTGGGCATTCAGAAAATATTTTAATTAAAAGATTAGCGCTCCAAAATTCCCCTCCTTTGGAGGGGTGGCGAAAATTCAAAGAATTTTTGACGGGGTGGTTAAAAAAATATTCGTAGGAAATCCATGTTATCCAAAGTAGCTCAAATAAAAAAACTAATTTTGTTAAAACAAGTATCATTTAGAACAAATGCTATTACAACTTCCGACAGAAACGATTCCCATTCAGGAAATTACAATTCATAAAAAAGTAAAGCTTTTCATCAAGAGAGAAGATCTCATTCATCCACAGATTTCAGGGAATAAATACTGGAAACTTTTTTACAATATCAATAATTATTTGGAAACTCTACCGGAAAATCCTTTAATTATAACGTTTGGCGGAGCCTACTCAAACCATATTTCTGCAGTTTCTGCCACAGGAAAACTTTCCGGAATTAAAACTTTAGGCATTATAAGAGGTGAAGAATTAGAACAAAAATGGCGTGATAATCCGACCTTAGTTTTAGCAAAAAGAAACGGAATGAATTTAAAATTTGTGACCCGTGAAGAATACCGACATAAAGAAAAACTAACTGAGTTTCTGTTGCATGAATTTCCTGAAGCATTAATAATTCCCGAAGGAGGAACCAATAAAAATGCTGTTCAGGGCGTAAAAATGATGCTCAATAACGATACAAAAGATTTTGATTATCTTTGCACCGCAGTTGGAACTGGAGGTACTTTGGCGGGGATTTCAGAGTTTTGTGAAGATAATCAAAAGGTTATAGGTCTTAAAGTAGTTGAAGATTCTTCTTTAGAAAACAAAATTTTGGAGTTAACCTCAAAAAGAAATTTTCATCTAACCGATGCTGCTTTTGGCGGTTATGGTAAAATAAATGATGAAAATGTTCGTTTTATCAATGATTTTAAAGTAAAGTTTCAAATTCCTTTAGAACCGGTTTATACAGGAAAGATGATGCTGAAATTGTTTGAAATGATTGATGCTGATTATTTTCCGGAAGAGAGCAAAATCCTGTGTTTTCATACCGGAGGTTTGCAGGGAATAGAAGGAGCCAATTTGCTTTTAGAAAAACAAAATAGAAATTTAATAATATAAAGCTGAAAGCATGAGGTAATCATGCGAATATTAAAGTACAAGTAAATTACTTGTCAGGCTTTAAAAAATCAAGAAACATGAAAAGACTTTTCTTACTAATTAGCCTTTTAGTTTTATCAAAATTCTCAGCTCAGACCTGGGCTACAGAAGATCAGTACATCCAGAAATTTGCTCAATATGCAGTGGAAGAAATGGAAAAGTATAAGATTCCGGCTTCAATTACTCTTGCGCAAGGGCTTTTAGAAACCGGTGGTGGACAAAGCCGTTTGGCACAGGAAGGAAAAAATCATTTCGGTATAAAATGTAAAGAAGACTGGACCGGAAAGACAATGAAGCACACCGATGATGCTCCGAATGAGTGTTTCCGTGTGTATGACGATCCTAAACAATCTTACGAAGACCACTCTATATTTTTGGCAACAAGAAAATATTACACCAAACTTTTTGATCTCGATATGAAAGATTACAGAGCTTGGGCGCATGGTTTAAAAAAAGCGGGTTACGCTACCAATCCTCGTTATGCATCAATTCTTATCGGAAAGATTGAAAAATATAAATTGTATGAATTTGATGAGGTAGATTCTAAAGAAGTTTTATACGCGATTCTGAAAAAATATCCAGATCTGAAAGACGACCGTGCTTTCATGGCAAGAATGGAACCTGCAAAAGCTACTAAAAAAACAACGACACCTGTCACTGTAAAAGTTCCTTACAAGGCGACCTCTTATGCGCAACAACAGCAAAGAGTGGAGAGAATTAAAACTAAAGCAGAAATTCTTAATTCTATTTTAATAAAAAGTCATCCGAATGGAGGCTTGAAATATATTGTGATTCCCGAAGATACCGATGTACAGTATATTGCTAAGAAATTTAAGATCAGCGAAAGCAAACTGATCAAATGGAACGAGCTGCAAGGAACTGCACTGGCAAAAAATGAAGTTGTCTTCCTCGAATCTAAAAATTCTGATGGAAATACTGCAACCTACAAAGCCGAATATGGTGAAGATATGTATGATATCGCACAGAAATTTGGCATCAAACTCAATAAATTATACTCAAAAAACAGAATGGATGAAGGTCAAAAGCCATCCGCTGGACAATTAATTTATCTGATCGACAAAAAACCTAGAAACTAATTTTGGTTGTTGGTTTTTAGTTGAAAGTTGTTAGTTTTAAATACAGACAATAATCGCTATCAACTAATTACTATCAACTATCAACTAATTAATAATGAAATACCAAAGAAGTTCAGCTTTATTTGATGAAGCTTACAAATATATTCCGGGAGGTGTGAATTCTCCGGTGCGTGCGTTTAAATCAGTTGGCGGAGTTCCCGTTTTTATGAAATCTGCGAAAGGTGCTTATCTTACAGATGCTGATGATAACACGTATGTAGACTACATTAATTCTTGGGGACCTGCAATTTTAGGGCACACGCATCCTGAAGTTTTAGAAGAATTAAAAATTCAGGCAGAAAAAGGTTTCTCTTTTGGTGCACCAACTGAATTGGAAACTGAAATTGCAAAATTCATCACCGAAAATGTTCCGAACATCGACCAGATCAGAATGGTTTCTTCAGGAACAGAAGCTTGTATGAGTGCAATCAGACTGGCGAGAGGCTTTACAGGAAGAGATAAATTTATAAAATTTGAAGGCTGTTATCACGGTCATTCAGATTCGTTTTTGATTAAGGCGGGAAGTGGTGCTGCGACTTTTGGTAACCCAAATTCTCCGGGCGTAACGGCTGGTACGGCAAAAGATACTTTGTTGGCAAGATATAATGATTTTGAGCAGGTTGAAGATTTATTCAGACATAATCAGGGTGAAATTGCAGCGGTAATTATCGAGCCGGTTGCCGGAAACATGGGTTGTGTACTTCCTGAAAATGATTTCTTGCAAAAATTAAGAAAAATCTGTGACGAAAACGGTGCTTTGTTGATTTTTGATGAGGTAATGACAGGTTTCAGACTGGCTTTTGGTGGAGCACAGGAATTGTATAATGTGAAAGCCGATCTGGTAACTTACGGTAAAGTAATCGGAGGCGGACTTCCGGTGGGTGCTTTTGCCGGACGCAACGAAATTATGGATCATCTCGCTCCAAAAGGCGGCGTTTATCAAGCCGGAACTTTGAGCGGAAATCCTTTGGCAATGAGAGCGGGTTTGAAAACTTTGCAAATCATTAAAAACGATCCTGAATTTTTCAACAGATTAGCTAAAACAACAGAAACTTTAGACTTTGAAATCGGAAAGATTTTAAACGAAAAAGGAATCGAACACAGAATCAACAGAAAGGGTTCGATGATGTCGGTTTTCTTCCACATCAATGCAGTTTCCAATTTTGATGAGGCGCAGAATGCAAACCATTCGTTATTCAATAATTTCTTTCATCAGCTTTTGACCAACGGAATTTATCTTCCGCCAAGTGGTTACGAAACCTATTTCATCAGTGATGCAATCAAAGACAAAGAAATCGATATGACTTTGGAAGCGGTAAGAAAATTTCAGTATTCTTAAAGCTAGCAATTATAAAATATAAAGAGGCTGTCAAAATTTGGCAGCCTCTTTTTTTATGGTTTTCTATTTGTCGTCATCTTTCCTGCTGTTTCGTCTGGCGAGCATTACGTTGGCGTAGTAGCTTCTTCCATTATTGATGACAGCTAAAACATCTTTGTAGAAAGCATCGGTTTTTACGTCGGCGAGGATGGTGATGTAATTTACCAACTGCCTGTAATCATTGTTGAGATCTTTCCTTAAAGCCTTTACGTCATACGTCTGCTTTTGGGAAGACTGAAAAGATCGGTGAGCAAACAGATCATTGAAAGCAATATTGGAAGCTGCCAGTTCATTGATGAATTTTATGATGCCGAGCATAGTCACATGAGAGCTGTATTCGGAAGACTGCAGTCTAGACACGAGAGAATTCAGCTTGTTGGTTTCCTCTTCATAGGATGTGTCTTCTACGCCTTTGTATTGATCCAGTAGTATTTTTATTGCGGTGTATGCATCTTTCTCGGCCTGGGTTCTAGAATTCCTGTAGGGTCTCACAGAGTCTTTCAGTGCCTGTACATCGGCATCTCGTACATGGTCTGCTTTTGCGATTTTTTGAGATTCTTCGCTGGCACGTATCTGATCAAGGGCGCTGTTGTAATCGGGAATCTTTGCCTGCAGTGCCTCGTACATTCTTTTGAAATCTGCATCGGTACCGGTATCTAAAGAAGTCTTGGAAAAGTCTTCAGAAAAACGAACGATAAGCTGCCCGAATTCTGCGTGATGCAGCTTACTTGCATCCAGTGAAATTAAATTTTTAATCATTGTGTGTATTTGTGTTATTAATGATCTTCGGTATTTGGGCTCAGTGTTGTGCTGAGCGAAGCCGAAGCATTCTTTTTTATATAGGGCGTTGGAAGTTCCGACGGGTCAAACCAAAACGGTTTCATGGTGTCGGGATTCCCGACGGGGCAAACTAATATGGGGTTTAGGTTTCGGAAGTTCCGACGGAGCCAGCCAAAACGGTGTCTTGCTGTCGGAAGTTCCGACGAGACCAACCAAAACTCGGGGAGACTGTCGGGAGCTCCGACGGCTCAAACCTTAAATAAGCTTTGTCTCTACTTGTTTTTAAGCTCTTGTTTTAGAGATTCTATTTCTTTTTTCAGCAGGATAATATAGTCCTGAAGATTTTCTACAATGGAATCTGGAGTATTAAAATATTGATTATAGTAATTGCCTGAATGATCATTAAAAGTAGAATTGTCATTGTGAACGATTCCTGAAAATTTTTCTTCTTTAATATCTTCTACAGGAACCTCTAAAGCATCTGCAATCTTTTGCCACTCCTCATCGTGTATCCTTGTTTCTCCACGTTCTTTTCTGGAATAATTGGAAGTATCTGTAGATAATATTTTGGCCATTTTTTCCTGTGACATCCCTTTTTGTTTTCTTAGTGTTTTGAGTCTTTCCTGTATCATCTTTTAGTGCTTTGAACAAATATATGCAAATTTTGCGCAAATTTTGCTTAAAAATCGCCAAAAAATCGCAAATAATTTCCTGTCTTTTCTACAGTTTATTTTATAGTTTTGAGAAACAAGTATTTATTTTTAGTATGTGCGCAGTACAAAATTATAAATATGAGCTGATCAGCAGACCCATGTCAGGGTTCGTATGGCAAATATAATATTAATTCTAAAAATAATTTAAGATGAAAAATTTAAAAAAGCTTACAAGATCAAATTTAAAAAATGTTTTTGGTGGAAATCCATATCTTGAAACGGTCGACGATGGAGGAGACAACCTTTGGATGTGCTGTAATTCAGCTGGTAAATGTAGTACATGTGCAGGCTATGGAAGCTGTGGAAGCAATGAGCTAAAAAAATGCACCGGTGGAGCATAAAAGAGTAACCCGAGTAAATCGGGTTATTTTATATATTTATACTAAATATCAAATAAATAATGAAAAATATTGCATTGTTTCTATTAATTTTATTTTCAGATGTTTTGTTTGGACAAAATAAACTTTTTGTCTACGAATACAAATTTATTCCGGATTCTAATACTAATCAAATTGAAAAACAGATAATGGTTTTAAACATACATGAAAATCAATCTGAGTTTTACAATCTTGATAATTATCAGTCAGATTCGACTTTGCTTGCAGACTCTAAAAAGGGTGTTTTTTCAATGCCTCCCGATAAGGAAATGATTAGTGAAAGGATCAATAAATCTCAAAACTCAAAAACTGTTGAATATATTACAATTCTTTCCAATACAAAATATTTTGTAAAACAGAATGTTGATTTAAAATGGCATTTATCTCCGGAGACTGACCATATATTAGGGTACGAAGTGCAAAAAGCGACAGTTGAATTTGGAGGTAGAAATTGGGTGGCTTGGTTTTCAAAAGATATTCAGATACATGACGGACCGTATAAATTTTTTGGCTTACCAGGATTAATTTTAAAAATAGAAGATACCACAAAAAGTCATATTTTTGAGATTAAAGGAGTGAAAAATTCTACAGCAAATTTTAAATATCCTGAATTGGGAAACTATCAAAAAGTAAACATTACCTATCCCCAGTTTGTAAAAGCCTATAAAAACTACAGAAAAAATCCTATGGCTGATTCAGTGGGGCTGTTTCCTGATCAAACATATTCGAATGGTAAATTTGTTAGAGGCGAAGAAATTTTTAAAGAATATGAAAAAGCAGCTCTTAAAAGAATAGCGAAAGACAATAATATTATTGAAATTGATTGGCTTAAATAAAATCTATATTCTCCAGGAAAAACTTCTAATGGATTCGTGTAAAAAAAAATTAAAAAATTTACAATCCGGACCATCCAACTGCCCATCCGGTCAGTTTTTACGAACTTGTTAAAATTGATCAAAATAATTAAGGCTGTTGAATAATTATTTGACATGGATGTAAGAACGGGTAATTATTTTAGGAGATTAGATAATTCTTACAGTTTTAGAAATTATTTGTCAAAGGAGTTTTTTATTAAAAAGAACAAAGCTTATCAGTTTTGGACATTTGATGGGTGGTGGGTCATAGATGGGTATAATGAACATCGTGGTATAGACAGATTCTTATATATTCCTGATAAAGGAATTGTAGGTGGTTCTTATGATTTCTACTTTAAACTGAAGCCAAAGATTTCCTCTAATGATTATTTTACAGTTTCCGATTATGCATTATGGGATAATATAATCAATGAGAAAATAATGATTGCTAAAGAACTTAAATAAATTAAAAAAATCTCCAATTGGAGGTTTTGCTTATAAACTGAAATGCTAAATTTACCAGCATTGATGAAAAGGTAGTTTATAATTCAACATCCGCAGCGTCCAAAACGGTGGTGTTCAAATATCCTTATAGAATTCATTTTTAATTTTTAGCGGAAGTTTCTGCGTCTTGAACTTTTGTTTCTTTTGCTTCAAAGCAAAAGAAAATCATACAAGCAATGTGATAAATGATACAATTCTAAGACCTTAGTTCTTACTAATTTTGTATCATAGAAATTGAATATGGAAAGGTCTAATAATATTTCGCGAAAAGATTTTTTGAAAAGCTCTGCTTTAGCAATGGCTGGAATTACGTTAACGCCTACAGTGATGAGTGCAAATACGCTTTCTGAAGATAAAGTTTTAGGAGTAAATGGTAAATTAATTCTTAAAAATGTCCGCCTTGAAACCGGTTTTGAATATGAAGAAGGCGAAGTGGTTTCAACAAAGACAGATTTGTTTTTAGTGGAAACAGAAAATGGGAAAATAACAAAAATAGCTCCAAATAATCCAAAAGCAAAAGCAGTGGATGCAAAAGGGTTGTTGATGCTTCCGGCTTTTAAAGATATGCATATTCACCTTGATAAAACTTTTTATGGCGACAAATGGCAGGCTGTAAGAAAAAGAAAAGGCGGAGTAAAAGGAATGATTGCTTTGGAAGAACAAATCATGCCGGAAATTCTGAAAAATTCTACCTACAAAGCAGAAAAAATGATTGAGTTGATTCAGTCCAAAGGAACTGCTTTTGCAAGAAGTCATGTGAATATTGAGCCTACTTCCAAGCTCGATTCTTTGAAAAACCTACAGAAAGCTTTAGATAATAAAAAGAAAAGCTTTGGGGCTGAAATTGTTGCGTTTCCTCAGCACGGAGTTTTTTACAAAAATTCTGTTCCTTATTTGAAAGAAGCGGCTCAGATGAATATCGATTTCATCGGTGGAGTAGATCCTTATACGATTGACGGAGCGATTGAAAAGACAATTGATTTTACGTTACAACTTGCTTTAGATCATCAAAAAGGAATTGACATTCATCTTCATGAAACCGGAGAGTCGGGTTTGAAAACGGTTGAATACCTTATCGATAAAGTGAATGAAAATCCTTCTCTAAAAGGAAAAACTTTTTTTAGTCATTGTTTTATTTTAGGTAAATTAGATAAAATAAAACAGGAAGAGATTGCCGAAAAATTAGGCAATGCTCAAGTGGGAATTGTTTCAACGATTCCTATCGGAAATTTGATTATGCCGCTTCCGACTTTACAAAAACATAATGTAACCGTTTATACCGGAAATGACAGTATTATCGATCATTGGAATACGTACGGAACCGGAAGTGTTTTGGAGAAAGCCAATCTTTATGCTCAGCTTTACGGTCAGTCGACTGAATTTTTGCTTTCAAGAAGTTTAAAATTAGCAACGGCAAATCTAACTCCTTTGGATGATAAAGGCGTTCAGCAATGGCCGAAAACAGGTGATGATGCCGATTTTGTTTTGCTGAATGCAAGTTGTTCTGCAGAAGCGGTATCAAGAATTTCAAACGTAGAATCTCTTATTTATAGAGGGAACGTGGTATTTTAATTAAATAAAAATCAGGCAATGAAAGTTTTGTTTTTTCTGTTGTGTTTTAACAGTATAAATGCTTGCGAAAAAAGCTTCTCTCAACCTGTAAAAGAAATTATGATTAATGGTGAAAATGTGATTGAGCTTGTAAAGAACAATAATGCAGAAGGTTTACGAACGGCTTTGGAAAACGGAGCCGATGTGAATACGAAAGATTCGAGAGGAAGGTCTTTGCTGCTTCTTGCAGCGGTAGGAAAAAAGATAAAAATTGCAAAAATCCTTGTCGAATATAAAGCGGATGTTAATCTGCAGGATCAACAATTAGATAGTCCGTTTTTGTTTGCAGGTGCAAACGGACAGACCGAATTGGTGAAATTATTTCTGGAAAACGGAGCTCGTTTTGACGTTTTCAACAGATACAACGGAACGGCTTTAATTCCTGCCTGCGAAAGAGGTCATGTAGAAACTGTAAAAGTTTTGGCAAATACGGAAGGTTTTCCGATCAATCATGTAAACAGATTGGGATGGACTGCCTTGATGGAAGCAGTGATTTTGGGTGACGGAAGTCTAAAATATCAGCAAATTGTTCAGATCCTTAAAGATAAAAAGGCAAAAGATATTCCCGATAACGACGGAGTTAAGGCTTTGGAGCACGCAAAATCTTTAGGTTATAAAGAGATTGTAAAAATTTTAGAATCTTAAAACTGCCCAAACTTAGAGACGCTTGAAGCTTTATTATTTTAAATTTTACATGATTGATATTACTTTTTTTCAATCAGTTTTTCTTAGTATTTGAGGTTTTTTTAACCGCAAAAGAATCAAAAGATTTTACTATGCTTAAGTTATTCAAAAGTTTGCAAAACGAGTGTTAATTAAGTTTTTTACATTTTGTAAGCTTTTGAATTTCTATTCTTCTATCATTTCTTTTGAATCTTTTGCGGTAAAATATTTTTTCTCATGTACTAAGTCAGTTTTTATATAAATTCATGAAAATGATTGACTGCATAAATTTCACTAATTTTAAGCAAAAATCATTCGGAATGAGCCGTCGTTCAGATTATTTTCCGGTTTTGGGTATTCAGGATTTCAAGGATGATCATTCTTTGGAAACACCTCTCTTATTTAATGAGCTTTACGGAGAACGTTCTATCGATCATCCGCACAAACATGATTTTTTTATCATTAATATTTTTGAAAAAGCAAAAGGAAATCATACCATCGATTTTATAGATTATGAAGTGAAAGATTACCAGATTCATCTGGTTTTTCCCGATCAGGTGCATCAATGGGATATTGAAGCAGGAACGGTAGGATATCAATTAATGATCAGCAGAGATTGGTTTGAAAGTTTAATTCCGGCTTTGAGATTTTCACAATTATTTTATCAGAATCATCCTGTCATAGATCTTTCAGATATGAGTTTTGACTTTCTGGTTTATGAATTTAAGACTATTAAAAAACTTTTGAATGATGAGAATATCTTTTGGGAAATGATTCAGAAACGTAGCGAAATGATTGGATTACTCATCAGTGAAGCGGTTGAATTTATTTTTAAAAATGATGAACAATACCATTCAAATCCTGTTTTTTCGAAATTTTTAAATCTTATTGATGAGCATTTTAAAGAACAACGTTCAGTTTCTTTTTATGCTGAAAAACTTAATATTTCGCCCAATTATTTAAATATCATCTGTAAAAAAAGTATTAATTCTTCAGCTTCATCTCTTATTCAGGATAGAATTTTACTTGAAGCGAAGCGTCTTTTGAAAGTTTCAAAAAAATCGGTGAAAGACATTGTTTTTGACTTGGGATTTTATGATCAGGCAAGTTTTTCAAAATTTTTTAAGTCACAAACAGGAATGACACCTTCTCAATTCAAAGAATGATTATTGGAAAAGGTTGAACTCCTACGGAGTTCTAATTGTGGTTCCTACCATTATGCTACAAAGGTATTGCTCCTCCGGAGCTGCCCAGATTGTGAGACAAATTGGTATAAAGGAAAATTCTAAATGGAAATGATATAAGTTAATTGTTTAAACAAAATTCCTCAGAAAATATTTCCAAGGAATTTTAATATTGATTTTGAATTTCATTATTGTAATCCGGACCATCCAACTGCCCAGGCTGGCGTTAAAATACCATTTCCGGCTCCGGTTGCATCAGGTTTTTTAGTGTAAGTGGTGTCTACAATAGGAACTGTTGCACCTAAAGAAGATTTTAAAGAAACTTCTGTTGTTGTATCTTTAAACAAAACATTGGTTATTCTTTTTTTACCGTTAAAACGAGCCACTGTAGAATCGCTTTCAATATTAATTCCTGTTGACCAATCGGAAACTACGACATTATCTAATGTTGCGAAAGTTCCCTGTTTTAGTTTTATTCCGTTCGATTCACCTGAAGTTCCACCAATGAAAGTAACGTTTTTAATGGTCGGGTTTGATCTTGGTGAGGCGTTGTCATTTCCTGCATTATTAATCCCTGTAATGCCTGTGTTTCCAGTGCCATCTGCTTTTCTTTTGGTATAAATATTTGTTGCTGTTCCGACCCACCCGTCTTTATAACTGAATGCGTGATTGGTATTTCCGATTGAAACAATGTTTAAAACATTTACCGTTCCGCCATAAATTTCAATACCGTCATCTGCATTATTTAAAAGTGCTATGCTTTCTACTCGGGTCTCGTTACCAATTCCGAACAGCGAAAGACCATTGAATTTTTTACCAGCAAATTCGGCACCAGCATATTCAATTCTTATATAATTCAATGATCCTGAATTATCTGTAGTTTCAGTTCCTCCGTAAGTTAAATTTCCTATTTCTGATGATCCTGTATTTCCTGTATTAATCGGAGCTTTACCACAAATGACTATTCCGCCCCAATTTCCGGCAACGGTTGTCTCTGATGTAAATAAAACTGGTGAACCCGCTGTACCGTTGGCGAAGATTTTTCCACCCTGTTCTACAAGAACGTAAGAGGAAGCTCCTGCTGTAGCTATAATTCTTGTTCCGGCAGGAATGACGAGAGTTCCACCATTTTTTACGGTAACAATACCATTGAGTTTATAAAACTTCATAGGATCAAGTGTTACAACTTGCCCGCTGGTAACATCACCTTTAAAATTATTGGGATCCTGAGCGATTCCGACCACTGCAATTTCAGAAGTTATATCTTCCTCTTTACCGCACGAATGAATGATCAATGATGAGCCGATAATAAAAGCTGCAATGATTAATTTTAAATGATTTTTCTTCATAATTCTCAGGTTACTTTTCTTCAATGAGATTTTTATCAATCTATTTTGAAATGAGAAGACCAAATTACCATTTTTTTTGCTTGGTTTC
The DNA here is from genome assembly GCF_031118795.1 of Chryseobacterium sp. CFS15. NCBI lineage: Bacteria > Pseudomonadati > Bacteroidota > Flavobacteriia > Flavobacteriales > Weeksellaceae > Chryseobacterium > Chryseobacterium sp. CFS15. The sequence goes on along the minus strand of NZ_JAVHYL010000006.1, from coordinate 72,513 downwards.
CCAACAGAATATTGATGATTTAATTTTAGTATTAAATATTTAAAATGAATAAAAGTTAATATTAAAAAAAATAACCACGCCCGGAAAATAAATTCCGGGCGTGGTTTTCCATTTAATATGTAGAAAAAAAGTTTATTTTATTAAAACCTGACGTGATTTCTCATTAGATCTTAAGATATATTTACCTGAACCTAACTGAGACTTAACATTCATAAAATCTGTATCGTCTGAAGTGGTTTTTAATGTTTTAAGCAAATTACCGTTTATGTCATAAACGCTAACTTCAATGTTATCTCCGATATTTGCCATTTTACCATGATAACCTGCTCCTAATAATTTTATATTATCATTTTCATTGGTTTCGGCGATTGTATTGTCTTTATCTAAATGAAAAGCTATTCCCATAAAACTATTTGAGCCAAAATCTGCTATAGTTGTTTCAGTTGTAACTAGCGCACTATTTTGAGCTTGTGTAAAATTTATATATTGAGTTTTTATGGCTTTAGGAGGGACAGTAGGATAATCTCCTTGTAGTATATTAAATTGACATAAATCAAATCTCAAATTATTTACAGCAGCATTACCTGTTTTTGTTACTGTAACTTTAAATTGATAACTAGCATTTTTTTGCAGTTGAGGTCCTCCGTTGCTACTTGTATTAGAATCAAAGATTTTAACTCCACTTAAACTACTATATACTTGAACAGATGTTACTGTTAAGTTTGGAGTTTCGATTGGGGGAACATATGTTAATGTCTTAGTATAAATATTAGCAACGGGGCCACCCGATTTTTCATATGCATTAATTGTTAGAATATATTGTGTAGCTGGTTGATACGCCCAATCGTTAGTTTGTGTCATAAAATCGTTATAAACATATCCAGGGGGATATACAATATCAGCATATTCTGATTCATCTTCTTGAATTCCGTAAGCAATTCTGTTTGATGGTGAAATTGAGTTTTTATATAATGTTGTTTCTACTCTGTAATATGTACCTGAAAACAGGAAGTTATATCTAACTTTACTATTAGGCTTATCAAGAATTACTTTTAAATCACTAGCTACAATTTGTGAAGTAAAGTGTGAAATGAAGGCTGTTAAAAACAGTAGTATTAAAATTTTTTTCATAGTTAATTATTTGTAAGATATTGTGATTGTGTGATAGAAATTAAGCCACCGACTATTCATTGTTGGTCGATGGCTTTGATTTATATGAAGAAACTAATTACTTGAATGATTAATTCATTGCATCTGTAGTGTCAAATGAAGTCAAACCAGTCCAACCTTTTGCCCAGTCTGGCAAAGCTGTAACGTTTCCAGCTCCAGTTGCTGTAGTGCTTGTAGTAAATACACTCGACAAATTAGGACCTGTAGTTGCTGGAGCTACTGCTTTAGATTTCCAAGGAGTTGTAACACCTACAAATCTTACGTTTTTAATATAAGAAGCACTTGTGAACCAGTTGTAAGTTCTAGGCGTTTCGAAATCTAAACCTGTAGAGAAATTAGCAATAACGATGTTATCGAATTTACCATTAGATCCAGCTCTTATTTTCATTCCTTGAGACTCAGAACCTGCGCTGTTACCGATGAAAGTTGCGTTATTGATCGTTGGGTTTGAGACTCCGTTTCCGAAAACTGTATTTTCGTCAGTATCTTGAGTATCAGCTTCTACACCTCTGTTTCCTGGTTCAGCAGCAGTTTGATATTGTTTTTTTCTTGAAGCATAGATATATTCTGCAGTTCCTTGCCAACCTTCTGTCCAGTCGATACTGTCATCTCCAACACCTAATACAACGATGTGATCAGCATTCACGTTTCCACCGAAAAATTCGATACCGTCGTCTGCACCATCTGCTACATAGATGTAAGATACTACAGTTCCGCTTCCTACTCCAAATAGAGAAAGACCGTTGAACTCTTTTGCAGGATTATATTTATAACCACTGTCTTTAATAACAATATATTTTAGAATTCCTGAATTATCGGCTTTATTGGTACCACCATAAACAAGATCTCCTAATTCTGATGTTGAAGTACCCAAAGAACTTCTATTTGACGGAGCATTACCCAGCACTACAACACCTCCCCAATGTCCTTGTTTGTGGGTAGATCCTTCAAATACAATCGGATTAGTTGCTGTACCATTTGCAATCAATTTACCACCTCTTTCAACAATTAGGTAAGTTGCTCCTTCAGAAGCAACGATTCTTGTTCCAGCGGGAATGATTAAAGTTGCTCCGCTTTCTACTGAAAGAGTTCCTGTAAGGTTGTAAACTTTAGTTGCATCTAAGCTTACAGTAGTTCCTGATGCAATTCTACCTTTAAAGTTTGCTGGATCAATTGATGATACATTTTCTGTTGTTTCATCATCAGAACTACAAGATACTGCAGTTGCAGAAACTGCGGCTACCAATGAAAAGCATAGAGCTGCTCTCAAAATTGTTTTTTTCATAACTATTTTTTTAGATTTATATTTTAAAATTTATAAGATAAACTGATTCCGGCTTCACGACCTCTCGTGTAATTCTGGTGAGTAAAAATTCCTGCGCCGTTTTCCTGTTGTATTTTGTAATTAGGATTTAATAAATTTTTAGCAGAGATTCCGATACCTATTTTGTCTAAAGTAAAGTTTAAATTAAGATCAAGAATATCTCTTCCTTGCTCATAGAAATTTCCTGCCTTGTTGGTTCCGATAGCATAAACGTTTTTACCTACGTGAGAATAAGAAACTACAAAATCTAAACTGTTTGCGTTGCTCCATTTGTAGTTGTATCCTAAGTTTGCATTAGCAATAAAATCTGCAACCCCCTGAATATCATCTTTTGTTTGTCCGCTAAATTCTGCAGTTTTACCGCCGTTTTCTTTAGCTAATTGTTCTGGAGTTTTCAATTCTTGCTCAGAATGCATTACAGTTCCGTTCAGGAAAGTATAGAGTTTTGAATTATTCCAAGAATAAATATCTTTTCTAAATTCTAATTCTGCACCTAAAATATATCCCCAATTTGAAATATTAAAGTAGGTCATATCATTTGGTGCTGAAGTAGAGTAGGTTGTTCTGGCGATAGCATTTTGAATATATTTACCAAAAGCTGCAACTGAAATAACTTCTCCTGATTTAGGGAATATTTCCCATTTTAAATCAAAATTATAGTTGTCTGATGGATTAAGGTATTCGTTACCATAAACATTCGTTGTAATATCATAGTAAGCAATTGGAATAATCTCTTTTGCTTGTGGCAGAGTATATGTTTTAGAGAATGATAATCTTAAATTCTGTTTGTCATTAATGCTGTACTTGGCATTTAGTGCAGGTAAGAATTTGTTGTAAGTTTTATTTTTTCTTTTCTCAATTCCACCAGTTAAAGGTTCTGTCCATTTAGTCTGCATATCGATGAAATCGTAACGACCACCAACTTGCACAATGAATTTATCAGACAAAGTAATATCTACATTTGCGTGTCCAGACTGAAGGTTTTGCTTAATACCATAATAAAATGGCTTAAATATATCTCCTGCCATAAAAGTCTGATAAGTAAATAAGCTGTTGTTTCCAGCATTGATGAAAGCATCAATATTATTAGGATCTACAGGATTGATAAAGCTAAAGCCCATACCAATCGTAGTATTATCGAACTTTCTGTCTTTATAAGATCCATCGTAGCCTGCGGTAATTTTGAAATTTTCAAAACTTTTAGAAACATTTAAGTGACCTAAAACAGTGTTGTCTGTAAGTTCATCAAAATATCTGTGGTTATTGATTGCACTTCCTGCAAGTAAGTTGAAGTTTTCTGCATCAATTGTATTTTGAAGACGATCTGGTCTCTTGCTGTTTAGCATATTGTAACCTACAGCCCAGTCTGCTACCCAAGTTGATCCTATTTTATGATTTCCAAATAATTGATTTACCCAAGTGTCGGTAATCTTATTATCTCCTCTGTTGATGATTACATTTCTGTCGACATCATAAGAATATCCTTTGTATGTTTTAGCTGACTGAGAAGATGAATGGATATAATTTGAAGTGAAATTAATCTTATTGTTACTGTTTAATTTATACGCTAGATTAATTAAACCTGTTGTATTTGTTTTATATACAGAACGTTGTACGTTGGTGAAATTTGAATTTGCATTTCCGCTCGCAAAAAAGAAACCTTCTTGTCCCTCGCTGTATTCATAACTGTTGTCAAACCCTGCGTAAGCGAATAAAGAAAGTTTTCCAAAGGTTGCGCCCCCTTCAATATTTATATCTGTATTGAACGGATTTTGAGCATTTTTAAAATTCCATTTGGTTGTGAACGGATAAGATTGATAAGGATTACCTTTTATAAAAGTTGTTTCTTTAAATCCAAAAAAACCAGGCCCGCCATCCTGAAGTTTAAAATCTTTTTTTCTATACGTTTGAAAATTAACACTACTTCCCAAACCAATTTTAAAATAAGGTTTTCCGCTGTGTTCTTTAGATACAATATTAATATTAGCACCTCCAAAGTCACCAGAAAATTTCGGATTATAAACTTTGTCTAGTGATATGTATTCAATCATTGAAGTCTTAAAGATCTCCAAATCAATATTTTTAAATTCAGGATCATCAGATGGAATTGTAAGGCCGTTTAGGGTCGTACTATTGTATCGATCACCCAAACCTCTTACGAAAATTTGTCCGCTTCCCTCTTGTTTTTGTGTTCCACTTGCTTTAGTTACCGCAGTTGCAGCATCACTTACACCTTGTTTGGCTAACTGTACAGAACCTACTCGTTCAATAACCTCTACAGATTTTTTCTGCATGTTAATCAAGTTAGCTTCAGTTCCTTTTTTTGTAGATCCTTTGATAATAACACCCTCAATCTTCTTTTCGTTCTTTACGGTGTCATTTTTTTCTTGAGCGTACATTAAAGTCCCTGATGTAGTAAGGAATAATGCAGCGATACTCAGTTTTCTAAAATTCATTTCTTTTTTACTAATTACTTTCGGTGCAAAGGAAGAAAAGTTTAATGGGGTAAATGGTTTAGCGAAATTTAATTTTTTCTTAACTAAACATTACGAAAAGGATATTATTGTTAACTTTATGTGAACGATAACCATTGTGTTAATCCATCATTCAAAATTGATTAACTTTGAAACGTAAAAATTGAAAATGAACCAAAAGAAAATTCTTCTAATAGACGATGAACTCGATATTCTAGAGATTCTGTCTTACAATCTGGAAAAGGAAGGTTACGACATTTATACCGCTACAAATGGTAATGAAGGTATAGTAAAAGCCAAAGAAATTATTCCAGATTTGATCTTATTAGATGTAATGATGCCCGAAAAAGACGGTATCGAAACTTGTCAGGAACTTAGAAAAGTAAAAGAGCTGCAAAAATCTCTTATCGTTTTTCTTTCTGCAAGAAGTGAAGAGTTTTCTCAATTGGCTGGCTTTCAGGCAGGAGCAAACGACTATATTGTAAAGCTTATCAAACCGAAAATTCTTATTTCTAAAGTAAATGCATTGCTTCAGCTGACTTCTCAGGTTTCTGATAATGCTAAACTTATTGAGATTGGCGATTTGGTAATCGATAAAGATAACTTCCGAGTTTCAAAAAGCGGACAGCAGTTTTTGTTACCGAAAAAAGAATTCGATTTACTTTATCTTTTAGCTTCAAACACAGAAAAAGTCTTTAAAAGAGAGGAAATTCTTGAAAGAGTATGGGGAAATGACGTAATTGTTGGTGAAAGAACAATCGATGTACATATCCGTAGACTGAGAGAAAAATTAGGAATCAACACGATTCAGACCTTAAAAGGAATTGGGTATAAATTGATTGTTTAACTCAGAAAAGACTAACTTTACATTTAACCTATAAATTTTGTAAAATTGAAATTTTACAGGCTTACCCTAGTTTCATCATGTCTGCTTACATTGGTGATGTTTGTTTTAGTGATTATATTCGATTCGCTAAAAGATATCTATTATAATACATCTCAGTTTAAGATTGGCCTTTTTTTGTGTGTTGTTTTGATGTTTATTATTAATTATGTTGTTTTAGAACTACTTTTTAATTATTACGCAAAAAAACAGGTAAGAAAGATCTCGAAAATTCTTCCTGAAGAAATAATTTACAGCGATCAAAATAATATTACACTGAAAGAACTCGGAGAAAGATTTTCAGATTTTAATCAGCAGCAGCTCACCGAGATGGATATGATGAAAGAAATGGAAAGTTACCGTAAAGAATACATCGGCAATGTTTCACATGAGCTAAAAACACCACTTTTTTCTATTCAGGGTTACGTAGAAACTTTAGTTGACGGTGGAGTAGATAATCTGACCATCCGTGATAAATATTTGGAACGAATAGGGATCTCTGTAGAAAGATTGATAGCTATCGTTAATGATCTCGACATGATCAACAGATTGGAAGCCGGTGAGATCAATCTTACCGTTTCCAGATTTGATGTTAATATTCTTATTAAAGAAATTTTTGACCTGCTCGATCTGGAAGCCGAAAAAAACAATACTGTTTTGCAGCTTCAGACTTTGCACAGCCAGATTTTTGTGGAGGCCGACAAGCAGAAAGTGTCTCAGGTTTTTATTAATCTGATTTCAAACGCTATTCACTACGCCAACAGGCAGGAAGCGAAAGTCGTGGTGAAGACAAGTGTTCTCAGAAATAAAGTACTTATCGAAGTAATTGATAACGGTATGGGAATAAAAGCCGAACTTTTACCAAGAATTTTTGAAAGATTTTATAGAGTAGAGACCAGCCGAAGCAGAAGACAGGGTGGTTCAGGATTAGGGCTAGCCATTGTGAAGCACATCCTGGAGGCTCATAACGAAAATATTACGGTAGAAAGTGTTTACCTGGAAGGTACAAAATTCAGTTTTATGCTCGAGAAAAGTAAATGATTTTGCGAAATGTAAGGAAAAAAAAGTTTCTAAAAAATTATTAAATATTTTTTGTAAAATCTCATTTATTATATATTTGCAACAAGAATTTATCACAATAAATAAGGCAAAAAGTAATTGAAATACTGATATGGTTTACAAAATCCGTGTAATATTAGATACGAAAGAAGACATTTTCCGCGATGTAGAAATCAAAGGAAAACAAACACTCTGGAACTTACATTTGGGAATTAAAAGTGCATTCAACCTTAGTGGAGATGAGCTGTCTACTTTTAATCTTCTCGAAGAAGATGGTACTGTTGTAAAAAGCGTACCACTGGAAGATATGAGTGATGATGGTGATGGCGAAATTATGTCAGATGTATACATCGATGAAGCATTTGAGTCAGCAGGAGACAAAGCACAGTTCCAGTATGGTCTGCTTGATCTTTGGGAATTTTTCTGCGAATTGGTAGAAGTTGTAGACGAAACGAAAGGTGTAAACTACCCGATTACAACGTACAGATTCGGAAATGCTCCTTTAAAAGCTCCGGGTAAAAACGGAAGCGCCGGAGGATCAAAAAACAAAAAATCTGCAATGCCTTTATTGGATGATGATTTCAGTTTTGATGATGATTTCGTAAGTGGTAGCAGCTTTGAAGATGAAGATGACAATTTCGATGACGATGAAGAAGATGATTATAATGATGATGTTTTCGATGAAGAAGACGATGACAACGAAAGATAAATAAAATACAGCCCTGAAGTAATATTCAGGGTTTTTCGTTTAAAATAATTTTGACTTAATTCATAATTTTTAGCAGGAAATTACAGTCTTGAATTTTTGTTCCTTTGGTTTTAAGGGAAAAAGAGATTTTCAAGAAAATAGACATAATCAAATCGTGTAAATATTTTTTAAAACTCAATTTCTTATTTTTGCTAAATAAATTCAGCTTAAAACTTATAAAGGAAATAGAAATATTTCATTTATCTAAAAAATGACAATGAATATGGATGTACCTCAGGAATGGAAACACACCACCAATATATATGAAGTTAACGTAAGACAATATACTAAGGAAGGCACTTTCAGAGCATTTGAAAAAGAAATGCCGCGTCTGAAAAACATGGGTGTTAAAACATTATGGTTTATGCCGATTACTCCCATTGCTCAAAAAAATAAAAAAGGAAGTTTAGGAAGTCCTTATGCGGCTTCAGATTTCACGTCGATCAATCCAGAGTTTGGGACGATGGATGATTTCAAACATTTGGTGAATGAAGCGCATCGTTTAGGTTTTAAAGTAATCATCGACTGGGTTGCCAATCACACAGGTTGGGATCATGTTTGGACGAAAACGAATCCTGAATTTTATCTGAAAGAAAATGGCGATTTCAAAATGGCATCCGGAATGGATGATATTATCGAGCTCGATTATGAAAATCAGGACATGAGGAAAGCCATGATTGATGCGATGAAGTTTTGGATCGAAGAAACAAATATTGATGGCTTCAGATGCGATCTGGCTTCTTGGGTAACGGTAGATTTTTGGGAAGAAGCAAGACCTGAAGTTGAAAAAATAAAACCTCTTTTCTGGATTGGTGAATTTGATGAATTAGAAAGTCCGGAACATGGTAAAGTGTTTGACGCCAGTTATTCTTGGAAATGGATGCACAAATCTGCTGAATTTTATAAAGACAATCAGCCGATTCAAGAGCTTGTAGATCTGCTGAGAAAATATTCTCAAATAGGAGATTCCTCTATGAGAGCGTGGTTTACCACCAATCATGATGAAAATTCCTGGAACGGAACAGAGTACGAAAAGTACGGCGATATTACAAAAGCAATGGCTGTATTCTCAGCGACTTGGAATGGTATTCCGTTATTGTATTCCGGGCAGGAACTTCCCAATCTGAAAAGATTAGAATTTTTTGAAAAAGACCCGATAGAATGGACGAATGACTGTAAAATGGCTGATTTTTATAAAACTTTGTTGTATCTGAAATCTTCAAATCCTGCTTTAAGAGGCGGTGATTCAAATGTAGTCACTTATCTTTTAAGCACTTCAGCGAATGATAAAATTTTTGCTTACATCAGAAAAAATAAGTGGAATGAGGTTTTAGTGGTGCTTAATTTCTCAAAAGAAAACGTTGAATTTACCATTGATGATGAAAATGTGTCTGGAATTTTTAAAAATATTTTTGATGGTACAAAAAGAGACTTCAGCAATGGCAAAGATTTCAGCTTTAAAGTTTCCGATTACGCTGTTTTCGAAAAATAAGTTCGCTGACAGTTATTAGATGAAATTTTCTTTTAAGATTAAATCAAAATACATAACTTTAAAAATATATTAGGAATACGAGCGGGCTTTAGCCCGCTTTTTAATGAACTACAGAAAGGCTTTAGCCCAATTTAATATGAATAAATCATTACTTTTAGATATTATTAAATCAAAGTTATCCGAAAAAATCAACAACCTAGAAAAGCTTATTGCAGAAACCCGAGCTTCAAGCAATGATACCAAAAGCTCGATGGGTGACAAATACGAAACAGGACGAGAAATGCTTCAGCAGGAAATTAATAATCTGCAAATTCAGTTAAATGAAGTTGTAAAGCAGAAAGATTTTCTAAAAACTGTGCTTCCGAAAATAGCTGATAAAGCAGAAAAAGGAGCAATTGTAAAGACTGAAAAAGGTTTGTTTTTTATTTCAGTTTCCTTAGGTGAAGTTAGTTTTGAAAATCAAAAAATCATCTGCATTTCTCCAGAATCTCCTTTGGCAAAAGCAATGTATGGGAAAAAAGAAAACGATCGTTTCTCACTCAATAATATGAATCAGCAAATTATTGAAATTCAATAGATTTTAATTTAAAAAATATTATTGATTCAAAAAGAATCAATTGTGAAATAATTAACTATTGTAAAGTTCTGTTTGCATAATTTTTGTTGATCTAAATCATAATTAATACATATTTATTATGAATATTCTAGACAATAAAGTAGCATTGGTTACAGGTGCGGGTTCAGGAATTGGGCTTGCTATTGCAAAATTATACGCTAAAGAAGGCGCAAAAGTTATCGTTTCAGATATTAATGAAGAACATGGAAAATCTGCCGTCGAAGAAATAAAATCTGCAGGTGGCGAGGCAACTTTTGTAAAAGCAGATACTTCAAATGCCGAACAAGTGGAAGCTTTGGTAAAAACAATTGTGGAAACGTACGGAAGATTAGATATTGCCTTTAATAATGCCGGAATTGGTGGTGAAGCGAATCAAACTGGAGATTACAGTCTTGATGGATGGAAAAAAGTGATCGATATTAATCTCAATGGTGTTTTCTACGGTTGCAAATATGAATTGACACAAATGGAAAAAAATGGAGGCGGGGTTATCGTAAACATCGCATCAATCCACGGAACTGTTGCAGCACCATTATCATCAGCTTATACCTCGACAAAGCATGCTGTTGTTGGTTTAACAAAAAATATCGGAGCAGAATACGGTCAAAAAAACATTCGTTGTAATGCAGTCGGACCTGGTTATATTGATACTCCTCTTTTGAATCAGTTGGATGCTGAGCATAAAAAAGCATTGATTGCCAAACATCCGATGGGAAGATTGGGTACATCAGAAGAAGTTGCCGAATTGGTTCTTTTCCTAAGTTCTGAAAAATCATCTTTTATGACGGGAGGTTATTATTTGGTTGATGGTGGATATACCGCAGTTTAATATTTCGGAAAATAAAAATGTTTAAGCATTCATTTTTATGGATGCTTTTTTTTTGATTGAAAAAGGGAATCGTATTGATATGATAACTTTAAGTTTTAAATGAAGATTTTAAACTTTGTTTTTTTTAAATTTGAAGCTGATAATTTTCACAATGCAAAACTACCTCGATTTACTCCAGCATATTTTAGATAACGGAACCAATAAAACCGACAGAACAGGAACAGGAACACGAAGTGTTTTTGGATACCAGTTGCGTTATGATTTGTCAAAAGGATTTCCTTTGGTTACGACTAAAAAGGTTCATTTGAAATCTATTATCTATGAATTGCTTTGGTTCATAAAAGGAGATACCAATATCAAATATCTTACCGATAATGGAGTATCTATTTGGAACGAATGGGCCGATGAAAATGGAGACCTTGGTCCTGTTTACGGTGCACAATGGAGAAGCTGGAGCGGTGCCGACGGAAAAGTAGTTGACCAATTTTCTGAAGTAATCGAACAGATCAAAAAAAATCCTGATTCCAGAAGGTTAATCGTTTCTGCATGGAATGCAGCTGAAATTCCAAATATGGCTTTGGCGCCTTGTCATGCTTTATTTCAATTTTATGTCGCAGACGGAAAATTGTCGCTTCAATTGTACCAAAGAAGTGCAGATGTTTTTCTGGGAGTTCCTTTTAATATTGCAAGTTATGCGCTTTTATTAATGATGGTTGCGCAGGTTACCGGATTAGAAGTTGGTGATTATGTGCATACTTTTGGTGATGTGCATATTTACAACAACCATTTTGAGCAGGTTAATAAACAGCTTTCCCGAGAGACAAGACCGTTACCAACCATGAAAATCAATCCTGAAATCAAAGATATTTTCGATTTCAATTTTGAAGATTTCACTTTAGAAAATTACGATCCGCATCCTGGAATCAAAGCTCCGGTTGCGATATAACCTTTTAGTAATAAAATCATTAACTTTGATTAAAATCCTGAAATTATGGAAATTAAAATCAGTTTAGACGAATATGCAGATGTTCCTTTCATTAAAAAACTTTTGTCTCAGATAAAAGGAATTAATCATATTGAGATTTCAGAAAATGATAAAACTTATTCGTGGGAAGAAATTGAGAATTCTGGAAATTTTGGAAAAGTAATGGAACAAAGTGAAAATGATTACAAAAAAGGAAAATATCAGGAACTTACGGATGATTTTTTTTTAGAAAAAGAAAAAAATGTTATTGACCAATTATTAAAAGAAAGCCTGCGTCAAGCTAAAGAAGGAAAAGTAAAGGAGCTTACAGATGAGCTACTAAGTCAGTATTTCAAAAAATGAAGGTTATATTGACCGAATTGGCAGAAGAGACTCTCCAAGAAATTACCGATTTTCTTAAACATAAATGGACTCAAAGAGAGTTGGATTCTCTTCTTCAAGATTATTATGCTTTTCTTTCTTCGTTAGATGATAAAATAATAAAACCTCGTGTTTACAAAACTTTTGACAGGAAAATTCATTATGCTTTAATTGGAAAAAAGCAGGTAACTATTTTTTTTGAATTTGAATCTGAACACACAATAAAAATACTTCTGTTCTGGGCTAATAAAAAGAATCCTTCATTATTAAAAAATCTCCTTAAGAAATAATCCAGTGAAGTACAAAACTTCACTTTTTTTGTAACGTTCACGCCAAAATATCTACTTATCGCTTATGAAATCACTAAAAATAACCATTGCAGAAAATACGGATGTTGAAAAATTGAAAGAACTTTTGCTTCAGGTAAAAGGAATTAATGATATCGAAATTATCGACGACGAAAACCCTGAAAGTGATCTTAAAAAAGCTTTCGCAAAAACTAAAGAACAGTTGAAGAAAGGTGATTACGAAACATTGGTCAATGATATTTTTGATATTCTGATTAAAAAATAATTCAAAAAAAATAATATAGAAAAGGATGAGAAAAGCCATTTTATCTATTGCAATACTAGGAGTTTTATTCTCCGCAAACGTATCTGCACAAACAGAAACTTCGGGAAGAGAAAAAGTCTACAGAGCAACGCACACAAAAGTTACGGAGCTTAAGCATACTAAACTTAAAGTCAATTTTGATTATCAAAAAGAGCAGATGAATGGCGAAGAATGGTTAACAGCTTCTCCGTATTTTTATCCTTCTAATGAATTGACGCTTGATGCAAAAGGAATGTTGATCCACGAAGTGGCTTTAGATAATAACGGTAAAAAATCTCCTTTAAAATATGAGTATAAAGATGATGTTTTAAAGATAAGCCTTGATAAAACGTATACGAGAAACCAGGATTATACAGTGTACATCAAATACACGTCTCGTCCGAATGAAGTGAAGCAGGAGGGAAGTGCAGCTATTAATGATGCAAAGGGTCTTTATTTCATCAATGCTCAGGGAAAAGATGCTGATAAGCCAACACAAATCTGGACTCAAGGTGAAACTGAATCTTCTTCAGCATGGTTTCCAACAATTGATAAACCGAATCAGAAGACTACACAGGAAATCTTCATGACGGTTCCTGATAAATACGTTACCCTTTCAAACGGTATTTTAAAAGAATCTAAAAAAGAATCCAACGATTTAAGAACCGATCATTGGGTGATGGATAAAAGACATTCAACCTATCTTTTCTTCATGGGCGTAGGCGACTACGCTGTTGTAAAAGACAAATGGAAAAATGTTCCTGTAGAATATTATATTGAAAAGGAATACGAACCGTATGCAAAACAGATTTACGGAAACACTCCGGAAATGATCGATTTTTTCTCTAAAAAATTAGGTTACGATTATCCTTGGGCAAAATATGCACAGATTTCCGGAAGAGATTATGTTTCCGGAGCGATGGAAAATACCACAGCAACGCTTCATGGAAGTGATATTCTTCAAAAGCCGGGACAATTAATCGATGAGAACAAATGGGAAGATACCATTGCTCATGAATTATTCCACCATTGGTTCGGCGATTTGGTAACGGCAGAAAGCTGGAGTAATCTTACCGTAAATGAGTCTTTTGCAAACTATTCAGAATATCTTTGGAACGAATATAAATACGGAAAAGATCAGGCAGATTACCATCAGTTGGAAGATGTGAATCATTACATCCACAATCCTTCAGATTTCAAAAAAGATTTGGTAAGATTTGATTATAGCTCTCGTGAAGATGTTTTCGATTTGGTAACCTATCAAAAAGGAGGCGGAATTCTTCACATGCTGAGAAATTATTTGGGTGATGATGCCTTTTTCGCCGGAATTACAGATTATCTGAAAACCAACGAATACAAGAATGCCGAAGCTCATCAATTGAGGTTATCTTTTGAAAAAGTTTCTGGTAAAGATTTAAACTGGTTCTTCAATCAATGGTATTTTGGAAATGGAAATCCAAAGCTAAACTATACTTATACTTTTGAGCCGGTAAAAAAACAGGTTACTGTTATTTTAAACCAATCTCAGGATTTGCCTTTTGAATTTCCTTTGGCAATCGATGTTTATGATAACGGTAAACCAAAAAGATATAATGTTTGGGCAAATGCCACAGCAAAAAATACACTTACTTTTGATTCTTCTAAAAATCCGGATTTAATTAACATCAATGCAGACGGCGTTTTATTAGCTGATATTACGGAGTCTAAAACTCCGGAGCAGAACTTTTTACAGTTCACCAATTCTAAAGAGTTTAAAAGCAAGTACATTGCTTTAAATGCAATAAAAGATCAGGTAGGCAAAAATCCGGCTGCTACAAAATTATTGGCTGCAGCGATAAAAGATCCTTTCTTCAGAATAAGAATCAAGGCTTTGGAGTTGATGGATCTAAGTAATCCTGAGCAGATGAAAGCTTTGGGAAGTGATGTTGAAAAACTGGCTTCAAATGATCCTAAAACTTTAGTTCAGGGTGCAGCAATTGCGGCTTTAGCGAAAACAAAGGATAAAAAATATGTTCCTATTTTTGAAAAAGGAGTTAATGCAGTTTCCAATTCTGTAAAAGGGAATTCTTTGGCGGCGATCGTTGCTGTAGATCCTTCAAAAGTAAATACGCTGGCTGATAAAATTAATTTGGAAGGAGCTTCTGAAGATATGCTGACTCAGCTATTGCCTATTGTTGTTAAAAATAAAGTGACTTCGCAGATGGCAAATATTGCTCCGATTGCGGCATTTTATCCTTTTATAAAATTCCAGAATCCTGAATTGGGGAAAGTGGCAGAAGAAGGATATAACTGGATAATGACTTCAGATAATTTAAAAGCTACAGAAAGTATCACAAAGATTCTTGGGCAGGCAAAAGATCAGATGGGAAATAATCCGCAAGTAAAAATGATGATTACTCAAATGCTGAAAGACGGTCTCAATAAGAAAATGGAACTTCTTAAGCATAATCCGCAAAAAGCATCAAGTATCAATCCGCAAATTGACGCAATCAATAAAGCGATTGAAAATTTTAAATAGATAAAAATTTATGTTTACAAAAACCACTGTTTAGACAGTGGTTTTTTATTTGAAGAAAATATCTTTTTGGATATTTGTTAATGTATTTGCTTTTTTTATGTTATTTTAATACATAAATAGTATATTTGTTGATAAACCTTTAAAATAAGATTTTATGAAAACAAAACTATTTTCTAAATTTGTATTAAAACGTACATATCTTGCCATTGCGGTTCTTGGGATTTCGTTTATGAATGCACAGATTACTACATTTCCCTGGACAGAAACTTTTGAAGACAACTCACCTACAAGAGCCAGCTGGACTCAGATTTATGAGGTAAATAATATGTCTTGGACATTTGCTTCCACAGCTTCTACGGGAGGAACTGGAATTACCGCGTACGAAGGAACAAAATTTGCAAATTATCCCGGAACTTCACATAATTTTGATAAAACAAAATTGGTAAGCCCTGTATTAAATTTGTCGGGCGTTAATAGCCCAACAGTTAGCTTTTATTATATAAATAAGTTATGGGGTTCTGATCAAAACTGGTTGAGAGTATTTTACAGAACTTCAGCAACTTCGGCTTGGGTTCAGCTTGCTGAGTTCCATTCTAATATTACTGCTTGGACGTCTTCAGGGTCAATAGGGCTTCCTCCTACAACGTATCAAATTGCTATTGAGTGTGAGACTGATTACGGATATTCTACATTAGTAGATGCAGTAGTTGTTTCAGGAGCTAATTTAAGTGTAAGTGATGTTAAGAAAACTGTGAAATCATCAATCAGCTATTATCCAAATCCTGCGCAAAATGTATTGAATTATAAGAGCAGTGAAAAAGTGAGTCAAATTACAGTTTATAACAGTGTAGGTCAAAAAATTCAGTATCACAAAACAGATTCAGATCAAGGTCGATTAGATGTTTCTGCATTACCAAGCGGAACATATATTGTAACTGGTGAAACAGCATTAGGAACAGAAACATTCAAAATGATTAAAAAGTAATTAAAATTTAATCAATCAACAATATCATTTCAAAGCATCTCCAACGAGATGCTTTTTTTGTTTAATCAATAAAAAAATAGACGATTATCCAGTATTTTTTGCAACATCTTTCATAAATTAGTTTAAAATTTGACGATTATGAGTTTTGGAATTGAGGCAGCAGCATATTATGTGCCTTCTTTGTATTTGGAAATTAAGGATTTAGCAGAAAAAAGAGGAATTGAACCTGCAAAACTGGAAAAAGGATTAGGCTTACATAAAATGGGTTTCCCCGATGTACATGAAGATGCTGCAACATTTGCTGCGGAAGCATTGCTGAAATTAATAAAAGACTACAAAATCAATCCCAAAGAAATTTCCCGTATTTATTTGGGAACAGAAAGCGCAATCGATGCCGCTAAACCAACAGCTTCTTATGCAATGCAGATGGTAGAAAAAGTTTTGGAACCGGAGTTCGGAGAAAGATGCTTCAAAAACTGTGATGTGGTAGATATGACTTTTGCCTGCATCGGAGCAGTAGATGCGCTTCACAATTCTTTAGATTTTGTAAGGGTAAATCCTGATAAAAAAGCAGTGGTTATTGCAAGTGATTATGCTAAGTACGAACTGGCTTCTTCTGGTGAATATACTCAAGGTGGAGGTGCGGTTGCTTTGCTCGTTTCTGCGAAACCAGATTTAATCGAAATTGAAAATAATTGGGGAATTGCTACAGAATCTGTTTTTGATTTTTTTAAACCCAGAAGACATTTCAAAAAAGAAGATTTAAAGAATGCTACTGAATCTTTTCCAGACAAAATAGAAATTTTTACGGATGAACCTGTTTTTGACGGGCAATATTCCAACCAATGTTATCAGGATAGAATCAGAGAAGCTTATCAGCATTATGAAGAGGTTTCTGGTAAAACAAAGCCTTCAGAAAACTGGAAATATCTTATTTTCCACCTTCCGTATGCATTTCATGGCAAAAGAGTTTTTACAGAAATTTACAGCTTAGAAAACGGACTTCCATATTCAAATGCTGAAGAACAAAAATCTGTTGCAAAGTCTGAAAATTATATTCAGTTCATCAATAATAAAATTGAAAAAACACAGCGTGCATCGTCTGAAATAGGAAATATGTATACCGCTTCGATTTTTATGGCCTTACTTTCAGCATTACAGACTTCTTTTAATGAAAATGAAGAATTATCAGGTCAAGAAATAGGATTTTTAGGTTACGGGAGCGGTTCAAAATCAAAAGTTTTTGCCGGAAAAGTTTCTGAAAACTGGAAAACTGTCGTTGCAAAATGGGATTTATTTGAAAATCTTAAAAACCGTTTAGCGATTGATTTCGATACTTACGAAAAGCTTCATAGAAAACAGTTGGAACATTCTGTAAATCCTGATTACACCGGATTTGGATTAGAATCTGTGGAATTGGAAAATCCTGTGTTGAAAGGAGCGAGGTATTACGGTTATAAAGGATAAAAATAATAAATAAAGCATCTCTTTTGAGGTGCTTTGTTTTTAGACTAAATAATATGCGAAATTTAATTTATCTGATTATCATTTTTGCTTTCACTTCATGTACTGAGAAAAAGAATGATTACGAAATTATAAATACCTTTTTTGATGAGCATAAAATAAGTGTGAAGAATCTTTCTTCAGAACCATTTTATCTAAAAGAAGGATTAGAATACTGGAAAGAAAAAGAGTTTACAGATTTGAATTTTGAAATTATTAATGAAAAATATCAGATTGATACCTCTTTAGTGAAAAATAAATATACCGATTCAAAATCTATTTTGTGTAAAACAAGAATATCGAAACCTTTATTTTCAAAGGATAGAAAAAGAATACTTCTAGCTGTAGATGAAAATTGTGGTTCAGATAAAAGTTTAACGATTTATTTACTTAAAAAAGATAAAGGAAAATATGTTTATGAAACTGATATTAATTCAACAAGAACTTATCGTCATTAGAATTAAATATGACACATAATCTTATTCTGATAACTTTTCGGCGTCACTCCAACCAATTGTTTAAAAACTCTTGTGAAATAATTGGTATCAGAAAAACCGGTTTGAAAGGCAGTTTCCTTGATGCTGTTATTTAAAGCTAAAAGTTCTTTTGCCCTGTTAATACGTTCCTGAAGAATAAAATCATTAGGCGAAGTTCCTAGTTCATCTTTAAACATTTTAAAGAAGTTTGATTTGCTTACATAAGCCAGTTTCGCTATGCTGTCAATAGAAAGTTTTTGGTGAATATTTTTCTTAATGTAATCTACCACAAAACCAATTCTCGATTTATTTTTAGCAATATTTTTTTCTACCATAGTTCTTGCCTGAGTTTGCATCAGCCTTATTAGTAATTCCTTCAAAGCAAAATCTGCCATAATATCTTTCTGTGAATTGTCATCCATTGCAATTCTCATAATATTGTTGGTTGCAGAAGCCAAAGACTTATTATTAAACAGAAAATACTCATCCAGCTGTATATTCCATGTTGCGGTTTCGTCCACTTTTGGAAAATTGTAGTTGAGGTGATTCAGAGAATTTTCAATAAATTCTGGGTTTAAGCTTAAAGAAATACATTGAGAAGGAGTTTCGTCTGCATCAGGAAAATCGATGACCATCGTTTCTCCGGGAGCTACCAAAATGCTTTCTCCGGGATGGTAATCAAAATAATTGGTTTTATTTTCCAGCTTCATGTGCTTTCTACCGCGGAGCATTGCTGTAAATGCAATGTTGTCAAAATGTAGTTTTACGCCGTAAGCAGACTTGTGGGTTTCGTAAATGCTAAATTCACAGTTGTTTAGATTGAATAATGTCTGGTTTTCGACCATGTTCAAAAGCTGGCTTTCCTTCTTTAATTCAGGAGTATTTAATAAAAACTTGTTATCATTCATTTCTAACATTTTTCGAGACCTATCTATTCAAATATAAAGATTAATTGACTATTTATTTGTTAATGAAACGATAAAAATTAGAACGGTGTACTATTTTAATATTTTTTTGTAGGATTCTGCTATTCAATTCTCTTTGCTGTATGTAATTTGGCTTTAGATAAAAATTAAACATATTAATATGAGCACAACAGCAGAACAGCAATCGGCTACCACTTTACAGTGGCCGGAGTTTAAAAATCAGTACAATAATTATATTGACGGCAAGTTTACAGCACCGGTTAACGGGCAGTATTTTGATGTGGTTTCTCCGGTTGACGGGAAAGTTTTCACGCAGGCAGCACATTCATCCAAAGAAGATTTAGAATTAGCGGTAAATGCTGCAGAAAAAGCATTTCAAACCTGGAAAGACACTTCTTCTACAGAAAGAAGCATTATCCTGAATAAAATTGCAAATAGAATTGAGCAGAATTTAGAATATATCGCAACGGTTGAGACCATTGACAATGGTAAAGCAGTAAGAGAAACTTTAGCAGCAGATATTCCTTTGGCAATTGATCACTTCAGATATTTTGCATCGGTCATCAGAGCAGAAGAAGGTTCTCACAACGAATTAGATAAAGACACGGTTTCGTTAATCGTTCATGAGCCTTTAGGAGTAATTGCTCAAATCATTCCTTGGAATTTCCCAATCCTTATGGCAGTCTGGAAACTAGCTCCGGCTTTGGCTGCAGGTAATTGCGTGGTCTTAAAGCCTGCAGAAAGTACACCGGTTTCTATCTTGGTTTTAATGGAATTAATTGGCGATTTGCTTCCGGCGGGAGTTGTGAATATCGTTAATGGTTTTGGAGCAGAATTGGGAAGAGCTTTGGTAACAAATCCGAAAGTGAACAAAGCAGCATTTACAGGTTCTACAGCAACAGGTCGTTTGGTAATGCAATATGCGACAGAAAATATTATTCCGGTGACTTTAGAATTGGGAGGGAAATCTCCAAACGTATTCTTCAGTTCAGTGATGGATGCAGATGATGCATTTTTAGATAAAGCGATTGAAGGAGCAGTACTTTTTGCTTTAAATCAGGGTGAGATTTGTACTTGTCCGTCAAGATTATTGGTGCAGGAAGATATTGCAGACGCCTTCATTGCAAAAGTTATCGAAAGAGTAAAAGCAATCAAAGTAGGAAATCCTTTAGATAAAACGGTGATGATGGGCGCTCAGGCTTCAAAAATTCAGAAAGACAAGATTCTTTCTTATATCAAATTGGGTAAAGAAGAAGGTGCAGAAGTTTTAGTGGGTGGTGATGTGAACCATGTTGGAGAAGGTTTAGATGAAGGATATTACATTCAGCCGACCATTTTCAAAGGAAACAACAGAATGAGAATTTTCCAGGAAGAAATTTTCGGACCGGTTCTGGCTTTCACGACGTTTAAAGACGAAGAAGAAGGAATCAAAATTGCCAACGATACCATTTACGGATTGGGAGCAGGAGTTTGGACGAGAGATGCACACCAGTTGTACAATGTGCCGCGTCAGATTCAGGCGGGTAGAGTTTGGGTTAATCAATATCACTCATATCCTGCAGGTGCGCCGTTTGGAGGGTACAAACAATCGGGTATTGGTAGAGAAAACCATAAAATGATGTTGGATCATTACCGTCAGACGAAGAATATGTTGATCTCTTACAACAAAAATAAATTAGGTTTCTTTTAATTTAAATATTTAGGGCGTGCCCGTTTTCCCCGTTTGTCACGGGGAAAACGGTCGGGCTATCCAGGGCTGCACTTCGTTTCGGTGCTTCGCACCGGCTCCTTCGTCGCCGCCCTTCCTATCCCTCACGCAGAAGTGGTGTGAAAAACACGTCTCTATATTTGGTTTATGTAAAGCCTGACAATGCTTGTTTTGTCAGGCTTTTTTTAACTTTATAAAATAGACAAAGACTAAGCCCGACTTAGTCAAAGTTTTAATAAACCAAATTTTGTTTGAAAGACTTTAAAATGACTTAGGAGTCTGAAGCGTTAAGAAAATTATTTCGATGAACGTTAAGAAAATTCTTCTGTCTGAAGCGCGATACAAATGTTCAACCGAAGGGAACAATAAGCTCTCGTGCAAGTTTAGAATTTTTAGTGAATTGAATTAATTTTCAGCGAAAGAATCCAGGTCTTGAACTTTTGGTTCTTTTGTTTCAAGACAAAAGAATAATAAAAAAATCATTATGGAAACAAAAAAAATATCAAGACTCTCTGTTACAGAAAAAGCATTGGAGGTAATCTGGGAGCTAGAGAAAAAGTATGGTGATCTGATGTTTTATCAGGCCGGAGGTTGTTGTGAAGGAACGCAGCCACAATGTTTTGAAAAAGGAGGTTATTTTCCAAGAATGAACGATGCAATGATCGGAACCATCAACGGACATGAATTCTGGATCGACCGCGACCTTTTCGAATATTGGCAGTATTCGCATTTTACATTAGATATTTTAGAAGGTTTCGGTCCGGGCGGGTTTTCTCTGGAGACTCCTTTAGGAAAAACATTTAAAGTGCATTACAAACTTTTCACGGCAGATGAATTGAAGAATTTAGAAGAGGTAAAACGAAGTGAATAATTTATCGATAGCTTTTAAACTGATTGTTTTTCTGAGCAATAAAGTTTAACTCTCTTTCAAAATCATATTTACATTTTTTTATACTTATTTTTAAAATGAAATACTGACCGATGGTTAATAATATCGGAATGGCAATTAAGAAATAATTTTCGTTGTTTTGAATTTCATGTGATGCTATGAAAAAGAAAAGAAGAATTCCTAAAATTGAAGCTATAAAGGGATAAATAAAGGGTATAAATTCTATTTTAATGACTGCTTTATTGTTTTCTTCTAAAATATTTCCTTTTATAATAGAATGATAAATATTGATATCAAATAAATGTCTTCTTCTTTTTATAATAAAGTTGTCTGAATTGATTAATCCCCTGTATTCAAATCTGGTAGGGATTCCATGATCTGGGATTAAAGATATAAAGCTTGTATTTGTTTCGTAGGTAACTTTTTTTAAGCTTTCAATGAATTCGGATTTATCGATCTCAATATTGAAATTTAAATCATCATAAAGCCCGATAGTTTTAAAAAATGAAGTCATAATCTATTATCAAATTAAATCTGCTAAATCAGCAAGAACAAACAATTGTAAAAATTTGTAAAATCATTTAAACATTTCTCCTGCGGATTGCACAGATTTCAATGTTTAATAATTAATGATATTTGTGTTTAAATTAAATCAAACCTTTACAAACCGATTCACAAACATCGCCGCTACAACATCTCCGACCGCATTTAAAACCGTCGCCAAAGGATCTACCAAAGTTCCGATAATGATCACGGCGGGAATAGCTTCCTGTGGCAAACTGTAAACAGAAATCATCAGCATTTCCCCAATATAACCACCATTCGGAATTCCACCGGCAACGATACTTACGAAAACAGTGATTCCTAAAGCCAGCAAAAGATTGGAAGGTTCAAAAAAATCTCTCCCGATAATCTGAAAAGCTACATATATTTTAATAATCGAAGACATTGACGAACCGTTTTTATGCAATGTCGTCCCAATCGGTATCACCAGATTGGCAATCGAACTTGGAACTCCTATCCGTGATGCGGCTACCAAATTGGTGGGCATTGTTGCAAAGCTGCTGCAGGTACTCAGTGCGGTTAAGGTAGGAAGAATGGCATTTTTCCAGAAACTTTTGATTCCGTTTTGTCCGTTTGCCATAAAAGCATAAAGCGTGAAAAACACGAAAAAGTAAATAATTCCTGCAACGTAATATAGACCAAGCGGTTTAGCATAAAAACCAAAAAGTTGAGGTCCCAATGTAGCAACCTGATATGCAAAGTACGCTCCCAAACCGATGGGTGCAATTTTCATGATCATTAAAAGAAGTTCTTTCATCACTTCATAGCCTGAAGCAATAAAAACCCTGAATGGTTTCCCGCTTTCGCCTGATTTTCTGGCTGCAAAACCTGTAAGGAACGCAAAAATAAGAAGTGCGAGCATATTTTTTCGTGAAAACAATTCGGTAAACTCACCAACGGTAAAAAAGCTTACAATTCTATCGCCCCAATTTTCTTCTTTGGTAGTTTCTGCAATTAGTTCTGTACTTCCTGATATGGATGAAACGGGGAAAAGATAGACCGCACTAATCGTAAAAACTGCTGCAGTCAATATAAAAAAGAGAAATGTAAAACACATAACCAGAAGGATTTTACCAAACTTAGATTCCTGCTCAAGAGAAGCGATGGAATTGGAAACGGCAAAAAATACAAGCGGAACTACACTTACGAAAAGAAGGTTGAGGAAAATGTCTCCCAGAGGTTTTATGTATTCCACGATTTGTGGAGCAATAATACCGATAATACTTCCCACGGTGATTCCCAGAAGTAAAAGCAAAATTCCGGAATAGTTTTTTAAGACCTCTTTCATAGGTGGATATTTCTTGTTTCTGATTAATTATTGTATTAATCAGTATTTGAACTTCAGTTTAGTAATGGCGACGTTCAGCCTGATTTTTATCAAAGATAGATTTATTTTTAACAATTTCTTAGATGCATGTTCGCCTTAATTTTTCTAAATTTGAGTAAACATTCGTTTCTATGGCTTATATAGATTATTACAAAATTTTAGGCGTAGACAAAAGCGCAACTCAGGACGCTATTAAAAAAGCGTATCGCAAACAGGCAAGAAAACTCCACCCAGACCTTAATCCGAACGACAAAGAGGCCGAAAAACAGTTCAAAGAGCTGAATGAAGCCAATGAAGTGCTCAGTAATCCTGAGAACCGTGCCAAGTACGATAAGTATGGTGAAAACTGGAAACATGGTGAAGAATACGAAAAAGCCCAACAACAGCAAAGACAGCAATATCAAGGCGGAAACTACGGCGGTGGATTTTCTGGTGCCGATTTTGGAGAAGGTGAAGATTTTTCAGATTTTTTCCAAAGCATGTTTGGCGGAGCAGGTGGCGGTTTCGGAAGAAGTTCACGCGGCAGTGCCTCCGGAAAGTTTAAAGGTCAGGATGTTCAGGCAGAATTAAATTTAAACTTAAAAGAAGCAGCAACAACGCATCAGCAGACTTTTGATATCAATGGTAAAAAGGTAAGAATCACAATTCCCGCCGGAGTTTATGATGGACAGCAAATAAAATTAAAAGGTCACGGTAATCCGGGCGTTAATGGCGGTCCGAGCGGAGATTTGTATATTACTTTTAATATCAATCCTGATCCCAATTTTGAAAGAGTAGGAGATGATCTGAAAACTAAAGTTACAATTGATCTTTACACGGCAGTTTTAGGTGGGGAAGTGAATGTAAGTACTTTAGAAGGAAGCGTTAATCTGAAAGTAAAACCCGGAACCCAAAACGGAACAACGGTAAGACTAAAAGGAAAAGGCTTTCCAATCTATAAAAAAGACGGTCAATTTGGTGATTTATTTGCGACGTATGATGTAAAATTGCCGACCGATCTTACAGATAAGCAGAAAGAACTTTTTGAACAACTTAAAAATTCCTAAGCTATGAGTGAAAGAATATCACGCGAAGAGCTCGTACAGATTTATAATATTGAAATTACTTTTTTTGATGAATTGGTAGATTCGGGTTTGCTGAATATAGAGACGGATAATGAAATTCGTTATCTGATGTATGAAGATCTTCCCACATTTGAGCGATTTACCAATTGGCATTACGATCTGGAAATTAATCTTCCCGGTCTGGAAGTAATCCACAATATGCTTCAGAAAATGGAAAATTTAAATCAGATCAACCGTGAGTTAATGCAAAAACTTTCGGCGATAAGTGATAAATATGAGGATATTTAATTTAGTTTTGTAAACTATAAAACTCAATATATGGCCAGACTCAACGACGATAAGATCATTGATTTACAGATCAACAAAAAAGATTTTGAAGAGATTTACCTTCATGGAGACCAGGGAAGCCTTTTTTTCTCACCAACTGTGAAAGGGAAGTTGATCACCACAATCGTAGTAGCTGTGATTTTGTTGGTTTTATTTTACTTTAAAGATGATTTAAGTAAAGAGAAATTCGGGATTTTATACTTTGTGAGTTTCCTTTTTCTGCTTTGTGCGGTCTATTTGTCTTTAGCGATCAATAAAGTTTCAAAATGGAAAAAGGAAGTGGTTAAATATCTTAAAACACTTGAAAATACAGATATTTATCAAATTCAGTTTAATGCTAAAGTTTTTAAAGTAAACCTTAATGATAGTAAAGAAACCAGTCTTTGGACAGAATTTACGGCTGCAGAGATCAGTGATAAATTTATCGGTTTAGAAGGGAAATTCAATTATATGTTTCCAAAAAAATCAATGCGGGAAGCAGATTTCGAATTGTTGAAACAGGCAGTGCAAACGAATGTTTTGAAATAGAACCTAGAAAAATAGCTTGCTTTAAAATTTTTGCTTCCTCAATAAATTTAATGCTTTTAAGTAATCATCAAAAACTTGTTTATAAATAAAATTTGTGCATTCGTGGCAAAAGCAGGATGCTAAACTAATACTGATATGGATTTTCGTAAATGATTGAGAAGGATATATTTGTAAATATGCGTATAAAAGTTAATAGCCACGAATGCACAAAGCTAATTGTTAGTATTTTTTAAATGGTTTGTTGTGTATTGTTATTTCATCATGACTAGACAATTTAAATAAAACAAAACTCAGAGCAAACACTCTGAGTTTTGTTTTATAATGAAAAGCTGATTACTCTAACCAACCCATTTCTTTCATCCATTCGTCGTTGTAGATTTTCCCAACGTATCTTGATCCGTGATCGTGAAGAAGTACCACAATGATATCATCTTTTGTGAACTGATCTTTCATCTGTACCAAAGCTGCCATTGCGCTTCCTGCAGAATACCCACAGAAAATACCTTCTTCTTTAGCCAGTTTTCTTGCATAAATAGCACCGTCTTTATCGGTCACTTTTTCGAAATGATCGATCACAGACATATCGTAATTTTCAGGAAGAATATCTTCGCCAATACCTTCTGTAATGTAGCTGTAAGCGTTTCCTAGATTAATTTCTCCCGTTTCGTGAATTTCTTTTAAGATAGAACCATACGTATCGACTCCGATTATTTTAATATCAGAATTTTTTTCTTTAAAGAATGTTCCGCACCCTGTAATGGTACCGCCCGTTCCGGCTCCAACAACAAAATGAGTCAGTTTTCCTTCCGTTTGTTCCCAGATTTCAGGAGCGGTAGACTCGTAGTGAGCCGCTCTGTTAGACAAATTATCATATTGATTAACGTACCATCCGTTTTCCGTTTCTTTTGCCAATCTCTTTGAAACTGAATAATAAGAACGAGGATCAGTAGGTTTTACGTCTGTAGGACAAACGATTACTTCAGCTCCAACGGCACGAAGAATATCACATTTTTCTTTTGACTGTTTAGCGTTTGTTACAAAAATACATTTGTAACCTTTGATGATGGCTGCCAAAGCCAATCCCATCCCTGTATTTCCTGAAGTACCTTCAATGATCGTTCCCCCTGGTTTTAGTCTTCCGTCTTTTTCGGCGTCTTCAATCATTTTTACGGACATTCTGTCTTTTACCGAATTTCCGGGGTTGAAAGTTTCTACTTTTGCCAAAACCAATGCTGGAAAATCTTCACCCAAAACTTTATTAAGCTTTACAAGAGGGGTATTTCCAATGGTTTCAAGTATATTTTCTGCGTATTTCATATGTAGCTTTATTCTTTTTTATGGTCATATGTTATCGCTTATCTTCGTAAACTTATGCGATTTAAAAGTCTACACAGCGATTCCACAAATGTTTTTTTTATGCCTGACAAAGATACGGTTTTCAAATAATTAATAATTAAAAATGAAGAATTAAGAGCGTTTCAATAAAACTTTTCAATGCTATACCCATCAATTTAATCAGGAGCTTTTTCCGCTTTTCGTTACAATCTTTTTTTTCAAAAAAGGATTTTCACTGCAATCAGGGCTAAGATATTTGTCACATTACAATTATTTGTCATTGCGATCAGATTGCAAGTCTGCGAACGTTGTCTTGTAGCGTAAAAATCTCAAAAGTATTTTATAATAAATGTCCACTCCACTCATTTTGCCATTCTGTAAGAATCTCCACAGTCGAATCACAAATGCCCGCTTAGATTTCTACGAAATGACAAACACTATGCAAAGCAAGATTTGTAATTAATAATTCACAATTCACTAGCGAAGCTAAATTGACAATTCACTAATTATACTTAATCGCTTTTACAGGAGAAATTTTACTGATCAGATAACTGGGGATCACCAAAGCCATTCCGGAAATAATTAAAACACCTATCGAAATAGAAATAATAATCCACGCGTTAAGGTCAACAGGAACTACACTTACATAGTAATTATTAGGATTTAGTTTTATAATTCCTGTATATTTTTGGGTAATTAAAAGTCCAAGACCGATGAGGTTTCCGCACAAAAGCCCCGGAACCATGATAATCAAAGTATAGTTGATAAAGGTCGCACGAATCTGTCCGTTCGTTGCACCCAATGTTTTAAGTAAGCCAATAGAATTGGTTCTTTCGATGATAAGAATCAGCAATACCATGATGATATTGATGATGACCACCAAAAGCATGATTGAAATAATAATACCGATATTGGTGTCAAAAAGCCCGATCCAATCGTTTATTTGTGGATATTTATCGGTTGCTTTTTCTGCATAATTTTTATATCCGATGAATTGTTCAACTTCGGGAGCGTCTTCGTCAACATTATTAATATTTTTGAAGAATACATCTAGCCCGCCAATTTCATCAGGCTTCATATCCATAATTCTTCGTACGTGATTGATATCGCCGACCACAAACTGTTCATCGATCATTTTGATGTCGGTTTTGTAGATTCCTACAACTTCAAAATTTCTGTAAATAGGTTTTTGATCAGCTTTTGAAAAAACAGTAACAATGCTGTCGTTTACTTTCAGATGAAGGTCGTTAGCGATTTTTTCTGAAATGACAACGCCGTTGTTGTAGCCTTCTCCATTCAGAAAAGGAGTTTTTCCGGCAGTCAGAAATTTTTTGAACCTCAAACTGTCAAAATCTTTACCTACACCTTTAAAAATGATTCCGGCAAAGCTGTTTTCATTACGCATAATTCCGGTTACCATTGCATATCCCTGTACTGTCGCAACATCGGGAAGAGCTTTGATTTTTTTAATATCCAATCCTTGATTATCGAGAACCGAAGTATTGTAAGATGAATTTGATTTGGTAGATCTTACCGTAATGTGACCACTGAAATCTCCCAATCTTTCTTTAATCGCTTTTTTTGAACCCAATCCTGTAGAAACAGTGATGAGCGAAACGATAATTCCCAGCGCTACAGACAGCCTGCCGATGAAGATGATAACCCGAGAAAGGTTATTTTTGTTATCTTTGGAAAACGCTATTTTTCGGGAAAAATATAATGGAAATTTCAAGCTTATGAATTTAAATTTCAAAATTAAAACTTTAGTTCTTATTTGCCTAATTTTTTTAGGAGTATTCAGTCAATATTATTCTCAAACATCAAATAAAGAAGGTTTTAAAACTGGTGCAGACCGCCCGGAACTCTATCTTCCGCTTCTGAAGAATAAAACAATTGGTATTGTTACCAATCAAACAGGATTATTACAAGACAAGACTCACCTGGTAGATTTTCTGGTGAAAAATAATATAAAAATCAAAACTATTTTTGCTCCTGAACATGGTTTCCGGGGGAATGCTGATGCTGGTGAAAAAGTGAAAAATGGAGTAGACATTAAAACAGGAATTCCTATTGTTTCGCTTTATGGACCGAACAAAAAGCCGAAACCGGAACAGTTAAAAGGAATTGATATTGTTGTTTTTGATATTCAGGATGTTGGGGTACGATTTTATACGTATATCTCAACATTAACTTATTTAATGGAAGCCGGAGCTGAAAATAATGTTGAAATTATGGTGCTCGATCGACCAAATCCTCACGATGGATATATTGACGGCCCTGTTTTAAAGAAAAAATGGGAAAGTTTTGTAGGAATGCATGAAGTTCCTGTGGTGTATGGCTTAACCATCGGAGAATACGGAAAAATGGTAAATGGTGAAAAATGGTTGAAAAATGGAGTTCACGCAAAATATACCTTAATTGAAATGCAGAACTATCATAAGAAACAGCGCTATTCAATTTTAGATAAACCTTCTCCTAATTTGCCGAATGACCAATCGATAAATTTGTATCCAAGCTTATGTTTTTTTGAAGGAACTCAGGTTTCTGTAGGGAGAGGAACAGATATTCCGTTTCAGGTTTATGGCTCTCCGTGGACAAAAGATCTGCCTTATCAGTTTACTCCAAAACCCAATTTCGGAGCAAAAGATCCTTTCCTGAATGGTAAATTATGTTATGGTGAAAATCTTTCCGATTATTCTAAAGATTTAAGGGAAATCAATTTAGAATGGCTACTCAAAGCGTATAAAAATTATAAAAATCCGCAGCAGGATTTCTTTCTTAAAAATCTTTTCTTTGATACTTTGGCAGGAAGTGATGAGTTGAGAAAACAAATTATCTCGGGTAAATCTGAAAAAGAAATCAAATCTTCCTGGAAATCAAACTTAGAGAAGTTTTCGAAAATCAGGAGTAAATATATTATTTATCAAGATTAAAAAAATGTCAACTGTAAATTTTACAGTTGACATTTTTTTTTATGTTCTCTATTTATTAATCAAAATTCTGAGGCGGATTCTTATCATCTTTACCTTTATTCAAAATAAATAGTCCGATTGATAAGCCTATAACGCCAGCACAAGCAGTCATTAATGCACGTTCTAATTTATCAGCTTCATGATTCCCGAGATAATTCATCAGGAATAATATTGCAAATGTGATAACCGATATAATAATATGGTTTCTTCCTAGTAGTTTCATTTTATTTTAGTCTGTAAGAAATCATTACTCCTCCTCTGTAAGGAATTATTTCGCCGCTTCTGTTGTAACCGTCTGGCTTTTCATCATATCTTTTACCTGATACTCGATCATACCCTTTGTAAAAATCTTGTGAAGTTCCTATCGTACCATATAAATCCATTCTCCAATTATCGGATAATTTAAACTGGTACCCTGCAGTGATTCCAGCTAAAAATGAATATCCTTTTTGATAAAGATTTGATTTTGTAAAAATTACATTTTCTTCATTTTTACTTGGGTATGGATCATCGTTCCAGTAATTCCATTTCTGTAAGACAAAAGATGACACTCCAATATTTGCACCTAAATACAACCCGTCAAATGCTTCTCTGAAATAATATCTTCCTTCTATCGATGCAGAATAATATTGTAGCTCATGACCAGAAAATGACTTCCAGGGAGATATTAAAACATCTCCCTGTATTGTTATTTTCTTATTTATTTGATGCTCTAATCCCAAATTAATAATTCCGATCGGAATTAATAAAGCATTTCCTTTTATGTATACTTTTTTGTCAGTTTCTGATTTTATCTCTTCAGTCTGATTTTCCTGCGCGCTAATATGTATTATTGAAAATAAGCTTAAAGCAGCGCTAAAAATTTTATATTTCAAAATGTATTCTTATTTAATTTGGTTTAATAATGCTTGTGCTAAACTTGCGTCTTTACCCGATTGATTGGCAATGTTTTTAGATTGCTCAGCAAAGTTTTTGGCTAAATCTTTACTTCCTAAATTAAAATAAAGTTTGGCTAAAATATAAGTGTTCTCCGATGTTTCACCACGCATAACAGACTTCTCAGCCCATTCTGCAGCTTTCTTCAAAGAAGATTGCGTTTTTATATGATCTGAAAATATCCATGCTGCTTTTAAAAGTTCATTCGGTTCAAATGTATCAGCATTTTTATAGTAATCTAAAGCTACTTTTTCATATTCAGGAAAATTAGAATTTTGCTCGTAGTAAGCCAGTTTGGTCTGGTTAAGTTTTGTAAGAGCAGCTTCTTTTCCCACTAAAGGTTCCGCAGTTTTTAGAAAATAAGCGTCATTGATTTTTTTAGCTTTGTCATCAATAGATTCCTCAACAACTTTACCTAAAACCAGTTGGTTATTAAATTCATTGTAATTTTCTTCGGGTAAAAACTTTAGGATTTCAGCCTTTTTAGCAACAAAAGTTTTATAATTTGCATCATCAGATGACTTCAGAAAATAGAATAAAAGTCCGGCCTCATCTTTTGTGAATTCTTCGTCTTTACTTTTATTTTCAAAATATCTTTCAGAAGCTTTTTTAGCAAATTCATAATCTGAACTTGAATTCAACTTCATGATATTGATTAAAAAATCTTTGTCCTTTTCACCATTTGCAAAACGCTCTTTCAAAGAACCTTTTTTGTTATTCGGAGCGTTTATTTCTTGTGCCATTGCCAGAAATAAACTTTCTTCCATGTAACCATAATTTTGTGAAACCAATTCGCCATCGCCATTTAGGAATAGATAAGTAGGATACGATCGAACGCCAAATTTTTGAGCAACTTCTCGTCCTTCACCTTTTTCCATGTCAATTCTTGCGTTGACGAAGTTTTTATTGTAAAAATCTCCCACAGATTTTTTGGTAAAAATATTTTTCTCCATCATTTTACAGGGTCCGCACCAAGAAGCGTATGCATCGATAAATACGAGCTTATTTTCCTTTTTTGCCTTTGCGATAAGATCCTTAAAAGGGATATCCTGAAATTTAATCTCATCCTGAGCCAAAATAAAGACATTGATAAAAATAAATAACCCGGAGATAATCTTTCTCATTCTCATTATAAATTTAAAGAAACGAAGATACTTAATTTTGGTTTTATATGAATAATGAAACTTTCATTAAAATAATAAACAAAAAAAACCGCCCTATAAAAGGCGGTTTGTGGTTTCTCCAGGAATCGAACCAGGGACACATGGATTTTCAATCCATTGCTCTACCAACTGAGCTAAGAAACCATTTGGTATTGTACTTCGTTTTTGAAGTGATGCAAAAGTAATAATAAATATTAAATTCTGCAAATTTACTTTTAAACAATTTTGAAAAGAAAACCGCCTAATGAAAGGCGGTTTAAGTGGTTTCTCCAGGAATCGAACCAGGGACACATGGATTTTCAATCCATTGCTCTACCAACTGAGCTAAGAAACCATTATATTGTTCTATGATTTACTTCGTTGTTTTAAAGTGATGCAAAAGTAGGAAGTTTTGGTATATGAAGCAAGTATTAATTAAAATTTTTTGCCAATAAATTTAAACCTACTGATTTTCAGTCTGATTATTTTCCTGTTCTTTTCTTATTTGCTCACTCATTTCCTCTAAAACAGGCTTAATGGTACTTTCCGGAAGATCACTTATTCTGATATACATCAAGCCGTCGATCGCATCGTTAAAATTTGGATCTACATTAAAAGCGATCACTTTTGCATTTTGCTTGATGTATTTTTTAATTAAAACCGGCATTCTTAATTCAGGCTCAAGATCGTCAATGATTTTATCTAATTTATTTAAATCAGATTCCATTTCATCTAAAAAAAGATTTTTATCACGATCTCTAAGCTTTACTTTAAAATCATTTCGTGGGGTAATGTATTGTGCGACAGCAGAATCATAATAATTAGATCGCATAAACTCAATCATTAAAGATTTAGAAAACTCTGAAAATTTATTAGAAATACTTACGCCTCCCATCAAAAATTTATGATCCGGGTTTCTCAAGCAAACATGTACAATTCCACGCCATAAAAGGAATAAAGGAAGTGGTTTTTGCTGATATTCTTCGCAGATATAAGCACGTCCCATTTCAATCACTTTTTTGAAAAAAGGATGAATATCTTGTTCAAATTCAAAAAGAGAACTTGTGTAAAAGCCTTTAATACCAAACTTTTTCATCACATCCTTACCCAAAGCCATTCTGTATGCTCCGGCTAGTTTCTCTGCAGCATTATCCCATAAAAACAGGTGATGATAGTGTTTGTCGTATTCATCAAGATCAAAGGGAAGATTACTTCCTTCACCCACCGCACGAAAGGTAAGTTCTCTCTGTCTTCCTATTTCCCGCATTACTGAAGGAATCTGCTCATACGGAGTGAAATATATTTCGTAGTTACCATTACTGAAAAGCATTTTATCTGTGCCTCTCAGTTTATTGATGTCTTTTATAATATCTTCTTTCGGAGTCTCATCAATGATATTCTGAACAATATTTTCTTCTCTTAATAAAGGGAATTTTACGTATAAATTTTTAAGATTAATAGCCTGCGCAAGAGATTTTCTTTTTTCATAATAAGATTTCATCATATAAACCTTACGTTTCAAAAATTCGCCCAACTCCTCAATGTTTTCCATTTCGTCCATCACTTTTACCGTGATAGGTTTTCCTATTCTTATTCGAATTGGTTTCTCGCGGTCATTCATCATTTCTGCAGGAAGCATAATCGTCTGCAAATTAGGATGAATCTTGGCTACCTGGTAAAATAAAGTGCTGTTTTTAGCATGGAAATACATCGGAACAACCGGTACTTTTGCCATTTTTATAAGCTTTAAAGCAGGTTTTTCCCAATCTCTATCCAGAATTTCTCCGTAAGGATTGTTTTTATTTGAAACTTCTCCGGCAGGAAAAATTCCTACGCAGCCTCCATTTTCAAGATGCTTCAAAGTTTCGCGCATTCCGGTTGAGCTGTTTCGCACTTCCCTTCTTCCTTCAAACGGATTTACAGCAATCACAAACGGTTCCATGGGTTTTATTTTTTCTAAAAGAAAATTCCCCATCACTTTAAAATCCGGGCGAACTTCGGAAAGAATTTTGCACATCAAAATCCCGTCGATAGCACCCAGAGGATGATTAGAAACCAAAATAAAAGGACCGGTTTTCGGTATTTTTGCCAAGTCTTCTTCAAAAGCAACATAGCTCAAATTTCTCTCTCTTACAAAAGAATCGAAAAAATCTTTTCCCTCTTTGTCTTTCAGCTTATCATAAAGTCTGTTGACTTCATTTATTTTTGCAATGCTCATAACAGCAGATGCCACAGGATTTTTAAGAAACCCTATTTTATGCAAGCCGGAAGCCTTGATTAAATCATTTTTCGATATTAAGCTCATGTGTGTTTAGTCCGAATTAGTTTTATAATGTTACCATTTGAAGTGTATTTTTTGAAATCTGTTCCAATAATACATTTTTTTCTTGGTAAAACTTGTCAATGTTCTCCATTTTTGCATTTCTTACAGTAAATAAAGATACATTTTTTATAACATCTGTCTTGAAAATTTTCTGAAGTTCATTATTAAGTTCCTCAATTTTAAGGAATTTATCTTCCAGACATAGTGCCAGCGAAATTGCAGAATTCTGCATCAAAGAAACTTTGATTTTGTGTTTAGCTAAATTATTGAAGATCAAACTCATGTGATCTTCTGCGATGAAAGAGAAATCTCTTGTGTAAATTTTTAGTAATGTTTGGTTATCCTTTAAAATATAAGATTCTTCACTTTGATTTTTATCGGAAGCACCTACTTTAGTTCCTTCTTTTGTAGGATCTACAAAAGATTTCACATAAAAAGGAATATTTTTTTGTTGAAGTGGCTGCAAAGTTTTTGGATGAATAACACTTGCACCAAAATAAGCCAACTCTATTGCCTCCTCGTAAGAGATATTAGATAAAAGAGTAACATCCTTAAAGATTCTAGGGTCACCTGTCATCACTCCCGGAACATCTTTCCAAATAGTCATTGCCGTTGCATTAAGGCAATAAGCGAAAATAGCAGCAGAATAATCTGAGCCCTCTCTTCCTAAAGTTACTGTAAAATTATTATCATCAGAGCCAATGAAACCTTGGGTTACATAGCAGATGTCAGGATTTAGATTTGAGATAAATTCCTCAGTTTTCTGCCAGTTTACGATACCGTCTCTATAAGAATCGTCTGTTTTTATATAATCTCTTACATCAAGCCACTGGTTGGTAAATTGTATATCGTTCAGATATTCGCTCACAATTTTAGTGGAAATCATTTCTCCGCAGCTTACTACCTGATCGTAAACAAAATTATAATTTGGAGATTTATTTCTTCTTAAAAATGAAACAATGTCATCAAAAAACAAATTGATTTCTGCAAAAACTGCATGATTTTCCGAGAAAAGCCCCTTAGCTATTTCGATGTGTTTCTGTTTTATATGTTCTATTTCAGTTTGATAGTTATCTTTTTTGAAATACATTTCTACCACTTTTTCCAGCTCATTGGTTGTTTTACCCATTGCTGAAATTACAAGTAGACATTTTTCAAAACCCTGGCTGCTAAGAACCATGGATACATTTTTTACACTCTCGGCATCTTTCACCGATGCGCCTCCAAACTTGAAAATTTTCATTAAATTGTTAAGAATAAAATTGTTAGATAAAAAAGATTGGTTTTTTTTTCGGAGGTCAAAATTATGGAATTACGATGAGATATGAAATAGCGTTGAACCGGGATTGAATTAAGATTTGCTTAAAATTGAAGTAAAGTACAGGTAATATTTGCTGTTTGATGGTACAATTGGGAATAGTTACCATGATTAAATTATGCTGTGTATATGGAAATTTGATTGATATAGTGTTGATTAATAGTGTCTAAGGTCTTTTGTGA
The DNA here is from genome assembly GCF_031118795.1 of Chryseobacterium sp. CFS15. Taxonomy (NCBI): domain Bacteria; kingdom Pseudomonadati; phylum Bacteroidota; class Flavobacteriia; order Flavobacteriales; family Weeksellaceae; genus Chryseobacterium; species Chryseobacterium sp. CFS15. The sequence goes on along the minus strand of NZ_JAVHYL010000006.1, from coordinate 36,959 downwards.
GAAAATGTTTTTTAATGTGATAAAATTTACGAAATTTGGCAGTAAAGTAAAAACATAAAAATGTCAGATCAACCATTACAGACCCTAGGAGAATTTTTAATTGATAAGCAGGAAGATTTTCAGTATTCCACTGGGGAATTTTCGCGCCTTCTAAGTGCTATAAGACTGGCGTCCAAAGTTGTAAACAGAGAAGTAAACAAAGCAGGAATTGTAGATATTGCAGGAGCTGCAGGAAACCAAAATGTTCAGGGTGAAGAGCAACAGAAGCTTGATGTGATTGCCAACGATATTTTTATCACTGCACTTTCTCAAAGAGAAGTTGTTTGCGGTATTGCTTCAGAAGAGAACGATGATTTTATTGATATTAAATGCGGAGAAAATGGGCATTTAAGCAAATATGTCGTTCTCATCGATCCATTAGACGGTTCTTCGAATATTGATGTAAATGTTTCTGTGGGAACTATTTTCTCGATTTACAGAAGAGTTACAGAGCCGGGAACTCCGGTGCAGCTGGAAGATTTTTTACAGAAAGGTATTAACCAGATTGCTGCAGGATATGTTATTTACGGATCTTCTACAATGATTGTTTATACCACTGGTAACGGTGTAAACGGATTTACTTTGGATCCTTCTTTGGGAACATATTATTTATCCCATCCAAATATGACATTCCCGAAATCAGGTAAAATTTATTCAATCAACGAAGGAAATTATATCAAGTTTCCGCAAGGAGTTAAAAATTACCTGAAATATTGTCAGATGGAGGAAGGCGATCGTCCTTACACTTCAAGATATATTGGTTCTTTAGTAGCTGATTTTCATAGGAATATGTTAAAAGGCGGAATTTATATATATCCGTCATACGGCCAATCACCAAATGGAAAGTTGAGATTGTTATATGAATGTAATCCTATGGCATTTTTGGCAGAACAAGCTGGTGCAAAGGCTACAGATGGTTTCAGAAGAATTATGGAAATTGAGCCGACAGAGCTTCACCAAAGAATTCCTTTTTTCTGTGGAAGTGTTGAGATGGTGGAAAAGGCAGAAGAATTTATGCGAATTGACAGCGTAAAATAAATGACAGCAGAATATTACAAATATATATTAGAATTCAAGCGCCCGAGTGGAACATCTCGCGGCGTTTTGCTTACTAAAGAAACCTACATTCTTGAAATTTTTGAAAATGGAAACAAAGGAGTAGGAGAGTGTGCACTATTCAGAGGGTTGAGTTATGATGACACGCCAGAGTATGAAGAAAAAATGCAATGGCTCTGTGAAAACATGAACCGGGATTTTAAATTTTTAAAAGAAGAATTAAAAGAATTTCCATCAATTTGGTTTGGCTACGAGCAGGCTTTGTTAAATTTAAAACACGGCGGTAAAATTTATTTTCCAAGTAAATTTACAAATGAGAAAGGCTCAATGACGATTAATGGTTTAATCTGGATGGGGGATATAGATTTTATGGAAGAGCAGATTCAGGAAAAACTTGAACAAGGCTTTCATTGTATCAAATTAAAAATCGGTGTCGATTGGAAATCTGAACATGCTATTCTTCAAAAACTGAGACAAAAATTTTCAAAAGAACAATTAGAATTACGGGTTGATGCCAATGGTGGATTTTCTAAAGAAGAGGCTCAAGTTGTATTGCAACAGCTTTCAGATTTACATATTCATTCTATCGAGCAGCCTATAAAAGCTGGAAATTGGGATGATATGGCAGTTTTGTGCGCACACACCCCGACTCCAATAGCACTTGATGAAGAGCTGATCGGAATTTTTAATTTAAACGAAAAGAAAAAACTTTTAGAAAAGATAAAACCACAATACATTATTCTGAAGCCAGCTTTGGTCGGAGGTTTTGCAGGTTCTGACGAATGGATATTTCTAGCTGAGCAGCAAAATATCAGGTGGTGGATTACATCTGCTTTAGAAAGTAATATTGGGTTAAACGCTATTGCGCAGTACACTTTTACGAAAGATAATTTTATTCCTCAGGGATTGGGCACAGGAAATCTGTTTACTAATAATTTTGAAACACATCTTGATCTGATTGGCGACAAATTGTTTTTCAAAATCAATTAGTATTAAAATCAAATTGCTTAAAAGACATTATACAACGTCTTCAATGAAGATTGCTTTCTTTATATATTCTAAAAAATAGAATATATGTCTTCTAATTTTTTGCATGGTGATGATTTTGTTAAAGTTTGTAAATACAATATTTTAGCAATAATCTTTATTAATTAAGTAATTACTAAAGATTTAATGTTATAATTACTAAATGCGTTTTTATACATAGAAAATATTGTGCCAAATTGAAATGAAAATTTATTAATTTAGCTTTTAAACTATAATTTCTTAAAACCCATTAAATTTCTTAAATTTGCAGATTGTCAGATAATACGACATTTTAAAGCGAATTTTAATGGAAGAAGAAAAAAAATCACTCAATTTTATTGAGCAAATTATCGAAGATGATTTGGCAAGCGGTTTGAAACAAGATCAGATCCGTTTCCGTTTTCCGCCTGAACCAAACGGTTATTTGCATGTAGGTCACACAAAAGCGATCTGCATCAACTTCGGTTTGGGTGAAAAATACAATGCTCCCGTAAACCTTCGTTTCGACGATACAAACCCTGAAAAAGAAGAGCAGGAATTTGTAGATTCTATCATGAAAGATGTCGAGTGGCTAGGTTTTAAGTGGGATAAAGTATTGTACGCATCCGATTACTTCCAGCAGCTTTACGATTGGGCTGTACAATTGATTAAGGAAGAAAAAGCTTACGTTGATGAGCAACCTTCTGAGGTTATTACCGAGCAGAGAAAAAATCCTGCAGAACCGGGAGTAGAATCTCCATTTAGAAATCGTCCTGTTGAAGAATCTTTAGATTTATTTGAAAGAATGAAAAACGGCGAATTTGAAAGTGGCTCGATGTCTCTTCGTGCAAAAATTGACATGGCTTCACCAAATATGAACATGCGTGACCCTGTGATGTACAGAATCTTGAATAAGCCTCACCACAGAACAGGTACTGCCTGGAAAATTTATCCAATGTACGACTGGGCGCATGGTGAATCTGACTATTTAGAACAAGTTTCGCATTCATTATGTTCTTTAGAGTTTGAAAACCACAGACCACTTTACAACTGGTATTTAGACCAAGTATACGAAGAAGGTAAGGTTAAAAATAAGCAAAGAGAATTTGCGAGAATGAACGTTTCTTATATGATCACTTCCAAAAGGAAACTACAAAGGCTAATCGCTGAAAATGTAGTCAATGGTTGGGATGATCCTAGAATGCCTACAATTTCCGGAATGAGGAGAAAAGGCTTCACGGCTAATGCAATCAGAAAATTTATTGATAAAGTTGGGGTTGCAAAAAGAGAAAATTTAATTGAAATTCAATTATTAGATTTTTGTGTTCGTGAAGATCTTAATAAAGTGGCTAAACGTGTGATGGCCGTTGTAGATCCTATCAAATTGGTCATTGAAAACTATCCAGAAGGTCAAGAGGAATGGTTGACTACCGAAAATAATAATGAGCAGGAAGATGCAGGAACAAGAGAAATTCCTTTCTCAAGAGAATTATATATTGAGCGCGAAGACTTCAAGGAAGAAGCGGGCAATAAATTCTTTAGATTAAGACTGGGTGGCGAAGTCCGCTTAAAATCTGCTTACATCATTAAAGGTGAAAGAGTAGAGAAGGATGAAAATGGTGAGATTACAACCATTTACGCTACTTATGACGAAAAATCTAAATCTGGAAGCGGAACTGAAGAAAGTTTGAGAAAAGTAAAAGGTACCATTCACTGGGTTTCTGCGCAGCATGCAATTCCTATTGAAGTAAGAAATTACGAAAAATTATTTACTGTTGAACAGCCTGATGCCGAGAAAGATGTAGATTTTTTAAATTTCATTAACCCTGAATCTGTCAATACAATTCAAGGATTTGCTGAGCCTAGTTTAAAGGATGTTGCTGTGGGTGAACCGCTACAGTTCCAGAGAATTGGCTACTTTACGAAAGATCAGGATTCTACAGATACAAATTTTGTGTTCAATAGAACTGTGACGTTAAAAGACTCTTATAAGCCGGAGTAAAAAATTTATTTATATCATATAAATGAAACAGGGCTTAATTTTTAAGCTCTGTTTTTTGTTTTTAAATATTACTGTACCATAAAATGCCACGAATACTTGAATATTTTTTGTGTTATTAATGAGAAATATTAATGCTATTTGTGTTTAAAAGTCCCGAAGAGACGATTTAATAAAGGATAGGATGAAAATCCTATCAATGAAAAAAGATAATTTAATAAATAAAAGATGAAATTCTATCAAAAATTATCAACGAATTATCATCAAATTAAAATTAGAAAATTGTGAAACTATTACATATATACGCCAGTTCATACAAAGGGCTATCGAAAGAAAGCTGGATGCTTGCATTGGTAATGCTCATCAACCGTGCAGGTTCGATGGTGCTCCCATTTTTGGGAGTTTATATGACTGCACATTTAAAATTCAGTATAGAACATACAGGAATTGTACTTAGCTTTTTCGGGATCGGTTCTGTAATTGGTTCTTGGATAGGCGGATTTATCACCGATAAAATTGGAGAATACAAAGTTCAATACCTTAGTTTGTTACTAAGTGTTCCGCTGTTTTGTTTAATTCCACTTTTTAAAACAGAAGTGGGAGTTGCTGCCATTATTTTAATTCAAAGTATTGTCAGTGATTCCTTTCGTCCGGCAAACTCAGTTGCGATTACCAAATATGCGAAACCGGAAAACATTACAAGAGCATTTTCATTAAACCGAATGGCGGTCAATTTAGGATTCTCTATCGGTCCGGCTTTAGGTGGGATTTTGTCGGCAATCTCTTATGAGTTTTTATTCTTTTCAAATGCTTTAGCAGCTTTATTAGCAGGAATTTTATACATTATATTCTTTCGAAAACGCAATAAACTCGCAAAACTGAAAGCAAGAAAAGTGAAAGAAGCGATTGAGATTAAAAAAGAAAATTCGCCATATCGCGATAATAAATTTTTAATTTACTGTTTCTTGTGTATGCTTTTTTCAATCTGTTTTTTCCAGCTATTCAGTACGTTGACAATTTTTTATAAAGATACTGCACACTTAAGTCAGCAAAATATCGGTTATTTATTAGGGTACAGCGGATTTATAGTTGTGTTATTAGAAATGGGATTGGTTCAGATTGCAGAAAAATATCTGAGCTTAGCTAGAACCATGTTTTTAGGAACCTTTATTTGTGGGCTTTCTTATGCGATGTTGGGCTTCGATTACAGTATTATCACTTTAGTAATTTCAATGACTTTATTGTCGATTGGTGAGATTTGGGCATTGCCTTTTATGTCGACCATCACCGCCTTACGATCAGGAAAAAACAACAAAGGCGCTTATATGGGGTTGAATGGAATTTCTTTTTCAATCGCATTTATTGTGACCCCATATCTGGGAACTTTGATTGCTGAAAAACTAGGATTTACCGTTTTATGGATTGGTACCGGAGTGTTGGCAACCTTGATTGCCATTGCATTCTATTTTATTGTTCCATGGATGATTGATGATAAAAAAGAGAGTCTTTAAAAGTCCATTTTGGGCGTGCCCCTACGTTTCCCAAGGCTAAAGCTCATAGGTTTTCAAAACCTATGAGCTTTCTTCCACCTCTAAAACTTTGGGTCGGGCTGCTCTGGGGTCCGCTTCGCTACCGTACTCGTTCGTGCCTCACTCGTACCGGCTCCTTCGTCGCCGCCCGCCGTATCCCTCACGCAAAAACAGCGATAAAACAAAAGAAGATTTCGAAAGAAAATTTTTATACACATCAACCTTGTCAGAGTTTTGGTTCCTGACAAGGTTTTTTATGTCATTATCACGCATAAACAGTACAATATTTGCATAGCATATCGCAATGAAAAAGATTTACTTAGTTTTCCCTTTTTTATCAGCTTCAATTTTATTTTCTCAGAAAAAAGATTCTGTCAACTTAATTTCAGAAGTAAAAATTGATGCTTATAAAAAGCCAACTACTTTTATTGCTTCCACAAAATCAGTTTCGGTAGTTTCAGAAAATTTACTGAATCAAAATACTCCAGAAAGAATGCTGGAATCGATCAATCAAATTGCAGGAGTAAGAATGGAAGAACGTTCCCCCGGAAGTTACAGGATTTCGCTTCGTGGAAGCACTTTACGCTCACCTTTTGGAGTTCGGAATGTAAAGGTTTATCTGGATGATTTTATTTTGTCAGATGCTTCCGGAAATACTTATTTTAATGTGATTTCTCCAGAATTGATTGATCGAATGGAAATTTATAAAGGTCCGGAAAGTGGTGATTATGGAGCGGTAACAGGAGGAACAGTGCTTTTAAAAACAAAATCTTCAGACAATTTATCAACTAATTTATCCACCGGAAGTTATGGAACGTTTAACCAGAGTTTTAATTTTTCTAAACAAATCGGGAAACATTTTTTGGAAGTTTTTCAAAATTATTATCAAACCGATTCTTATCGTGAACAGTCGAAAGTAAAAAGAAAGCAAATCTTTATAAAAGATAATTTTCAATATTCAGAAAAAGGAATTTTAAAAGGGATGGTAATGTATTCTGATCTTGATTATCAAACTCCAGGCGGACTGACTTTGGAACAAATGAATATTGAAAGAAAGCAAGCCCGACCGGGAACTGCAACACTTCAGGGTGCTGAAGAACAGAACGCAGGAATTCGCAATAAAATGATTCTTGCGGGGCTTTCAAATGAATATCAACTGAATAATAATTTTTCGCATTTCATTTTAGTTCAGGGCTCTTACGTAGATTTTGAAAATCCGTTTATTACCAATTTTGAAAATCGTTTTGAAAAGAATTTTGCTTTGAGAACACACTTTAATTATGAGAAAAATTGGGATAAAATTTTATTAGCCTACCGATTGGGTTTCGAAGGTGGAATTAATGATATTTTCGTTAAAAACTATGATAATAACAAAGGTTTTGAAGGGAATCCACAAAATTTTGATCAGATTAAAAACACTTCAGGATTTTATTTTCTATCGCAGAAATTAAATATTAATGAAAAACTTTTTAGCGATATTTCGGTAAGTTTAAATTCCAATTCTTACGATTGGGAAAGGCTTTATCCACGAACAGAAAACGGAAATAAACATTTTAAAAATCAATGGCTTCCTAATTTTGGAATAACTTATCTTTTAGAAAAAGGTTTTTCGGTTAGGGGGAAAATCGGTAAAGGAAATTCTGCGCCAACGAATGAGGAAATCCGTTCTTCCACACAAGAATTTAATGTCAATCTCAATCCGGAATATGGCTGGAATAAAGAAGTTGGAATCCGAAAACAATTCGGAAATTTCTTTTTTGCGGAAGCAAACTATTTTGATTTTCGACTCAATGATGCAATTGTAAGAAGACAAAACGAAGCCGGACAGGAATATTTTGTCAACTCAGGGAAAACTGTTCAGAAAGGCTTTGAAGTTTTGTTGGAGTCTAAAAACTTTGATCTTAAAAATGATTTTTTCAGCCAGTTGAAATTCAGATTTTCAGGAAGTTTTTATGATTCTAAATTTAAAAATTATCAGCAAAATCAAAATGACTTTTCAGGAAATGATTTGACGGGAGTTCCGGGAACAACAATAAACAATTTGCTGAATTTTACTTTTTTCAAAAAACTTTCTGTTGATTATTCTCATTTTTATACTTCAAAAATACCTTTAAATGATGCAAATTCTGTTTGGTCAAACTCCAGTTTGGTAGGAAATATTCAATTCAGATTTCCGGTAGATTTTGAGAAAACAAGAGTGAATTTATATCTGCAAATTCAGAATTTATATAATGAAGAGTATGTTTTAGGTTTTGACATCAATGCTTTTGGAAACCGATATTATAATCCTGCAGCGAAAAGAAATTTTATTTTGGGAATGAAGGTTGATTTTTAATTTTTTATTTGCCATCAATGTACTTAAACGCTTCTTTTAAATAAGTTTCATTCGTTTTTGCTTTGTCAGCTGATTTTTCAATGATGATATTTGGTGGAATTCCTTCGCCAATTTTAGCATATTCTTTTCCTGTTCTGTCAACGATATTACCAACCGTAAGTACAAGGAAAGACCCATCGGATAATTTGTATTCCTGATTTCCTGATGTTAAACCCTGCGTGTTGGTGCCGATAATCTTTACATTTTTTTGACCAACAAATGCAGCGGTAATAAATTCTGCCGAACTTCCGGTGACTTTATCTACCAATATGGCAACTGGCTTTTTAGTTTGTTTTGGTTCTTTTTGTGTCAGTTGAAACATCTGTGTAGCTGTTGAACCTTCATAAAATTTAGCGTCTTTATAATTGTAATACTCAATTTGTCCTTCCGCATCTTTTGTGCCGACTACATTTTTAGTGTCTAAAAAAGGAGCTATTGCAGCATACATCGGATAAAGCATTCCTCCAAAATTTCCTCTCAAATCAATGATCCAGCCTTTAGGTTTACTTTTTTGCAAGTCATTAACCTTGGCATAAAAAGTATCAATGTACTGGTTCCAGTCATCTTTATTGAACGAGCCAATATCTGGTAAACTGATGTAAGCATAGCTGTTTTCCAGCATTTCACTTTTAATGACCGGAAACTCCTGACCCGTTGCTTTGTATCCTAAAGTGTAGGCTTTTACCACTTCTGCGGGATAAAAATTAGAATGAGAATCGTTTAATGAACTTAAAGCATTTTTAATAATAGGATAGGTCTCTTTTATCGTTTTAGCTTTTGATGCTTCTGCAAGAGTTTTATCAAATATTTCATCCCAATTGAGCTTTGATTTATTCACCGATTTACTTTTCATAATCTTCAGCGCTTTGTTAACATACACTCGAATGCTATCCGATTGAGCTGAAATTGTAATTGAAAAAAATGTGGTAAGTAAGGCGAAAATGATATTTTTTCTCATGGGAAGATTGAATAATCCAAAAGTAGGAATATTTTGTGATCTATTTCCGATTAATAATTTACTTTGAAAGAATATTCTTCACAATCATTTCCGCATGAATTCTTGAGTTTTCGATAAACCAAAGGTGAGTGTCTTTTCCACCACAAACAACGCCTGCCAAATATAAATTTTCAATATTGGTTTCCATTGTTTTAGGATTGTAGACAGGATTTAAACATTCACCTTGTAAGTCAATACCTGAATTTTTAAGAAAATTAAAATCAGGAAGATAACCAGTCATTGCCAAGACAAAATCATTTTCAATTTCCTGAATTTCACATTCTTTATCTTTAAAAATAACCGTTTTCTCTTTAATTTCTATCAATTCAGCATTAAAATGAGCTTTAATACTTCCTTCTGCAATCCTGTTTTCAATATCTGGTTTTACCCAATATTTTACATTTTCAGAAATTTCAGAATTACGAATAATCATCGTCACTTCAGCACCTTTTCTATAAGTTTCTAAAGCGGCATCAACGGAAGAATTACTCGATCCGATAACTACGATTTTCTGTCTTGCATACGGATAAGGTTCGGTATAATAATGCTTTACTTTACGCAAATCTTCACCCGGGATTTTTATCAGATTCGGAATGTCATAAAACCCGGTCGAGATAATGACATTCTTGGCAGTATATTTTGATTTGGAAGTTTCAATTTCAAATATTTTTCCGGTTTTAGAAACTTTTAATACTTTTTCGTAAAGGTTTATATTGATATTTTTCTGCCTTGCAATTCCCTGATAATATTCCAGCGCTTCTTGTCTTCCCGGTTTTGGTGCAGCCGAGATAAAAGGAATTTCTGCAATTTCAAGCTTATCTGCCGTCGAAAAAAACTTCATGTATAAAGGATAATTGTAAAGCGAATTTACAATCGTTCCTTTTTCTATAATTAAATAATTCAGGTTGTTTTTCTTGGCTTCGAGTGCGCAGTTGAGACCAATCGGCCCGGCTCCGATAATCAGAATATCTAAAATTTCCATATAACAAAAATACAAAAAAGCTCGAAGCAAGCGGCTTTTAGTAATAAGTCAAAAACAATACTTATAATATTTAAACTCTATCTATTCAATTAAACACTAAAACTCTCAAACTCAAAACTGGCACCGCTTTTGAACTTTTCACGAAAATTTTATAATGAGAAAATCTTTTTTAGCAATCTTACTTTTAGCAGCGTTATCGTGTGAAAAAAAACAAGATAAAAGTCCCGTAGTTTCTACGGATAATCTGAAAAGATCAAATGAAAGAACCGATACAAAACCTGAAGCGTTTTCAAAAGAAGTAGCGTTGAAAAAGACTAATGATGAGCTTTTACAAGCGCTAAAAGTAGGTTATTATGATGTTTTTGCCAATTATATTCATCCTGAAAAAGGGGTGAGATTTTCGATGTATGCTTTTGTTAACCGAAATGAAGACAAGCATTTCTCAAAAACCGATTTCGAGAAATATCTGCCTACAAAAACTATTTTTACTTGGGGCTCCAGAGATGGGTCGGGTGAAATTTATAAAGCAACTCTTGAGCAATATCTCAAAAACTGGGTATTTAAAAAAGATTTCACAAAATCTGACTATGCATTTGATACATTTTTAGGCACAGGTAATTCTCTCAATAATTTAAAAGAAATATATCCAAATACCAATTTTACAGAAAATTATATTCCCGGATCTGAAAAAAATGGCGGAATGGATTGGAATGCACTCCGATTTGTGTTTGAAGAATTTGAAGGGAAATATTACGTAATCGCTGTCATCAATGACGAATGGACAATTTAAAATTCCCCTTTTATAAAGGGCAGATTCAACGAAGTTGAAGACGGGGTAGTTTACAGAATTTGTACCAACTGTTTCGTTAAATTTTTCCTAGAAAACTGCTCAATGTTTTGAGTGTTTTCTAAAAGGTTTCCATTTTTCCACAGTTCGAATTTTTCTAAAATAAAATTTTCAATTTCTCTGGAATCATTGTACCCAAAATGTTTTCCGGCTTTTGTTTCATCTAAAATTTTTGCAACATCAGCTTCATTAGGACCGAAAGAAATAATTTGTTTTCCAGTTGCTAAATATTCAAATATTTTTCCAGGAATAATGCCTTTTGAAGAGTCATTTGGAAAATTAGTAATCAATAAAAGGGAAGACTTCGCCATTTCATCAACCGCTTTATCGTGCGAAAGATAACCAAGATTCTGAATATGATCTTTTAAGCTTGACTTCTCAATAACTTCTAAAATTTTATCATCAATTCTTCCGACAAATTTAAGGTTGAAATTTTCCGCAAAATCTGAATTGGTTTTCACTAAATTATCGAGTGCTTTCCAAAGATTTTCTGGATTTCTTAACTGCTCTAAAACACCAATATAACTTAGTGTAAATTGGGTTGGAGAGTTTGAGGGTTGAAGGGTTTGAGGGTTTGAGTCTGTTTCATCAAATCCATTGGTGATACAAAATGCATTCGCTCCGCTTTTACGGAAATTTTCAGCATCGGTATAACTTGTTGCCAGAGTAATATCTGCGTTTTTAAAAACTTCAGATTCCAATTGGCGGTGTTTTTTGTCTGATCTGTTGGTCAGTTTTAAATGTTTATAATACGAAATTTCGGTCCACGGATCACGGAAATCGGCAATCCATTTTAAATCGGGAAATTTCTTTTTTAAGTTTAAACCAATCAAATGCATTGAGTGGGGCGGCCCTGAAGTAACAATCGTCTCAATATTATTGATTTTCAAATATTGCTCAAGAAACTTTGTGGAAGGATTAACCCAAAAAACTCTCGCGTCGGGAATGAAAAAATTACCTCTCACCCAAATCGAAAGCTTAGATTTCCAACTTTGATTGTTGCCCACATCAAACTGCCCTGCTTTGAATTTTTTATTGCTTTTATTAAGCTTTTCAGCTAATTGATAAGGCTCCCAGATTTTTGTTCTTACGATTTCCAAATTATCAGGAACATCTTTCATTAAGCTATTATCCAATAAAGGATAGCTTGGGTTTTCAGGCGTGTAAATAATGGGTTTCCAGCCAAATTCAGGAAGATATTTTGCGAATTTTAACCAACGCTGAACACCTGGTCCTCCTGCAGGTGGCCAATAATAGGTGATGATAAGAATTTTTTTATCTTCCATGAAATTAAGAATTCAAAAGGAATAAAATTTAAAAATCTTAACTTCTTAACTCAGACTTTAATGAATTATTTTTATCATTAAGACTTAATTTAAGAAGTTAAGAATATTAAGTTTTTAAGCTTCGCTTATTAGATTTTTTCTTTAATTACAACGTTCTCTTTTTTCTTTTTATTCAGCCAGAAAATTCCAAAAGCACTCAACGCAATAAACAATCCAAAGCAAAGAAGAGAAATCCATTTTCCGGTTTCGATGACTTGCGGTTCAAAGATCATTTTGATATGATGATTTCCAGCTGGAACATGTACTGCACGCAATAAATAATCAGCTTTGATGTACGGAACTTCTTTTTCATCAACAAAAACTTTCCAGCCATGAGGATAATAAATTTCAGAGAAAACGGCTAATTGCGGAGTTTTCGACTGAGATTTGAATTCCAACTCATTGGCCTCATATTTTGTCAGGTTAATTGTTGCGGTAGAATCTGCCTGAACTTGTTTGTTATTAAAATATGATTTGTCGGAAACATTGATGACCGCAGTTTTTTTGCTGTCGATCTCCCCGATATATTTAATTTCTTCGTCCGGAGTATTTACAAATTTCAAGTCACTTACAAACCATGCATTTCCGTTTGCTTTAGGATTTGGAACAACTTGTGGCTCTCCCGGATTTCCGAAAATCATGTATTTTGTATTCAGTAAATTTAAAATTTTTGGAGTTTTTACGCTATCAACTTTAGAAATATATTCATTAAGCAAATCATCATAACGTCTCAATCTCACCGCATGATAGCCTCCGATTGAAGCTTTAAAATAAGAAGTATTAGTTTCGCTCGTTGTTCCTAAAACCTGATTGTAAATTCGGTAATGTTTTTTGTCATTTTCAGCAATAGTTTCTAATGTTTTGTTGACAGGAATACTCGCTAAAATAGACTGTAGGTTTGGGTTTTCACCTACTTTTTCAGCTAAATAATCTGAACCTTCAGTTTGGAAAGGGTTTTCAGCAAAGATTTTATCTACATAATTATCATCGTTTAGATAACGCTTATTTACAGACCAAAGATCAAATAAACTTACCAATCCGATGATAATTAAAGCAATATTCTGATTAAGCTTTTGTTTTAAAGCAAAGAATAAAACGGCTACCGTAATCCCAACATATAATAATGCTTTGATAGCGTCTGTTCTGAACATACTGAAACGTTCATCAACCAAATAATCGAGTAGAAAAGGTGGTAAATATACTTTTTCATTATCCGTGGCAAAACCTAAAATTGATTTTCCGAAAATAATTAGAATTAAAGTTAAACCTAAAGTTCCACTTCCAACATAAGTAAGAATTTTCTTTTTGTAATCTTCTTCCAACGTTTCGCTATTGAAGAATCTGTATAATCCGATAATAGCAATTAATGGAAATAATAATTCCACAACAACCAAAATCGAAGATGGCGCTCTGAATTTGCTGTAAAAAGGAACGTAATCGATAAAGAAATCTGAAAGTGGCATAAAGTTGCTTCCCCAAGCCAATAATATGGTGAGAATTGTCGCACCTAAAATCCAGTAACGGTATTTTTTTGAGGCAAAAAAGAATCCTAGAATTGCCAGGAAACAAACAATGGCTCCTTGATAAGCTGGTCCTGAAGTTCCGGGCTGATCTCCCCAATATGTCAAGCTTCCAAATCCTTTTGAAACTCTATCCATTTCTGCCTGGGAAGTTACATTGTCCTGAACCATCTGCTGTACTTTCTCCATCATTGCAGCTCCTTCAGGCTCCTGGCTTCCGCCGCCCATTAATCTTGGGACAAATAGGTTTAAAGTTTCCAGTTTACCGTAGCTCCACATTAGGATGCTTTCTTTATCCATTCCAGAATTTCCGGCAGTATGCGTTTCGGTATTCAGAATTTGTTTTCCTCTTACTGTTTCTTTGATGTACTCAGAATTAGCCATGATTCGCTGAGAATTCATCCCAACTCCGATTGCCAAAGCAGAAGCTATAATTCCTGATGAAATCAAAAAATGCTTCATCGGAACTTTCTTTTTGATCGCTCTTACTAATTCAGAAATAAATAAAAATCCTAAGCCTAAGAATAAATAATAGGTCATTTGTGGATGGTTTGCTGCAACCTGTAATCCGAAGAAAAGGGTGGTTACAATAAATCCGAGGACGTATTTTTTTCTGATATAAACCAATAAAATCCCGGCTAAAAGCGGTGCGAAATATTCTATGGTGTTTACTTTTCCGTTGTGTCCAGCTGCAATAATGATGTAAAAATAAGTGGAGAGCCCGAAAAATGTGGCTCCCAAAAGGGCGTATTTCCAGTTTCGAACGGCAACCATTCCTAAAAGGAAAAAGCCTGAGAACAGTAAAAACAGATAATTAACCGGTCTTGGCAGAATATTCAGATAGCTGTCTAGTTTTTTGATAATGTCGCCTTCAAAACGGCTTCCCATTTGATAAGTGGGCATTCCGCCAAACATAGAGTCGCTCCAGTATGTTTCTTTATCATAATTGTTACGATAATCGATCAACTCTTTTGCTCCACCTCGATACTGTACAATATCATGCTGGAAAAGCTGTTTTCCTGTAAAAACAGGAGTAGAATATAAAAATGCTAAAACTAAAAATGCAATTAAAGAAACTGCAATATATATTAAGTTTTTGTTTTTTGCCATCTTGGTTATTAAGTAGATTTTTTATTTTAGATGTTTAGAGAATTAAATAATATTTAAAGATAATTATCTTTTCTCTTTCACCTCTTCATAGTCCACAGTTTCTGCGTCCCACTTTACTTTTTTTTCAATATTCGTTTTTGAGTTTTTGGTTTCTTGCTGCTGATTGTTATTGGGTTTGAATCCCATGAAATTATAAAACTTTTTGAAGAAAATTCTCTTCAAAATATTCCAGACAAAAAAAATAACAATAGTTGCGAGAACGATCTCAAAAATTCCTTTGATAAAAGACATATTACTTTTTATTTAATAATTCAAAGTTCAAGGTTTAAAGTTTTAAAATTTCAGTTCTAAAACTTTCAGACACTCAAACCCTAAAACTTATTTAGATGAAGGGTTTACCATTACAGAAGAGTTAGAAACACTTTTCATCGACTGTGATTGCTTTCCGTCTGAAATAGTTTCCACCTGCGTTGTTTTTACACTGATGTTTTGGTTGTTAATCCACCCTGTATTTTGATCAAACTTGATCGTTCCGTTTTGAGACAATTCACTGCTCATGCTGTGAGTCATCGGACCTTGAGATTTTTTCTCTTCTTTTTTAGGAATTCCGCCAGTGATTGCAATTTCTATAATTCCGTTTCCTGCACTTTTAAGGGTGTAGTTTGATGTTACTTTGATTTTTCCTGCTTCATCTGCGCTTTCAGAAGTACTCCATTTTTCACCGATTTTTGCTCCTTTTTTAGGAATTACAGAAAGGTTTTTTTCAAACTGATCTTTCAGAACTTTTTCGTTAAAGCTTTCTTTAAGGCTTGCTACAACACTAGCTCTCTGGTTAGCATCCTTGACGATGTTTTTAAGCGCATCAGAAATTTTTGTGTAAACAGCTTCAAATCCGGTGATAGAAATTACGTTTCCTTTCGTATCCATCTTCATGTTCAGTTTGTTTCCGGTAAGTGCTTTGTTCACATTCCAGATCATTTTCAGATCATCTTCTTTAGGAAGAGGAAGTTTGGTATCTACAATAACCGTTTTTCCTTGTGCAGACTGAGAGTTTCTCTTTCCAATCAGGTTGATGGTAAGATCATAAACATTCCCTTTGATATCATTCACTGTGAAACTCATTTCGTCAGTAGATTCGCTGGTTCCGGTCATGGTTTTACCTTGCGGATCAGTCATCGTTTTTGTATCTCTTTGGTACGTTGTCAAAGGATAAGTTTTTCCTTTTTCAAGTTTAAAAGTCTGTTTGAAAATACCCACAGAATCTTTAATTGCAGCATCTGCTTTTACTTCTTTTACAGAGTCTGCAGGAACTTCTACGGTGATTGTTTTTCCTGTTTTAGGATCTATTTTTGTTACGGTTGCTGTTTCCTTTTTACATGAAACAAGTGCTATTGAGATTAGCGCTAATGCTGCTATGTTTTTCATTAAATAATTTTAAAAAGGTGAATTAAATTTTTGTGATTTTCTGTCTCATTGCTTCATATAATATTGCTCCACAAGCTACAGAAACGTTCAAAGACTGTGTTTTTCCTTCTATCGGAAGTTTTATTTTTTCGTCTGAATGATGCAGAACTTCTTTAGAAATCCCGGTCTCTTCATTTCCCATTACAATGGCGCAAGGCGCAGTAAAATCAACGTCGTATATCAATTTTTGTGCCTTTTCGGTTGCAGAAAATACTGCAATCCCACTTTGCTGTAGGAAATCTACAACGTGAGCCAAATTCGATTCTTTACAGATTTTGATGTTGTACATCGCTCCGGCTGAAGTTTTTATCGCATCAGAATTTACCGGTGCACCTCCTTTTTCAGGAATTACAATCGCATCAATTCCTACACATTCTGCAGTTCTGCAAATTGCTCCGAAGTTTCTTACATCAGTTAATCTGTCTAAAATTAAAATGAATGGCGTTTTACCTTCTTCAAATAATTCAGGAACAATATTTTCTATTCTGTGAAACGGAACATCAGATATAAAAGCCACTACACCTTGGTGGTTTTTCCTTGTAAAACGGTTAAGTTTCTCTACCGGAACGTAGTTGGGACGTATTTTATTTTTTGCTAAAATAGCTTTCAGTTCAGCGTAAATCTCACCCTGTAATGCATTTTGCACAAAAATTTTGTCAATAGTTTTTCCAGCTTCAATAGCTTCCAATACGGGACGAAGCCCAAAAATAAAATCGTCTTTCATTGATTTGTCATAAAAATTATATGGTGAATGGTCAATTGTCAACTTTTCTTCGAAATCAATTTTCAACTATGTGTAAAATTCACAATTGATTTTAACTTGCGAAGCAAAATTTACAAACTGACTATCTTCCTTTTTCTCCTAAAATTGCTCGCTTCTGCGCCATTGCATAGCCGTAGTGCAGACTTTCATGCATGTTGTTAAAAATAATAGCATCCTGAATACTTTTCAAATCCATTCCGAAACTTGTGGTGTAAGGCGTGTAATCTGAAAAGAAATCACTGTCGAAATCTTTCATCAAAGTTTTTGAAGTTTCGGTCAGTAAAAATTCCAAATCCTCGACTTCAGATTTTTGAACATTCAGATTCGGTAACGTTCCTTTTTTGTACGTTTCAATCCAGTATTTATCAATTCTGAACGTGTTTCCACTCAGGTAATAATGCAGCAATTGCTGTGTAGCAACGGTGTGGGCAATATTCCAATAGATATTATTATTAAAACCATCCGGAATTAATAACAGATCCTGGTGAGAAGTGTTCTGAAGAATATCCAAAAGATTTTTTCTGACCTGTCTGTGAGCTTGAAAATGATAATTCATTTTGCAATATTTTTAATCTTCAAAAATAGTTTAATAAACTGAAAATGACAATTCTTGACCGAATCAATGAATGAAAATTTATAAATTTTTATGAAAGTAAGAGTTTCCCTGAGGTAGATTTAGTAAAAGTTCAATTATTATTCTTATATTTAAGAGAGAATATTTAACAAACTTTAACTCAAATATGGCATTAATTGTGTTGATTAGTGCAAGTATTTATCAGAAATTTACCCATTATTTTAATTCAAACTAATGTCAGATTCATATCAAGCAGAAGACATCCGTCAATTGACCGAAAAGGTTAAAGAACAAAATTATTTTTTTAATCTTCTAAGGCAGGAAATCAATAAAGCGATTATTGGTCAACATTACATGATCGATCGGCTTTTGATCGGTCTTTTAGGAAACGGACATGTTTTGCTGGAAGGTGTTCCCGGTTTGGCAAAAACTTTAGCGATAAAGACTTTGGCAGAAGCGGTTCACGGCGATTTTTCAAGAATTCAGTTTACGCCAGATTTGCTTCCTGCAGATGTGGTGGGAACAATGATTTATAATGTCAAAGAAAATGATTTTTCTATAAAAAGAGGTCCTGTTTTTGCAAATTTTGTTTTGGCAGATGAGATCAATCGAGCTCCTGCAAAGGTGCAATCGGCTCTTTTGGAAGTAATGCAGGAGAAGCAGGTGACTATTGGTGACGAAACAATGCCGTTACCGAAACCTTTTTTGGTTTTAGCTACTCAAAACCCGATCGATCAGGAAGGAACCTATCTTTTACCTGAAGCACAAAGCGACCGTTTTATGCTGAAATGTAAAATCGATTACCCTGAATTTGAAGATGAAAGAAAAGTAATGAGAATGGTTTCTACCTCACATCAACCTGAAATAAAACAGGTAATTTCATTACAGAATATTGTTGAGGCAAAAGCAATTGTCAATCAGATTTATCTAGATGAAAAAATTGAAAAATATATTCTGGACATGGTTTTTGCCACCCGTTACCCTGAAAAATATGGTCTTTCTGAACTGAAAAATTACATCAGTTTCGGAGCATCGCCAAGAGCATCAATCAACTTAGCCATTGCATCAAGAGCGTATGCGTTTTTGAAAGGAAGAGCTTTTGTAATTCCTGAAGATGTAAAAGCTTTGGCACAGGATGTTTTAAGACACAGAATCGGACTTACTTTTGAAGCTGAAGCCGAAGAGATTACTTCTGAGGAAATTGTAAATAGAATTTTAGCAAAAATTCAAGCACCTTAAAATATGATTAATAAATGATGATTTATAAATGATGATTTATAAATGATATCATTTTGTATTATCAATCATCATCTATCAATTATCATTTATATTGGAAACCATGCAAATAAAAGATATTGTAAAAAAAGTCAAGCAAATAGAAATCCGTACCAGAAGGAAAACGGAAGCTACTTTGATGGGGCAATATCACAGTGCTTTCAAAGGTCAGGGAATGACTTTTTCCGAAGTTCGTCCTTATCAGTTCGGAGACGAAATCCGTAGAATTGATTGGAATAAAACAGCTCGTTTCCGTGAACCTTTCGTTAAGGTAATGGAAGAGGAAAGAGAATTGACGATGATGATACTCGTTGATATTTCTGCTTCGATGGATTATGGTACAAAAACCCAACTTAAAAGAGAATATGTTGCAGAAATTGCAGCAAGCTTAGGATTTTCTGCAGCAGGAAATAATGATAAAGTAGGATTGATTTTATTTGCGGATAAAGTGTACAAAGTAATTCCGCCTCAGAAAGGCAGGAAGCATATTTTATCGATGATCAGTCATATTTTGACCGCTGAATATATTCCTGCAGTATCAAAAATCGATAAAGCTTTAGAATATATGATGGGGATTTTTAAAAGAAAATCTCTTGTATTTTTACTTTCCGATTTTGAGGATGATTACGATTCTAAAATTCTGAGAGTAGCATCTAAAAAACATCAGCTTTTGGGAATGAGAATTTATGACGAAAAGGATAACGAAATTCCCGATGTCGGTTATACTTTGTTGTACGATGCCGAGACAGGAAATCAGGTTTGGGCAAATACTTCGAGTGCGAGATGGAGATACACTTTTGCTGAGGCACAAAAACAGAAGCAGAGAAACTTGGAAGAAGATTTTGCCAATTCTTCAGCCTCATTTTTGAATATAAACACGGGCGAAGATTATTCAAAATTATTGTATAATTATTTTCAGAAAAAATAAAATAGAATTTGCTCTGTTATTCTGAGCGAAATGAAATGTAAAGCAGAATCGACTTGTTATACGAGCTTTTTCCTTCATCAGAATGACAACAAAATGCTAAAAATTTAGAAATAAAATTGAAAAAAATATTTTTATTACTCTCATTCTTTATCTGTGTGAATTCCTTTGCACAGTTGCTTTCTTCTAAACTGGAGAAAACGACACTCGCTTTGGGAGAAGTTAATCATTTCGTTATAAAAATAGATAATCTTAAAAGTAGTGCTGTTGTTACAGCGCCAAAAGATGAGTTGCTGCCTTTTCATTTTGAAGAAATTTCAGACAGCATCAGCATCAACGCCAATACGTACGAAAGAAAAATAGAATTTGCTGTTTATGAAGAAGGAGTTTATAAAATTCCGGAGCTTGAATTTAAAGTAGGGGACAAGCTTTTAAAAACTATTCCTTACGAAATTGAAGTGATCAATACTGCGTTGAAAGAAGACCAGATAAATGACATTATGAAGAATAAGGAAGTTGATTTGGAGGCAATTGATTACTGGCAACTGTATAAATGGTATGTTTTGGCGGCAATCGCTTTTATCTGTTTAATTTTTGCTATTGTAATGTTTGTGAAATACGGAAGAAGACGCAAAAGCTCACCTGTTGTAGCAACAAATCAGACTTTAAAAGAATTAGATTCATTAAAGAAGAAAAAATATATCGAAGAAGGGAATTACCGGTCGTTTTATGTAGAGTTAATCGATATTTCAAGAAAATTTATAACTAAACAGTACCGAATTCCTGCAGATATTTTACTGACAGATGATTTGATAGTTTTGATGAAAGAAAACAATACCATTTCCCAGGATAACGAAAAGATTGTAGAAGATGTTTTTTTACGAGGTGATTTGGTGAAATTTGCCAAAACATTTCCTGATAAAGAGGTGATGGAAAAAGATTTTGCCGAAATAAGAGCCTTTGTGCAACGCTCATCAAAGGATATTGAATTTGAAAACCTGAGAAAAGATGTTTGATTTTGAATTTTACAGTCCGTGGTTTTTTCTTTTATTTTTGGTATTTATTCCGCTTTTATTTAAAGATTTAAGTCAGAAAAAAAGAAAAGGGATTAAAGTTCCCACTACAAAAAAAATGAACGGAAACAGTGGAATTCTTCCCGTGCTTTTCTTATTAAAACTATCAAAATATATCATTCTTTCTGCTTTAATCATTGCTATGGCAAGACCGAGAACGTTTTCGGTTTCGCAGGACAGGGATGAAACAAAAGGAATTGATATAATGCTTGCTGTAGACGTCTCACTGAGTATGTTGTCAAAAGATTTTGAACCTGATCGCTATGAAGTGCTGAAAAATATTGCGGTAGACTTTATTAATAAACGACCTAATGACCGATTTGGTCTGGTAAAGTATAAAATGGAAGCTTTTCTAAAAGTTCCATTGACGTTTGATCATGATGCCGTAAAGGAAGAAATTGTAAACATGAATCAGCGTGAAATGGTAGACGGTACTTCTGTAGGAGACGGATTAGCGGTTGCTGTAAATCACCTGATGAAAAGTAAAGCAAAAAGCAAAGTGGTTATCCTGATGACTGACGGAGTAAACAGTCCTGTAGGGAATCTCTTTCCACCGGAGATTGCTGCTGTTCTCGCTAAAGATAATCATATAAAGGTATATTGTATAGGAATTGGAACAAACGGTTATGCTTTAATGCCCGTTACTTACGATGAGTTTGGATATATCTACGACGAAAGAGAAGTTTCTATTGATGAAAATATGCTGAGAGAAATTGCTGCAACCACAGACGGCAAATACTACAGAGCAGATTCTGAAAGTAAATTACAGGAAATCTATGCTGAGATTAATAAGCTTGAAAAAACGGATATCAATGTTTCAAGAATGTACAATTATGACGAATATTTTAGACTTTTTCTCTGGATTGCTTTAGGAATGCTGGTTTTTGATGCTGTTTTACGTTGGGTACTTTATAAATTTTTAAGCTGATGGATTGGTATTTAGGAAATTACTGGTATCTTTTGTTATTGCTGCTTCTGCCGCTATTATCATTTTTTCTGATCCGTTATCTGCGTTGGAAAAAAAGGAAAAGAGAATTATTTGCAGAATCAAAATTTCACGAAAGTTTGTTTGAAAAGAATTCGGGATTTTTAAAAATATTCCCGGTGCTTTATTTTCTGGCAGCACTTTTCTTGGTATTTTCAATCATTGATCTTTTAAGCGGAAGCGAAAAGATACAAACCAAGCAAAAGATGAACAATGTGATGTTTGTTTTGGATGTTTCGAATTCTATGAATGCAGAAGACATTAATCCAGACCGTCTTACTCAGGCTAAGAATTTGATCATCAATACCATGCATGAGCTTAAAAATGATAAGATAGGCATCGTTATTTTTGCAGGTGAAGCGGTTTCTATAATGCCGTTAACGACAGATTATAGCTCGGTAGAAAACTATATTTCAGATTTAGATACAGACAATATAACGATTCAGGGAACAGATTTTCTTCTCGCAATGGAAACTACAGCAACCAAATTTAAAAATATAAATAAAGGTTCGAGAAAAGTAGTTTTAATAAGCGATGGTGAAGATAATGAAGGCAATGACAATGCAGCGATACGCTTGGCAAACAAAGAAGGAATAAGCATTACTTCTGTAGGTGTTGGTACTGATGAAGGTGCGCCGGTGCCAGTTTATAAGTTTGGACAGCTTATCGGATATAAATTTGATCAAAATGGTGAAACAGTTATCTCTAAAAGACAAACCGGGGCTCTGAAAAAAATGGCAGAATCTACTGGCGGAAGCTACATTGACGGTAATAATATGAACGATGCTCCCAAAAGAATTGCTGACGAAATCAACAAAAAAGCATCAGACAGCAACACAACGGTCAATTCTCAGAATGCCAATCACTATTACCAATACTTTTTAGGCGTTTCTATATTTTTCTTTTTGATGATTTTTCTGTTTAATCCTAAAAGAGATTTTAATGTTTAAAGTAATTCGGTTTTTCATTGAATACTTTAACCCAATTTTAACAAATAAGACGCTGTTTCTTAACATATAAAGGGATAATTTTGCAAGAGATGAATACTAAAATTGTATTTTTAGCGTTATTGTTTGCTTTTTCGTTCTCAAGTGCATTATTTGGGCAGGAAAGTTATAAGACTTTAGTCTTTGAAGGCAACAAAAAATTTAATGCTAATGATTATGATGGCGCTTCTTCAAAGTATATGGAAGCTATAAAATCAAACTCTGGTGATTTTACAGCACACTATAATTTGGGAAATGCTCTGTACAAAAGAAAAATGTATCAGGAAGCGAAAGAAGAGTATGCAAAAGCAGAAAAACTTTCTCAGACTTTACCCGATAAAGCGGCAACGCTTCACAATTTGGGAAACACAATGATGCAGATGAATCAGCCGGATAAAGCAGCTGATTATTACAAACAATCTCTGAAGCAAGATCCTTATAATGAGGCTACCAGAAAAAACTATGAGATTGCTAAGCTGAAGCAGAAAGAAAAAGAGAGAAACGACAGCAAGAAGGACAAAAGCTCCGGTAAAAACGGAGGCGGAGAAGATAAAAACAAAGGAGAGAAAGGAGATTCTAAAAATCAACAAAAGGATCAGGGTGAGGGTCCTCAACAAAATAAAGGTGAGGAAAACAAACCCCAAGGAAAAGGCGGCGAAGGAAAACTTCCCAAAGAATTAGAAAAAGCCATCCTTGATAGTATCAACGGCAGAGAGAAAAAAACTGCCAAAAGAATTTTAGACGAAAAATCTTATTCAAAGCCGCAAAGCAACGAGAAAGATTGGTGATGAAACAAAAAATTATTTACGCAATATTTACCCTCATATCTGTAATTTCTTACGGACAGGTACAGCTGTCTATGAAATCTGACAAAACGGATTACAACGGTAAAGAAGTCGTAAATCTTACGATTGTTTTAGAACTAAACGGAAATAATCTGGAACAGAAAAGTAAAATCATGCTTCCGGATTTGTCAAAGTTTAATATGATCGGTAGCGGATCATTCAATCAAATCGTTAACGACTCCGATACAAACACGGCAATCGATCAATATATCACAAGAATTGCGCTTGAGCCCAAACAAAAAGGGAAAGTAAGAATTGGTTCTGTCTTGGTAAACGTCAATAATAAAATCTATAAAACTGAACCTTTCGATATTTTCATAAAAGATATTGAGAAAAAACCAATCGCAAATCTTGCCAACGATGTTTATCTCAATATGGAAATTGAAGACCGCGAAGTGTATCAGGATCAGCCTACAATTGCTGTTTTGCGTGTTTATTCCAAAAATATCGACAACCTTAGAAGAGTAAAAAATATAAGGCTTCCACAGCAGGAAAACCTTAATGTACATGCAGTAAGTTTAAAAAGATCAGAGATAGATCCTTCCGGTTACGCCAATATGGCATCACAGGTTTTGGCTGTTTTTATGGTGTTTCCAAACGAGTCGGGTTACGTAGAAGTTCCTTCGGTTTCTGCTTCGGTAAATACTTTTTCTACCAAAAGCAAAATAGCTTCCAATAAAGTAAGGCTGAATGTAAAAAAACTTCCTGAAGGCTCACCTCAATCTTTTAAAAATGCAGTAGGTAATTTTAAAGTGGATATTTATTGCCCGACAAAAGAAAAAATTGAGGCTAAAAAACCTGTTAATGTAACGGTGAAAGTATCTGGTGAAGGTAATCTTGCTGACATGAATCTTCCTAAAATTGAAGAATCTCCCGATTATGAGATTTTTGCACCCAAAATTACTTCACGCTTAAATCCCGGTCTTACAGGAATGAAAGGGGAAATTTTGGCTAAATATATCTTGATTCCCAAAAAAGCAGGTGAACTGATCGTTAAAACAGAAGCTTTTGCTTTCTTCAATCCGGCGGAAAAAGAATATGTAAATCTTGGACAGGAAAAACTTGGTTTAACGGCCTTTTCGCATGATCAGGTTTTAGAAGCAAGATCTACTGTAGAAAAAGTAAATGAATATACCAATACTTTTCTGGAAACCGTTGACAGCCCAGTGTTGAAAACCACTTCTTTTAAAGTAAAAGAGAAAAGTAAATTCAACTGGAATGTGCTCTTCGTGAATATTGCTATATTAATTGGCTTATTCATCGCCTATATCTTGTTTAAATATTGGCAAAAAAAACAAACTATAATTAAAGAAAAGCCAACTCCGAAACCTTTGGGTTCTGTTGCTGAAACAGAAAAAGAAATCAGAGAAAGTTTAAAAACAGATATCAGTGATTATTTTGCATATCTTGAAAATCTGAAAATTTCAGGTGACTATCCTAAGTTTTTTGAAACATTTGATGAAATGGATGCGGAAGTGAGAAATCAGTATTTCCAAAGTTCTAAAGAGGATTTTAAAGTATTCCTTGAAAGACAAAATGGAAGTTCTGTTGCTGAGAGTTATCAGGAATTATTGCAAAAAGTGCAGATTGAGAAGTATTCTCCTATCACCTCAGAAGATTCTATAAACGATCTGTTAAAAGATATTGTTAAATTATATTCTCTTATTAGTAAATAATCATTTTTTATTTATATTTTTGCGAAATTAATAATCGTAAGAAATGGAGGTTTTCAACAGTTTCTCTTTTAAAGAAGTAATTACCAGTTTCATGGTACTTTTCGCGGTCATCGACATCATCGGTTCGGTTCCGATTGTGGTAAGCTTGCAACAGAAATTCGGACAAATTGAAGCCGGAAGAGCGTCAATTACAGCCGGATTGATTATGATTGTTTTTCTTTTTGTAGGAAACAAGATCTTAAAATTCATCGGTGTAGATGTCAATTCATTTGCTATTGCAGGTGCTTTTGTTATTTTTATCATTGCACTTGAAATGATTTTAGGGATTGAAATCAACAAAACGACCGAAGCAAAATCAGCCTCGATTGTTCCGATTGCATTTCCTTTGGTTGCAGGTGCCGGAACTTTAACGACTACTTTATCTTTAAGAGCAGAGTTTCATGATATTAACATTATTTGTGGGATCATTCTCAATACAATTTTCGTATATTTGGTGCTGAAATCTGCGAAGTGGATCGAGAAGAAAATGGGAGAGGCGTCTTTGGCAATTCTTCAGAAAGTTTTCGGAATTATTCTACTGGCAATTTCAATTAAATTATTTACCGCAAATTTTGCGCAGCTGGTGCAGAATTATATAAATTTTTAGATCATGCAGAAGTTTTATAAAGTGTTTTTAATCGTATTTATCGTAATTATCGCTATCAATACGTATGCAATAGACTGGAATTCAGATATTACATCTGATGATAATGTTAAATTCTTAATTTCAATCGCTTGTGGATTGTTGGGTGTTGGTTTACTTTTCATCCTTAATACTTGGAGCAAAATAGGAGCGAAGAAGTAATGCTTTGCACATAAATATATAAACCTCTTTCGTTTTGAAAGAGGTTTTTTATTGGTCTAAAAAATGATGAATAATTATTAAATTACAACCAAATTTTTAAGTACAGCTTCAGATTTTAGTTCAGTTTCCTGCCATTCTTTTTCAGGATTGCTTTGAGCGGTAATCCCTCCACCTACAAAGAGATGAACTGAGTTTTTATATAACCTTGCACAACGTAAATTCACAAAATATTGTATGTAATCTTCCGTTTCAATCTTAATATATCCTGCATACAATTCACGAGGAAATTTCTCAACCTTTTCGATAACTTCTCTGCAAAAATCCTTTGGAATTCCACAAACTGCTGGCGTCGGATGAAGCTCCTGAATAATAGAATCTAAATCTTCAGGATTGATTTTTATTTTAAAATCAGTTTTTAAATGTTTGATATTTCCAGAAATATGATCGTACGTTTCAGACTCCTGAACTTCGCTCAGAGTGGCATATTTCGTTAAAGTATTTCTAATGTAAGATGAAACAGGCTTCTGTTCCTCAATCTCTTTTTCAGTCCATTCTTCAGACACAGGAATTGTTCCTGCAATACTCATGGTTTCAAACTCATGAGTCGATTTATTGAATTTTCCTAAAACTTCGGAAAAAGCACCCATCCATGAAGTTTCGCCATCGAAAAACAGATATTTGAATGCATTAGGATAATTTCTGCAAAGGTTGTTGAAACTTTCTTTCAGATCTATTTCAGCAAAATCAGTGAAAATTTTTCTTCTGGAAAGCACCAATTTCGGGAGGTTGTTTTCTTTGATAATTTCAATTACTTCTTCCAGTTTTTGCAAATATTCTTTTTGAGTTTCTGCAATAAACTGAGTTTCATCTTCGGGTAAAATTTGCGAAATCATTTCTAAATCTTCAAATTCCAATAGATTTTTTTTGATAACTTTTCCGGCAATATCAATTTTTTCAATGTTATTAAAAGAATGGAAATTGATTGAATTTATGTTAGAATTTTCGTCCGTAGAGTAAAGTTGTTCGTCAAAAGGAAATTTGAAATAGATCATAATTTTGAATCTTTCAGAAAACCATTATTTAGAAATAAAATAAGAAATTCCTAAACTGATTTTTCTTTCAGCAAAGGTATTACTAGTCTTAAAAATGTCAAAATCAAATGATGAGTTTTTTAACGAAAGATTTTTAATTTTAAAATGTTGATATTCTACATCGATCAAAAATCGGTTAAACAATCGGTATTGTAAGCCTAAAGAAAATCCGAAATTGACTTGATTGTTTTTAAAATCATCCAATTTGTCTAGAACATTATTTTCAGGAACTAAAAACTGCATTTTGTAATTATTTTTATTCGATAAGAAGCCAACAAACGGACGGAGATTTTTCCATTCGTAAAGTGCTTTTAATTGCAAAATATATTCAAAATGTTTGTTGTTAAACCTTTGAAAAAGTAGAGGTTGGTTGTCTTTGGAAAAGTAAAATCCGTCGAGGTAAGTTTCTTCTTTATTGGCATCCAAATCAAACGTAGAATTCCAAGAATAGATATTTGCAGAAAGCATTAATGAAAAATTCGGATCGATAATTCTTTTAGAAATCCATATTCCTAAGTTTTGTCCAAACTGTTGATTTTTATCAGAGATATTTTCTGCCCAACTTGCTTTTTTTACACCAATTCCTGCATGAATTCCGTATTTAAATTTATTGACTGAAATTTTATTTAATTGTTCTTCAATTTCTTCTTTATTTGTGTTTTGTGGAATGCTTTTTATTTCTTTTGCCTGAATTTCAAGAGAAGACAGCATCAGTTTTGCAGGTTTTAATTTTATTGCTTTTTCCAGATAAATAGTATCGTACACAATCACTTTTTCATACACGTAAATGGTATCTGTTTTTTTGCGTTGAGCGAAAGTAGAATTAATGAAAATAACAGAAAAAAGTAAAATTATTTTTCTTAAAAGCATGGTTGGTTTAGTTTTATCTTTCTATAAAAATAGTATCTCTTTGAATTATTTTTTTTACAACAATCACTTTGTGAGAAACAGTTTCAGCAGAATCTTTTTTTGTTATAGGCTTTGAAGATACTATGTTTTTTGTTTTAATAGAATGATTTTCTGATTTTAAATCTTTATTGTTTTCTGAAACTAAGTTTTGAACCGTTTTTACATTTTCTAAACCTTTATTTGAAGATAATTCTTTTGAAATATTTGCATTGTTTTGATTAGTTGTTACAACATTTTCAACGGGTTTAAAATTAGTAATATTTGAATTAAATGTTTTGCTTAAAGAATTTTTAGGACTAAAAAATAAAATTGAACCAACGATAATAATGAAGAAAGTAGTTCCGATAATAGCTTTCTCTTTCCAAAAATTTTGGGTTGAAGAAAACGAAATAGTATTTGAATTAATATCAGAAGGAATTTCAAAATTTTTCGATGGTGAAATGGTGAAATCTAAAAACTTAGTTTGAAAATTCTGAGCCCATACCAATCCGCTAAAACCCAAAAAAACTAAAAGCTGAGCCGTTTTATTTTTCGGAGTTTCATTGTTGACAAAATGTGTAATTAAATAGCTTTGAATCGATTTTTTAGCTCTCATCAAATGAGATTTTGATGTATTAACCGGAATTTCCAGCAGACTTGAAATTTCTGCATGAGAATAGTTTTCGATATAATATAAATTGAAAACTGATTTGTGGTGAGAAGGCAGACTATCGATAGATTTCAACAGTTCTTCTCTTGTAAAATCGTATGATAGAATGTGTGTTTTTTCGTCGGTTGCAGATGTTGTCATTTCGGTCAATGTATTATCTGGGATTTCTGATGGTTCGGTGGTAATAAAGGTCTCTTTACTGGTTTTTCGGATGAACTGTAATGCGTTATTGATAACAATTTTTTTCAGCCAACCAAAAATTGCCTTCTCGTCTTTTAACTGATGATTTTTCTGAATCGCTGTCATAAAACTGTCCTGCACAATATCTTCCGCATTCTGAAGATCGGTGATATATCTGCGACAAATCCCCAAAAGTTTTGGGGAATGTTCGAGATAGATTTTTTGCCAGTTGAGTTTTGTCTTTGACATTTTTTAGTTCTGTACTACAAAAATTGAATTGAAAGTTCCCAAAGCATAATAACCACTTCCTGCATTACTTATACTCGTTATATTTTGCGATTCCACA
The DNA here is from genome assembly GCF_031118795.1 of Chryseobacterium sp. CFS15. Classification (NCBI taxonomy): domain Bacteria; kingdom Pseudomonadati; phylum Bacteroidota; class Flavobacteriia; order Flavobacteriales; family Weeksellaceae; genus Chryseobacterium; species Chryseobacterium sp. CFS15. The sequence goes on along the minus strand of NZ_JAVHYL010000006.1, from coordinate 7,591 downwards.
CCATTAATGAATACTTTGCCATTGTAAGTCATATTTGGATTGTTAGGATCAGGGGTAAGATTATTATTATATTTTATCATATAGATATTGTTATCTAAAACAAACATGTCTTGAATATAGGGTAAAGTAGAGAAGTTAGGAATAGTTTGTAAATTGTTTTTAAAGTAAAACCCACCCGATGAACTTTGTATTGTATATAAATCATTAGTGGCATTGTGAGAAATAATTTTACCTAATACATGAACAGGATGTGTGTAATCACCAATTAAAGTTTCGGTGTTTGTGCTGATATTTTTAGAATAATATTTTAAGTTATTTTGAAATAATAAATGAATTCCGTTGCTGTTTTTTGCGAAATTATAAACATAACTTGATGGTATTGATGTGAATACTGTATTCTTAAAATATCCATATTCTAAACTTTGATTATTGTCAACTTTTGTTGTAGAAATATATACATCTGAACCATCTATCAGGATGCTTTCTGCTGAAGAGTAATATTGGCTTTTATAAAGTATTGTTTTTACACCATTTTTCCAAAAACACATTTCAAATTTATCGAAGGCACTTGTTGTTGTCGGATTTTCTACATAACCGGCAAAATAGATATCTCCGTTATTTACGGTAAAAGATTTAATATAATATTGAACGTTATTTGGAATGTTAAGATATTGTTTAACGGTAGTTCTCACATTGTTTTTCCAAAAATATTCTATCCCATTATTTGCTGTATTTGGCAGAGTAACTCCCGTAACATACACATCATTATTTTCAACTTTAATATTAGTTGTGCTTATACCATCACCATTACTTAGATCAGTTTTAATAGTGTTTTTCCAAAAACAGGCTTTATTATTTTCTTTACCGGCAATGTATACATCGTATGAAGTGTTTTTTTTCTCAAGCCCTTCATCAATATCATTTTCCCGACAAGAGAATACAAACGTCAGCAATAAAATAAATGGTAAAATTAAATTTCTCATGGTTATTCTTTTCTTACTAAGATGTGAAAATGTAAAAAGGTTGCAGTAGATTTTAATTAAATATCACAGGTTTTAAAATTTTAGGTATTTTCACGATGTGATAAGGTTGGGTGACAACTGTTGTTACGTTTCCCTGAAGTAATTTTTCAACATCAATCTCAATATTTTGCGGATTTTCATCAACGGTCATAATATCAACGGAATGTCCACCATTTGGATAAACTGCATCAATAACAACAATTACCATAAACTGATTAAAATCGATATTTGTTTCTGTAAAACCTGCCGAAGGATGATTGTTTTGACCGTCTATTTGACTTAGAAAGTTATTCCATTGTGTTGCGTTTGTAATCACTGTATTTTGTTGGGCAGCGTAATTTCCCGTCAAATTTCCTTTTCCAATCAACTGAAAATTAATTTGGTTTTTATTCTCCAATGGTTCATCATCATGATTATTACGACAGGAAATCGTAACAAAAAAGATGGAACATAGTAAAAGGAGTAAATGTTTTTTCATGATATATAAATTTAAGGGTTTCTTTATATAAGATAAAAAAAAATAAAAAGGTTGCAGGAGGCTTTAATTAAATATTAAAGATTTAGCGGTTTTAGGAATTTTCACAATATGATAAGGCTGAGTGATAAAAGATGTGACGTTTCCCTTTAACGATTTTTCTACATTGATAGTAATATACTTAGGGTATTCTTCCATTTTCGTAATCTCGATTGAGTGTCCACCGCTTGGATAAGTTTCATCTACTACAATGATAACTATAAATTCGTTAAAATCAATATAAGTTGTGATAAAACTAGCAGAAGTTTGATAAGTTGTGCTGTCTATTTGATTAAGAAAATTATTCCATTGTATAGAGTTTGTAATAATGTTGTTTTGAGGATTAACGTAATTTCCTATCAAATTTCCTTTTCCAATCAATTGAAAGTTAATTTGATTTTTATTCTCAATGTTTTCATCATTATTACGACATGAAGTTAGAATGAATAATACGGAATATAACAGAATAATTAAATGTTTTTTCATACTGTGTAAATTTATGTTTTTCAATTACATAATAAATGAAAATCTAAAAATTTTGTTGTAACATAATAAAAAAGACTCAAAAATTTGAGCCTTTAAATTTTATTTAAAATAAATTTCTTATTGGTTGATAATATTGTTCGTCATCGTTGTATGATTGATCAACTGACCTTTTTCGTCACGAATTTCAATCTCGGAAACGTGCATCGTTTTTCCTTTTCTGATAAATTTTGCTACGGCAGTCACAATACCATCTTTTTTACTTCTTAAATGATTGGAATTAATGTTGGTTCCTACACCAAAATATTTGCTTCCGTCGATGAAAATATTAGAAAGACTAGAGCCCATTGTTTCTGCTAAAACACAGCTTGCTCCACCATGCATAATTCCGAAAGGTTGATGGATGTTTGGTGTAACAGGCATTGTTGCAGTCAGCGTTTCGTTTTCAATATCAATATCGATAAAATGAATACCAATCGTTTTCGCAAAAGTTTCTTCACCCCAGTTATTGATGAATTCTAATATTTCTTCTTTCGTTTTATCTTTTGTGTACATATTTTTATGTGTAATAAGTAATTTTTTAAAGTAAAAAGTAAAAAGTAAAAAGTAAAAAGTAAAAAGTAAAAAGTAAAAAGTAATTTTGCTCCTAACTCCTAACTCCTAACTCCTAACTCCTAACTCCTAACTCCTAACTCCTAACTCCTAACTCCTAACTCCTAACTCCTTCAGCGTCATTTCCCATAATATTCGGATTCCAGTTTGCCGGAATTTTTGGACCGATATCATTTTTAATATAATAATCCTGAATTTCCTTCATTACTTCAGCAAAACTTGCCGTTTCCAATCTCTCGTAAGGAATTTGATATCCTAAATAAACAATATTTCTTTTAAAATCACCCGCTGCCAAAACAATAGGAACTTTTGCTGCTAAAGCCATGTGGTAAAAGCCTTTTCTCCATTTCGGAACCCAGCTTCTTGTTCCTTCCGGCGTAATCACTAAGCTGAAATCATCTTTTTTAAACTCATTAGCCACAAAATTAATAAGATCGTTTTTCTGACTTCTGTCGATACCGATTCCACCTAAACCTCTTACTACTGAACCGTACCAGGCTTTAGTATGAGCGTCTTTAATGATAATTTTAAGTTTTTTTCCTAATTTCCAGTAGGCTAAGTTTCCCAATAGATATTCCATATTATGGGTGTGTGGTGCAACAACAAGAATGCAACGGTCCAGATTGCTGACATCGCCCTGCAGAACGACTTTCCAACCCAGAATTTTTAGCATTAGACTACCTATTAGCTTTTTCATGTAATTTTATATTTAAAACAAAAAAGTATAACCAAACTTTGGTTATACTTTACAAATATATTGAAATATTGTCGCTCTTAAAATAAACTGCTGATTAAATCTGCGATTTTTACTGCAATTTCTAAAACTACTTGTACCATGGCTTAAATTTTTTTCGTGTTTGTTTTTATAGAATCTGGATATACAAATATAAAGCTTTTTTTGAGATAAAACACTTTCTATTGAAATTTTTTGTAAATTTTTGAGAGAAGAAGAGTGTGAATTTCAAACGGTTGTCTTTCATCCACACCTTCCAACACTCTCAGAGGTTACTTATTTAGTTTTAATAGAAATTTCTTTATCGCCGTCTTTTATTTTGATATTTTTTATCTCGGTTTCTTGTTGCTTGATGATGTTTTTGATAGAGTCTATCTTTTTCTTGGCATCTCTTTCGGCAACTTTTACTCCGTTAATGATTACACTGTCTTTATCATCCGAATTGTACTCGATGGTAGAACCGTTGATTGAAATTTTGTTTTTTTCAATGCTGATATTTCCTTCTTCATTGTCGTCAGATTCTTCGTTATCATTAATACCGTTATTATCCAGGTCTCCTTTGAAATCTATCCCGTGATCTTTTACAGGAATTACAATCATGTTTTGAGGAATTACCAGTTCATAATCAATGTGATAATCTCTGAATCTGTGGTCGTACGGGTATTTAATAAAATTCGGAAGTAATACTTTATTACCGGAAATTTCTACAGGAACATTTACATTCAATGGTATATTATATCCTTTTGCCTCTTTTTTGATGATCAGGTAAGGTGTTTTTACATTTTCCTTTCTTGTCACTTCTACATAAATGTAATCTTTGTTGTACACCGATTTTTTATCTGAATAGATGTCGTCATCATATCCCGTAAAGTTCTGAGGAATAGAAATTTGTTTTACATCTACATAAAGACTGTCTGATGTTGTATTGATTGCAATTTCTTCAGTATCTTCTTTATGACCTTTAAAAAGCATTTCTCTTTTTGCCATACTCACTCCGAAGAATGTTCCTAAGCCTATTACTGCTAAAAATAATACTCCTAAAACCCAGCCGATATTTCTCAACTTAGTTTTTGGTGAGAAGATTTTAATGCTCAACAGGCTGAAAAGTATAGCCGGTATCAAAGATCCAATGATAATTAATGCTGCCAAAACATTGTAAAGGCCATCGTCATCAAAAAGGAATTTCATTTCATTTGCTCCTGGAAAATTAGAATCAATTCCAAATAAACCGAATACTACAAATACACCGATGATGCTGCTTATTGCCATGAAGGCGAAAAATGCACCGATTATATATTTGAAAACATTCCAGATTCCGTTTCCTGCATTGTTGATGTACGGTTTGTTTTCGATGAAAATTTCACCAGCTCTTGTACTTGTTTCGTTGGCAAACTGTACAATTTTACTTGATTCTTCTTTTAGATTATCAAAATTTAAAGGCTTTCCCTTCATTTTTAGAAAATCTGAAGCAGATTCAGCTTTTGGTAAAACAGCCCAAAGAATAAAATACAGAATAATTACAAGAAAAGATGATCCCGGTGCAACCCATAAGAATAAAAATGCACCCACCCAGATCAATCTCATCCAAGAAATTTCCATTCCGGAATATGCTGCTAAACCAGCACAAACCCCTGCGATTTTATGATTTTCAGGATCACGGAACAATTGTCTTTTATCTGTGTAGGTTGTTCCTGTAGAATTGTTTTTATTTGAGTTTGTATTTTTTTCAGAATAATAAGCTTCTTCCTGCTCTTCGATCTTTTCTGGAGTACCAATCTGTGCAATTACCCTTTCTACATCACCGTCGTTGATTACTTCACGTTTTCCTAAAGAATCTCTGAATATTTCAACCATTCTTATTTCTATATCGTGAATTACCTCATCAGCTTCAGAAATATCCAAAGCGCTTCTAAGAGCATTCAGATAATCGCTAAGCTTTATGTATGCGTGTTCTTCTATGGTAAAAGAAAAACCTGCGAGTCCTATTGAGAGTGTCTTGTTCATAGCTTTTGTTTTTAAAGTTTTTGGGTAATTTGGTTTACAGAATCTGTTAATTCTTTCCAGGTTATTTGAAGTTCAGATAAAAACGTTTTGCCTTTTTCTGTAATTTGGTAATATTTTCTGGGAGGTCCTCCTGTAGATTCTTCCCATCTGTAAGAGAGAAACTCTCCATTTTTCAATCGGGTTAAAAGAGGATAGAGGGTTCCTTCCACGACATCCAGTTTTCCTTTTTTCAGCTCGTCTATCAAATCAGAAACGTACATTTCGCGATTATTGATAAGGCTCAAAATACAGAATTCCAGAATCCCTTTTCGCATTTGCGCTTTGGTATTTTCGGTATTCATCTTTAATAGGTTTTTGTTATTGAGTTATATAATTTTCAGATTTCGGTTCCTAGCTAGATGAACCTATTCCGATTTTACATTACAAAGATATGTAATTAAAATGGTAATATGCAATACAAAGTAGTGGAATTATTTTTAGAATTAATCTAAAGTATTGGTAGTCAATTGAATAATTTTAATTAACAATTTTGAATTATTATTAAATAGTAGAAATAAACTGATTTTTTGAGCTTAAATTTTTATATTTGTTATAGATTTTTCAGCTTTTCATTTGAAAAATTATAAAAACTATTACCATGAGTTACAATAAATTTCTAATGGCATCTGTTCTTTTAGGAGGACTTTGTAGTGCGCAAAATATTTTTGAGTTGAGAGATGTTTCCAAAAGCTTTAATGTCATCGTTACTATTGAAACCTGTAATGAGAATAAATGCAACGGGAAGGCTACCGTAGATCTTTATGATAAAGGTATTTCCAGGAAATATCAGACTTTATTTTCGGACGATTTTTATTTAGATTTAAATGAAAGCCGCAAACCTGTTTTTGATTCATTGAAAAATTCAGTTGTTTTTGATGATTTCAATTTTGACGCAACTGAAGATGTTGCCATTAGAAACGGAAACAGTAATCACGAAAGTCCTTTTTATGAAGTATATTTGAATAATACTTCTACGCAGCGGTTTGTTTTGAGTGATGAGTTGACGAATTTGGTGCATTCAAATTCCGGAATATTTAAAACAGATCAAGAACATAAAAGAATTGTAGCCTATCAAAAAAACGGATGTTGCTGGAATCTTACATCAGAATATCTCTTCGTTCCCGAAAGGGGGATATTGAAGGTATTAGAATTTGAAGAAGATACAAGAGATCCTGAAAAAGTAAAAACCGTAAAAAGAGAATTTATAGATTACAAGTGGTTTGCAAAAACGACAATCTATCCCAGAGAACGATATTTTAAAGAAGAAATAAATGAAAATACAGAAAGAAATTGATTTTATTCTCGCAGTAGATGCACTGAAAAATGTGCAGAGAAGAAATTATAATGCAGATGATTCCAGAAGAGAAAACACAGCAGAACATTCGTGGCAGATTATTATTCTGGCTCAAATTCTTTTTCCGTACGCCAAAAACAGAGCCGATATCGATTTGTTGAGAGTCATCAGAATGCTTTCCATTCATGATTTGGTTGAAATTGAAGCAGGCGATACTTTTCTTTTTGATGAAGCGGCAATGGTTGGCAAATTTGAACGAGAAAAACTATCCGCTCAAAATATTTTTGGAATTTTGGACGAACCAATTCGCTCAGAATTCTTCAACCTGTGGCTTGAATTTGAAGAAGAACAAACTCCCGATGCTATTTTTGCATGCGCAATCGACAGAATTATGCCTTTCATTCTCAATTCTCATACTTCAGGAAAAAGCTGGACGGAAGCTAAAGTAACAGAGTTGCAAATCAGAAAAATGCTTGAAAATGCAATCAGCAAAGCTTCTGATGAAATGGGAGAGGCTTTTCATTATCTCATGAATCTTAATCTAGAATCTGAAAAAGTAATAAAGTAACAAAACATATTATTAAAATTAAAAGAACTTTTGAATTTTGGTCTGCAGATTGTTTTTTAATTTACAAAAAATGTCATGCAAACAAAAGATTATAATAGGGAAGAATTACAATACCATCAAAGTGAAAACAATTATACGCTTATCGTTCCTAAGAAATTTCTCAGTGCTAAAGATATTATAGTTAAGAAAAAAAATTCTGACGGAAGCTTTTCTAATGCTGATGTAGAAGTAAGAGATGAAGACAATCATATATTGATTATCACGACTATTCCTATAGACATCCGTTTGGAAATTTTAGAGGAATAAATTGGTTGTTTTTACA
>NZ_JAVHYL010000005.1:0-373009 GCF_031118795.1 Chryseobacterium sp. CFS15 | reverse complement strand
TTTAGATAAAAAAGATGAGAAAAATGACTACCGCATTGTGATTTTTGATGATACGCTGCAAATAACAGAATATAGAAATGAGAATCAGTCGAAATAATTGCTTACAATATGAAAACAATAGCACCATTTATTTCTATATTTTTTTTAGTTTATTATTTCCTGTACTGCAAAAACAGCAGAAAAAACAGAAAGTAAAAATGCAAAAATAATAGCAGAAGAAAAACCTGCACTAGATAGTTCCAGATTTGATATTAAAAAATATAATGAAAGAAGGATAAAAGAAGGGCACTATGATTTCGAATTTACGGAAAATGGGAAAAATATCAGACAAAGATATAGCTTACCTAAAAGAGATTCTCCGGATTCAGATGGTGAATACGCAGAAGAAATTTCAAAAAAATGGAATCCTTTTGTAATCCGTAAAGGATATAATTTTAAAGGACAGCTAATAGCGTGGTCGCAAACATTTAGATTAGAACCCATAAACAAAAGCTATGAATATGACGAGAGTGGAAAGATTATTAAAATAACCAACTACGAAGAAAAATTCAAGCACAGCTTTGCAGACATTAGAGAGTTTCTTTTAAAAGCCAAAGGAATAGACATCTATGATACCCGACAAGCCATTGCAAGAAGAGTAAACCATAGATACGAAGATCCAACGCAGGTTTATTACGACATCTATGTTTTAGATAAAAAAGATGAGAAAAATGACTACCGCATTGTGATTTTTGATGATACGCTGCAAATAACAGAATATAGAAATGAGAATAAGTCGAAATAATAATCTTAAATTAATTTTAATCGTACCCAACAAATAACCTAAATAAAAGGTTATTATTTACATAAAAACTATACATATTTTCTCTATAAAATTTACTAATTTTCATTTAACACGTCAAGTTCTGTCGCCTCCCGCTACTATCTTTATTCTACCAAAATAACAGTAGAAAATGAAAAAGACAACCCTACTTTCTTTAGATGGAGGCGGAATAAGAGGCATCATCACCTGCATTATTTTACGCTACATAGAAGAGCAGCTACAGATTCATGACAAACCGAGTGCAAAGCTTGGGGATTATTTTGATCTGGTGGCAGGAAGCAGCACGGGAGCATTGATTGCAGCGATTATTTTGTGTCCCGATGAACACAGAAAAGCAAAATATTCTATTCAGAAAGGTCTGGAACTGTATTCTGAAAAAGGGGGCGATATCTTTCAGGTTTCTTTTTGGGAAAAACTGATCAACCCATTTGGATTATTAAATGAAAAGATTTCTCAGGAAGCCCTTGAAAAAAACCTCAACGAATTTTTTGGGAATTTAGAATTAAAAGAACTCATAAAACCTTGCTTAATAACAAGCTATGACATAGAAAACAGAAGAGCAAAATTATTTAATTCCTGGAAAGCGAATTTAATTACGGATAATTTTTACGTGAAAGACGTTTGCAGAGCGACTTCAGCGGCGCCAACTTATTTTACTCCGGTTCAGATAAAATCAATGTACGGACAGGTTTTTAGTTTAATTGACGGTGGAATGTTTGCCAATAATCCGGCACTTTGTGCTTATGCGGAAGCAAGAAAAACTCCCTTTGCAGCAGTATTAAAAAACCATCAGAAAGCCAATTACCCGACTGTAAATGATATGATTATTATTTCCATCGGAACCGGAATTGAATCAAAACGTTATTCTTTCAAAAAAATGGAAAAAGCAGGAAAGCTGGGTTGGGTCACTCCTATTATTGATATTCTGATGTCTGCTAATGCAGAAACGGTAGATTATCAGCTTTGCCAGATGTTTAATACTTTAGGATCCAGAAATCAGAAAAACTATTATCGCCTAAATCCTTCGTTGAAGAATGCTTCTCCTGCGATGGATAATGTAAGAAGATCAAATATTGAAAATTTAATTCAGGCAGATTGGGTTATATTGATGACAACAGAGACGTTTTAAATCAAATTGTACAAAAACTCATTAAGAACAAAATATAAGCTTTTAAGATTATAATTGATTATTATAAGCTTATTCTATTATAATTGAACAAAATAAATTTTAATTTAAAAAACACGTCAAGTTTTGTCGTTCTTCCCAATTAGATTTGTAATAAACAAAGGCACAAGAAAATCTTAAAAAACTTTTAGAAAACCCTTTAAATTCGACATTTAAACAATGTTGAACAGCCTAAAATACGCTCAAAAAGCACTAACATTTAAAAACACAAAGTATGGAAACACCAAATCACAATTCAGACATCTCTTTTAATCAGGATCTTTACACCGTTAGCTGGACTGATATCGAAAACACAGAAATCGACTACGAAAATTACCTTGATGATATTGAAAATTTCTTCAGAGAAGATTTTGAAAATGACATTCTGGAGGAAGAATTTGAAACGAATAAGAATGACATTTAATTCTTAAATACGTCAAGTTCTGTCGTTGTGACGTCTTAAATTTAATATACCAAAAACAACACAACCCATTATAAATTTTTACGAAACATGTTTTTATTCAGCATTCTCAAAATGCCGAACAGCCAGAACTATGTTTAAAACAACAATTAAAAAACACAATAAAATGATTGAAAATTAAATAAGGGTGGAAATCCTTTGCCGGAAACCACCTTAAAAAACAAGGCTAAAACCTGAAGTAAATCTAATAAAAAGAGACTTCAAAATTTTAATCTTAAAAAACAAAAAATACAAAATGATATCAAAAGAAGAATTAAAAAAATTATTCGAGAACGGTGACAAACCTACACAGGAAGAATTCTGGGAATGGCAAGACTCGTATTGGCACAAAGGTGAAAAACTGCCGATAGAAACTGCAGGTCTTTATAAAATCAAAGGATCTGTTGGAACTAAAACTGATTTAGATTTTATGACAAGCATGACAGAAGGTGATGTTTATAATGTTATTGAAACAGGTGATAATTATGTATATGTTCTCGACTTGAACAATACAGGCGAACCAGGATGGGATAAACTTTCTGGAATAATAGATTTGGCAAATTATCAACCATTAGGACACTATGTAAGAATTGGAGGCGAAAACACGACTGGTAATAATATACTACTCGGCTGGACTGGTTCTGAATTACAAGCAACTGTTGATGCTACAACAATTGGTAATTTATGGCATTCAGGAAATTTTAATCATTCTAATTTTCTTAGTAACGATAAGATAGTATCAAAAGCACTTGGTGTTGTCGCCACAACTTTAGATGCAGAATTACCAAATGGGGGTTTTATTTCTAGTTATTATTCAAGTAGTTGGGGTGGAACTGACAGACCAGATGGAGCAAGTTATGGCGGATATATAAAATTTTTAGACGGCGGGGGCAATAATAATAATTTAGATTTCTATTATAACAACGGTCACGCTGGAGATGCTTCTAGAATTTGGTTTAGAACAAAAGAAGCTGTTAATGGTGTAAAACCTTGGATGGAGTTATGGCATTCAGGGAATTTGGAGCATGTAGAAAATTCGTCTAAACTGTATTCTACCGATCCTCAATATGGTTATAGTGGAGTTGCTCCTTATTTTGGGTTTTTATCTTTTAATGGCTCATCTAATAGATGGAGATTTGAAATGTCACCAGCTACACCAAAAGAAATCGAGGTTGCTTATTCTGATAATTCAGGGGCTCTAGGAGGAATTTCAGCAGGAAGTTATGTTACACAAACATCTTTAAATACACAGTTAGGAAACTATGCTACATTAAATTTTGTGGAAGATAGCATAGATACTACATTGGCATATACTGAAGCAACTTATGTTAAAAAATTAGAAAATGTTATAGCAGTTGGCTTTGTTAGGGGTAATCCAGACAGACCATACCTTACACATACGAATGGCACAAATGTATCTGTAGCTTCTGAGAATTGGACAGCTAATAATTTTGCATCTTTAAATGGTAGCCAAACCCTGATTGGCGAAAATACTTTTGATAAATCTCCAAAAGTTCCTTTTGGTGTAGAACCTGATGATGCTGTACCTTATGGTCAAGCAGAAGAAATTGCGCAAGTAAGAATCAATTATACTTTTGTTGAGATCATTTATAAAAATAGCGCAACAGATTTAACATTTAATTTTGGCGATTATCCGAGTGCTAAAATAGTAACAATTACTTGTAAGGGAAATGATTTCCAAAACATAAGAATAGAAAATATGCCCAGAGGCGTAACACTTAAAATATTAAATGGTTCACCATCTTTAGATCCTACCATTTATTTTGATGGTGGAGCAATTGTAACAAGCTTAAATAGTACCTCATGGGCTGAGTTCTACAGAGATCAAGAGGGTGATATTTTTATAAGTGATATAAATAGAACTCATATAAAACCAGTGATTACATAATCAGACTTCTTCAGCGCAATAATTAATAGACATTCAAAACTATTAATATCACCTCTAGATTTTTTTTCAGACTTCTAAGAATGTAAATTAAACATATTGCACCTAATACAAATAACTATACAAAAAAATTTAAACCCAGACTCTTATGTCAACAAATAATACCTCAGCAAAACCAACACCTTTTACTGTTGGAGAATCCTTCATTGGAGAAGGAATTATTAATTATAAATCAACAAATACTATGAACACAAATAATAACGCATCACAAACGCTTTTTAGATTTGCAGCAATGAGAAACCCAGAATTATCAGATCCGATAAATAAAGAAAGAAGATTTATCTTCAGAGGGAAAAAAGCTAAAGATGATAGTAAAATTGATTCTAATCTAAACTCTTCAAATAATCTAAATTCAATTTTTAAAAACCCTTCAGTAATCAATCTCACGGTACATTCTGAAGATTCTTTAAAAACTCTTTATCCTGAATTTTACTATTTTGCAATCTGGGTTGCAAGAAATAAATCTACGGCTACAAAAGAAGAATTTGACAAACAGATTGCACTTTGCAAAACATTTGGAGCTTTAACCGTTGATCATGTTCTTTGGGATAATCTTACTTATCAGGTAGTTACTCAAAAAGATTTTTATGCAAAAGAACTGATTATGCAACTTCTTCATTTGGCGCATATTCTTGAAAACTACGATCAATCTGAAGAAGCCTTTGAAGATATGAAAAAAGCAAAAGTAGTTTTACCAAAAGAACTATTTAAAGTATCTTCTACAGATTCTAATGGAACATCAGCATCTTCTACAACTCAGAGAGCCATGTTCGATGACAAGGCAATAAAGTTTGCAGAAGCGACTGTGATGCTTAAAGAAAATGAAAACCTTACAAACTCTTTATCAAAATTAGAAAAAACGTACAAAAAAAAATATGATGAAGCATACAAAAATGCTTATACTGCATATGAAAAAGAAGTAAAACCAATTATTCAATCAGCTAGAAAAGATTCGGCTGAAGCTGATAGAAAAAAGTCAATTCTAGAGAACAGAATTAATTATTTGACTCAACTTAGCATCGCTGATCCTGAAAAATTCTATGCAAACAGTGACCTAAACACGGAGCTTCATCGTATCAAAGATGAGATCATGAAAATCACAATTCCTGATGTAGAAATACCGGAATTTGATTTCCAATTTGGAACTCCTGAGATCGATGCAGCACAATTAGGCAGAACCTTAAAGTCACAAGACCAAAACGCTTTAAATAGATTATTTGGAACAACTACAATTATAGATTCTTTAGCTGAAATTACTTCATTTGAAGAATTGAACCAGTATATCACTCAAAATAATCAGACCTTACAGCAAACGGTATTGAACAATACAGTACTTAACCAACAGGTTTCTGCCACAGTGGGAGGTGTTGTAATCCCTGTAAATAATAATTTTTCTACTGCAGGATATATTCCTTTCAGCCTAAAAACTTACGCACGAAGCTCAACAGAATGGAGCTTAATTTTAGCTTTAAATAGCAATATTGAAATCGCCTCAGCAAAATACAAGACGCTTGTGAAAGATGTAGAACTTTCCTCAACAAGTTTATCTTCTTTGGGTGGAGGATCTTACTTATTGTTTGATTTACCTAGAATTCCAGTTTCTAAGACCTCTGGAATTGAAGAATTTCTTTTAGAGGGAGAATTCACATCTAAAGATGGGATTACTTATCGTTTCAATGTTAAATTAGTTATTGATACTGATAATTTAGACAGAATAACTAAGCAATATACTTTTAGAGGAGCCGATGGATGTATGCCTGTTGATCCGCCAAAACCAGAAATACCCGAAACGCCAATACAAAACCCTGAAACATCTTCTTTCATCCCATCAGGATTTGGAATGAAAAATATTGGTGTTGCAGATTATTTAAAAGTAGAACAAAGTACATACTGTTATGTGGAAGGAGATGTTGCTCACATCGAAAATATCATGGCTCGTGAGTACAAAGAACGTTCTACCAGAAGATTAAAACGAAGTGAATCTCAAACCACAAAATCTACAGAATCTGAAAAAGAAAAGCTTACAGATACCACTTCTACCGAAAGACATGAAATGCAAAGCGAGATTTCTAAAATCTTACAGGAATCTAAAGATTTTTCTGCACAAGCTGGAGTTACAGCAAATTGGAAAATGGGTAATTCTGCAAGTTTTGGAGCTTATGCCAACGCAAGTTATGCAACTCACAACTCCAAAGAAGAAAGCAACCGACAAGCGGTTACAGAAGCTAAAGATATTACAGCAAGAGCTTTAGACAGAATTGTAACCAAAGTAAAAGAAGAGCGTATTGATAAAGTTTTAGAAGAATACGAAGAAAATAACAAACACGGTTTCGACAACACAAAAGGCAGCAACCATGTTGTAGGGGTTTACAGATGGGTAGACAAAGTAGTAAAAAATCAAATTTACAATTACGGTAAACGTATGATGTTTGAGTTTATGATTCCTGAGCCGGCAAAATTGCATTCTTTAGGAATAAAAATGATTGATAGTAGCCAGCAAATTGTAAAACCCGTTGACCCAAGAGAATCTTCAGTTCATAAATTGGAAAATTTTTCTTCTTTAATAGACGACACAAAATTAAAATACTGGCTAAGTCAGTATAATGTTGAAATAGATGAATTTCCTATGGCAACATTTAATATAAACAAATCTTTTCATGAAAGAGATGCTTCACACACCGGTCGAGATGATGATAAAGTGCAAGTTACCAATGGTTCTGGAGAAGTAGAAATCCCCGAAGGCTATATTGCAGATCAGGTTACTTATACTTTCAACACCTATCCACATGGTTTTTTTGGCTCTCATCAAGCATTTATAACTATCGCTGGAAGACGTTTGCCTTGGATTACATCTATTCATGATACAGAAAAAAATGGAATCTTAGGAGGCTTAAATGTTAAAAACAAATTAGCTTATTCATTTGCTACCGGAGAAAGTCCAATCATAGAAGGAAGTTTAGACATTCGATGTAATCTTTCTACTGAAGCAAAAAATGCTTGGTTACAATCTACCTTCAATAAAATCATCGAAGCTTACCAAGTAGAAATGGATAAATACAACCAAGCTCTAGCAGAAGCAAAAGCTTTAGGTGTACAAATCAAAGGTTCAAACCCTGGTTTCTATAGACAGATTGAGAATACAATTTTAAGAAGAAACTGTATCTCTTATATGATTAATCAGAATACAAATGTTGAATTAACATTTGGCAAAGGTAAATATCACAACAACGGATATTCTTCAGGTGAAGAAACTTTCTTAAATACGGATATTAAAGTAGATACAAAATTAGATCAATATGCAGCTTTTGTGAAGTTTATGGAACAGGCTTTCGAATGGGATATTATGAGTTACTATTTCTATCCTTACTATTGGGGGAATAGAGAAAAATGGGCAGACATGTACCAGTTTGATGATAACGATCCTACATTCAGAGCATTTATGCAGTCGGGTATGGCAAGAGTAATTGTTACGGTAAGACCTGGTTTTGAAGAAGCTGTAAGACATTTCCTTGCCACCGGGCAAATCTGGAACGGTGGTGAAGTTCCTGTAATCGACGACCCATTATTCTTATCAATTGTAGACGAAATGCGTTCTGCATTAGGTAAAAAACAAGGCGAACCATGGAGAGAGAAAATCCCTACATCATTAACAATTCTTCAGGCAGATTCTATCGGTTTGAAAGTAGAAAAAGCATTGCCTTGCAACTGTGAACCCGGAGTGAAATTTGACGATCAGTTAGGTGAAATGTGCGGAAGTAATTTTAAACTGAACAATAATCAAATTGGCCAGTCTGGTGATAAATGGATGGAGATTAGTTTTAAGAATATGGATACCACGGTTCAAAATATTGGAGAAGCTGATATAGAAGGTTATTTTCCAAGACAATATCTGTGTTTAGGAAACACTATTACAATAGATCGAGATGCAGCATGGCAACAAACGGATTCTTTTACTGTAACATATAAAGCATTATCAGATGAACTTTCCCAAATCGAAGGATTAGAATGCTATCCAATGGAACGAGGAATTACTTTTAAAATTAATGTAAGCAAAATAAAGAACTTTTCTTTTACAAAACCAGGGGGTGATGATGGTCATGATATGCTTAAACTCTCAGTTGACTTAGATAATTCTACTTTAAAAATAAATTCTCCTGAATATAACAGATATGGTGAAGAAAGAATTTTAGATAAAAATGGACGAGTTATTCCACAAGCAGAATATTTAAATAAAGTTCCTTTAAGCAAGTTCTTACTGTAATTCTGAATTATTAACTACTAATTTTTAATTAAATAACAATGAGTCAGGTAAAACCTGAGTCTATTTGGCAGCACGACAAAGTGCTGCCTTATATTCTCACATCCTTAAAGGACAAGATCAATGACATTACTGCGGTGGAAAAGATCATCATTTTCGGCAGCAGAGGAAGGTTTTCTGTTGAACGCTGGAACGAATTAGAAGGGAAAGACTGGGATATTCTGATACAGGCAAGATGTAAGGTGAAAAATGCAGGAATTTTAATAAATAAAAATTATCATTTAGATCTCTTGGTATTAGATAAAGAACAGGTAAAAAAGTTTTGCCAAAACAAAGTCACCAAAGAAATTTTCCCTATAAATGAATTGGAATTTTTAATCGATAAAAACACAGAAAATGGAAAACTTCAATGACGAATTCGGAGATTTATCCGGATACAAAATACTTTCTTTTGATGAAGTAAGCAAAGGTTTTGAAGGGAACAAAAATCCTTTAGAAGGAATAGCGAGGAGATCTTTTGAGGAAATATCTTACGAAAATAAGATTGGAACTCAAGATAAATGCAAAAGTACAGAAGGTAAGTTTTACTCTGGAAATATGAATGAGAACAGCCTTTTAAATGACTTAAGTAATCGAAGTGACGAAAAATTCTTCTTTTATTATCAAAATTATGAATTAAGTAATCCTGGAACTATTGGAGGAATTAGCCCAACAGTAATTCAATCAACATCAACTACATATGTTCCTAATAAATATTTTCAATATACGATAGGTAATGAGAGTAAGTTGGCTTTATTAACTATACAACTTAACGAAAGAGCCTGCTTCATCAACCTCAAGAATACGGGTAGTATATTTCATCTTAATCCTGAAAAAAAGGAAATAGAGTTTCGTTTAGAGTTTGTTTACAACGATTATTTAGACAAAAGGGGTTTTAATACAAAAACAGGATTATATAATTTAGAGAAAATATATAATGCCGTTATTATCAATACTTCCGATGTTAATGGATATGTGGCTTTATCTGAAAAGCTAGGTGTGAGAAATGATGCAAAAAACGAAATCATTACCTTATTTGCAGAAAAAGTATTAAAAACAAAAGAACCTTCGGAATTAAAATTCTTATATGAAAACATGCCAAATTTTGTTACAGAAGAAATTTTAATCAAACTGGAGCAAAACTTAGGAGAACCTATTTTTACTACCCAAAAAGAAAAAACGGAAAAAGTACAAGCGGAAAATCCAACACATGATTTCCTTTGGAAACATTTAGAAATACTTTCCAATCATGATGACAAAGGATTTTTCAGCTGGACTAAAGATTCTAGCGGTGCTTTAATTAATCTTTTAAAAATTTTTAAGGATAGTAATTTTATTTTTGAAAGCTTCAAAAATAATCAAACCATGGTAAAACGTATTTTCAAAAATATGAACAATACCTCGGTAATAGATGGACAAGAAATTAGCAATAAAACAATTTTTTCCAATTTCATAAATGCTCTTTGTTTTCATAATGCTTTTGATGGATTAAAAATACTGAATAAAGAATTTGTCATCGGAAACGATTATGCCTTTTCTTCAGGAAGCATTTTGCAGGAGGAAAAAGACAATCAGTTTTTCCTTCAACAGCTAAAGAAAGTGACCAGAAAAGAAACAGAAATTATTCCTGATGATTTACCTTCACAAGTAGAACGAATACAGGTAGAAAAAACTTCACTAGATTCTACAGAAAATGGGAATTTTTACCATCCAATGGATATTGTACATATTCGCCTTGATGGTGAAAAAGATTTCACTTTTCCTCTTGTAGCTGCAATTTGTATAAAAGCTCTTGCTGAAGAAAGAGAACAGCAGGAACTTGAAAAAAATATACGAATTGGATTAGATATTTTTATTATTGTAGTAGGAACTGCAACTATGCTTACAACTGGCAATCCTGCGGTATTTGCTTTAGCTTTTGCGGATGTCGCTCTGGCTTCTGCCGATAGTATAATTACCGCCAATCGTGAAGAAATTGCAGCAATGCCCGGTGGAACAGAATTTCTCGAGAAATGGGAAAAAGTATATTTTATCGGAGGAATTCTTTTAGCAACACCTATTACAGTTGAATTCCTGTTTGCTCGAGCTGCAAATCTCTATCATGCAGCAGTAGCAATTAAAAATTTTAAGTACGCAAACTTTTTTAAATCCTGTATGATAAAAATAATGTTGGAGAGAAAAATTCTTACTTTTGCTGGAAACACTTTAAAATCAGGATTCAGTATTGAGATAAAAATTTTGGAGTACAACAGCCAAGCAATATCTAAAGCCACAGCTTTTGCTTTTGGAAGGTACGAAAATCTTTTGCCTCTTTATGAAAAAGGAGCTGTTTTAGTTGAAGTTGAAGGTAAGGAATATGCTTTAGTATATAAAGGCGAGAAGTTGATACAAGGTAATCCTACTGACAAATATATGCTTAAGTTTTTTCAGGAATTAAAGAAAACTATTAAAAATCCTGAAAAACTGAAGAGTCTTTTAGAAACCACATATAAGGAAGCCCGGATTCAACAGCGAGTAAAGGAAATGGCAAAATGGATAGATGGAAATACAAAAAAACCATATGGTACTCACGAATTGGAAACATTAGCACAGATGGAAATTGAGTATAGTGTTGTTTTAAGACCCACAAAATTAGGGGAAGCAGGAGATGCTATTGTGAAACAAGGAAAACGAATAGGAGAATCTTGGGACGCAATGGGGTTAACTAACAATCCTAGGGCAATAGCAACTTGGCAAAAATATTACGAGGAGCAACTTCAGCGTTTTTTTAATTCCATTGATACTCATTTTGGTAAAATTACTCCAGATCCTGCAAAAGGAATCCCTCCATTGGACAAAGTAATTATTGATGGCAAATACTTTGATTTATTTAATTCTAAATTAAAAACTCAAGTAATTGAACGCATCAAACTAAAATTTCCTCAATATTATGAAACACAACATTTAGAATTGTTAAATTTTTAAATAAAATAATATGAATAAAGACACTAAAATAGAAAATTATCACGGTAAAGGATTTTTGATAGACATAGCTGATGTAGAAGTTTTAAGCCACTTTATTATTCAGGGATTTGAACAAAATAATGCTCAACAAAAAAATAGAACCTTTGAATACATATATAATCAACTTTTGTGGAATAGAGAAGGATTTCAGTATGATACTACCGATATTACTTTAGAAAAAATAGTTGAAACTGATGACATAGATTTAATGATAAAAATTTTAATACAAACTAAAAATATTATAGAAAAGCAAGGTGAAATCATTACAACAGACTTTATTAATTCTCTAAATCAATTTAGAGGTAAGGATGAACAATGGGATTGGAGCAAACCTATCTATACAAGTAGTTTTATAAAGATTTTGGATATTATGATATTAATGATAAAAGGAGAATGGCAAGAAACAGATAAAAGAATTTGGTTGAAAGGCCATGCTCCAGAAGGAGTAGAAGAAATCTAAGAGAAAAATATTAGGTGGTATTGCACTATTATTTTTCTCGCTGCCGCACGATTGTATCGTGTGGCTTTTTATTTTTATAAAAACATAAAGATGAGCAGAAATTACAAATTCCATAATCCTAAAGGTTTATACTTCATAAATTTTGCCGTCGTGGGTTGGCTTGATTTTATCCGAAATGAATACAAAGATATTCTTTTAGATAGTTTAAGATTTTGTCAGAAGAATAAAGGCTTAGAAATACATGCATGGTGCGTTATGTTAAGCCATGTACATTTAGTTTTTCGAAGTATCGATGGTCAGAAACCAGAACTTCTGATTGGTGATTTCAAACGATTTACAAGCAAGGCAATTGTTAATGCTATAAAAGAAAACCCTATAGAAAGCAGAAAAGAATTCTCTTGAATTTCTTTCTTAAAGAAGGTGCAAAAACTTCCAACGTAAATCAATATCAATTTTGGAGACACGATAATAAACCTATTGAGTTGTGGAGCAATCATGTAATAAATCAAAAGATTAATTATGTCCATCAAAACCCTGTAGAAGCGGGTTTGGTTTTCCGTGCGGAAGATTATAGATATAGCAGTGCTTTAGATTATTCTGATGAAAAAGGACTTTTGGATGATATAGTTATTTTTAGAATGTTTGATATCTAAGCTGACTGACCACACGAAAGGATCGTGCGGCAGCGGGGACTTTTCAAAACTTCCAAACGGAAAATTATATTTAAATACAATACACATATTTTAACTTTAAAAAATAAAAAATGGAACAAGATTATAGTAAATATTCAAATGAAATGTTAGAGAAAATGTGGAAAATCCCTTATGATTTAGATGAAAATTTTTTTTTTGTTTTAGGAGAATTTGGAATAGAAAACACACAAAAACAAAACAATATTGTTTAGAAGTACTAAATAACTACTCCAAAGATGAATATTTTTTATCCTCTGCATTAGACACACTATATTCATATGATGAAGATTCTGCAATTACTTATCCTAAAGAACATTATAAAGAATTTCATATTCATTCTTTAGGCAGTTTGGTTTCTTTGTTATGGGTAGATTCAGAAGTTTACAAAAAAAATCCAAAAAAAGAATTATTAGTAAAACTAGTTAAAAATCATCTTCTAACATTGAGCAGTGAACAGATCTCAGAAATCAAAAAAGACTACGATAAATTTATGAAAGCATACAAAAACATTTAAAATTTTGCAGTTAGAGATAACTGCTTTTTTATGCCATCCGCTGCCGCACGATTACATCGTGTGGCTTTTTATTTTAAATTCTAACTACTCAGATTGTATTATTTTTTACCTTTATAAAAACATACAATGATGAGCAGAAATTACAAATTTCATAATCCTGAAGGTTTATACTTCATAAGTTTTCCTGTCGTAGGATGGCTTGATGTATTTATCCTAAATGAATACAAAGAAATTCTTTCAGAAAGTCTAAAGTTTTGCAAACAATAACGGAATGAAAATTATATAATCGAAACACAAAAATTTATAATTTAGAGAAAATACAATTACTATTCTTTTCTATTTTTATAAATATAATTACATAAAATCACCTGTCATTTTGATAAAAGAAAAAACACAAGAAATTTTTTATCAAAGATAAAGAGTACAGCGAGTGTACAGGAAGTGTACAGCGATAACATCATGACAAAATGACAAATTATGAAATTTTATCTTTAAACTTTTCAAGAAAAAATAACACACGACACCATTTGTCGCATTTACCGCATATATTTGTTTTAGAAAACAATCCGAAATGAAAAAAGATTTTTACCTTACGAGATATGCCTTAATCATTAAGAAATTAGAGAGCGCTCCGTCCACATATTCGCAGATGGAAGATTATCTCCTTAATTCTTTCGAGTTTCAGGATGCGGGAATTAAAAGCTACTCTATTCGTACTTTACAAAGAGATATTCGTGAGATTTCAGATCTTTTTAATCTTTCTATTCACAACAAAAAGAAAGGTGACAATCGGTATTACATCGAAAGTCGCCCAATGATGGAAGTCGATGAGTACAACCAAAAATTACTCGAATCTTTTCAGGTAAGCAATGCCTTAAACAATCATCCAGACTTTGCCAATTTCATCTTTTTTGAAAGCAGAAAACCAACCGGAGTTGAGCATTTTTATGATCTTTTCTTTGCCATCAGAAACAAAAGAATTGTCTTGTTTGAACACTACAATTACAAAAATAAACTGATGACTTCCCGAAAAGTTCATCCTTTAGCATTGAAAGAATCTAAAGACCGATGGTATCTCATTGCGATTGACACCAAAGACAAAGCGTTGAAATCTTTCGGTTTAGACAGGATTAATTATCTGGATGTTTCGCCACAAAAATTCAGAGAAAAATATAAGTATAACTTTAGAGAACATTTCAAAAATGCTTTTGGAGTGATGAATTTAACTGAACAAAATCCTCAAAAAATTGTAATGAAATGCAGCCGGCATCAGGGAGAATACATCAGAAGTTTTCCTTTGCATCTGTCTCAGAAAGAGACCAAAGAAACTCAGCACGATATTTATTTTGAATTTTTCCTCCACCCTACTTACGATTTTATGCAGGAAATTTTATCGTTCGGAAAGGAAGTAAGAGTTTTAGAACCTATAAACTTAGTTGAAGACATCAAAAAACATTTGCAGGAATCATTAAACAGTTATTTGAAAGAATAGAATTTTGCATCTTTTTGATTATATTTACATAAATAATCATGTATTGAAGGCTTTATATCTATTTTTCATACTCATCTCAACATTTTGTTTTTCTCAGCAAACAGAAGAATTCAAGATGGTGAAAAATTATTATAACCAGCACAGAACAATGCTGAATACTGAGTTCAAAAAAAAGTTTGATACCGAAAAAAATCCTTTATACAAAGCTGCCGTTAAAAATGACTTCCTCTTTTTTATGAAAAAGATGGACAGCATTGAAAACGTTGCCCTGATTGCAGCCTTACTTAAAGTAAAAAATCTTGAAGATTTAAAAAAAATCAATTCTAAAACAGTTCTGTCTCCACAACAGGATTTTCCAAAATCAATTGAAAAAACAGCAGATTATCCCGGCGGAATGAATGCCTTGCGAAAAGAAGTAGCACAGCTTTTTTATGGAGACGGTGTATTTTCTGAAAAAGGAAACATCAAAACCAACGTCGCATTTATTGTTGAAAAAGACGGAACCATTAGCGATGTAAAAGCTGAAGGTGATAACTTTACGTTCAACCGACAGGCAGAAATTGCCGTATACTCTGTTTCTGAAAAGTTTTCTCCGGCTTACACTAACGGAAACCCTGTAAGATACCGTTTCAGATTGCCTTTGGTGCTGAATTTTGACTAACTAAAGACAATCATACAATTAGCTAAATTGGCTTTTACTCGATGGTAACTGTTAGATTGTAGATTCTAAATTTCCCAGGAAATATTATATTGAAAAGCTTAGTTTTGCACTAAGCTTTTATTTTTATGTTTACAGATGAATATTTTATGAAAATGGCTTTCCAGGAAGCTGAGATTGCATTAGAAAAAGATGAGGTTCCTATCGGATGCGTGATCGTTGCTAACAATCGTGTGATTGCAAGAGCTCATAACCTTACTGAAACGCTAAACGATGTTACAGCACATGCCGAAATGCAGGCAATCACTTCAGCAGCCAATTTTTTAGGCGGAAAATATTTGATCAACTGTACACTATACGTAACTTTAGAACCTTGTGTAATGTGCGCCGGAGCGCTTTCCTGGTCGCAAATTTCAAAAGTGGTGATTGGCGCAAGAGATGAGCAACGTGGTTTTATCAATAAAAGCTTAAGCCTACATCCCAAAACAGAGATCGTTTCAGGAGTTATGGAAAACGAATGTTCTACAATTGTGAAAGAGTTTTTTAAGGCCAAAAGATAAGGTTGAGGCTAAGGCTAAGGTTTACAAGAATCTCATCAACCTTAGCCTCAACCTCACTTATAAATCTTTTCCAAGGAAATAAAGTCCTTTCAAGGTGTGAAGTCGGTCTGCAATATGAATTTTCTCTGTTAAAGGTTTGTAAACATGGGAAACTCCACCGGTTGCGATGACAAAACACTCATCATTCACTTCATTGTTTATTCTGTCAATAAAACCTTCAACCATTCCGAGGAAACCGTAAACCATTCCGCTTTGCATACAGGTAACGGTGTCTAAACCTAAAACAGATTTTGGCTTTACCAATTCAATTTCCGGAAGCTGAGCAGTCTGGCTGATGAGAGAATTCAAAGAAGTGATAATTCCGGGAGCAATAATTACGCCTAAAGTTTCGCCATCTTCAGCAACACAACTTGCGGTAAGTGCAGTACCAAAATCTAAAACAATCTTCTTTCTTCCGGGGTACATATTGTGAGCCGCCACCAGATTAGCATAGATATCTGTTCCCATTTGTTTAGATTTGGCTACCACTTCTGAAGGAGTCGTTCTATCAACCATTACAGGAGCAATACCGTGAATTTTTCTGATCGCAGAAGTTATTTCTCTCGTTAATTGTGGTACTACAGAACCTATAATTACTTTCTTAATATCTTTAGGATCAATTTTATAGGTTTGATATAAGATCAACATTTGACCATGCAATTCGTCTGCGGTGCGGTAAGGTTTCGTATTGATTATCCATGAAATATCACAGTTGTCGTCATCAAAAAGACCAAATCTGATATTGCTGTTTCCAACATTGATTACGATAGAATTCATTGACATATTTTTGAGCCGGAAACTCATCAGACTTTTTTAGCGAAAGATGAACAACCCTATTAATTTTTCAGAGGTAAAAATAGCACTTTTCTTTAAAAATATACTTTCAAAATCAATGAAAATGGTCTATACTTGTAATGGCTTTATTTTAAACCAAACACTTATGCGAAATATTTTTGTATTCATTCTTATGATTCAGGCTTTAGCTGTAATGGCTCAGAAAAACATAAAAATGTACCCTGAAAGAACCGGTGACTCTATTATTTACTATGCAGACAATCATGAGATCTATCCCGTCTCTCTCGTTTTTAAAGGTCAGCCTGAAGTAAATAATATGAAAAAGCCTGGAATTTTTAAAACAACACAGGTAATTCCGGCAAAAACTACAAAAATGAGAGTAACTTATTTTGTGGTGAATGATAAACAAAAAGGCTGGGGTGTAAAAAAGATGCCCGGTTATATTTCTTATATCGGAGATATTACTATAAAAAACTATGACACTAATTATGCATACAACTTACCATTTGGAAAAGGAAAAGCAATCTGGATTCATCAGGGTTACAACGGAACATTTTCGCATCAAAACGAAAATTCTTTAGATTTTATAATGCCGGAAGGAACAGAAATTTTTGCAGCAAGGGAGGGTTTAATTATCGATGTCGTACAAAATAATAATCAAGGTTGCCCTACCAAAAACTGCGCTTCTTACGGAAATTATATTTCAATTTTGCATCCGGACGGTACAATTGCACAGTATTATCACCTGCAACAAAATGGAGCACAAGTAAAAATTGGTGATACAGTAACCAAAGGGCAACTCATCGCACTGAGCGGAAATACGGGTTGGAGCAGCGGTCCGCATTTACATTTCGTAACCTATTTACCAAGTGCAACAGGTGACAAAAACAGAATTACCGTAAAAACACTTTTTAAAACCGGATACGGGGATAAAGTGGAATATTT
This sequence comes from Chryseobacterium sp. CFS15, assembly GCF_031118795.1. Taxonomy (NCBI): domain Bacteria; kingdom Pseudomonadati; phylum Bacteroidota; class Flavobacteriia; order Flavobacteriales; family Weeksellaceae; genus Chryseobacterium; species Chryseobacterium sp. CFS15. The sequence goes on along the minus strand of NZ_JAVHYL010000005.1, from coordinate 355,140 downwards.
GGAAGAACGTAAATCGTATGCGAGAGCGTATTAAATTTTGTTTTTACGTAAACAGGCTTGTTTAGATCTAAATATATTTTACTTTTGGTTAAAACACTACTGTTTGTAATCAAATAACTTTTACATTATTTTAAAACAACCTTGTTTGTCATAAAATGCAATTGCATCTGGATTAAAACAATCCTGTTTGTAACCAAATAACTTTTACTTTGATTGCAAACAATGGTAATTGTACTTAAATACATTTTTACAATCGTAATAATGTTGATAGGATTCTATCCTATCCTTTGATAGACCGTCTTTTCGGGACTCCTACGAGATGCTAACAAAAAAGCTTCCGATTACTCAGAAGCTTTGTATTTGTTAAAAGAAATAATTTAGTAATTATCTTCTTCTCCTTTCATTTTTTCAGCGTTTTCAGCCATGATTACAGCATCGATCATTTCAGATATATCACCATTCATATAAGCATCAAGATTGTACATAGATTTACCGATTCTGTGATCTGTAACTCTTCCTTGAGGATAGTTGTAGGTTTTGATTTTTGCAGAACGGTCACCTGTAGAAACCATAGATTTACGTTGTGCAGCGATATCTCCCACTGATTTCTGAACTTCTATATCGTATAATTTGGTACGAAGCATTTCCATCGCCAACTCACGGTTTGCCAACTGAGAACGGGCTTGCTGACAAACAACAACCATTCCTGATGGTTTGTGCGTTAACTGTACCTTTGTTTCAACCTTGTTTACGTTTTGTCCACCTGCTCCACCCGAACGTGATGTCTGCATTTCAATATCTGCAGGATTCAATTCAAAATCTATTTCTTCCGCTTCCGGTAAAACGGCAACGGTAATAGCAGAAGTATGTACTCTACCCTGAGATTCTGTTTCAGGAACTCTTTGTACACGGTGTACGCCAGATTCAAATTTCATGATTCCATAAACACCGTCTCCTTCAATTTTCAGAATTAATTCTTTGTATCCTTTTGCAGCCTCGCTAGAATCTGTGATTTCATGCTTCCAGCCTTTGGTCTTAAAATACATGCTATAAGCTCTGTAGACATCTTCTACAAAAATCGCAGCTTCATCGCCACCGGTTCCGGCACGAAGTTCTACAATAACGTTTTTATCGTCTGCAGGATCTTTAGGAATCAAAAGAACTTTAAGCTCATCTTCCAAAGCAGGAATTTTTTCTAAAGCTTCATTCTTTTCAACTTTTGCCAATTCTACAAAATCTTTATCTGAACCATCTGCAATGATTTCGTCAGACTCTGCAATAGTATCTAAAGCTCCTTTATATTGATCGTAAACTCTTACAATTTTCCCCAAATCACTATATTCTTTGTTTAAAGAAGAATATCTTTTCTGGTCTGAAATGACATCAGGTTGAATAATAAGATCAGCAACCTCATTATATCTCTGCTTTATCGCTTCTAATTTTGGAATTAATGATTTAGACATATTAAAAATTTAGTTTGCAAAGATACGGAATTGACAACGAAGAACAAAAGCCCATTTTCATGAGCTTTGATTTTTAATTTTATAATCCTAATGGAGAGCTAGTTTTCGCTTTCAAATTAGTTTTTCCCCCTGTTATCCTTGATTTCCTGAATCTTATTCTCGAAATATTCTTTTTTATTTGGATGTTTCTTTGCCAATACCAGGAATGCATTAATCGCTTTGGTATACAATTTCTGCTCAATGTAAAGATTGGCTAATGTCTCGGTCATCAAATGAGAAATATCGTCTGTTTTTTCTTTCACAACGAAATTCACCTCATCTTTTAACTGACTGATTTTAGGATTTTTTTCTATAAAAGATTCGATTACTTTATTCTTGATCTCAACTTTTGCCTTTTCAACTTCTTCGGTTCTTTCGATCTTTAGCCAGCTTTGCCATGTATTGATAAAACCAGGAACATTACTGTCTAAAAGAGTTTGATTTTCCTGTTTTAAAGGCATTTCTTGCGCCTCTTCTTTTGGCTGATTTTCTTTCTCTTCTTTTTTTATGGGTAAACTTGAAATGTTTGTTCCAAAGAATGAAAAATTCATCACAGGAGCTTCTACTTTTTCAGTAGAATTCGTACTTTCAGGTTCTTTATTTTCAACTTCGTCAATTGTTTCCTCCTGAATATTTTCTGCAACAGTTTCCTGATTTTCTTCTTCTGAAATCGGTTCTTCAGAGACTTCTTTTACTTCTTCAGGTTTTTCATCCTGTTCAGAGCTAAGTTCTATTTTTTTGCTGAATGAATCTGGAACGTGAGATTCGATACTCATTGGTTTCCAGCCAGAATTCTCATCTTTTACTTCTTCCAAAACAGGAGTTTCATTTTTCTCCTTTGAAACATCCTCTTTAATTTCCTGATCGGTTTCTATTTTTTCCTCAGCTTGCGCTTCATTTTCATTTGAAACAACAAAATCCTGAGTTTCAGCAAAACTGATTTCTCCTCCGGTTTCTTCTTCCGGCTCTTTGGCTTTTGTTTCAGCGTCTTTTTTATGAGCTTTCATCCTTTTTTCAACCTCTTCAATCAGACGACGCATTTCGTCTTCATGTTTATTGATGCTGGACTTTTGCGTTTTTGCCGGATTTATTTGTTCAGAAACATTGGCTTCTATTTTAACTTCCGGTAAGAAAGAATCGGTTCCGTGAAAGCTTAATGTAGATTCATTATTTACTTTTTCAGCAACATCTTTAGTCGTAATCTTATCTTCATTGATGATCACTTCAGGATGTAAATTTTCTGTACCAGATTCTTCTTCGACAATTTCTTTTAAATCTTTGTATTCAGCAGATTCTTCTGTCGGAACTTCTGTTTCAGGTTTAAAAGACTCTATTTCAAGAAAGCTAACCTCAGATTCATCATTAATTTTTTCTTCAGTTTTTTCAGAATCAATTTTATCTTCGTGAATGATTACTTCTGATTTTTCGACTTCAGTAACAGCCTGTTTTTCAATATTTTCAGTAGGATTTTCATCTCCAACAAATTCTTCTTTTACAATAGCTGTATCAGGCTCAAAAGTTGCGACTTCAAGAAAACTAACCTCAGATTCATCATTAATTTTTTCAGAACTTTTTTCAGAATCAAGCTTTTCTTCATGAATGATTACCTCTGATTTTTCGACTTCTGCAACAACTTCTTTTTCAGTATTTTCAGCAGGAATTTCATCTCTAACAGATTCATCTTTCACAACATCTGCCTGAGGCGTAAATGACTCAGTTTTCAGAAGATTAGTTTCAGATTTGTCATTGATGCTTTCCGGAGTTTTTTCAGAATCAGTTGTATCATCATCAATACTCTCATTAGAAACTTCTAAAGGCTTTTCGTCTGATATTTTTTCTTCTTCAGCAACACGTTTAATTGGGAAAGAAGATTTTTGAGTGACAATCACTCCAGATTCCAAAGTAGATTCCAGGTCGATGGTTTCGGAATCTTTTTCTTCCAGATAATTTTCTTCACCTTCAAATAAAATCCTGTTACGTTCACCGTTAACGACTACATGTTTAATTTCAGCTTTTGGAGTAATCAAATTCTCAGAAATTGCTTTGTAATCATGTTTTGGGAAAGTTCTTTTTTCTTTTACCCACCAAAAAGGCTCTTTGGTACTCTGAGATTTATTTTTTTCAGCGGCATCCTCAATAACTTGAGGCTTTTTTTCTACCGTTTCAATTTTTGTCTGCTGAATTTTTCCGTTAATCAGATGATAAAGAATTTTTTTATCGGTGGTATAAGCTGCAGTTGTCGACAACTCTTTCTGGTAATTTTCTTTATCAAAAAGATGAATGCCGTACAAATGCAAAGCACGGATGTTTTGAATATAAGGGAAAGAATTAATTTCTTCTTTCAAAAGATGCAGATCTTCTGACTGTATATTTTTCGGATTTTTTAATAATTCTAAAACTCTAGCATTCATCATATTACCAGTTCGCTACAATGTCGTTAAATATTTTATTGATAATTCTATCCGTAACAAGCTTTACCTGAGAGGCTTCGATATCACTTTGAGAAAGATTGCTGTTGAATACCGCTTCATCAGAAAAAGTTTTCTCAAAACTCACGTCAGGATGCAGTTTGTTTTCGTAACGAACCTTCACTGTGATCGTCAACTTATTCTGAGATTCCTGAATCGTTCCACCAGCGGTTGTCTGCTGCGTTGTAGAGCTGATCGTAGTTGGAGAAATTGAATAATCTGTAATTTCACCTTCAATCAAAATATCAGGATTCTGTTTCGTTCCTTTCAAAGTGGTACGCTGCAAAAATCTGTTTTGTATATCCGTAGAAAACTGCTGCGATAAAGTAGGGTTTACTAACGCCGCATTATTTGGAAACTCGTTGATCTGCACAGTTTTTTCGTCTGTAAGAGACGAGCCCGTAAAGGAATAACATGAGTTTAAAAATCCTACAGATATGATTAAAAGGAAAAGATTTTTCAGCTGATTCATTTTAAATAATTTTAATCTTAATATTTTTCTGTGATACCGATTTCGGTAATTTCGTCGTATTCAATTTGTTGAATAGCATCTTCATAAGCAAAATAATTAGCTGTATATGCGAAAGGAATTGTTAAGAAAAGTCCGATTCCACAAGCTATAATACCTATTTGCGCTAATATACTCACCACTAATGAGAATAAGAAAATGTTTAAAAGATTTCCCTTCGTCATTACTTTAGAAATATTCCAAGCGGTTTTAATATCTGTAATTCCTTTAAAGCTAATTAACGGCAAAATATAAAATCCTTTTAACAGGAAATAATAAATCGCAAATAACATCACGAACATATATGGGAACATTAAAATCGCAAAAAAAGGACTTACTTCTCCATTTGCATCTGCAGTTGCTCCGGCCAGACCTCCGAAAATAATAAAAGGGATATACAAAACGATTACTCCGCCAATAATAATTAATTGTAAAGTAAAATAAGACATGAAGTCTTTAAAATCAAAAATTTCGCCTGCGCTTGGATTCTGATTCTTGTTTAATTTGCGTAGATATTGGTAGAAATTACCCATTGCCAAAAGCCCACAAAACGGGATAATAGACATTAAGAAAGTGACCAAAAATCCTACGAAAACTCCTCCAAAGTCTTTCTTTAAAAGTTCAAAGCCTTTGTTGATGTACTCGCCAAATTTAAAATTGATCGGTTTAGGTGTTAAATTTACATTCATGATTTAAGTGTTGTTTATTCTTCTAAGTTATATTGTTTTATTTTCCTGTATAAAGTTCTCTGCGAAATCCCCAATTCATCTGCCGCTCTGTTTCTTCTTCCGTTGTGCTTTTCTAAAGCTTTCACAATTAAATCTTTCTCATTATTCTGAAGAGACAACGATTCCGGTCTGTTTTCTTCTACCTCAATATCTTCAAAATCTTCATAAGAATCGTCAGAATTTGAGATAATTGTAGGGTTCTGAACATTCTGATTACTGCTATTATTGTTTTCAAAATACAGCAACGAGTTGGCATTTGCAGACTGCTGAGGTTCAGGAGTATAAATCCTGCTTATCAAATTTTTCTCCTGATTGCTGAGATCTGCAGTTCCCCTATTTTTAATGAGTTCCGAAGTTAAGGATTTTAAATCATTAATATCATTTCGCATATCGAAGAGAATTTTGTACATAATTTCTCTTTCATTGCCAAAATCGGTCTGCTTTTGTCCGCTCGGCTGATTGACAACCATTGGCAAATGAGCATCCATCGGAATATATTCTGTAAGTTTTGCAACGGAAACATTTCGCTCACGCTCTACAACTGTCATTTGCTCAACCAAATTCCTCAGCTGACGCACGTTTCCAGGGAAAGTATAGTTTTCGATGTAATGAATGGCACTTGGTTCCAGCTCCACTTCAGGCATTCTGTATTTTTCGGCAAAATCGATCGCAAATTTTCTAAAAAGAAGATGAATATCGCCTTTCCTTTCTCTTAAAGCAGGCATATCAATTTGCACCGTATTCAAACGATAAAACAAATCTTCACGGAATCTTCCATCATGTATTGCTTTCATCATATTGACATTGGTTGCGGCAACGATTCTTACATTGGTTTTCTGAACCTGCGAAGAACCTACTTTCATAAATTCACCGCTTTCCAGAACTCTCAACAAACGAACCTGTGTTTGTAAAGGCAATTCACCTACCTCATCCAGAAAAATAGTTCCGCCATCGGCAACCTCAAAATAACCTTTTCTGGTGGCAGTAGCTCCTGTAAAAGCTCCTTTTTCGTGCCCAAAAAGTTCGGAATCAATCGTTCCTTCAGGGATTGCGCCACAGTTGACAACGATATATGGTTGATGTTTTCTTTTAGATTCTGAATGAATGATTTTTGGGATAAACTCTTTTCCCACACCACTTTCCCCGACTACCAAAACGGAAATATCGGTGGGTGCTACTTGAATAGATTTTTCTAAAGCTCGGTTTAAAGCCGGAAAATTTCCGATGATACCGAAGCGGTTTTTTATATTTTGAAGTTCGTTACTCATGAGTAAAATTTAGATTTGTTGATTAAATTTTGTCTACTTTATCACAGTAGATTCTTAATTAGCTGAAATGATTTTGTTTAAATTTTAAACAGCTGTATCTAAATAATCTTTATTTCTAATCTTTGAAACTTTACTTTTAAAATATAAGACTTCAGCAAAGACATTTTCTTTACTTTCTTTTAAAAAATTGATTAAAATCTGACAATGTTTTTCCTTTTCAGAAAAAGCTGTGTCAGAATGCTTTTGATTTTTTTTAGAGAAAAGATTTCGTAAAAGATCTACAGCGTTTTGTTTGTCGCTTATTGCGAACTTGCGTCTAGATTTTTCGTTTAAAAATATCTTTTCTAATGCATGGCTGTCTTTAGAATTTAAAAACTGATTGTAAATTTCATACAGCTGTTTGCAGTCTTCACTTTTGAGATTCCCACTGCTGATTTGTGCCGAAATATTACTGCAGATAATTACCAACAATACACTGAGGCAATACTTATGAAATTTTTCCATTGTCTGAGTTTAAAATGTTAATAAAATCTTCTTTACTTGGCAAAATGGTAAGATATTTACTCGCAAAAACATGCTCATTATCTTCTGGTAACGTATATTTTACTAGTGCTTCGCTCTTATCCTGACAGAGAATAATTCCAATAGTTTTATTTTCGTCGTTTAATTTAACTTCCCGATCATAAAAGTTAACATACATCTGCATTTGCCCAAGATCCTGATGTTTTAATTCACCTATTTTTAAATCAATTAAAACAAAACATTTTAAAATCCTGTTGTAAAAAACCAAATCGATCTTAAAATGTTTTTCATCAAAAGTTATTCTTTTTTGTCTTGCTACAAAAGTAAAACCAGTTCCTAATTCTAATAGAAAATGTTCTAATTTATCTATTAATTCGGTTTCCAATTCGTTTTCAGAATAATTTGGCTTTTCAGATAATCCAAGAAATTCCAAAACATAGGGATCTTTTATAAGATCTTTTGGTTTTTCTACAATTTGTCCCTTTTCAGAAAGTTGAATAACTTCTTCTTTATTTTTACTTAAAGATAATCTTGCGTATAACGCTGAGTCATATTGTCTTTGTAATTCTCTTAAGCTCCAATTATTTTTAAAGCTTTCGATTTCGTAAAATTTTCTTTCGTTGACATCTTTAATACGCATTAGTTTCAAATAATGCGACCATGAAAGATTGAAGTTAGTGGCAGGAGACTGTTCTTTTGATATGTTTTCTTTGTTAACATTTTGAAATTCGTCAGACAGTGTCTGACCAATTGAAAACTTGACTTCCGCAGAAAGTGTCTGTGGAATTGAATATGACAAATAAAATTGTCTCATTTGTTTTAAATTCGTTACCGAAAATCCTTTTCCGAATTTCTCCATCAAATGAGTCGATAGGTCTTCAAGCAAAGCTTTACCATATTCTGCGCGATTTTCACCGTTTTGTTCGTCTTCTACAATCATTCTGCCAATCTCAAAATAGGTAATTACCATTGTCTGATTAACAGCCACAATCATTTTCTTTCTTGCATTATCAAGTAATGCAGAAATATTCTGAAAAAGATCATTTGGTTGCAGATTGCTCATTCTTTACTTTAATAAAGTTAAAAATCTAAAGATTACAAACTTTGAATTATTTCACTGTTTCCCCTAAAAGCGTGCCTTGCGTATTGTTGAATACAAAAACATTCACAATGTCACCCATTTTTTGACCTTCCTGCATATCAAAAACACAAACGGCATTTTGGGAATTCCTTCCTTTCCATTGGTTTTTGTTCTTTTTAGAAATTCCTTCAATTAAAACTTCATGAACTCTACCAACATAACCTTCCATTCTTTTTCTTGAAAGCTCGCCCTGCAAAGCAATTACTTCTGCGAGACGTCTTTGCTTCACATCTGCCGGGATATCATCTTCCATTTTCTTGTGAGCGGGAGTTCCCGGTCTTTCGGAATAAGAGAACATATAACCGTAATCGTATTCTACTTCACGCATCAAGCTCATCGTTAATTGATGATCTTCTTCGGTTTCAGAACAAAAACCGATAATCATATCTTGTGAAAATGAAATATCCGGAACGATTTCTTTTCCTTTTTTAATTAAATCTAAATATTCCTGACGCGTATGTTGACGGTTCATCAATTGCAAAATCCTGTCACTTCCACTTTGTACCGGTAAATGAACGTATTTACAGATATTATCGTGCTTGGCAATCATTTTAAAAACCTCTTCCGTCATTTCGTGAGGATTGGAAGTAGAGAACCTTATTCTCATTTTCGGAACTGCAACCGCAACCATATCTAAAAGCTGAGCAAAATTAACTGCTGTTAATTTTTGCATTTCTGATGCTTTTCCAAAATCTTTTTTAGGGCCGCCTCCGTACCAAAGGTAAGAATCAACGTTTTGACCTAATAAAGTAATTTCTTTATAACCGTTTTCCCATAAATTTTTACATTCTTCGATAATTGAATGCGGATCACGACTTCTTTCGCGACCTCTGGTAAACGGAACTACACAAAAAGTACACATATTATCACAACCTCTCGTAATGGTCACGAAAGCTGTAACTCCATTTCCTCCTAAACGGACAGGATTAATGTCTGCGTATGTTTCTTCTTTTGAAAGAATAACGTTGATGGCATCTCTACCGTCTTCGGTTTCTTTTAAAAGATTGGGTAAATCTCTGTATGCATCGGGACCGACCACCAAGTCTACAAGCTGTTCTTCTTCTAAAAATTTGGTCTTAAGCCTTTCAGCCATACAGCCCAAAACACCAACCGTCATGTTTGGTCGTTCTTTTTTTAGGTTTTTGAACTGAGCAAGACGCATTCTCACGGTTTGCTCTGCTTTTTCACGAATCGAACAGGTATTAAGAAGAATTAAATCAGCCTCTTCCACTTTAAGAGTGGTATTGTAACCCTGCTCATTAAGAATTGATGCAACAATTTCAGAATCAGAAAAATTCATCTGACAGCCATAGCTTTCCAAGAATAGTTTCTTAGAATTTCCATCTTTTTCTGCAATTGCAAAAGCTTCTCCCTGTTTGGTTTCGTCTATATATTTTTCCTGCACTTTTTTCAAAATTTGAGATTTGACATTTAAAATTTAAGGCTCAAAAGCTACAAAAGTTTTAAGTTTAATTTTAATTTCAAATTAAATTAGTTTGCAAAGATACAAAATCTAGTGACAGAATGGCAGAGCTTGATTTTAATAAAAGTTAATTTTTTATGACTGCCTTTTTAAGCTTAGTGAAGAAAATATTTAATGTAAATCTCTATTTCACAGGCTCAAATGGCAAGTTTATTTCTTTTACATTAAAAATCTACTAATTTTCGTCTCCCGTACGATGTTCAGTAAATGACGTTGTAAATTGCACAGGAAAAGCGATACGCTGTTTTATAGGAATATTAGAATAAATTGCAGGCATCCAAGTCTTATCTAGTCTTCTCATAGTTCTCATAACATCTACATTGAAAGCTTTATTATCTACAGGCGGATAGATTCTGATATTTGAAATCTGACCTTTTTGATTGATATAAAACTCTAAATTGATAACACCCTGTATTTGATAGTCTCTGAAAAGAGTTCTAAAATTAGCATTAAACTCTCTTTGAAATTCTTTAAAACCGGTAGGATATTTTGCATATTTTATAAAACTTTGTCCATCATATCCGGGTTTATAATCAGCCATAAGATCCGGCGGATAGATAATAAATTCTGTGATAGCGCCAAACTGCATTCCTTTTACTTCTGCAGGTTTCCACTTTTCAAGATTTTTTATGATTTCCATAGACAAATCGTAAGCACACTTATTTTTTGAAATATTTTCGGGATCGCTATCCTGAATAAGTTTAATTACTTTCTCTTTGGTAACGATAATCCTCGGTTGATAAATTTGATTTTTATCACATTCTTTCGCATTAGATTTCACAAGATAATCGTGTGCTTCTTTATAAAAACCGGTAAGTCCGCCTTCATAAAAATCTTGTTTTTTCGGATACTCGTCCAGAATTTGAGCTTTAAAAAACAGTGTGCTTAAAAGAAATAGAAAAACATAAAATTTATATTTCATCATGAAAAATTTAATAAGAAAACCATTGCAAAAAATACAATGGCGAAAATAATGATTTAATTCATTTAGTGGTGTGTTTTAATGATAATTAATCACAAAAATGGTCTCATTAAAAATTAGAAAAAAATATTTTTTATCAAATTACATGTCGGCAGATAATGATGAGAAGCTCATCTTCAGTTTCATTTCAGATTTTACAGGCTGTCCGTTACACATTGCAGGTTTCCAGTCTTTTTTTATTCTTCTTACCACATATTGCATGTCATCAAAGAAGACTTCACTGTTCAACACTTTCGGTTCTCCTATGACATCGACCACTTTACCCATTGCATCAATAGTCAAGGTAAATGTAAAATCACCGGTCAAAGTATAAAAATCTGAATTGAGATACGTGTACATATATTTTCTAAGAATCTCTTTATAAGCCGCAGCTCCACCTTCGAAACTCGCTGCCTGAAAATCGTTGCAGCCCTTCACTGCAACTTGCAAAAAAGATTCTTTAATGTCTATTTTTAAAAGATTTTTATTGTTTTCGACAATAAATGACTCGTCTCTGTCTTCTAGATCCTGTGCCATTGCAAAATTTGCAGCAATGAGCCCGATAAATAATACAAGTGTTTTCATTGGAAATTTTTAAAATTAAGCTAAAAGACTTCGAGTTTGTTTTAAATTTAGTCAAAATTATTTCCCCGACCCTAAAGGGAGTAATTTGATGAATTTTCACGACATTTTTCGTCCTTCAGGGTTAAGGAAAAGGAAATATGTTGAAAATTTATTTCCCGGCTCTAAAGGGAGTAACTTTAATGAAATTCAAACAGACTCTTATCCTATTCCATTATTAATCTGAACCTTACTTCCTGTTTCCTTAAGCATTAGCGAAACAATAATCGCCAAAACAATTCCGCCAATCCAGAATAATATGGAATGCTGAAAATGCAGATCGCCAGAAGTAACTTTCCCCAAACTTTCCCCAAACCAGCTGCTAAATACAGGGCTTAGCAATGTGGTGACTCCAAAAGTTATAAAATTAATCGCTCCCGTTGCACTTCCTTTTACATAATCTGGATTGGCTTCTTTAATCACAGAATACGGAATCATCGCCGCTCCGGAACCTAATCCAAAAATAAACATGCTTATTTTTGCAGGATATAAATCGGGCAGGTAAATCAACTGTAGTAAGCTTATGATCATCAGAACGGCACCACCAATCAAAACAGGCTTTCTTCGGCCTATTTTATCGGTAATGAAACCAAGCAAAGGACATCCGAAAACCCAGCCAAAAGCAACCATTGCACTTGTTATTGCTGCATCATGAAAAACAAACTGTTTATCTTTCTCGAAAAAAGCAACCGCCCAAGTCATCGCAAATATCGTTGTCGGAGCAAAAAGTAAACCTGAAATAATCCCGCAAAGCCAGGACTGAGGATTTTTAAAAACAATCTTATAAGGTTCTAAATACCCGATATGCTGACTTTGAGTCGCCTCTAAATCCTTCGCTTTTTTTTCACTGGGAATAATAAAGAAGAGACCAAAAGCCGTAATAATCGTTGCAATTCCGGACCAAAGCCAAAATGTATCAATATTAACACCCTCTTCTATCCAAGGTCCTACTACAAATTGTCCGGCTGTTCCACCCAACATTCCTATACATTGCGTAAAACCAATCGCCGTCGCTAAAGATTTTGACGAAAAACCTTTACTCGCAAGATAAACACATCCAGGAAAAGCAAATGCGCATCCCGCTCCCTGCAAAAGTCTTCCCGAAACTCCTGCAACCTGAGTTGAAAGCAAAAACAACAAGCAACCAATTCCCAGAATTAAGGTTCCAACGAAAAGAGATTTTTTTGCACCGAATTTATCTAAAGCAATCCCGGCAATTAAGCTGCATGTAGAATACGTATAATAATATGTTCCTATCATGCTGATGAGTTTCAGCTCGGTTGTATTAAAATTATCAACCAATTGAGGAATCATTACCGCAGGAGCAGACCGTATTACATAATCTAAAAAGTAAAAAATCAAACCGATTGCCCACGCAATAATGTAGAATTTCTTTAAAGAACCACTCATTACAATAATCCTTTAATATGTTTATAATTGGTTTTAACGGTTTCTAAAGCTTCTTCCATTTTTCCGCCAAGCATCAACTGAGCCATAGACTTTGTCATCCCGATCACCTGATCAAATTCAATTTTTGGAGGAAGCGCCAATGCATTAGGATTTGTGAAAATATTTAATAAATAAGGTCCGTCATGCTGAAGGCAATCATTAATAGCTGTCTCAACTTCTTCTGGTTTATGAACATTTTTCCCGGGGTAACCCATCGCCTGTGCGATCATTCCAAAATCAGGGTTAATCATATCGGTTTCATTATCGGGCATTCCGCCAACTTCCATTTCCAGCTTTACCATTCCAAGCGCTCTGTTGTTAAAAACAATCAGTTTTACCGGAAGTTTATATTGAAAAATAGTCGCCATATCTCCTAATAACATCAATAAACCGCCATCTCCACACATCGCAATCACCTGTCGATCCGGATGAGCCAACGAAGCACCAATCGCCATTGGCATTGCATTCGCCATAGAGCCATGATTGAATGAGCCCAACATTTTACGCTCGCCTGTTCCCGTTATAAATCTCGCACCCCAAACACAGCACATTCCTGTATCTACGGTAAAAATTGCATCTTTTTTTGCTAATTTATCTAAAGTATGGGCTACATATTCCGGTTGAATAGCATCTTCTTTTCCGAAATCTTTCACATATGTCAACTGTTGTTCTTTTACTTTTTCATAAAACTCCAACTGTTGGTTAAGGAAATGAATATCTGTTTTTTCTTTTAGTAAAGGCAATAATGCTTTTATTGTTTCTTTAACGTCTCCTGTTAATCCCAAATCCAGATTAGCTCTTCTGCCTAAGCGTTCCGGACTTTCATCAATTTGAATGATCTTATTTTTAACGGGCATAAATTTTTGATAAGGAAAATCTGTTCCTAAAAGCAATAACAAATCAGCTTCATGCATGGCGTGATAAGCAGAAGGGAAACCTAAAAGACCCGTTAACCCAACTTCGTTAGGATTATTAGGTTGAATTGCCATTTTCCCTCGGAAAGAATATCCAACCGGAGATTTTAAATATTTTGAAAGTTCTATAACTTCATCACTTGCCTTTTCTGCTCCGATTCCGCAGTAGATCGTTACCTTTTCGCTTTCGTTAATTAGATTCGCCAATTGATTCAATTCTTCATCTGAAGGTCGAATAACCGGATTTGTTTTAAATATCTGATTGGAAGTAGTTGCTTCTTCGGCATCCAATTCTGAAACATCGCCCGGAAGACCAATTACTGCAACTCCTTTTTTGGAAATCGCGTGCTGAATCGCCGTTTGAAGAGTTCGTTGTACCTGCTCTGGTCTGGTGATCATCTGATTGTAATAACTGCAATCATCAAATAATTTTATCGTATTGGTTTCCTGGAAATAATCCATCCCCATTTCTTCACTAGGAATTGTAGAAGCAATCACCAACATCGGAACATGAGATCGGTGCGCTTCATACACTCCATTTATTAAATGAACGTGTCCCGGACCGCAGCTTCCTGCACAAACTGCAAAACCATCAAGCTCCGCTTCTGCCGCAGCTGCGTAAGCCCCAACTTCCTCATGTCTCACATGAATCCATTCTATACTGCTTTTTTTAACGGCAATATTTAGATGATTGAGACTGTCGCCTGTTACAGCGTAAATTCTTTTCACATTCGCATTTTCGAGCATTTCAACAATTTGCTCAGCTATATTTTTAGCCATAATTATATTTTTTGGTGATTATTCGTCAAATGGAAATACGGAAATTGTCGTGATCAGTTAAAATTTAATATTCTCTTAAAAATTGATCCCTATCAAAATTAATTAATAATTTAGGATTTTCCCACGAACTCAATGTTAAAGTTTTATTAGAAGACCTTCTTACAACCATAAAAAAAATACTCCGCAATTTCTTACGGAGTTGATATATTTAAATTACTTCAATCTGATTTCTCACAAGATCTTCAAATTCATCTCTTTTTCTGATCAAATGAGCTTTTCCGTCTAAGTACAGAACTTCTGCAGGCTTCAATCTTGAGTTGAAATTGGAACTCATCTCAAAACCGTAAGCTCCTGCATTGTGAAATGCTAAAATATCACCTTCTCTTACTTCATTCAGCTTTCTGTCCCAAGCAAAAGTATCGGTTTCACAAATATTTCCTACAACTGTATAAATTCTTTCTGCCCCTTTCGGATTAGATAAATTTTCAATCTGGTGATAAGAATCGTAAAACATGGGACGGATCAAATGATTGAATCCTGAATTTACTCCTACAAAAACCGTTGCTGTAGTTTGTTTGATGACATTTGCTTTCACCAAAAGGTATCCGCTTTTTCCAACCAAGAATTTTCCAGGCTCAAACCACAGTTCAAATTTCTTTCCGGTAGATTTTGAGAATTCTGCAATTACTTTTTCTACTTTTTTGCCTAAAGTTTTCACATCGGTTTCTTCCTCGCTGTCCTGATAAGGAATTTTGAAACCGCTTCCCATATCCAGATATTTCAGATTAGGGAAATGCTCAGACAATTCCAACATAATTTCTAAAGCCTGAAGGAAAACATCAGGATCTTTAATTTCGCTTCCGGTATGCATGTGAAGACCTTCCACATTCAGATTGGTAGACTTCATCACTCTTTCAATATGACGAACCTGGTGAATAGAAATTCCGAATTTAGAGTCGATGTGTCCTGTCGAAATTTTGTAATTACCGCCGGCAAAAATATGCGGATTGATTCTTACCAAAATCGGATAAGTGTTACCATATTTGTTACCGAACTGCTCTAGAATAGATATATTATCGATATTGATGTGAACTCCGTGCGTCATTGCTTCCTCGATCTCAGCCAAATCGACACAATTGGGAGTGAATAAGATTTTCTCTTTGGTAAAACCTGCCTTTAGACCTAATTTAACTTCATTAATAGATACACAATCCAAAGAAGCACCCAAGTTCTTGACATATTTCAAGATATTGATGTTTGTCAACGCCTTCGCAGCATAGAAGAACTTTGTGTGTTTTAAAAAAGAAGATGTAAGTTTTTCGTATTGAACTTTAATCGATTCTGCGTCGTAAACGTACACCGGTGTGCCAAATTCATTGGCGATCTTTAATAATTCTTTTGAATTCATATTTTAAATTTTACATAAAAAAAGGCAGATTCTTCGAAAAGAGTCTGCCGCAATAATTATTTTTTATGCAAGGCAACTCCTTAAATATTCCAAACCTTAGAGAACTTTACAGTTCCCTTTTTTCCAGTTTTCTTTTGTTTAAAATTTTGCATTGCTTTTTTTATTCTCTTGCAAAAATACTATTTATTTTGCAAACATTAATTTGAAAGTATTTTCTCTTTGATAAAAAGACATTTTATCAAAAAATATTTTCTTATTTCGGTAACGGTAAAGTTTCGAAATCACCCTTTAGCAGAGCCAATTGTAAGTCATTGATGAGGTCGGTCGCCGACAAAGGCAAATCAAGTTTTAACTTTGAAAGTTTGCTCATCGTCTGAATCTGCGTAAACAACTCATAAAAACCATAAGAAGTAACTTTTCCGTTTTCAATGATAAGAAATAATTTTTCACCCAATTTTCTACCCGTTCCCAGCCAAAGTTCGTTTCGTTTTCTGAAATCGATCTTCTTTTTGAAAACATTTACATCTTTAAATTCTTCAATTTTACTGATAAACTGAACCGCTTTTGAGCCTTGTGTAAAGGCTTTGAATCTAAGAATCGGTTTTTCGGTTTTATTTAATGTATTTTTTTCGACTATATATTTATCATTTCTGAAATACAGTCCGAAAGGCAATACTTCCCTCTTTTTTACTCCTTTTGAGTTTAAAATCAGCTTGGCAATAATATCGGTTCCTGTCAATTCAAAATTGATTTGCTCAACGCCAGTCTGAATATGTTCCCATTTTTTTGATTTGGAATTAAAAAGCTTTTTAGAAAACTTATTAATATCCTGCACATAATCGGAAAAAATAATCTTCCCAGCTTCATTCTGGAAATAAACAAAACCTTTTTCGCTTGGCAAATCCTGAGTTAACAGTTTTATTTTGTTGATATAAGTCTTTGCATTGGTTTCGTCGTGCTGTTTCTGAATAATCTCGTTTTCGGTATCTTTTGAGATTAATAGCTTAAACAATTCTAAAGTCGCTCTTGCATCACCTTCTGCACGATGTGCATTTACCAGCGGAATACCCAAAGATTTCACCAGTTTACTTAATGAATAACTTACCTCATCGGGAATCAGTTTTTTCGCTAATGGAATTGTATCTAAAGTATTGATTTTAAAATCATAACCAAGCCTCTGAAACGATTGACGCAGCATTCTGTAATCGAAATCAATATTGTGACCCACTAAAGTCGTATTTTCGGTAATTTCTACTACTCTTTTGGCCAATTCGTGGAATTTCGGAGCCGTTTTCACCATTTTCGGGCTTATATTAGTCAGCTTCTGAACAAACGGTGTAATATCGCTTTCCGGATTAACGAGTGAAATAAACTGGTCTACAATTTTGTGACCGTCATACCTGAAAATAGCGATATCGATAATGCATTCTTTTCTAAAACCTGCACCATTGCTTTCTATATCTATGATTGAATACATTTATTACGATTTAACCTGAATTTTTTTATCAAACATGAACTTTTGAAAATTTACAAAAGTACATCTGCTAAATTAATAAAAATCACGTCAAAAAAAGTAAAATGATTTCAAACTATATACTATTAGTTAAAACAGATATCATCATAAAAGATTATTTATATTTTGTAATTTTGGTCTGGTAAGAAGATTTTTCAGTAGTTACTTGTATAATATAATTTCCCAGTTTCAATTCTTTTAAATCAATCTTATTATCTGGATTAATAAAATTTTTAACTTGCCTTCCTGATACATCGTAAACTTTTATGTTTTGAAGTCTCTCTTTTGTATTAATATTTACAATATCAGAAACAAAAGTAGGATAAACAATATTCATTTTTTTCGAATTTTCTTGTGTATGCAAATTTGGAGAACGGATGTATCTTAAAACCACATAGTTTTGATTTTTAATACTAGGAACGTTGGAGTTGGGCAAAACTGTTACAGAACCTATAACAAGCGTTTTTCCAGTAGATAACAAAACAACTTTAGCGGGATACTGATAGTAATGATTGGGTTCCATAACATTAGTAAGAACCTGTCCGTTATTCATATATCCGGAATCTATTGTTAAATCTGCCTTTAGTCCAACTGTTTTATATAATTGATAATTTACAAAAGGACCGTCAATAATATACTTTGAAAGAATGATTTTTTTATCATGAGTAATTGTAGCTGCTGAAAAACTTTCATTATGAGGATTTTTTATAAAACCATTTACTCCGAAAGTGGTGTCTAAAATACCATATTTCGTTAGTTGATAAAAGTTCCCTCCTACAATTGTAAATATTTTGTCATTTGGAAAAATTGCACAATCAAGAATTTTTTTATTTTCTTCAGCGATTAAAGCCTGTACTGAAATCCCACCGATTCCATATGTAGGATCTATAGTTCCATCCAAAAAGACTCTTGCTATCGAAAGACTTACATTAAAACTTGAGTTTTCGGATAATCCTATGGCTAATAATTTATTAGAAACAATTTTTAATCGCTGGAAGTTATTATAAGATGTACTAGCATCATCCACGATTAATGTTCCGACACCATTAAAATTTGTATTTATTGAACCATCGAAATTGATGCTTCCGATGAATCCGTCATTACTGATTCTTCCAGCAACATATATGACATTGTTATGGCTAATCACATCATAAAGCTCTAAAAGATTTCCACTTATCAAAGGCAATCTGGCAATTCCATTAATTCCAAATGTTGTGTCTAATAAACCATCCGAGTTTATTTTTAAAAATACAATATCACTGTTAAGATTACTGCCTTCCTCATATCCTGCACCAGAAATAATCATACTTCCATCATTTTGCAGTAAAATCTTCGAGGTAACATTGAACAAATTTTTCTGAGCCATATATGTTGAATAGCGAAAAACGCCATTATTCCCAAAGGAGCTATCCAAAGTTCCATCTATATTTAATCTGAAAACCGTACCAAAAATAGGCTCGAAAAAGCCGGAACTACTGTGTGATGTTCCTAAACAAATCACTTTGCCATCTGGCTGTTCAACGACATCCGTAATATATTCTGTACTGTTATTAGGATATTGAAAAACTGTATCTAGAAAGAATTTTCCACTTCCATTAAATGACGTATCTAGATATGAATTTTGCGAAGAATAAAATAAAGGAAATATCAATATAAATAAAAAAATATCTTTAGTTCTCATTAGTTTAATTTTTTGATTTTAGCATTATAAGTAATAGTACTCCCAGGACCTCTAGTTTTGTTAAACCCTCCAATAATGATTTTATTATCAGATGTTAATCCCATTCGACCTACAATTTCAAAAAAATCATTAGGATTGTTATCTTCCATATCAGAGAAGAAACCATTATTTTGTGCACCAAATGTAGTATCAAAAGAACCGGTTCCATTTAATCTAAAAACAAACCCATGATCTGATATTCCTTGTTTTGTTCTTTTGCCCGAAATTAGAATTTTATCATCACTTTGCACCTTTACATCAAAGAAATAAACATCCGAGTCTGTACCATAAGAATAGGAAAAGGTTCCATTACTTCCATAGGTTACATCTAAAACTCCAGAGGAATTATATTTTTCTATTTCAATTCTCTGAGTGAAGTTTTCTGTTTTCTCAGTAATCAGATAGACGTTATTGGTATTATCTAAAACTATTTTTTTAAATAAATTTCCATTAGACGGTGTGTAAGAAACCTCTACAATTCCATTATTTCCAAAATTCATAACAGGAATCCCTTCAAGATCATATAGTTTTATAATTTTTTTATCTGTCGTGAAATCTACAGTAACAATTCTCTGGCTTGTTAAATCTATTTTAGTAAAATCTACATCAGCAGAACTAGAACTAGAGCCTATAATGGGTAAATACTGATTATTATTCGCAAAAGAAGTATCAATACTTCCATCTAAATTATATCTGCATAATAACGGATTAGGAAGTTGTGTAGAATAAGGTGTAGAATAGTAAGCATAGATTTTATTCTTAACAGCAGAGTAATTCATACCATTGATGTACATTTGATTTGCTCCTTGAAAATCTTTAAATTCGAAGTTGTAAATAATCATTCCGCTGTCATTAAGCATTATATTGTACGATTGCGTCGCTGTTCCTGGTCTGGTAACATTAGCAACTATTCTATTATTAGGAAGTAAATCAAAACGACTAATATCAATATCCGTAAAGGTTCCGTTATTTCCGAAGGATGTGTCTAAAATTCCGTTGTTCAAATATCTTTTTAACTGTTTTTGATATAAAACATAAATTTTGCCATCCTGCCTTATTTTAACATCACTCACACTGCGTGGATTGGCTTGTCCACAAGTTGATGGTGAGACCGAAATGTTTTGTGTAGAGCCAAACTGAATATATCTTCCCGTAGTTTCTCTACAAAATCTATTACCCAACATTGTAATCTCCCCACCAGAATTGCCCAAAGGCAAAATCCCAAAAGCTCCTGCAACCAAATAATCATCATAGAAACTTATATTATGAATAACTCCTGCATAAGGATGAGGATTTGGATTACCATCAGTATAAAATTGTTGGTAAAAAACATCTTTATAGGAAGTACTTTTTTTATATCCTAAAGCGTAAATTGTTTCTTCATTATAGTTATTTATTTTCACATCAATATAATTAATAACATCTTCTTTTGTTCCTGCATCGAAACTAACTTTTCCTGTTCCGTTGAAAGATGTATCCAAACTCCCATCAGCGTTTAATCTTACAATTGCTGCATCAATATTTGTTGCTGTTTTTGTACAGTATCCTGCTAATAATACTTTTCCATTGTCTAAAATCTTTATTGAGTTTAACTGATCGTTTTGTCCATAAAAATCAATAGTTTTAATTCCATTAATCCCAAAAGTATTATCATAGCTTCCGTCAGCATTTAATTTTGCAATGAAAAAGTCTGTGTTTGAGCCATTTTTAGCTGTTCCCGATATCATGATTTTATTATCTGATAAAATCTTTAAGGTTTTTATTTCTGATTTAGTTCCGATTGTGTAAAAAACAAAACCTTTTTGATTGAAAGTCTTATCTGTGTAACCATCAGAAATATTATATCGTACAATTACTGATTTATCGCCCGCTCTACCTCCAATCCATATTTTATTATCTTTGATATCAATTGCATTTGCTGCATCATCATTTGTAAAATCCGTGATCACTTTATTATCTCTGCTAAAAGTTCCAAGAACGGGCAATGTTGCATTCTTTGCAACAAGTTTTACAATCGCAATATTCTTATTGTTTTTGTCGTTAGCATAGCCGGCAAGATAAACATTGCTTCCATAATGCTTAATAGAATTTGCTCTAGAACCATTATCTCCTACTGGAATAGACAATGTTTTATGTGATGCGGAATTATAAAAAAAGAAGGAATCCTTATTTGAAAACATATCCTCTGGAAAAGGTGGAGAATTATCAGTTTTTCCTACACTATATCCTGCAATATACAATGTATCATTGTCATAATTTATTGCCGAAAGAATACTCTTAAACTCATTTTCAACATAATTATACTCTCCTAATCCGAAATTTGAATCTAAAATTCCCTGTTGTGAAAATGCTAATAAGGGCAAGGTAAAAAGAAGTGTGTTTAAATATTTTTTCATAAGTGTTTTTTATTTTTTTATAATTCTAACCGATTTTAAGAAGCCATTAGCTTCATATTTCACTACATAATTCCCTGTAACTAAATCAGAAAGATTAATTGCAACTTTATTATCATAACCAGAGTCAAATGTTTGCTTTTTCACCAATTTTCCGGACATATCATATACAGAAATCACAATATTAGTTTTAATGCTTTTTGTATTGGCATATAAAAAGTCCCGTACAGGGTTCGGATAAACTTTCAAAATATTATCCTCTCCGTTTAGATCATGTGTACTTAAATTGATTGATTTTAAAATTTTAAATACTAAAAAATCTGAATTAAATCTTCCTCCTCCATATATACTCCCATCTGATGCAATTTGAATACTTTGCAAATTAACCGGTGAATCTGATGGTGAAGTAGCAGATCCATCATAAATAAAATAATTGAAATTCCCTTGATTTGCAAAAGTAATATCAATATTTCCATCTAAATTATAACGTGTAATCCATATTGAATTGCCTCCGCTAATTGACTCGTTTCCAGCTATGTATAATTGATTATTATTTAAAACAATATCATTAATAATATATCGTGAAGATAACCCCCAGCAAAGCCAAGGGTTTCCGCTCGGATTATAGAAAAAGTTAGAAATCGTTTGAGATTGCAAATCAAATCTTAATATTCTGTGATCGCAATCATTTATCTGATTAATAATATAAGCATAAGTATTAGAATTGTCTAAGAGTACTTTCTTAAAAACTCCTGGCTTATCATAAATACTTGGAACATCATCATAACCAAAATTTAGATCAATCATTCCATCTAGATTTATTTTTCTGATAATATTATATCTTGTAACAATTGTGGGATTGTTATTAATTTGCTTTTGACTATACCCAACAATTAAAATTTTACCATCATTTAAGAGTTGTGCGTCATTAATACTCTCAATTGTTCCTAAATCCAAAGTAATAGTTCCCTGATTTCCAAAAGACAAATCAAGGAAACCATCTGCATTATATTTTTCTATACACAAATCATCTCCTTTTTTTCCAAAAATATAAATCTTGCCGTTTGGCAGGATCAGCAATTTATTAAATTCTAAATTTGGTATCGGTTCGAAGTGTTTCTTTCCATTAAATCCAAAATTATCATCAAGAACACCGTTTTGGTTTATTTTAATTAAACCCTGCTCGGACAGAATAAGTAATGAACCATCTGCATATTCATAAATATCTTTAGTGGCTGTAGATCTGTGATAAGAATCGAAATAATAGTGAGCTTTTCCCTGATATCCAAACGAATTATCCAGCCCGGAAGTAAGGCTGTGTTTTAAAACGCCAAAACCGCTCTCATAAAACTTATAATCTTGAAGAGAAACTTCTCCGATAGAATAAATTGAATTATTGGATAATTTAATATTTGAAATATTATCAAAGCTTTTGGCTTTATAATCGGTTTGTAAAAAACCTATGCCGTTGAAATTTGAGTCTAAGAGCTGACTCTGCCCATTCGCTTTTAAAACAAAAAGCGACATGAGCACAATAGTTAATTGTGTTCTCATCTGTGTTTTTAATTGTGTTTGAAATAATTTCTATAAAAATAAGAAAAAAACCGAAACGAAGTTAGATATTGTTAATCAAATATTTACCTCGTCTTTCTTCCCAAGCCAAACATTCCCAAAATAGCTTTTGCACCTTCTCTCATTAAGGTATTGGCAAAAGTTCTTCCTGCACTGCTTTTTAATACTTGCTCAAACATTCCCGGCTGTTCTTTTACCGGTTTTGTTTTTTGTGTAGGCGCAGAATTCTGAACTGCATGTTCCATTCTTTTAACTAAAATTTCGTAGGCAGATTCTCTGTCGATTGGCTTTTCATATTTTGAAACCAGAGCAGACTTTGATGTCAATTCAGAAACTTCAGCATCATTCAGCACATCCATTCTTGATTCTGGTGAAATCAAATAAGTATGAACCAATGGCGTCGGAATTCCTTTTTCATCCAAGGCAGTGATAAAAGCTTCACCAATTCCTAAATTCTGAATGAGTTCGGAAGCATTGTAAAATTCTGTGGTTGGATAATTTTCTACAGCTTTAGAAATCTCTTTTTTATCTTTTGCGGTAAAACCTCTCAGCGCATGCTGAATTTTTAAACCTAATTGCGAAAGCACATTCTCAGGAACATCACCAGGAATTTGAGTGATAAAATAAATACCAACACCTTTCGAACGAATCAGTTTTACCATCGTTTCGATCTGAGAAGCCAAAGCTTTCGAAGCTTCGTCAAAAATCAAATGGGCTTCATCGATAAACAAAACCAATTTTGGTTTTCCACTGTCGCCTTCTTCAGGGAAAGTCATATAAATTTCAGCAAAAAGCGAAAGCATAAATGTTGAAAACAGTTGTGGTTTATTTTGAATGTCAGCAACTCTTAAAATATTAACAACCCCTTTTCCATCACGCGTTTCAAGCAAATCATGAACATCAAAGCTCAGTTCACCAAAGAAATCGGCAGCACCTTGCTGTTCCAGCGCAACTATAGATCTTAAAATAGCTCCTAAAGATGCAGGCGATATAGATCCGTAATTAGCCGACAATTCTGCTTTACCTTCTTGGTTATCGGTTACATATTGCAGAACTTTTTTCAGATCATTTAAATCAATTAAAGGCAAACCTTTGTCATCACAATATTTAAAAACAATCGACATGATGCTTTGTTGCGTATCATTCAGTTCTAAAATCTTGCTTAACAAAACAGGACCAAATTCTGTAACCGTTGCACGCAATTTCACTCCTTTTCCACCGGAAATACTCATCAACTCTACTGGAAAAGCCTGCGGATTGTATGGAAGCTCAGTTTTTGCATAACGTTCTTCAATGATAGAATTCATCTGTCCGGATTCAGCAATTCCAGAAAAATCGCCCTTAATATCTAAAACTAAAGATGGAATTCCGGCATGAGAAAGCTGTTCGGCGAAAACCTGAAGTGTTTTTGTTTTTCCTGTTCCTGTAGCTCCGGCAATCAGCCCATGACGGTTGATGGTTTTTAAAGGAATCGTAACGTTGACTTCGGTGACAACTTCACCATCCAACATTCCTTTTCCTAAAATTATATGCTCTCCTTTTGGAGTATATCTTGTCGAAAGTTCTTCAATAAATTTTGTTTTGTCAGCCATTTGATTTTTTCAATACCTAAAGATAAATATTTTTGTAAAGATCTGAACCTCCCGAATTAATTTCTTAATAAATTAAACTTAAAATGATTTCTGTTTAATATGATTTAAAACAGTTTGTTTTCTTTCACAATAAATATATAATCTTTTCAATTGATAGTGAATGTCTTGGCTAAAATATTAACATAAGCAAATTTTTGAGATTGAGAAAAACTATCATTCAGAATTGTCATTTCTTTCTAATTAATCCATTACTTTGTATCTTTATAATCATTTTAAATAAGAATCAATGAAAATTGAGCAAATATATACAGGCTGTCTTGCACAAGGTGCATATTATATCGTATCGGAAAATGAAGCAGCAATCATAGATCCGCTAAGAGAAGTAAAACCATATCTCGACCGCCTGGACAAAGACAATGTCACTTTAAAATATATTTTTGAAACTCATTTTCATGCAGATTTTGTTTCCGGACATTTAGATTTAA
Source organism: Chryseobacterium sp. CFS15 (assembly GCF_031118795.1). Taxonomy (NCBI): domain Bacteria; kingdom Pseudomonadati; phylum Bacteroidota; class Flavobacteriia; order Flavobacteriales; family Weeksellaceae; genus Chryseobacterium; species Chryseobacterium sp. CFS15. The sequence goes on along the minus strand of NZ_JAVHYL010000005.1, from coordinate 330,112 downwards.
GCAAAAAAACAGATGCTCCGATTGTTTACGGACCCACTGCACAGCCTGAATTTGAAGCGATTATCGCTGAAGACAATCAGATATTTGAGATCGGAAACATCAAAATAAAAGTACTTCACACCCCAGGTCATACGATGGAAAGTACAACTTATCTTCTGATTGACGAAAACGGTGTAGAAACTGCTATTTTTACGGGTGACACCTTATTTTTAGGTGATGTAGGACGACCTGATCTTGCTCAGAAAGCAGGAAGTGTAACCCAGGAAGATCTTGCGGGAATTTTATATGAAAGTTTACATAATAAAATTCTTCCTTTAGACGACAGCATTACGGTTTATCCGGCTCATGGAGCGGGTTCTGCCTGCGGAAAAAACATGCAGAAAGAAACGGTAGATATTTTAGGAAACCAAAAAAGAACAAATTATGCTCTGAATCAACCCGATAAAGAATCTTTCATAAGAGAAGTATTAGACGGATTGACAGCGCCACCAAAATATTTCGGGATGAATGTTGCCATGAATAAAGGCGGCTATGACAGTTTAGATACTGTGATGAACAGAGGTTTAAACCCCGTTTCAGTAGAAGATTTTGAAAGTTTTGCTGAAGAAACCGGAGCTTTGATTTTAGATACAAGAAGCCCTGCAGATTTTCATAAAGGCTTTATTCCAAATGCGATCAATATTGGTTTAAAAGGTGATTTTGCACCGTGGGTAGGAAGTCTGATTGTAGACGTAAAACATCCTTTATTGCTGGTTGCCGACGAAGGAACTGAAGAAGAAGTAATCACAAGATTGAGCAGAGTTGGTTTTGATCATGTTTTAGGATATCTAAAAGGAGGCTTTGAAGCATGGAAAAGCTCAACGAAAGAAATAGACGAAATAAAAAGAATTTCTCCTAGCGAATTTGCTGAAGTATTTAATGAAAATTCAAAAGTGATTGATGTAAGAAAGATCGGGGAATATTCGGCTGAACATATTGATAATGCTTATAGCAGGCCTTTGGACACGATTAGCGATTGGGTTTCTACCATTGATGACTCTGAACATTTCTTTTTACATTGTGCAGGAGGCTACAGAAGTATGATCGCAGCAAGCATCCTCAACTCACACGGAATCAGAAATTTCACCGAGATTGAAGGTGGCTTTAACGGCATTAAAAAAACAGAAAAATTTCCTATTTCAGATTTTGTATGCCAATCTAAAACTTTATAAATGAGAGTAAAAGTAAGTGCGTTAATTCTGATTTCAGTATTTGCGCTAAGCAGCTGCAAAACACAAGCTTTACCAGAAAATACTGTTCAAACCGACATTAAACAGGTTGTAAATAGCGCTGATGTAATTTTGGTTGACGTAAGAATTCCTGAGCAATATGCTGAAGCTACAGCAAAAGATGCCGTGAATATTCCGTTGGCTGATTTAGACAAAAATACGGATGCATTGAAAGGTAAAAAAGTAGTCGTTTTTTGCAACAAAGGTATACAGGCAGATCAAGCTGTAGAAATTTTAAAGAAAAAAGGAGTTGACGTTTATGATGGTACGACCTGGAAAAACGTAAAAGCCATTCAGGAAGAAAAACAGTAAAAACGAAATACAATGTCTCAAAAATTCCAAGAAATAATAGATTCTGAAAGACCGGTACTTATCGATTTTTTTGCTACTTGGTGTCAACCATGCAAGGTGCAGTCGTCGGTTCTGAATACAGTAAAAGAAAATGTTGGCGAAAAGGCCAGAATTATAAAAATTGATATCGATCAGTATCCTGCGATCGCCTCTCAGTATGGAGTTCGTGGAGTTCCTACCTTAGCAGTTTTCAAAAAAGGAGAATTGTTGTATAAAGAAAGTGGCGTGCATGACGTCAATCGATTGACCCAACTGTTGGAACAGTTTATGTAATAATATTTAGCCTAAATACTGGCTTATAAAAAAAGGCTTAGATTATAAAATCTAAGCCTTTTTTTTTGAATATTATCAAATCCTAAAACCTAATTAATTTTTAATTACTTTTTTAGATATTTTTTGTCCGTTTTTCAATTGCAGCTCAACAATATAAACTCCTTTCTGAAGCTGCTCCATATTGATTTGGTTATTTGAAAACTGAACATTCATTTTTTGCCCTACTATATTGGTAACGTTTACTTTATCAATATCCGAATCTGTTTTAATATTTAAAATCCCATTGGTTGGGTTTGGATAAATTCCTACAGCAATTTTTCTAATATCTGAAGTTCCTAAGCCTGTAGTAACATCTTTTATACATCTTACAGATTGGCCTTGAGCTCTTGGTCCGCCAGAATTTGGATTCGCTAACGCTGTAGAATTATATAAATATTTTCCTCCCGAATTGGCAACATCTCCACTCCAATAATATCCTCTTTCGCCCACATACGTAAATCCGCCGGTAATTTGACTTCTGTAACCTGCCGCCGGTAATTTTAATTTGCTTGTAAATGCATTGGCCGCACTAGACATTCCTTCTGCACCTACAGCAGCCACCCAATCTGCCTGAGAAGGTAATTTCCAACCTGCACCGATTGCTTTACAGGGATCAACACTCACTTCAGAAGTTATTGCTGAAGTGTTTGCTCCGTTCCATAAATCACTTAAAGCATTTGTTGACCACCACGCAGGGTTATTCCCTAAAATAAATGATGTAATACCGGAAAGACCTGTAGGATTATTAATTGCCGGAACGGTAGTTGTAGCAGAATTTCTGTTTTGATGACCATCATCCCATCTTCCCCACTGGAAAAGATCTCCGTAAGACTCAGTATCGGCCATTGCCGTCGCAACTTGTCTACTTCCTAGGTTCTGCTGAAGCCAAACTTTTCCATCTGCACCTCTTACTGTTGTATAAGTTACTTGCTGACCTTTGTAAGTAAAAGTTACACAACTTGTATCTCCCGGATTTGTTCCAGGATCAGCATTAGTACACCCCGGAGTGTTATTTGATAATTGAACTCTTTTTACCCTTACTCCATTTTGAGAATAAGTAAGAACCAATGTATTGCTTACCGTATCATATTGTAAATCATTGTATAAAGCAGCATCATCCGATACAAAATCACCTCCGAATGTTTCCCAAATATTAGATACTGAATTATAATGATATACGGTGTTTTTTCCACCGTTTGCAGCCCATCCGCTTGCTACAGTGTAGAGCTTCCCGGAAGGAGTAACAGCAATAGAAACATTATATAAGTCATTTGAAATACCAAAGTCGGCGTTACCAATCTGTACCCAATTTGTTCCATCAAATTTCTTTACATTCAGTTTTCTGTTATTTGCTGCTGTAGATGAATATACGACATATAAAGTATTGTCTGAGCCAATCGCAATATCTAAAGTTGCGTTTGCCCCTTCTGTAAAAGCACTTCCTACTGAAGTTCCACCCACTAAAGTCCATGCATCTGTTGAAGAAGCCGTCAAGCTATTTTCAAAAACTCTTACTCCGGAAGCTATATGACAAACATACACTTTTCCATTTGTTCCGATAACCATTTCTGCGTGCGTTGGATTTGCACCGGCAATATTTGTAGGACCTACTTGTTCCCAAGCTCCGTTCACCAATCTTTTTACCGTTCCTGAACCCACAGATGCATACACATACGGAATACCATTCGGAGCTACTGCTGATGCCTGATAATTTGTTGTATCTGTAAATGGAAATGGAAGTAAACTCCAGGATGTTCCATTAAATTTTCTTACTTCCATTCCCGAGTTAGGATAACCCCATTGATTAGTATAATAAACATTTCCCGAAGTATCTAAAGAAAGAGAGTTGTATGTTGCTGTAGCAGTAGTAATTCCTGCATTTCCTCCAACATATGACCAAGAGATCCCGTTAAATTTCTGTACAGAACCTTTTTGAACAGAAACATCATAGTACGAAACATAATAATTTCCCTGAGCATCAATCGCCAGATTATTATAACTGCTTCCACCAATAGAAATACTCCCCGTAGAACCCACATCTTCCCATTGCTGAGCATGTAGTGAACTTCCTACTATAGAAAGGATACCGATTCCGATTCCGGTTCCGATTTTCTTTGCTGTTAATTGTAAATTTTTAAACATAAATAACTTATTTTTATTTATTCTAAATTATATTTTAATTTTCGGCAAAATTACTCTTGATTACAGCAAATCAATTATCATATCCAACCTTTTAGTTATCCCGATGATTACTGCAATAATTCAAACATTTAAGTATAAAACAAAATTGATCACGTTTAAAATTATATTAAAATCGTTAGTTTTCACTTTAGATTATTCTAGCTGATGAGAGCTAGTTTGCAAATAAAATTCCAAAAAGATAATTTTATTTTTATTTATTCTAAATTTAATTTAATTTTGTTCGAAATTTAATTTCTATCCTATCATTGAATGAGATTAATTATTGAATGGAATCTTTTACTTACATATGAGAACGAAAACAGCGAAAGAAATAGATCGATCCAAAAGAGGTTTACTATTTAAATCTGAAGACATTAAGGTTGTTTTCAGTGAAGATGAAACAACTGGAAATTATTTAAAATCTCATTTCATTGAAGGAGAATCCAGTTTTAATCTTTTGTTTTTTCTGAGTCCGAATATCAATTTACTGACTTCAGATTGTGGAACTCATTTAAAATTCAAAAAAAATCAATACATTCTTCATTATTCTTCTGCAGAACACCGTGCAGAATTGTGGACAGAAAATCAGGACATCTTAAAATATCTTCAGATACAGATTAATTATCAATACGTTTTTAATTTAATCGATCCTAATTCTAACACCGAAAGTGCTGAAATACTGAAAAATATGAAGAATAACAGTTTCATTTTTCTTCACAAAGAGACTCCTCCCAATATGACTGTGGAAATGCACATGATCTTAAAGGAAATTTCGGGATATTCTAAAAAAGGGGTAATGCAGAAACTTTTTATTGAAGCTAAAATCATAAAATTGCTTGTTCTCATTTTTGAACAGTTTAAAGAAAAAGACAACAGCGATGATCATTCAAAAACTCCTGAAGCCATCAAAAAATTTTTGGACGAGAATTATCATAAAAACTTGAAAATCGAAGAGATATCTAAAATATTGGGTATTAATCAAAGTAAATTGAGAAAAGAATTTAAAGAACATTATCAAACGACTATTGTAAACTACATTTCAGAGCTCAGAATGCTGAAAGCAAAAAAGATGATCATCAATAATCAAATTATGATTAAAGAGATTGCAATAGAATGCGGTTATGAATATGTTCAGAATTTTACCCGTGCATTTAAGAAGAAATTCGGGGTATCACCGGAAAAACTGCGATTAGGGTAAAAAAGAAAAACCACTAAAATAAATTAGTGGTTTAATATATGTTGTTTTGCTTTGATATTACTTTCCCAGAATTCGTGTGAGAAAGCAATGACAATCAATTAATGATGTCCGTGATCGTGCCCGTGGCTATCGTGAATGAAAGGACCGTGACCTTTAGGCTGGCTGAAAATCACTTCAACGCCTTCTTGCTCAGTAAGCAATTTACTTCTAATCTGCTCAGGATCAAAAGGTTTTACTTTACCAAAATATTCTTTCAAACCTTCAGTTAACCACAAAGGAATAATAAAACCGAAAAACATTAAGATACACCAGAATCCTACAAGGAACATACATACAAAATAAATTGTCCAAAGGAATTGGTAAAACGGCCAAAATGCTGATAACATCATGTTTCTTAAATTTTAAGCAAAAGTAGGGCTTTTTTCTTTTTCATCAAAAGATATAGAACCTAAATTTTGCAATTTATTTTTATTTTAAACTAATTAATTTAGATATTAGAAGTTAGATGTTAGATATTAGACTACAATTGCAACCCTAAAATTCTTCAATATAACTTTCTAACCTAAAATTTTAATGGGCAAGGTTGGCGAAGAAATCGTTTCCTTTATCATCGGTAATGATGAATGCAGGGAAATCTTTCACTTCAATTTTTCTTACTGCTTCCATACCTAATTCAGGGAAATCAACGACCTCAACCGATAAAATATTATCTTTTGCCAAGATTGCAGCAGGTCCTCCAATCGAACCGATGTAAAAACCTCCGTATTTATGACAAGCATTGGTTACATCTGCTGTTCTGTTTCCTTTTGCCAACATCACCATACTTCCGCCGTGACTTTGGAATTCGTCTACATACACATCCATTCTTCCCGCTGTTGTGGGTCCGAAACTTCCTGAAGCCATTCCTTCCGGAGTTTTTGCAGGTCCCGCATAATAGATCGGGTGATTTTTGAAATATTCAGGCATCGGTTGTCCTGCATCCAACAATTCTTTGATTTTTGCGTGCGCAATATCTCTTGCAACGATCAATGTTCCGTTTAATTTTAATCTTGTTTTGATTGGATATTTTGAAAGCTCAGCCAAAATTTCAGGCATTGGTTTATTCAAATTAATCTCAACAGCTTCTTCTAAATGCGGAGGAGTTGCAGGTAAAAATCTTTTCGGATCTTGCTCCAATTGCTCTAAGAAAATACCATCTTTGGTAATTTTCCCTTTAATATTTCTGTCTGCTGAACAAGAAACTCCCATTCCAACCGGGCAAGAAGCTGCGTGACGAGGAAGTCGGATTACTCTAACATCGTGTGTTAAATATTTTCCGCCAAACTGTGCTCCGATTGCACTTTCCTGGCAAATTTTCTGAACTTTTGCTTCCCATTCCAAGTCTCTGAACGCTTGTCCTGCTTCATTTCCTTCTGTCGGAAGATTATCATAATATTTTGCAGATGCTTTTTTCACGGCAGCCAAATTTGCTTCTGCAGAAGTTCCACCAATGACCAAAGCTAAATGGTAAGGTGGACAAGCCGCTGTTCCCAAATCTGAAATTCTCTCTTTTACAAAAGCTTCCAAAGATTTTTTGTTCAGTAGAGATTTTGTTTTCTGGTAAAGGAAAGTTTTGTTTGCAGAACCTCCTCCTTTTGTTAAAAATAAAAACTCGTAATAATCCCCTTTTTTAGCATAAATATCAATTTGCGCCGGAAGATTTGAACCCGAATTTTTCTCATCAAACATCGTTAAAGGAACGACTTGAGAGTACCTTAAGTTTCTTTTTTGGTAGGTATTGTAAATTCCTTTGCTTAAATATTCTCCGTCTTCAACGCCAGTATAAACATTTTCACCTTTTTTACCCATCACAATTGCCGTTCCGGTATCTTGGCAAGAAGGAAGTGCTCCTTCTACAGCAACCGCAGCGTTTTGCAATAAATTATAAGCAACAAATCTGTCGTTATCAGTCGCTTCAGGATCATCGATAATTCTTCTCAAACTTTCTAAATGTGAAGAACGAAGCATAAAAGAAACATCTGCCATTGCCTCTTCAGCCAATAATTCCAAGCCTTTCGGATCGATCGTTAAAATTTCTCTTTCGCCATGCTTTTCAACCTTAACGTAGTCTGAAGTTAATTTTTTGTACACCGTATCATCTTTCAAAATTGGATACGGATCTTGATATTTAAAATCCATTTACTTTCTATTTCGGTGCAAAAATACGGCTTACGAGAAAAACATGAGCAAAATCAGCGACTTAAACTGTATTTATAATGATTATAAATTGCGAGGTTTTTGAGCATTGCTTAACTTTATGAATTGAGGCTGAAGTTAAGATTTAGAGTAAATTTTTTTTAAATTTAAACTCAACCTCAGCCTAAACCTTAATTAAACAATTTCACAATGAATTACAGAATAGAAAAAGACACCATGGGTGAAGTGCAGGTTCCTGCAGATAAGTTTTGGGGCGCACAAACGGAACGTTCAAGAAACAATTTCAAAATCGGTTCGGAAGGTTCTATGCCGCACGAAATCATCGAAGCTTTTGCTTATTTAAAAAAAGCTGCGGCATTTACAAACACCGATTTGGGAGTTCTTCCTGCTGAAAAAAGAGATATGATTGCAAAAGTTTGCGACGAGATCTTAGAAGGTAAACTGAATGATCAATTTCCTTTGGTGATCTGGCAAACCGGTTCGGGAACACAATCGAATATGAATGTGAACGAAGTGGTCTCAAACAGAGCTCACGTGAACAATGGCGGAACTTTAGGCGACAAATCTGAAGTTCATCCGAATGATGATGTGAATAAATCTCAGTCTTCAAACGACACCTATCCAACTGCAATGCATATTGCTGCTTATAAAAAAGTTGTTGAGGTAACCCTACCTGCAGTTGAGAAACTAAAAAATACGTTGAACGAAAAAGCAATCGAATTTAAAGACATTGTAAAAATCGGAAGAACGCATTTGATGGATGCTACTCCACTTACTTTAGGTCAGGAATTTTCAGGATATGTTGCCCAATTAAATTACGGAATCAAAGCGTTAAAAAATACATTACCTCATCTTTCTGAGCTTGCTTTAGGAGGAACCGCGGTGGGAACAGGATTAAATACACCTCAAGGTTATGATGTAAAAGTGGCTGAATATATTGCAAAATTCACCAATCTTCCTTTTGTAACGGCTGAAAATAAATTTGAAGCTTTGGCTGCTCACGATGCGATTGTAGAATCTCACGGAGCTTTAAAACAATTGGCGGTTTCTTTATACAAAATCGCTCAGGATGTAAGATTATTGGCTTCAGGGCCACGTTCAGGAATTGGAGAAATTCATATTCCGGAAAATGAACCGGGTTCATCAATTATGCCGGGAAAAGTAAATCCGACGCAGAACGAAGCTTTAACAATGGTTTGTGCGCAGGTTTTAGGAAACGATACAACGATTTCGTTTGCAGGAACGCAGGGAAATTATGAACTGAATGTTTTCAAACCTGTAATGGCTTACAATTTCTTACAGTCTGCTCAGCTAATTGCCGATGCTTGTATTTCATTTAATGATCATTGTGCCGTTGGAATTGAGCCAAATCACGCAAGAATCAAAGAGTTGGTAGATAAATCTTTGATGTTGGTTACCGCTTTGAATACGCACATTGGTTATGAGAATGCTGCGAAAATTGCAAAAACCGCTCACAAAAACGGAACAACACTGAAAGAAGAAGCCATCAACCTTGGCTTTGTGACTTCTGAGCAGTTTGACGAGTGGGTGAAGCCTGAAGATATGGTGGGAAGCCTGAAATAGATTAAATATTGATAAAACAAAAACACTCTACAGAAGATCCCGCGGAGTGTTTTTGTTTGTTAATGTGAATGTTATTTTTTTATATTCAATTCTTATACCAAATTGAAAAATTCGTCAATTTATCATAATTATTTTTTGTTGAAGAATAGTATTGCCTCCTGAATATTTTTATCCTGTAACAAATCATCAAAATTATCCTGCTTTGAAACAACAATATCTGGTATAATCTGCTTGTAATAATTCCCATTTCTATCGCAATCATATCCAATGCTTAAAGGCATTCTTGCATCAAAAGGCAGAGTTACCACCATATTGGAAGTTGTTTTCCCTAAAGTTTTTTCTCCTATAAAAATGGTATTGGGTCTTCCTTTAAAAGCTAAAGCCGTCACTTCGCCTGAACTTGCCGTTAATCCACCAATGATTACTGCAACTTTAGATTTATTTATCAATTCTCCGCTTGGCTTTATATAAGAAGGTTTCTTATCTCCCTGATCGTAAACTCCTTTATTTAATTTTGTAGAATTAATCAGTTTTTTATCGCCGTCAAGAGTTCCCCAAACAACATTATCTCCTAACAAATCATATAAAGCTAATAACATTGGCGCCGAATTTCCACCTATATTAAAGCGAAGATCTACAATCCAACCTTCCAATTTATTATCGCTTTTTAATTCAGCTATTTTGTCATATAAAGGCTGAGCAATTTTATGAATATTTTCAGAACTAAAATCATCAAACGAAATATTTGGCATTAAGATGTAACCATACTTTTCATCTAAAACTTTTGCTTCGAACCCCGGTTTAGCTTTAAATTTTCTCATCCACGCATCACTGAAATCCTCCCATTGAATATCGACTGCAGGACCATAATTTTTCCCCTGATACATTACCTTAGAATGATCTGCCTCAATTTTATCAAGCAAAACCTTCACTTCTTTCAAAGAACCTTTAAAGTCTTTTGCCGTTTCAAGATTTTTAAATGTTTCAGCCTTTAATTTCTTCCAGTCAAAATCTTTTTTGTGTAAATACGCTACTTCTAACGATTTAAACACTTTATCATAGAAAACTTTTGTACTGTCCTGTGACGTCTTTATTCTTTGCGCATTGATATTGATCGTGAGACAGAAAACGCAGATGAGTCCTAAAAGCTTAGTCATTATTGTTGATCGATCCATTCATATAAATTACCATCCCAAAGCTACTCCAAAAACCAAAGCTTTGTCGTTTTGAAAATAAGAATCTTTGAAGAAGTTGCTGAAATCTTTTTTCACAAAAAGACTTATATTATCATAAGATACTGTAAACTGAGCACCATAAACAAAAGGATTTACCTGATAATTTGATCGGTCTCTGATATTTTTATCGTCTCCTTTCACAATATTATTGGTTGACATTTTAATTCCGCCATACATATTCGCTCCCACTCTGAAACCATCTGAATAGGGTCTGTACTGAACATCCATTCCTGCATTTTTCAGTTTAGAGAAATTATATTGAAAACCAAGCGGAACCATAATATAACCTGTTCTTAGTTTAGCCTTATCAAGACTTCCTTCAAATTTTGATAGTGAAACTTCTCCGTTTTGTTTTGTAAAAACCATATTATTATCTGTACGTACGGTTCTCCAGGAAAAGCCTAATCCGGAAATCAACCCCCACGGACTGGTTCTGCCAAACTGATAATTGAATTTAAAACCAAATTCAAGATTGTTGGCGTAACCTAGGTTTTTATCTAAATCATTATCTACTTTATCATTCGTCAACGTCATGATTCCATAAGAAACATATCCGTCAAAGCTTTTTTTAGGTCGAAACTTTTTCAGTAATTTTTCTTTTAACTCTTCGTTTGAAGTCACGTCAGAATTCAAAAGTGAGTATCTTACCTGTTTCTGAATGACCTGATCCAAATCAAAACCCAACGTTTCAATTCTCTCGTCAATCTTTTGTGAATAGCTATCTGCAATCTGAGCTTTTTGCTTATCGAAATCGGCTTTATCTAAATTTTTAGCCTGAAGAACCAACAATTCAGATTCCATCAGTTTCTTTTCTTCCTGAATAATGGCATTGATTCGTGTAGCATATTCTTCCACCTTCTCCTTTACAATCGGGCTAACCGTAGTATCTTCTTTTGATTGAAGGTTTAAACTTAACGATTTTCTTTGTGCATTTATTGAGGTCGCAACAAGGCACAACATTCCTGTAATGATAAATTTCTTAATCATGATATTATATTTTTTTTTAGTTTAAATTGAATTATTTTGTATTGAGGTCGATGGTCGCAACATTGCTTCCGTCCTTAGATTTTTCGATAACATCTTTATGCTCTACTGAGAAAAGCAGTGTTGAAGGATCTACATATCTTTTCTTTTTCTGAGTCTTTACAGAGTCAGCTTTCGCCATAATTTTTGTTGGCGAATTCAGCGTAATGTGTGAAGCGATAGCTGAAGGATTTTCTTTAAGTAAAGGCAGATTACTGTTGACAGGAACTGCTTTTTCGACTTTTTCTTCCGAAGGAATATTTTTTATCTGAGACAATTTTCCGTGATCCTCTTTTGTGATCATTTCCTGCGAATTTATTTTTTCAGGCTGTGCTGTTACATTTTCTTCTTTCAAAGAAGGTGTTTTCACCGTTTCGGCAACCTGTATTTTGGGTTCGGATTCGTTATTAAAAAACAAAACCGCACCCAAGCCAAATACCAAAACAAAACATGCGGCAAGCAACACCCAGTTCAGGCTAGATTTTTTTGAACTAGTATTTTCGGTTTGCGTTTGAATTTCTGACCACAAATCTCTTGAAGGAGTCACTTCCCGCTCGTCGATCTGCTTTTTGATCTGATATTCCAAATTATTTTTAAACGTGTTCATTTTTCAGTTTTTTTTGTTGTTGAAAGTAAACCTTTCTCAATTTTTCTTTTGCTCTGAAGAGTTGTGTTTTACTTACTGCCAAAGAAATATTTAGCGTATCTGCAATTTCCTGATGCGAATATTCTTCAATCACATAAAGGTTAAAAACCATTCTGTACGCATCCGGAAGCTGATCTAAAAGCTCCTGAGCATTAAAATCAAAATCGATTGCCTCTTCATGTAAATCTTCCAAAACAGAAGCATGAACGTCGTCGAGATAAAAAACCGTCTTGCGGCTTTTGATAAAATTAAGACATTCGTTGACTACAATTTTTCTCGCCCAACCTTCAAAGTTTCCTTCACCACGAAAGCTTTCTATATGTTTAAAAATCTTGCAAAATGCTTTGATCACGCAATCTTCCGCCTGATACAAATCGCTGACGTAGCTTTTGGCTACACTCAGGAATTTTTTTACACTCTGGTCGTAAAAGATTTTCTGCGCAGCCGGTTCCTGCCTTTTAAGGCGGCTTAGCAAATCCTCTTTTTTATTATTAAACAAAAGCTTCATGGTTTATTCTGTTTCTATAGTAAAGACAGCAAAAGTTTAAAATGGTTACAGAAAATTTTATTTTTTCAATTAAAACAACATAACCAACTGAAAATGAATAATATATTTTTTTAAGAATTTATATTTAAAGAGATGTTTTTTCTGTAGATATTTCCTGTTTGCCTAAACTTACCTGATCAGCAAAATATTTTTCAAGATCCTGTAAGGTTTCAGGAGTCGTCTGAATATCACGCACAACTTCTCCTTTATTGACCACCACAATTCTATTACAAACTTCTGTAGTATGCGATAGATCGTGACTGGAAATTAAAAAAGTAACTCCATTTTCATTTGCAAAATCACGAATCATATTTTTAAGCTTGATTTGTGTAGAAGGATCAAGATTCGCAAAAGGCTCATCAAGAATAATAATTTCCGGCTTACCAATTAAAGCACCTACAATTCCCACTTTTTTCTGATTTCCTTTTGAAAGATCGCGAACGTATTTTCCTGAATTTACGATTTCACCATTAAAAAGATCATGAAACTGCTTTAAAAATTCGTCTACCGAAGCTTTATTCTGCCCTCTCAATTCGCCGATGAAATAGAAATATTCTTCAGGAGTAAGATAACCGATCAAAAAGGTTTCATCAATAAACGCTGAAACTTTATTTTTCCAAGCTTCAGATTCGTTTACTTTGATATCATCAACACTTACAAAGCCTGTTGTCGGCTGAATAAGGTCAAGAACAAGACTGAAAAGTGTAGTTTTTCCCGCTCCGTTGTTTCCGACCAAGCCGAAAGTTTCCCCTTTTTGAATTTCAAGATTTTCTATATTAAGAACGGTTGCATTTCCGTATGTCTTTTTTAAATTCTGTATTGTAATCATGTTGTTGAATATTGGATGTTTGATTTTAGGTGATGGATGTTTATATTTTGACATACCAATTCACTTTTACTTTTAACTTTAACCTTGGCTCTTTAGCTGTTAATCTTTTTTAAATGCTTCTAAGGTGCTGTACTTTTCAGATTTGTATTTTTTAATAATAATATCGAATATTTTTTCGCGTAAAACGAAACCCAAAAGCCCCAATGCTGCGATACTTATTACCGCTGCCTGAATGCCAAAAAAGTAATTCATTGCGCCGTAAACTGCCATTGGTAAGATCATTTTAGGTATCATAAGAATCAGGGCTTTAAAGCTGAAACTGTTTTTCTGCCCTACTCTTTTCTCTTTTAAATTAAGATCAACCTGGGTTTTATTGTAAGCTCCCGACCAAAGAGTAAATTGTGAATTGACACCGATATTGTAAAGCCCCGCCGCAAAAAAGGCGAAATACACATCCCATCCGAAATATGCGTAGAAAAGCGCCAGCACAATACAAAATACAGTGACAATATTCAGCAGCCACCATTTTGCCTTGATGTACTCTTTGTACGGAACATTGAGTGTCATCATCAACGGATAATACGCACTGTCGAAAGACGGAACACGCTGCCCAAAAGTAAACTGAAAGCCTCCGGTCACAAAAAGCCCCATAAACATTAATGCTGTAGGCGTTTGATAATATTTATTAGTAAACATTAATAATCCGTAAAACACAAACATAAAACTACCGAGCAAAATGCCTTTCGTCACCTTGTTTCTCTTCAGCATTCTAATATCATTGTTGATAAAAGTTCCTATTGCGCCGTATCTATTCAGAAAATCTATATTTTCGGTTTTACCAACAACCTTTTTGGCTTCGAGTCCTTCATCAAGATAAAAACCTTTGCGGATATAGTTGAATGTTATTTTCCACAATCCTGCGAACAATGCAATCGGAATGAGCACAAAATAAGGCTTTTCAAAAATAGTATAGAAAAACGTTTCCGAATAAGACAATGTCGGGATTACATCATAATACGTCAATAACGACACTACCGCGATAATTACTCCGACGCCGATCGCAATTTTCTCTTTATCGTTAAAAAGGAAGTTCAGAAAATTATTGAGATAAAACAGAAGCGAAACGCCGACAAACCAGGAAATCGTGTTTAAGACACCGTATCCGTTGAAGAGCATAATTCCGCAAAAAGTAATAAAGAAAAAGGAATTCATCCAGCTGAACGGACTTAAAAAAGTTTTGATCAAAGTATAATTAACCACTACTTTTTTAGGAATATTCAACGTCAAAAAAGGTTTTATATTCTGGGTAGGAAGCTGCTGAACTATATATTTAAAGATAAGATCTACCACCCAGGCTACGATCAGAAATCGGGAAACCATCTTCAGCGGGTTTTCTCCCATTTCTTTTTCTACATAGAAATAAGCCAGGAAAGCCATTCCTGCAAAACAGAAAATAAAGTAGAAGATCCCGATCATTCGGAATATCTTCATAAGCAAATTCAAACCGACCGAAGATCCTCTAAAAAAACTTTTCCATTCCAGCTTCAAAAATCTTTTAAACATAATTTACTTTTTAAATATTAGTAAAGAAAAGTTTAAAATTGTTACATAATTTGTCACTAAATATGGGGATAGTCGCAATTTCAAATAATTAAGATTCATTAAAAGGTTTTCATTTTTATTCTAAACAACATTTGGGCACTTACAAATGTATTTTTCGCAGTACTACACCATAATTAATACAAATAACCCACACTATGTTATTATAAATAGTATATTTGATACCATTAACAATTAAAAACACAATGATATGCCAGTACAGTATTCACTAAGTGAGAAGGGAAACCCTTCTGATCAAACAGCTCCAAAGAAATTCTACGCCAATGCAAAATCTACAGGTGAAGTTACTTTCCGTAGCCTCAGTAAAGAAATTGCAGGCGGCTCTACTACAGTAAGCGACACCGATGTTTTAGCCGTATTGAATGATTTGACGAAAGCACTTGCTAAGCATCTTTCTGAAGGAAGAATTGTAAGATTCGGAGATTTCGGATCTTTCAGCTTAACGTTGAGCAGCGAAGGAGCGGAGACCGCCGACAAGTTTAATTCTTCTATGATTAAAAGCGCAAAAATCGCTTTCCGTCCCGGAATTGATCTTAAAGAAATGCTTGCTGTTGTCAAGTTTGAAAAAGCTAAGTAAGCAATTTTAAAAAGCAGGCGTGCATTTCTGAAAAGCAAGCCTGCTTTTTCTAAAAGCTCCCGTGGATTTGTGTAAATCGACGGGAGCTTTTTGTATAATCGTCGAAAGGATTTTGGAATAAGCATTATAGAACTGGATGATATTGTAAAGCCAGAAGAAGGTTACCCGGCAAACAAAAAGATACATTGAAGAAAATTGAAGTAATAATTTGATTCAAAATCAAACTAATAATTACAACAGTTCTGATAAGCTTACAGAAAGTCTTTTAGATCAAATCACATTCCTTAAAGAAGAAAACCAACGGCTGAAAAAAGAAATAGAGCAGCTAAATAAAATATAAACAAAATGCCCGAAGAATTTCTTCGGGCATTTATATTATAACTTCTCGATATGATTTTTTCCAAAAATCTACTCGAAGTGACGGTGGCTACAATACCATTATTAATTACTTCACTTCAACAAAATTATCTTCAGGATTTACATCTGCTAATCTGTGACTGAAATCTATTCCTAAAACTCTCAACTGAGATTTGTTGTATGGAACAGTGAAAGTATATTCTTTCTGCGTCCAAGGCCAGTACTTTAAAGTGGTAAATTCTCCGAATGCATCTTTGGTTTTCCAGGTATGCGTCATGTTTAACGGAATCTGATAATTTACTATTTTATTATCGGAAGTAATGACGCTAAAATCAATCGGCATAGGAATCTGACTGTTGTTAACTAAAGTTACCGTTGTAGATTGAGCACCATATTGTACGTCCTTAATTCCGTAATCAATGGTTTTTGTGGTGTTGATCCAATAATGATGAAACCATTTCAGATCCATCCCCGAAACTTTTTGTGCAATATGAAGGAAATCTCTGTCGGTAGGATGTTTCAAGCTCCATTCTTTGAAATATTCAGTCATGATTTTAGATAAATTTTCTTCTCCAACAATATATCCTAATTGTACCAAATACAATTCACCCTTCACATAACTGGCATAAGAATATGCTGTTCCATTGTCGTGGTGATCACCCAACCAAACTGCAGGCTCTTCAATACCTTTTTTTAGAAACTTTCTGTAAGCATCAATCTTTTCAACGAAAGCATTCGGTCGGTTATCTTTCGGCGGAAATAACTGATGCATTACGTAACTTTCGGCATAACTTGTAAACCCTTCATCCATCCACGGTCTCACAGGTTCGTTAGTTGCCAGCATTTGCTGATACCACGAGTGAGAACCTTCGTGAGCCATCAATCCCATCAAATCTTCAATATTTTTGGCTTCCCCTAAAATCATTGTACACATTCCATATTCCATTCCGCCATCACCCCCTTGAATGAAGGCGTAAGACGGATAAGCATATTTCCCGAATTTAGAATTCATAATCTGGAAATATCTGGTGACATAAGGTTTTGCTTCACCCCAAGCCTTTGTTTTATCGTTTTTCTGATACACAAAATATACTTTCGGACCTTGCGGAACATCGAAACTTTCTACAGAATAATCTCTGTCTGCAGCCCAGGCAAAATCGAGCATATTTTTGGCAGTCCATTTCCAGGTTGCTTTATTGTGATCAGCTTTAATCTGCGCTGAAGCATCATAGCCTCTTACTTCTTTTGGATTTAAAAGTGTTCCTCCAGCTCCCACAACATAATCTTTATTTATTTTAATCGTGACATCAAAATCTGCGAACGGTGCATGAAATTCTCTTCCTATATAATCAAAAGTTGCCCATCCATCATAATCGTATTCTGCAATTTTAGGATACCATTGCGTCATCGTCATATCGACACCTTCACGGTTGTTTCTTCCGCTTCTTCGGATTTGTTGCGGAATTACAGCATCCCACTCCATTGTAAAGGTAGTTTTTGAATGTGCCTTAATCGGTTTATCCAAATATACTTTCATTACCGTTTCCTGAATTTCAAACTTCAGCTCTTTGCCGTTTTGTTTGATCCAATGGATATTTTGAGCACCTTCTTCGTTTTTAGGAATTGAAGCCAATCTGGAAACTCCTTCTTTCTGTAATCTTGAATCCCCATTTTTTCCCTGATTTGCCACTCTTTGATCCATCATTGAGTTTGGTTTAAAAGCGTTCCAATACAAATGGAAATAAACAACATTGAGCTCGTCTGGCGAATTGTTAGAATAATTTAAAGTCTGATTTCCCTTATAAGTAAATTCTTCTGCATTGACGTCGATATCCATTTTATATTGTGCAGCCTGCTGATAATAGGCATTTTGCTGTGCCTGAAACTGCGAAATAACAAATGCAAAAAGGATTATAAACGATTTTCTCATTGATATAATTTTATTTTTTTAAAGGTAAGTAATTTTTAAAAGAAGCTCAAATGTGATTATTTAAGGTCTATTGTGTGCTTTGATTATTTAATAAGGATAATGTTAAAATTTTCTGTTGTATATTTTGCTGATAATGAAGATTCTTAGAAAACTTCTTTGTAAGATTTGCTTAATATGCGAGAGATACACTTAAAGTATTAGCCACGAATTACACGAATCTTCACTAATGGTTGCACATAAGAATCTGTAAAATTCTTAGGATTTCTTTAAACCAGAAATGACAACAAACAATCGTAATTTATTTGTTTTTAAATAAGATCATCTTTTTAATCAAAGTAATCTGTCCCAAATGATAATAAGCATGCTCAATCATGCCATCAATATTTCTTAGATAGGTGCCATATTTTTCATCAACAAAAACTTCATTCAATTTATCATCAGGCATCTGTTCTAACATTGTTACTAACTTTTCAGAATCAGTCCATAATTTATTGAGAAGTTCAGCCCATTGTTTCTGAGATTCAATCGGAGGAAGATCGAAACTAAATTTATCTTTGATTTCCAAGTCGCCACCTTCAAAAACATTAAGAATTCCTGCGATGTAGTAATCAACATGAAAAGTGAGCATGGCAATGGTATTTATATTACCAATCTTCGTTGTTGCCTGTTCCCAAGTAACATCCGAAAGTTTAGCTTTAAAATTGGTATTGGCAATCCACAAACCATCAAGCATTACTTCTCTGAATCTTTTTGCTAATTGTAAGGCTGTACTCATTTGTTTTAGTTTTAATAAATTTAAAGATAATATTTTTTTGAGCTCCCCGCAGATTTCACAGATGAGTGTGCATAAATTGTTAGAGATTCTTTAATACTTTTAAAAAGAAATTTTCTTTCCCCAGCCCTAAAGGGTGGAAAATTTCTCAACATTCGTTAAGACTACACTCTTTTAAGATGGAAAATTAATTTTTATGAATTTTGGAGAGATATTACACACAAGTAATTGGCATTATACGTATGGGAAAAAACAAAACCTCAAATGCAAAAACACTTGAGGTTGATCTATAATTTAAAATAAATTATTTTTTAGGTGAAATTTCTTTCTTTCCGCTTTGTAAGATCTTTTCAAGGATTCTTAAGGTAATCAGATACGTTGGTTTTACTCCAGTCAATCCCAATCCTCCCGAAGAAAGCGTAGCTCCAGTTTCCAAAGGATTATCTGAAGCATAATAAGCGTAACTCACAAAAAGATCCGGTGCTATGTGATGTCTGATTTTTGACGCCACCTGAATTGCTTTCTGGTAATGTGCACCTTCCATCTCAAGACCAATCGCTTTCCAGGAAGTATTCATAAAATACTGAAGAATATCTCTGTTTTGAAGAGATGTTCCCAAAACGGTAATCATCGGTCCTTCAAAAGCATTTAATTCATCATCTTCAAAATCTTCCAATTTCAAAGCATTTTCGAAAGGATAATTGTCTGCCGTTCCTTCAAAAATATGAGCGGTCGGGATCATAATGTCTCCTTTTCCACCTTCAAGAATTCCGGCTTTCCCCATAATAGAAACTGATTTCACCTTCATCATATAGACTTCGCCTTTTTGTTCGAAAGGTCTCAGCAATTCATCCATCACCTCAAAAGCCTGTTCACCAAATGCATAATCGAAAACCATGATCACATCGTCTCCATCGTATTTCAAATGTCCGAAAGGTGTATTTTTAAGATTGGTTTTGCTTAAATCGATAATCTGAACGTCGATGTTACTTCCGCTCTTATCGTTGATGTAGATTAAGCCTTCATCCAAAGCGTATTTTGAAACTTTATCACGAAGATCTTTTTTATCTGAAATATCTCCGTATAGTTTGTAATCTACTTCTTTGGAATCTTTTTTCTTTAAAGCATCATTTCCGTACAGCATATTTTTTACGGAGTGCATGTTGGCCGAAATAATGTGTAACGGACGCATATGAAGATCGTTTTCAAACAAAAATTCTTTCACTTTGTGAGCCCATTTCTCTCCAAAATAGTGGTGCCCTACTCTTTCTTTAAGGATTGCACTGAAATAAATTTCTCTTTCGCGGCTCTGTTTAGCATCTTCCAAACTCACTTTTCCTAAATGGTAAATGATTTTGAATAATCTATCCGGATTTTCATCGTCGCCGAAAGTATTGTAAGCGTTTAAAGTTTCATCGAAAGTTCTTCCTATTAAAGAAGAAAGATGAATCAAAGCCACTTCTTTTTCTCTTCTGCTGAATTTTTTCTCACCTTTTACCACTTCTTCGATGATCTTGAAAGCTCTTGTCGGCTTCCAGTTTTCATCCTGAATAAATGCGAGGTTACGAATTTTATCTGCTTCTATAAATAAGAACGTTAAATGCGTAAGAATATCATAGATTTCTGAACGACCCAAAAGAACTTCGATGTTCATCTGATGTTCGTCGATTCGGTAACAGTTTCTTCTTCTCTTTTTAGGAACGATCGGCTCGAAACTTCCTTTGTCAAAACCTTCATCTGATGTAAGATGAATGAAAGCGCATTCTTCAATACCTTCTGGAAGTCTGTCTAAAACATACATCAAACCATCCAATTCCAATTTGCTTGGAATGCTCATGGTACCGTAAATTTCCGGATTGATCGTCTTCAACAAACTTCTAATGCTTTCTCCAGAAACCCCGCTCGGCTTAAAAAACCCTCTATAAAACAGGTGTCTCATAGATATGTATAGTCTTTCAATTGCCTCGGTAGTTTCTCTTGCTCTAGAATTTGTCATATATTAAAATTTTTATAAAAAGTCTGCTAAGTTACGCAAAATATATTTAATAATTTAAACCGCTTTAAATCAAAGGATTATCATTTAAACTAAATTTTTAAACGATTTAAAATTAATATTTATGGCTCTGTTGTGAAAGAAAACTAGAATAAGTTTTCTTCATATTAGAAATAATACTTAATATATTCTTTCCAGCTTCCTTGCTTCTTCTTTTACCTTATTATAACTAACATTTTCTACCGTTTTCATCAGCTTTCTATTCATATACAATTGCAAAGTATAGGTATTGTTTTGTGTAGGAGTAATTAAAATTCCGTCTTTTGGTTTTCCTTCAGCATCTAATTGAATTCCAGTAATGATGTTGTTTTCGTCTGTTTCTTCGATAAATTTGTTACCTGATATTTTTTCTGCCAAACTATTGAAATTCTCCTGAAGACTTGCGCTTTCTTTCACCATCATATAAACTTTATAAAACAATTCCGTTCCTTCGGTAGGCTCCATCGATTCGTCCATTGGGTTTATAGCCGTCGAAATAATTTTCCCTTCTTTTTCATGATAAGCAATAATGCCTTCTTTATATTTTGATTCTAAATAATCTTTTCTTGTGTCATCAATGACTTTTCCGTCGATTGAAAGTTGTTTATTAAAAGTGTTTTGGGATTGTCCTATTTTAATCTCCGCCTTTCTGTTTGCCTGCATATCGCTGACTTCAATAGCATTACTCTTCAGTTCAAAATGAAGTCTGTTAAAATAATGCATCGCAAACAGATCCCAATCAAAACTTTTTAAGACTCCGTTTTTCCAGTATTTGATTGTAAACTGCTTTTCATTCAGGATATATTCTGCACCGTCAAATATTTTTCCGTCTTTATACGTTGATTTGACATCATAATATTGATGTCTGTAATTATCCATATTTTTCAGATAATCATTCGAATATTGAAATTTGGAAATTCCATTTTCAAAATAATCAACCTGCTTAAACTCCCGACTATAATCGGTTTCAAAATATCCTGAAAAAGGTTTACCATTTGTAAAAATACCTTCGTAAAATTCCTGCGGTTTTTCTGAAATTGTAAACGAATAATCTTTAACCTTCACCAAAATTCCGTTTTCGTAGAATTTTTGCTTTTTAATATTGTCCTTATTATAATGATCTTCAAAAAATATTTCTTCGATAAGTTTTCCGTTTTTGTAGACTGAATTTTTGTCATTATCAACTAAAGTTCCATTGTAAGGCTCGTCATTTTTATATTCTAACGTTCCTGTAATTTTGCCATCATTATAAAAAGTAGTTACTCCATTTAGCTTTTCATTTTGAATAGTGTAGGTTTTTTGTAAATTTTCTAGTCTGTAACTGAAAACTTTCTGCAATCCCTTTTTCTTAAAATTTTCTACAGAAATTAATTCTGCCATGTTATCGCCGGTTTCAATAACAAAAGTTCCGTTATAAGGTTTTCCGTTTTTATAAATTCCTTTGGCTATAATTTGCTGATCTTCATTTTTTGCAACCACTTCTCCTTCTTTAGTACCATTTGTGTAATTTACATTGACATAAATATCTCCGACACGCTCATCAAAATTTCCATTAAAAGGCTTACCTTCTTTATATACTCTTTTGTTTTTCACCGTTCCTTTTTCAGAATACTCTATTTCTTCACCATCCTTTAGACCGCTACGATAATTGGTTTCATAAAAAGTTTCACCCTTCGGAAAATATAGAGTTTCCTTACCTGATTTTTCTCCATCAATGATTTTTGCAGCAGATTTTACACCAGTTGCAAAATTATTTTGAAGATAATAAGCATATTCAGTCCCATTTGCAATCCCATTTCCATATTTTTCAAAATGATTTTCTTGTAAGGATTGAATTAATTTCCCTGATCTGTCGTAATTTTTCTGTACAATCGGCTTAAAGCTGTATGAACTGATTTCATATACTATTTCCTGAGCAAGTTGTTTTGAATCTTTCCAAAATATTTTTTGAGAAACGGTTTTTCGATTTTTCGATTTATTTGAAGAAATCTCTTCAATTGGAATCTCTGCCGGCGCCACAACTTCTACTATTTGCGGAGAAACTTCAACTGTCTGTGCTAAAGCCGGCGATGGCGGAAGAACTACAGCTTCTGTAAGAACCTTCGGCTTATCATTATCATCATCAGATTTTGAATTATAATCGTAATCGTCACTATTTTTTACTTTTTCAAAACTTCCGCTTGTCGGTTTTCCTTTTGTATAAGTTCCCTTCATTAAAATTGCTCCATCGGTAGCATAAATTATAGCTTCGCCATCTTTCACACCATTTTTATACTGAACTTTTTTTCTAATCTTACCATTTGGATGATAATATAATAAGGTAAGGTTCTTTGTGTCATTTCTGTATTGCCTGAAATTATTATCATTTCCATATTCATCATACCAGATAATATCGCCTACGTATGAATCTTCATCTTTTTTAAAAGCATACCCTTCAAACTGCGGAGTTCCATTGATATAAAAATCCTGAAGTAAGACCAATTCGCCAACTTCTTTCATAGGCATTACTCTGTAATAAGATGCTTTCGCCTTTGAAGTCACCTTCCAGTCCTGATCATAATAAACAGGATCTGTATTTTGGCAGAAAAACATTTTTAAGAATAGTAAAGAAATAATAAGTGATGTCTTTTTTATCATTTGAGTTGATTTACTCAAAATTAAGAAATTCTACCCTTCTTTTACATTTCTTTTCAATAACAATTAGTTTAATCAAAATACAAAAGACACCATGAAATTTGAAGGGTAATTTAGATTTAAAACATTAAATAAAATAAAAATTCATAAAAAAAATAGGGGGTATTTTATTTTTAAACCATATTTTTTGTAAATTTGCGCTGTAAAATCAAACCCAATATGTCAACTTTAAGATTCAAAGCGTTAGAAACTTTACCATTTAAGGACTTTAGAAAAGATAACTCTATCGAAGTTCCTGTAAAATTGTCAGAATTATTCTGCCAGAATGTTTTCTCAGAAGAAACGATGAGAGAATATTTGACAAAAGAGGCATTCCAATCTATTTTGGATGCGATGAAAAAAGGAACTAAAATCCAGAGACACATCGCAGACCAGGTAGCTGTAGCGATGAAAGACTGGGCAATGAGCAAAGGTGTTACTCACTACACACACTGGTTTCAGCCATTAACAGGAACTACTGCAGAAAAACACGATTCTTTCTTCACTCCAATCGAAGGTGGAAGAGCTATTGAAAGATTCAGCGGAAACTTATTGATTCAGCAAGAACCGGATGCGTCTTCTTTCCCGAATGGTGGTATCAGAAACACTTTCGAAGCTAGAGGTTACACAGCTTGGGACCCTACTTCTCCAGCATTTATTATGGGAACTACTTTATGTATTCCTTCTATCTTTATTTCTTACACTGGAGAAACTTTAGATTACAAAGCACCTTTATTAAGAGCTTTGAACGCTGTAGACGAGGCCGCAACAAACGTAATGCAGTATTTTGACAAAAATGTAACAAAAGTAACTCCTACTTTAGGTTGGGAGCAAGAATATTTTCTGGTTGATTCAGCATTGTATCAATCTCGTCCGGATTTAGTTTTAACAGGTAAAACTTTGTTAGGACATTCTCCTGCAAAAGGACAACAATTAGATGACCATTATTTCGGTTCTATTCCGACAAGAGTAATGAACTTCATGAAAGAGTTGGAAATCGAATGTATGAAATTGGGAATTCCGGTTACTACAAGACACAACGAGGTTGCACCAAACCAATTTGAGCTAGCTCCAATGTTTGAAGAAGTAAACGTTGCTGTTGACCACAACTCTCTGTTGATGGACGTTATGGCAAGAATTGCTCACAGACATCATTTCCATATTTTATTCCACGAAAAACCTTTCGCAGGAGTAAACGGAAGTGGAAAGCACAACAACTGGTCTTTAGCAACTGATACAGGTGAAAACCTTTTAAGCCCAGGAAAAAATCCAAAGAAAAACTTACAGTTCTTAACATTCTTCGTAAACGCTATTAAAGCAGTACACGAATATGCAGATCTTTTGAGAGCAAGCATCGCTTCTGCAAGCAACGACCACAGATTAGGTGCAAATGAAGCGCCACCGGCAATTATTTCTGTATTTATCGGAAGTCAATTGTTCAGAGTTTTGGAAGAGCTTGAAAAAGTAACTGAAGGAAAACTTTCTCCAGACGAAAAAACAGATTTAAAACTGAATGTTGTTGGGAAAATCCCTGAAATTTTGTTGGATAATACTGACAGAAACAGAACTTCTCCATTTGCATTTACAGGAAATAAATTTGAAATCAGAGCGGTAGGTTCTTCTGCAAACTGCGCAGAATCTATGACGGTAATGAACACAATTGCTGCAAAACAATTAAACGACTTCAAAAAAGAAGTTGATGCTTTAATTGAAACAGGATTGAAAAAAGATGAAGCCATCTTCAATGTTTTGAGAGAATACATCAAGCAGTGTAAAAACATCATGTTTGAAGGTGACGGATATTCTGATGACTGGGCTGTAGAAGCTGAAAAAAGAGGATTAAACAACTGGAAAACAACTCCTGAAGCATTGAAGCAGGAAATGAATCAGAAATTTGTTGATCTTTATGAAGAATTAGGGATCTTCAATCACAGAGAAGTAGAGGCAAGAAACGAAATCAAATTAGAAAAATATTCTACCGTAATTGATATTGAAGCAAGAGTTTTGAGTGATATCGCAAGAAACCACATTATCCCTTCTGCTTTAAATTATCAGAACAGATTGATTGAGAACGTAAAAGGTCTTAAAGAAATTTTTGAAGACAAAGAATTCAAAACTTTGGCGAAAGAGCAAATGAGCTTAATTACCAACATTTCACAAAACGTTTCTAAAATTAAACTAGGCGTTGAAGATTTGATCGCAGCGAGAGAAGCAGCAAAAGCTGTTACAGAAAGTCAGACGCAGGCAGAAGACTACTGCAACAAAGTAAAACCTTTATTTGACATTATCAGAGACGCTTCTGATGATCTTGAAATGATGGTAGATGATGAGCTTTGGCCAATGACGAAATATAGAGAAATGTTATTCACAAGATAACATCTGTAAAGTTCCATATTAGTGAGGTTCTCCGGTTTTCCGGAGAACTTTTTTTATGTTTTTTTAATACAGCTTTTGAGAAACTAAGAAATAGGAAAATCCGATGAATAGAGGAAACTGCATATATTTTGTTAAAAAATCTTAATAAAAAAAACCGCTCAATCACCAAAATAGGCGCGTGGCGGTTTGTTTTTCTTTAACATACTTAATCAATATGTTAAATTGTGTTAAATCAAGAACCTGACAATAATCATATCGAGGCTGTCTTGGCTGGAATATCTACTTTTGTAATGCTTTAGAGAAATAAATATACCTTTTTAACACGGATAATTAAAAATATATGAAGAAAAGAGTTTTGTTTTATTTAGTTGCTTTCGTTTCTACAATATCACTACAATCATGCGTTACTAATTACGTAGTTTCAAAACCGGCAACTTATGCTAAAGAATACAAAACAGATGCCAAACTAGCTGCAATAGATACTAAGATGGAGAATGATAAAAAGTTGTTAATCAACTCTTTTATCTCTGAAAAAGCAGTGGCAATCTCAAACGCTAGAAATTCTTTAAAAAATTCTGAAATCGCAAAAGCGATCAAACATAATAAGACGATTGATAATATCTTAACAGAAGCTCAAACTTATCTTGGAACTCCTTACAGATACGGAGGAATGACAAGAAACGGAATCGACTGTTCAGCATTTGTATTATCAGTTTTCGGCGCTGCAGCAGGTCTTACTTTACCAAGAGTAGCAGCATCTCAGTCTCAGGAAGGAGAAGCTATTGATAAAGAAAACCTTCAAAAAGGAGATTTAATTTTCTTCTCTCACGGAAAAAGAATTTCTCATGTAGGAATTGTAGAAAGTGTAACTGAAGAAGGAGAAGTAAAATTTATTCACGCAGCAACTTCAAAAGGGGTAATGATCTCATCACTGAATGATTCTTATTGGGGACCAAAATACAGGTTTGCAAAAAGAGTAATCAATGAGAACGGAGATAACTACAACAACTTAGCATCTACTAATTTTTAGTCTTAAATAATTGATTATATAAATGAAGCCATCAAAATTTGATGGCTTTAATTTTTTGTTTTAAAAATAGGGCTGGAATACTCCT
Organism: Chryseobacterium sp. CFS15; assembly: GCF_031118795.1. Taxonomy (NCBI): domain Bacteria; kingdom Pseudomonadati; phylum Bacteroidota; class Flavobacteriia; order Flavobacteriales; family Weeksellaceae; genus Chryseobacterium; species Chryseobacterium sp. CFS15. The sequence continues at coordinate 303,290 of NZ_JAVHYL010000005.1, read as the reverse complement.
ATCAATAGAATCGGACTTTAACCTGATTAAGCATTTACCTAAAAAATTTGACTTAGCCAAAATCTACAACAAGTTTATAAGTTTCGGCTAAAGCAATTTTGTTCACTGTCACTTTTTAAACGGGCTGAAGCACATTCCTATTGATTCGTATAGTAGATGAACTTCCGTTTAATAAAATTTAAATTAGCTATTTTTATCGATTTCTATATCAAATCGACGAAGTAGTCCGTGAACTTCTGAAAGTGAGAATTTTGTCTTTTTAAGCTTATTAGATTCGGGATTGATGGTGTAATTGAAAGATGTTCTTAAATCTGCCTTTTCCATATTGGTTCTTTCGAATGTTGCTCCGCTAAAATCGCAGTTGGAGAATACAGAATTAGATAAATCACATTCAGCAAAATCGACTTCAATCAGTTTACAATTTTTAAACAATGTTCTTTTGATGGAAGTTTTATAGAAAACAGAATTATTTAAAGCACATCCATCAAATTTGAAAAACATTCCAAACTCGTTACAGTCATCGAAATGCATCCCAAACATTTTACAGTCTTTAAAAACAACATCCCGAAAAGCGGTTCCGACTAATTTCGTCATGCTTACATTACAGTCAACGAATTCACAGTTGGTAAATTTAAAGTTAGAAAAATCGGCATATTCAAAATTGCAGTTCCGGAACGTACAGTTTTCATATTCTCCAACTTCTAAAGGTTGTTCTGTAAAATTTATATTATAGAAATTGTCATCAATAACGTAAGCTTCTCTCATAAATTTTTATGATTTATTTAATGGAAAAATTTATAGAAATTTTATTTCACTGATTTTACAGATTGAGCAGATGTAATATCATTTTTGAAGAATAAGTGTAAACTTCCATCATCCCGCATCTGACTTCCAGCTTTACACCAAACTGTTTTTGTCTGCGTAATTGAGTTTAAAGAAAATAAAGGTCATCATAGAAAAGGCAAGCAGTGAACTTCCTCCGTAACTGAAGTACGGTAACGGAATACCAACGGTCGGAAACAGCCCCATAACCATGCCTAAATTAATAGAAAAGTGCATCAACAGGATGGAAGCAAAGCAATATCCAAAAACCCTGTTAAACACAGATTTTTGCTTTTCTGAGAGATAATAAATCCTTCCGATAAAGATCATGTATGCGAAAACTAAAACTGCACTTCCTACAAACCCCCATTCTTCTCCAACGGTACAGAAAATATAATCGGTTTCCTGCTCAGGAACGAATTTTCCCTGAGTTACGGAACCTTCACGAAATCCTTTACCAAACATTCCTCCGGAACCAATCGCTGTCTTTGAATACAGCAAATTATATCCTGAAGTATCACGAAATTCTCTTTCACCCTTATATAAAACCTCGACACGCTCCTGTTGGTGTTTTGGCAGTTTCTCGAAAATGACCGGCGAAATAAATGACAATGCAGCCAGTAAAAGAATTACGCCTACTCCTGGTAAAAGAGTATATATATTTTTGCGAAGAAAAGCTGCATTAAAGGCAAACCACAATCCGCCAATTACAATAATAAATACTGTGAAATACCACAAACTCCATTGCAGAGGATCATTAAGATAGTTGGCGATAAGAAATACCGCTCCAAAAAGCCCTCCGATTAAAAATAATTTTCCGGAAAGACCTTCACGGTACAATGCAATAAAAAACGCAGTAAATACGAGTAACGATCCTACATCAGGAATTGATAATACAACAACGGCTGGAATACCAATTATTGCCAAAGCTGTTATTAATGATTTTGTATTTTTAAGATCGAAATCTGCTCCGGAGACATAATTTGCAAGCATTAAAGCCGTTCCAATTTTAGAAAATTCCACAGGCTGCATGGTAAAACTTCCGAATTTATACCAGTTTTTCTGTCCGAGAATTTCTGTTCCGAAAACATGAAGGCCGGCAAGCATTAAAACTCCACCAATGTAAATAATCCCCGACATATTTTCGAAAAACTTACTTCGGCTGAAGAAAATAATTAAGCCTACAAAAATTGAAATTCCAAAAAAGATCAACTGTTTTTTACCTAAACCTTCATCTACACTGTAAATATTGGCTATTGCAAATAAGCAAAGCAGAAAATACAGCCCCAAACCTAATTTATCTATTCCTTCTGTCCATTTCATGGTTTACGGTTTTTTGGGTTTAACAGTTTGGGCTTTTTGCAGTTTTTCTTTCGCTTTCTTTACAAGATTCAGACTATCTCGTATTCTTTTCAATTTTATAGAATCCGGTTTGGGTTCTTTATACAAACCTTTTCTTTTCAGGTCGACAATCCATTGTCTTTTATATTCAGGCATGAAGCTCGACGTAATCATTTTTTTGTAAAGATGTTCACGTTTCAGATCTCCGGTAATATATTTTTCGGCAATTACTGTACAGGCAGGGCCAGCCCAGGTAGCACCAAATCCGGCATGTTCCATTACAGCAACAACAACAATTTTGGGTTTATCTGCGGGCGCAATCAATACAAAAATAGAGTTATCTTTCCCTTGCGGAACCTGCGCAGTTCCGGTTTTTGCTAATTGTGTAAAATCTTTAGACATCAAACCTCTTGCAGTACCTCTCAAAACAACAGCTTCCATTCCTTTTAGAACAGGTTCGAAATGTTTTGGATCGACTAAAGTATGATGTTTCTTTTTGAATCTCGGATCAGGATTAGGTCTTCCATCAATTGATTTTACAATATGCGGTGTATAATACCAACCTCTGTTGGCAATTGCCGCAACATAATTGGCAAGCTGTAAAGGCGTTACCATTACATCACCCTGCCCCATTCCGTTGTAAATGGCACCCGTCGACATTTCATCCCAATTCTTATAATCCTTTCTGGTAGAACCATTTGCTTTGATGATTGCTTTAAATCTTCTTTCATAAAAATCCCCTGAAGGAATTCTTCCTTTTGCACCAACTGCAAAATCATTATTTAAAAATTCACCGACACCGAAGCTGCTCATGATTTTCTTCCATTCGTCAACACCTTTTGATGGATTTCCCGGATATTTTTTAATGATTGCTATAAATGCATAGGTGAAAAAACAGTTACTCGAAACCTGAATAGAAGGAATCAACGGATCTGCTCCACCGTGACCTTTAATTCTTTTTCCTTTATAGAAAAATCCGCCACCACATGGGAAAATTGTATTTTCATCCATTACGCCCATTTGCATTGCCGCCAAAGCCGTCAACAGTTTGAAAGTCGATCCGGGAGGATAACCTGCCTGTAAAGAACGGTCGAAAGTGGGTTTGTTTTCGTAAAGCGTATCTTTTGAAAGTGCGTAAAGATTTTTAGATTTATTTGGTCCTGTAAAAAGATTGGGATCAATATCCGGTCCTGTTGCAGCCACTAAAACTTCACCGTTATTTGGATCGATAGCTACTACCGCCCCATGTTTATTCACCAGCATTTCTTCTGCCATTCGCTGAAGATCATAGTCAATAGTCAATGTAATATCTTTTCCGGTGATAACATCTTTATCTAAAGAGCCGTTTTTATAAGGCCCAACATTCCTAAGTTTAATGTCTTTCTGGATATATTTAATCCCCTTTACGCCGCGAAGTTCTTTTTCGTAAGATTTTTCAATCCCTGTTTTCCCGATGAGGTCGCCCGGAAGATAATAAGTAGAATCTTTTTTAATTTCTCTATCGTTTACTTCACTTGTATATCCCAAAAGATTTCCGGAAGTAGAGACTTCGTACTGTCTTTGAGGACGCTGAACGATACTGAAAGCGGGATATTTGAATATAATTTCCTGAACTCTTGCTATTTCCTCTCTGCTTAGATCTTTAATGAAAGTCATCGGCGTGAGTTTGGAATAATATTTTTCAGCTTTAATTAAGTTAATTCTTTTAATGAAATCACTCTTCTCAATTTTCATTAAATTACAGAAAGCCAAAGTATCAAAATCTGGTTTCATTAAAGCCTGAGTAAAAGAAATTTCGTAGGCAGGCTGATTTCCCACCATTATTTTTCCATTTCTGTCGAAAATAACTCCACGCTGCGGAATAACATATTCGGTTTTGATGGAAGTATTGGCTGCATTCAAGGCATAACGATCTGTAAACAGCTGTAAATAAGAAAGCCTTGCTACAAAAATAAGAGCAATGACAATGAGAATCGTTAAGATTTTTATATGGCGTGTGTTCAAACTTTCTGTTTGATTTTAAAGATTAATGCGTAAACTATGATAAATATAAAGGAAATTCCACTAGTTACCAACACATTAAGTAAGATTTCGAAAATTCTGCTGAATTTAAAAAACTCGATATACTGCACCAGAAGCTGATGCAAGAAGATACTTGAGAACAGAAACAGTAAAAACTGCGTCCATTGCAAAGACTGAAATGAGAAGAAATCGGTAGAAGTATCTGTAGACGTACGGAAAATTATCGTACGGAAATAAGCAATTAAAGTAGTTGCCAAAGCATTAATTCCCCAAGAATACAAAAAGGCATCAATTGACAAACCGATTAAAAAACTTAAGGCTAAAAACTGAAATCTGTTTCTAAAAAAAGGATAAAACATCACAAAAACCGGATATAAAACCGGAGTAAACTTACCGAACAGCGTAATCCTGTTCAATACAAAAATCTGTAATGCAACCAGAAAAGCCATGATCAAAAGATCTGTAAATATGGTTCTGCTAATCATTTTCTTTTTTTATTACAGCTTGCATAGTATCCTGAATTTTCTGAACCTCAGCTTTTTTAAGATTTTTAACGACGAAAACTTTATTTAATGCTCCCATTTTCTCGCTTAATTCCACTGAAATATCCCAAAATCCTGTTTTATTATCTACGGTGTATCCCGCAATTTTACCGATCATCACTCCTTTAGGGAAAATTGCTGATTTCCCATCGGTTTCAATGGTATCGCCAATTTTCAGGGAAACATATTTTGGTACATCTGCCAGATGCATCAATCGGGAGTTATCTCCTCTCCACGTCAAAGTTCCGAAATATCCCGAATTTTTCAGCGCAGCATTGATTCTGATTTTATTAACACTTAAAACCGACTGTACTAAGGCGTAACTATCGGTAGAATTAATAACAATTCCGGCAATTCCTCTCGGAGACATTACGCCCATTTGAGGATAAACACCGTCTCTTGTTCCGCGGTTGATTGTAAAATAATTATTTCTTCTGTTGATGCTATTGAAAACAATTTCGCCATCTACAAAAGTATAGATCTGGCCACCACCCAAAGTATCATGTACTTTTCTGAATTGTGGATTTGCAGCGCCTTTTTTCCCGTAAAGCTCAACCATTAAGGCCTTATTCTGAGCAACAAGATCTTCGTTTGTTTGTTTCAGCTTTAAATAAGAAACACCTTCATCAATATACCCGGAAACCCAGGAATTGAAAGCCGCAGTCTGACCCGCAAGCCAAGATTGCTGCATGGCGTTTTTAGAGAATATCAAAATGAGAGCAATAATTTGCAGAAACATAAAGAATACAAAAAGAGCATTCTTCGAAAATAATCTCAGCAAAAATCCCATTCAGATATAAAGTCGTAAAAAGTTAAAAAATTTATTTAATTAAGAAATTGAACTTATCCATATTCTTAAGTGCAATACCCGTTCCGCGAACAACAGCTCTCAAAGGATCTTCTGCCACGAAAACCGGAAGCCCTGTTTTCTTGTGTAATCTGTCTGCAAGACCTCTCAACAAAGCACCTCCACCAGCAAGATAAATACCTGTTTTGTAAATATCTGCTGCCAATTCCGGCGGCGTAAGCGAAAGAGTTTCCATTACAGAATCTTCAATTCTGATAATTGATTTATCCAAAGCACGAGCGATCTCTTTATACCCAACCATAATTTCTTTTGGCTTACCGGTAATAAGATCTCTACCCTGTACAGGAATATCGTCGATATCTACATCTAGATCTTCAACTGCAGAACCTACTTCAATTTTCACTCTTTCAGCAGTTCTTTCTCCGATGTATAAATTATGATGCGTTCTTAAGAAATAAGCAATATCGTTTGTAAATACGTCACCTGCAATTTTTACAGATTTATCACAAACAATACCTCCCAAAGCTACAACGGCAATTTCGGTAGTACCACCACCTATATCGATAATCATGTTACCTTCAGGCTTTTGTACATCAATACCAACTCCTATTGCAGCAGCCATTGGCTCATAAATCAAGCGTACTTCTTTTGCGTTTACTTTCTGAGCAGAATCTCTTACCGCTCTTTTTTCAACTTCTGTAATTCCTGAAGGAATACAGATCACAATTCTTAAAGCAGGCTGAATAAATCTTCCTTTGATCCCAGGAATTTTTTTAATAAATTCTTTGATCATGTGCTCTGAAGCATGGAAATCTGCAATAACTCCGTCTTTCAAAGGACGGATGGTTTTTATATCTTCATGCGTTTTACCCTGCATATGTTTCGCCTGTTCTCCAACAGCAATCGGCTTTCCCGTAGAACGTTCTATTGCAACAATAGAAGGCTGATCTATAACAATTTTATTATTATGGATGATAAGCGTGTTGGCAGTTCCAAGGTCTATCGCAATTTCTTGCGTAAACATATCGAATAAACTCATAATTTTCTCCTTGATTTAAGTTTACAAAGATATAAATTTCACAGTACTAACGATTACAAAGTTTTATATAATTTGGTTAAATTTTTATTAAAATTACACTTTTTTCTTAATCTATTGTTTCTGTAAGTTTTAGCAAAAGATACAAAATCTTACATAATTAATTTATAGCTTTTTACGATAATTATCATACAAACAATCACAAAATCTTTAAGTAAAATTTCCTTAAATTTGCGACTGCTTATGATACAGTATTCCAATATACATCAGACGTCAAATTTTGCCGTATTATCCATCAGTTACGAAAAGGCAGATGTTGAAACCAGAGGTAAGTTTGCATTTTTTGATGACAATATTAAAAACTTTGTTACCCGAATTCACGACGAAAATTTAGGGGACGCATTTGTGGTTTCCACATGCAACAGAACCGAAATTTATTCTACCTCACCCAATTATCTTTTGGTAGCCGAAGAATATTGCAAAACGATTGGTGTAAATCTTTCAGACTTTCTTCAATTTGCAAATATTGCAACTAAAGAAGAGGCCTTAAATCATTTATTCAGAGTGGCAGCCGGATTGGAAAGCCAAATCATCGGTGATTTTGAAATTATTGGGCAGATCAAGAAAGCTTACGCCCGTTTTAAAAAAGAAAGACAAAATTCGAATCCTTTTTTAGAAAGATCGATTAATTCTGCGATTCAGATTTCTAAAAGAATAAAAAATGAAACCGGCATCTCCAACGGAGCCGCTTCTGTTTCTTATGCGGCGGTACATTATATTTTAAACAATCAGAAAAGAATTACTGAAAAAAACATTCTTCTTCTAGGAGTTGGTGAGATTGGTCAGAATACGGTTGAAAATTTAGTAAAACACGTTTATCAGCCTAAAATAAAAATTGCCAACCGAACTCAGGAGAAAGCAGCAAAAATTTCAGAGAAATACAATATTCCCAATATTGATTATAATGATTTTGAAAAGGAATTAGAAAATACCGACATTTTAATTGTTGCTACAGGAGCAAAAACCCCAATCATCAACAAGTCTCATTTAAAAAACGGAAAAGAAATTCTGATTATTGATCTTTCCATTCCTCATAATGTTGACAAAGATGTTTCTGAACTCGATAATGTAACTTTAATCGATGTTGATGACCTTTCAAAACAAATCCAGGAAACTATTCAACAGCGTGAAAAAGAAATCCCGAAAGCAGAAGTTATCATTAAAGAAATGACCAGAGATTTTCTGGAATGGGAAAAAAAGAGAAAACTTGCGCCAAACATTCATCACTTCAAAGCAGTGCTGAAAAACATGGAACGCAACGAAATGCACAACTTTTACAGAAAAAATAAGTACATCAATATCAACGACATGGAGCTTTCTGAGAAGATGATTCAGAAAATAACCAACCGTTTTGCAAAATATATTATCGACAATCCTCTAAAAGCCGAGGAAATTAGTAAATTAATGCACGAAATTTTAGTCGAACAACCCAACAACGAATTCAATGAAAAGCATTAGAATAGGAACCCGAAATTCTGCACTTGCACTTTGGCAGGCAAGAGAAGTTGCAAGACATTTGCAAAACCTCAATTATCTTACCGAGATTGTCCCAATCATTTCTTCAGGCGACAAAAATCTTAATCAACCTCTTTATTCTTTAGGAATTACAGGGATTTTTACAAGAGATTTGGATACCGCATTGCTGAATGACGAAATTGATATTGCCGTACATTCCCTAAAAGATGTACCAACAAAATTACCCGAAAATATAGAAATTGTCGCTTATCTTGAGAGAGATCATCCGCAGGATGTTTTAATTAAAAGAAAATCGGCAATGGACAAAGAATTTCACGAGCTCAAATTAGCGACAAGCAGTTTGAGAAGAAGAGCTTTTTGGTCTAAAAATTATCCTGAAACAGAGTTTTTTGACATCAGAGGAAATATTCAGACCAGACTTCAGAAGCTGGAAGAGCAAGACTTTGATGCGACCATTTTATCTTTGGCCGGAATTAAAAGAATGAAAATGGATATCGATTACGAATTTCTTCCATTCATGATTCCTGCGCCTTCACAAGGTGTGGTTGCTGTTGCCGGACATTCAGATAAAAAAGAAATCAACGACATTTTGAAGCAGATCAGTCACAAACAGACTCAAATTTGTGTAGAAATTGAAAGAAATTTCCTGAGCACTCTTGAAGGCGGTTGTACCGCACCCATTGGAGCTTTTGCCGAAAAAATTGAAAACCAGATCAGATTCAAAGCTGCTCTTTGCTCGCTAGACGGAAAAAATTATATCGCCACCGACGAAAGTTTTGAATATAATGAAGAAGAAAATTTTGGTGAAAAATTTGCCAATATTGTTTTAGAAAACGGAGGTAAAGAATTGATGACTGAAATTAAAAGTCAGCTTTAAGGTTTTAAGTTTTAAGTTTTAGGTTTTAGGTTTTAGGTTTTAGGTTTTAGGTTTTAGGTTTTAGGCAAAATTAAGATTTTCTGAATCTTAACATTTCTTTATGCTTAAAGAATCTTCATGTTTAAAATTAATTTTTGAACTTTACAGGACTTGTTTTCATTTCAAAATTTTAAGTCAATGAAAAAATTCTTTTCAATATTCATCTTATTCCTTTTTGTCTTTTTTGGAAAAGCTCAAAATCAGTTTGCACAAAAATTGTCTGATGCAGCTTTAAGCTTAACGAAAGATAAAGTCACCTACGATCCTGCTTATTTTACGCTAAAATATCCAAATGGAGATGTTCCGGCGGATAAAGGTGTTTGTACTGACGTCGTAATCAGAGCGTACAGAAAACTGGGAATTGATCTTCAGAAGGAAGTGCATGAAGATATGAAACAGAATTTTTCAAAATATCCTAAAAACTGGGGTTTGAAAAGACCCGACACCAATATCGATCATCGAAGAGTTCCAAACCTGAGAGTTTTCTTTGCTAAATTTGGAAAATCAAAATCAATCGAAAACAAGCCTGAATTGTACGTTCCCGGAGATATTGTAACGTGGCTTCTTCCGGGGAATTTAACGCATATCGGAATTGTTGTCAACAAAAAATCGGCAGACGGAAAAAGATATTTAATTGTACATAACATCGGTGGCGGACAGGTTATTGAAGATTGTCTGTTTAAATTTACTATTACCGGACATTACCAATATTCAAAATAATTTATGATGAAGAAGGTCGTTTTCGCTCTGTTTTTATTTATTTTAAACTTGAGTTCGGCACAGAATTCAGGTTTAAAGATCATCAATAAGCCAATCAGTTATTCTGCGGAGAGAATTCAATTAAGCTTAGAATATTTAAAAGAACATCATGGTTTAAGTCAAAAAACGCCGACGATTGTTCCGAAGATGATTGTTTTGCATTATACAGCGGGAGGAACGGTAGAAAGCAACTACAAATATTTTAATAAAACCCATCTTGAAAGCGCAAGAAATACTTTAAAAAAGCAAAGTACACTCAATGTTTCTTCGCAGTTTATCATAGACCGGGACGGAACTATTTATCAGTTGATGGAACCAACTCAATTTGCAAGACACACGATTGGTTTAAACTATTGCGCCATCGGAGTTGAAAATATTGGAAGCAAGAAACAACCGCTTACCGAAAAACAAGTGGAAGCCAACGCAGAGTTGGTAAGATATTTAACCAAAAAATATAAAATAGAATATCTTATCGGCCATTCAGAATACGGAGTTTTCAGAAATTCTAAATTATGGAAAGAATCTGACCCCAAATATTTCACAGGAAAAGAAGACCCGGGAAAAGACTTTATGACAAAAGTAAGAAAGCAAGTCGCCGATTTACACTTAAAAGATAAACCTTAATGAACATTTTATTTACCAAAAACATCGATCCAAAATATCTTTCAGAAAAACTGGGAAATAATATTTTGATCGACTGTGTTGAGGTAATAAAAACAAAACCGGTTTTTGTAGAGCATTTTGACCTGAAAGACCGGTCGCTTATTTTCACAAGTTTCAACGGCGTAAAATCTTTTTTTGAAAACAAATTTCAGCCTAATGAAGATTTCACCGCAAAAAACTACAATAAGATCTATTGTGTAGGCGAAAAAACCAAAAGAGAACTTCGCAAAAACGGTTTTGGAACCTTTAAGGTTTTAAAAAACGCAGAAACATTATCCCAATTCATTATCGAAAACTGCGCTCACGAAAAATTCATTCATTTTTGTGGAAATTTGGCGCTTGATGTTTTAGACAAAAAGCTTCCGCTACAAAATATTTCATATAAAAAAGTGACTGTTTACGAGACAGAAGCGCTTAATCCTGTGATACATGAAAAATATCATGCAATAGTTTTTTTTAGCCCGAGTGGAGTTCGTAGTTTTGCGAAAAATAATTCTTTAGAAAATACCATCCTTTTTTCAATAGGAGAAACGACCTCTAAAGAAATAAGAAAGCATACAAAATCTGAGATTTTTACGAGTATAGAAAATACTTTATTAAACTTATTGTCGGTCATAAAAAATAGATTAGAAAAAGACATTTCATAATCTATCAACTAAAAACCGTCAACTATCAATAATATTATGATTAAAAACGACCTATATTTAAAAGCACTTCGTGGCGAAACTGTAGAAAGACCACCAGTTTGGATGATGAGACAGGCAGGCCGATATTTACCCGAATTTATCGCACTTCGCGACAAGTACGATTTTTTCACGAGATGCCAGACTCCCGAATTAGCTTCTGAAATTACAGTTCAGCCCATCAGAAGATATCCTTTGGATGCGGCGATTTTGTTTTCGGATATTTTAGTTGTTCCTCAGGCAATGGGGATTGATTTTAAAATGAAGGAAAATGTAGGACCGTGGTTGGATAATCCGATCAGAACGATGGAAGATGTGCAGAATGTGATCGTTCCTGATGTAAATGACACTTTAGGGTACGTTTTTGATGCGATTGAATTGACTTTAATCAAACTAGACAACGATATTCCTTTAATCGGTTTTGCAGGTTCTCCGTGGACGATTCTTTGCTATTGCGTGGAAGGAAAAGGAAGCAAGGCTTTTGATATTGCTAAATCTTTCTGCTTCCAACAACCGGAAGCTGCGCATTTGTTACTTCAGAAAATTACAGATACTACCATTGCTTATCTGAAAAGAAAAGTTGAAAAAGGAGTTTCTGCCGTACAGGTTTTCGATTCTTGGGGCGGAATGCTTTCTCCGGAAGATTACCAAGAGTTTTCCTGGAAGTATATCAACCAAATCGTTGAAGCTTTAAGTCCATTAACTCATGTTGTGGTTTTTGGAAAAGGATGTTGGTTTGCTTTGGAAGAAATGACAATGGCTCCGGTTTCAGCTTTAGGAGTTGACTGGACAATCAAGCCTGAATTCGCAAGAACTTTGACGAATCACACCATGACGCTGCAGGGGAATTTTGATCCTGCAAGATTACATTCTACACCTGAAACAATCAAGAAAATGGTGAATGAAATGATCAATCGTTTTGGTAAAGACCGATATATTGCCAATTTAGGTCACGGAATTTTACCAAATATTCCTTTGGAAAATGCAGAAGCGTTTATCAGAGCTGTGGTAGATTGGAAGCCGAATAATTAATCTCCCGCAGATTTTACAGATTGACACAGATTTTTCCATACGCTTGTCATTTCGGAGGAATCTAAATCTAGCTTTAAAAATTACGCAAATACATTGTCAAGATTCCTGCGGAATGACAAACTTTATGTAATATTTATTATAAATAAAATCCCTTTCAAAAATAACTTTGAAAGGGATTTTTCTATTAAGAAAAAAATTAGCTCTTGGTATTTTCAATACATTCTAACAACAAAATTAACGTAAAGCATTTTAATAAAAGTAATAAAAAGAGAATTTGAGCAATCGCCAAAATCTATAATAAGAAACTTTATAGTTTAGTTAGTTTAGATACTGTAAAATATCTTTCTTTTCGAGTTTAAACTCTTTATTGGAATCAATTTGGATGACAATAACCTGAGAATTTTCTATAATTTTCTTGATTTCACAAAAAGTTTCTTCGTCGATTTTTGAGACATCGATATTGTTTACCTTAATAATTTTGTCTGCTACATTTAATCCTGATAATTCAGGAATTTTAAGCTTGTTTACAATAACCAATGTGCCGTCAACAGGAGCAAAAGCAATTCCGAAGCTATTATATTCGGGAGTTTTATCTGTTGTATTGAGAATGATTTTTTTGCTGATGAAGTCTAAATCGATGAGGTAATTTTCCATAAATCTTGTTCCGACCAAATTTCGGGAATCTGAACTCGTATCAACAATTTGATTACCTAAAATGTTATGATTAACCTCAGCTTCCATTACATCAAGCCATCTTTCACCTTTACTCACACTATTTAATGATTGAGATAAAAGCCCTTCAAAAGTAAGAAAACTATCGTCTTTTACTAATTGATAAGATTTTGAATCGAGTGTAAAACCTGAACCTGATCCCGTATCGAAAACCAAATCTAAATTTTGCTTTCTTATATTGACATTAATTGTAGGGACATGAGTGAAGTTTTCTTCAGAAAAAGGAATTGATATTGATTGTGCCGAACTTTCAGTTATTTTATCTGAAATTGTGATGGTTTTAGTTCTAAAATCAATTCGCCAAACTTTATTATTCATCATATTGGCTCCAAAAACTCCACTGATTTTCATGCACGCCCGTGAAGCCATCCAACTAATATTCATAAATGAAAAGTTTACTTTTTTAAACTTTAAATCTGCAATTTTAAGTGCATCGGTTGAAAACATTTCATTTTTTGAACTCGAATTGTTAGCATCGATTCCTTCAAAAATCATGTTTTCTTTCTTTTCACTGAGTTGACCCTTCAGCTCGTCAGACAAAATGGTGAATGCGCCTGTATCAAAGATGAAATTGTGTTTCTGATTCTTAATATCAACTTTAACGATTATTTTTCCATCAATATATTCAAAAGGAATGGCAGATGCGCTAAAAAATAACGGAAACATGAACAACGTACAAGCATAAAAAATTTTAAACTTCATCATAGTAAAAATAAAGACTGTCCCAAAGAAACAGTCTGTTAATTATTAAGAAAGCATCCTTTGTGCTTTTTTCACACCTTCTACCAATAAATCAATTTCCTGAAATGTATTGTAAACGGCAAAGCTCGCTCTCACCGTTCCGGCGATGTTAAAGAAATCCATAATCGGTTGCGTACAATGATGGCCGGTTCTCACGGCAACTCCCATTTTATCGAGAATCATTCCGACATCAGAAGAAATACCAATCCCTTCAAGATTAAAAGAAACTACGCCCGTTCTTTGCGCTTTTTCACCATAAACTTTTAAACCTTCGATTTCCAAAAGCTGTCTTTGTGCATAATCCAGCAAAGCATTTTCATGACTCTGAATATTTTCCTGACCTACTTTTTTAATGAAATCAATGGCAGCTCCAAGAGCAATATTTCCGCCTACATTTGGTGTTCCGGCTTCATATTTAAAAGGTAAACCTGCATACGTTGTCGCATCAAACGAGCATACCGCAATCATTTCACCTCCACCATGAAAAGGCGGCAAATCTTCAAGAATTTCCTGTTTTCCATAAAGAACTCCAGTTCCCATCGGAGCATACATTTTATGCCCTGAAAATACAAAGAAATCGCAGTCTAACTTTTGAACATCAATCGTAAAATGAGGAGCCGACTGGGCACCGTCTATGACAATATAAGCATCTGAATTGGCTCTTGTTTTAGCAATAATTTCTTCAACCGGATTTACAATTCCCAAAGCATTGGAAACCTGATTAACAGATACTACTTTTGTCTTTTCACTTAGAAATTCGTCTAAATAATCAAGCTGAAGAATTCCGTTTTCATCAATTGGGATCACGCGAAGTTTTGCACCTGTTCTTTCACACAATAATTGCCAAGGAACGATATTCGAATGATGCTCGAGATATGAAATAATAATCTCGTCGTCTTTCTTCAATTTTTGAGTTAAAATATAAGCGATAAGATTTATTCCTTCGGTTGTACCTTTTGTGAAGATCACTTCAAAATCATTTTTGGCATTTATGAATTTCTGGATTTTTCTTCTTGAAAGCTCCATTTCTTCGGTTGCCAATTGGCTCAATGTATGGATTCCACGGTGTACATTAGCATTGAGTTCTTTATAATAACGATCCCAAACTTCAAGTACCGAGTTGGGCTTCTGAGACGTAGCTGCATTATCTAAATAAACCAATGGTTTACCGTTCACTTCCTGATTTAATATAGAAAACTGACTTCTGATTTCCTGAATGTCAAACATTTATTACAATTTTTAAATTAAAAAGTTCTTTATTTAGAACACATCAAATTTACGATTTTTTATCTAAAAGTCTGCCAGATTAATAGAGTGATCGTTTTTATCTAAAACAAAAAAACCTGCCAAAAAAATGACAGGTTAATTTATTTAGAGTAAGAAAATTCTTATTCTGCTGCTGCTTCTTCAGTTGCAGGAGCTTCTCCTCCTTCAGTTGCAACTTCTTCTTCATCGTCATCATCTGCCATAGCACCTCCTTTAGCTGCATTTCTAGACATTTTAACAGCTACAACAACTGCATTGTCAGGATGTACAAAAGAGTAACCTTCAGCTTTGATAGTACCAACATAAAGCTTGTTACCAATTTTAAGAGAAGTAATATCTACTACGATCTCATCTGGCAAGTTTGCAGGAATAGCTTTTACTTTCAATTTTCTGAAAGACTGACGTAAAACACCACCAGCTACAACACCTTTAGAACGACCAGTAATTCTTACAGGAACTTCCATAACAACTGGCTTATCGTCAGATAATCTGTAGAAGTCTGCGTGAATAATTCTGTCTGTAATTGGGTGGAACTGAATATCCTGAAGAACTGCAGGAATTACCTGACCGTCAACTTCAATAGATACCGTGTGTGCTTCAGGAGTATATACCAAACCTTTGAATGCTTTCTCTGTAGCAGAGAAATTCAATGGCTCACCACCTCCGTAAACAACACAAGGAACTAATTCAGCATCACGTAAAGCTTTTGTCGACTTTTTGCCCACGCTTTCTCTTTTTGTACCTTGAATTGTAATTGATTTCATTTATAAAAAATTTAAAAATTTGTTTTGATTTAAACTGCAAAAAGCTAATTATCAACTAGATAACAAACTTACTGCTAATCGACTGGTGCTCGTGCACCATCTTCATAACATCAGCAAATAATGGGGCGCAAGATAGCACTTTTATTTTAGATGACAAGCCATTTTTTACAGGAATTGAGTCAGTTACAATAACTTCCAGCAATTGCGAGTTCTCAATATTGTCATAAGCCTTTCCTGAAAGCACTCCGTGAGTCGCCATTGCTCTTACAGATTTTGCTCCTTTTTCCATTAAGATATCTGCAGCTTTGCAAAGTGTTCCTGCAGTATCGATCATGTCATCGATAAGTATTACATTCTTACCTTCTACATCCCCGATAAGGAACATTTCTTCTACTACGTTTGCTTTTTTTCTTTCTTTATAAGCAATTACTACATCTGCACCAAGGTGACCAGCGTAGTTTTTTGCTCTTTTTGCACCTCCCATATCCGGAGAAGCAATCGTAAGATTATCAAGCTTAAGATTTTTGATATAATCTACAAAGATGGTAGACGCATACAAATGATCTACAGGAATTTCGAAGAATCCTTGAATCTGGTCTGCATGCAAATCCATTGTCATTACTCTAGTTGCACCTGCAGCAGTTAAAAGATTCGCCACCAATTTGGCACCGATTGGCGCTCTTGGCTTGTCTTTTCTGTCTTGTCTTGCAAGCCCGAAGTACGGAAGCACCACGGTAATACTTTTTGCAGAAGCTCTTTTTGCTGCATCAATCATTAGAAGCAATTCTAAAAGATTGTCTGCCGGCGGAAACGTAGATCCGATTAGGAAAACTCTTCCTCCTCTTACAGATTCGTCTAAAACAGGTTCAAATTCTCCGTCGCTGAACTCCTGAAAGTTGATTTTCCCTAATTCTTTCCCATAATACTGGGCAATTTTTTCTGCAAGATCTTTACTCGTTCTTGTAGAAAATAGATAACTTAACTGATCGGCCATTTTTACTTTTTAAAAGATTTTGCAAATTTAAAAAAAAACCACAAGAATCAATCCTGTGGTTTCTATTATTTATTTTTATCTCCGATTAAGGAAATGTAACTCCTGAGTATTTATTAGGATCTACCTGTGGTAAAGTCGATTTATACTTCATGTTGATTGCCTTTATAAATTCATTAGCAACCACTGCATACCCTCTTCCTGTAAGGTGAACTCCATCTAAAGAGAACGTACCGCCAGTAACAAAAGTAGCTGTATATCTTACGCCATTCCAAGAAATTCCTGATTTAGAATTTAATTCAGTCATTTTTGCATTCATATCCACAAAAGCTAAACCATAAGAATCTGCCATAGCTCTGATAGATGTATTGTAAGCTTTAACAGCAGTAGAAATATTCTTCACTTCATCTGTCGTTAATGAATACTGATCTCCTATTGGGAAACTTGCTCCGTAAATAAATACAGAAGATGGTGTAGCAGCTTGATTTGTTGTTGCATCCAAACCTAACAACGAACTTGAGGTAAGAAGCATTAATTCTCCAGGTTTTGCCTGACGTGCTCTCCCGAAAGCGTTTCCTATAAATGCTGCCTGAGTTGCAGGAACACCATTTGCAGCAAGCGCAGCCGTAAGCTGTGCTGAAAGATTAGTTAATTTGTTATCAATAATAAGCACCGGATTATTTCCTGCTACAACAGGATTAATTCTATCACCTTGTCCAAATGCAGTAAGCGCTGCTTTTAAAGGCCCATAAAGCTGGCTATTTAAAGATTGTGCTTTTGCTGCGTCTAAAGGTATAGCGTTATAAGGAACTCTTGTAAAAAACGGGATATTGGTAACATCAGGAATATTTGCAATAATACCTTTTGTAGATCCTACACTTTTCAACCCATCAAGAACACCTTTTATAGAGCCTGCTACCACATTAGCATCTGAAATATCGTTTGATCTGTATGTAGCCGGATTGGTGTTACCGTTCTGAACTGTTGCTGCAGTATATGTAGTAACTCCCCCTGTAGTTTGCGAGTTGGTTCCACCATTTGTTGCATACGACAACACGTCATTATTTCCAATCCAAAGAGAGAAAAAAGTTGGCTTTTGAACCATTGCATCTGCTAGAACACTTGTCGTTGCTGAAGAAGCAAATCTTACAAAGTAAGGATTTGCAGTTCCTGTAAGCAAGCCTGCAGCACTTCCGTAATTTGGAGCTACAAGATGGAAAGATTTTGCGCCAGGAACTCCCATATTATTATACGGTCTACCGGCAGCCACATTATCTAAAGCAGCAGCGGCAGGAGAAGCAACAGGAGCTAAAGCTCCATTAACCATTTTTAAAACAAGTTTTCCCGGAAAACCAGGTAAGTTTGTAAATCCTCCAACATTATTAGGCATCAATGGCTGTTTAAATGCTCCGCCACCTGCAAGTTTCATTTGCATTGCAAGCATACTAGGATAAGATTCGTTCTGACCATCACTGTAAAGTGTCCCATCTCTATAACCAGAAGTAAGGGAGTTTCCCAAGGCAACATAATTAGAGAAATCTGCTTCGCCTTTCGTTACAACGATGTCTTCTACATCAGTATCAAAATCTGTATTACAACTTACTGTAAAAAGAAGTGCCGAAACAGCTATTGTAGATATTATTATTTTTTTCATAATTTAAAATTAAAAAGCATTATAAGATAAACCTAGACCAAAATAGAATGCTTTAGCCTTTGCCTGACCATAGAAACCTAAGTAATTATTTTTCACATCTCTGCTTTGTGGCATTGCATAACCACCGGCAACGTCAACTCCGAATTTATTAAGTTTGAAACCTAAACCTCCTGTTAGCACAAAAGAGTCAAAAGATGGTGTTTCAGGAATGAAATTGTCGTCAGAGTAAGGAGATTCATCATAATAAGCGCCTAAACGACCATAAATCATGTTCGTGAATGCATATTGAGTTCCCAATCTTACAGTTTTTGAATTTCTAAAATTCTTTGGAGCAACCAATATGGTAGGATCTGTCTGATTTCCAATTGGAGCATTAGCAAAATCTAAAGTCAACTTGCTGTACCTTTCCCAACCGTGATAGTTGAAATCCGCAGAAATTAACCATTTTTGTGTAACTCTATATGTAAGACCAATTGTATATTCTTCTACAAGTGGCAAAGTTGCCGTAAAGCCATCTTGTCCTGCAGCGTTCAGTCCTAAAAGAGTATTTACTGTAGCCTGTGCAGGAGCCACGAACGTAGCTGTTCCTTTTTTAGCTTTCATATCAACAGGTGAACGGTATGCGATACTTACATCCAATTTTGGATCAGGTCTGAAATAAAAACCGAAACCATAACCATGACCACTTGCTTTCTCATCATTAATATTAACTGTTCCTCCAAATTGAGTAACTGCCTTATCCCAGTTTACCGATCCTCTGGCGTAGATATAACTTGCCCCAAAAGAAAGCCAATCGGCCATTTTCACGGAAACCATAGGCTGGAAATAATAACTTTTCAGCTCCAGCTTCTGTACCATTTCTCTTCCTTCCCAATCGTAAGGATATTGAATGGTACTACCAAAAGGCGTAGAAAAACTGAAACCAATCGATAGTTTATCAATAGGCTTATACGCTATTGCAGCATAAATCGGTGTACCCAGCGGATTATCGGTCTCAGTACTTTGTAAAGTATTTAAATTTTGAAAAGTAACTTTATTACTTGCTCCAAAACCTCCTGCTACAATACTTAGTTTAGAAGGAATGAATGACATACCTGCCGGATTAAAGAATGCAACACTCGCATCGTCAGCATGAGCACTCGTGTGTGCCATTGCCAACTGTTTAACCCCTTGCAAAGAAACTCTAAAGCCTCCCGCATAAGATAAAACCCCAGCCAATAAAGCAGTTGATATTAATATTTTTTTCATAGACTATTATTATATAACCCAAATATAAAATTATTTTGTTTACGTCTGTTAATAAATCTTAAAATTTTAAACTTAACAGCAAAAGAAAACTATGTTTAAAATAACATCCCTTACATAAAGCTAAATAACATACTCAATCACATACTCTTAAAATAAAAATAAATCCTTATTTCTTACCATGTTTAATATTAAACAATTTCAAAAATTAATATTTAGTACATTTGGAATTGTATAAAGATAAAAATCAATAAATTTGCAAGATTAAACAAATTATAATATGAGTTGTGGATGTAAAACATCCGGCGATTCTGCACATTCTTGCGGAACAAAATCTGCGAATGGCTGTGAAAGTGTAAATACCTGCGGTAATAGTTATAAATTAAGTGTTTTCGATTGGCTGTCTAACGTACAAAACCCTGCATCAAACAGGTGTGATTTTGTAGAAGTTAGATTTAAAAATGACAGAAAATTATTTTATAAAAATGTAAATAATATTCCTTTACATATAGGTAGCGTTGTAACAGTAGAATCTAGTCCGGGACATGATGTGGGTGTAGTAAGCCTCACAGGTGAACTAGTGAAAATTCAGATGAAGAAAAAAAGAGCTTCAGAAGAAAACCCGCTAAAAATATATAGGCTAGCCAACCAAAAAGACATTGAAGTTTGGCAGGAAGCCCGAAAAAAAGAAGAAAATGTAAAAATAGAAGCCAGAAAAATTTCTCACAGATTAGGTCTTGAAATGAAGATTACTGATGTGGAATACCAAGGCGACTCTTCTAAAGTAACATTCTATTACACCGCCGACAACCGTGTGGATTTCAGAATGTTAATTAAAGAATTTGCAGGAGCTTTCCGTACAAAAATCGACATGAAACAAATCGGTTTCAGACAGGAAGCTGCAAAAGTAGGAGGAATAGGATCTTGCGGAAGAGAATTGTGCTGCTCAACCTGGTTGACGGATTTCAGATCGGTAAACACCAATGTGGCAAGATATCAGCAATTGAGTATCAACCCTCAAAAACTGGCAGGGCAATGTGGTAAACTTAAATGTTGTCTAAACTATGAATTAGACAGTTATCTTGATGCATTAAGCCACTTCCCTTCTTCTTCAACGATGATTGATACCGAAAAAGGAAGAGCTTTCTGTATAAAAATTGATGTTTTCAAAAAGAAAATGTGGTTTGCATACGTTGATAGTTCGATGGCGTGGTATGATTTCGATGTAGATTTGGTAAAAAAAATGATTTCACAAAACAAAAGAGGTGAAAAAACGTTACCTCTTGAAGATTTGAAACAGCCTGAAATTTCTGTAAAAACAGTAGATTTAATTCAGGAAAACAGTGTAGATCGTTTTGAAAAGAAGAACAGAGGTTTCAACAAAAACAGAAACCAGGGAAATCAGAATCAAAACAGACCAAACAATAATCAAAATCAGGGACCTAGAAAGCCCAGACCGGAAAACAACACCGAAAAACCACAGGACAGAGCAGATAAAGGCGAGAGAACAGAAAGACCTGAAAAAAGCCAGAAGCCTACACAAAATAATAATCAAAGGCCTCAAAAACAGCAGCAGCAGCAGAAAACACAAACGGAAAAACCTGTCGCAGTAAATAATGATGTTGAAAAAAAACCAGAAAATCAACAACCCAAAAAGAAGTTTAAAAAGAAATTTCCTCCAAAAAAAGATAATAATGCATAAAATTTCAGGACTTTTTCTCCTTATTTTCTTGGTAAGCTGCAATGCTCCCGAAGACGACGTTATTATGAATAACGTTGATAATAAATGGAATAAGAAGACCGAACAAAAATTTAATCTTGAAATTTCGGATCCGCAAAATCCTAAAAATCTTATATTTGTTGTAAGGAATAATAATGAATATCCTTACAGTAATATAAGATTCATTGTTAACCTTACCAATCCTAAAACCAAAGCCAAGCAGACGGATACTTTAAATTATATTTTGGCAAAACCGAACGGCGAGTGGCTGGGAACAGGATTTGGAGAGACGAAAGAAACTTTGTTTCAGTATAAATTGAATTATAAATTCCCGGAAAAAGGCAATTATGAAATTGCCGTTGCTCAGGCAATGAGAAACGATAATCTTCCGGGGATTGAAGACTTAGGTATAAAAGTAGAAACGGCTAAACCGTAATTATACATGGAAGAAAACAAACAAAATACAGGAAATAAGGGAAAGACTTTCCCGCTTCCTCCTAAAAAAGGCGCTAAAAATTCTGCCTGGAAAAGATGGGTAAAATTCATCTGGATTGGGCTTATTGCAGTAATTTTAGGTATTTCAGGACTTTTCTTTGCAGTTTCCCAAGGTTTTCTTGGTGAAATGCCCGATGTAAAAGAACTTGAAAATCCAGACATTTATGTTGCATCCCAAATTTATTCATCAGACGGAGTTCTTTTAGGTAAATTTGAGAAAGAAAAAACGCAGCCAATTCAGTACAAAGATTTGCCTCCGTATCTTATTTATGCACTTCAGGCAAAAGAAGATGAGCGTTTTAAAGAACATTCAGGGATTGATTTAAAATCAATTTTGAGAGCCGTACGATATGGCGGTGACCGAGGTGGAGGTTCTACAATTACACAACAGCTGGCCAAACTTTTATTTACAAAAGAGCCTTCAAAAAACCCCGTAAAAAGAGCAATTCAAAAGCTTAAAGAATGGGTGGTTGCCGTAAGCTTGGAAAAGAGATATACCAAAGAGGAAATTATCACTTTGTATTTTAACAAGTTTGATTTCACATACAATGCAAACGGTGTTGAGATGGCGTCTAAAATTTATTTTAATAAAACGACGTCACAACTTACACTTCCGGAAGCAGCAGTATTTGTATCAATGCTTGAAGCCCCGATTGCAAATAATCCGTTAAGAAATCCTGACCGTGCAAAAAGAAGAAGAGATGTTGTACTATCTCAAATGCTTGAAACCGGTTATGTAGATCAGGCAACGTACGACAAAGCTGTAGCAACGCCGATTACTACAGATTATCGTCCTATAAAAAATATCACAGATGATTATTCAGCCTATTATAAATTCTATTTAAAAAAGGAAATCGATAATTATTTAACTGATTACGAAAAAGAAACCGGTAAAAAATTAAATCTATTTAAAGACGGCTTAAAAATATATGTTACGCTTGATTCTAAGATGCAGAAGTATGCAGAAGAGTCTATCAAAGAGCATTTAACTGATCTTCAAAAAAGATTTGATGCAGAGCAGAGAGGCAGAAAAAACAGACCGTTTTACTACCTCAATGATCAGCAAGCAAATAAAATAATGATGCAGGCGGTAAAAAGAACCGGTCGTTACAAACAACTGAACAGAGCCGGAGTTTCTGAAGATTCAATACTAATGGAATTCCGCAAGCCTATAAAAATGTCAAGATTTACCTGGGCTGGTGAAGAAGAGGTTGAAATGAGCCCTTGGGATTCTATAAGATGGCACAAACAAATTGCACAGGCAGGTCTGATGTCTATGGTTCCCGGAACTGGAGAGATTAAAGCCTGGGTTGGAGGAATCGACTGGCAGCATTTCCAGTACGATCACATCAAACAGGGAAAAAGACAGGTAGGATCTACGTTTAAACCTTTCGTTTACGCAACTGCGATTATGAAATTAGGTTTAACTCCATGTTCGACTATATCAAATGCCAGTTTCAACAAAGGAAGCTATCACGTACCGGGAAGAGGTGGAATGTTAACATTAAAAGATGCTTTAGCACACTCTCAAAACCCTGTCGCATTGAGATTGGCCGAAATGACAGGAACGCAAAGTGTAATTCAGACGGCAAGAGATTTAGGGGTAACTGAAGAAATTTCCACAAGTTTACCGATGGCTTTAGGGGCTTCTGACATTACAATCTATGAAATGCTTGGAGCTTACAGTACATTTGCCAATTACGGAAATTACAACAAACCGGAGATGATCTGGAGAATTGAAGATGTAAACGGAAGAGTGATAAAAGAAGTAATCTCTGAACCGAAAGAAGTGATGAATCCTAATTACGCCTACACCATGATCGAATTGATGAAAGGTGTTGCGCAATATGGTACCGCTTCAGGAGAATTAGGAAGACGAGGAGTCTCTAAAAATATTGAAATTGCTGCAAAAACAGGAACGACTCAGAATAACTCAGACGGTTGGTTTATGGGAATTACTCCAAAACTGGCAACCGGAGCTTGGGTTGGCTGGGAAGACAGAGCTACCCACTTCTTTGGAACAGGAGAAGGTCAGGGAGCAAAAATGGCATTACCAATCTGGGCAATATTTATGAAAAAAGTATGGGCAGATAAAAGTTTAAAAATATCACCAGACGATAAATTTGTAAAACCTCTTGATTGGAAAGACGGATGCTCCAACCTTCAGGGGCTAAGTGGAGGATACGGTGACGATGGAGGATTACAGACCATTGATGACTTAAAAAATCCACGCCCTGCAGACACAGGACCGAAAAATAATTCTGGTAAAAAAGAAGAAAATGTAAATGAACATTTGAACACCAGTGAAGATATTGATTTTAATAAATAAATTTCTTTATAATTATCATAAGACCTTTCAATTACTGAAAGGTCTTTTTTGTTTCTTTCTTTTAATATCTTTGAAGTATGAATATCGACAAGATTACCCAGCCTTTTACAGAGATTTTCCCCGGAGATTTTTCAGGAAACACTATTCAGCGAAACACACCAAAAGTTCTGTTTTCAACTGTTGATCCGGTGGGCTTTGAAAATCCTGAATTGATTATTTTTAATGAAAAACTTTCAGAAGAAATAGGTTTGGGAAAATTCAATAAAGATGACCTTAATTTTTTAGCGGCAACCAATTTACCCGAAAATGTAAAAACTTATGCTACCGCTTACGCAGGGCATCAATTTGGAAACTGGGCAGGCCAATTAGGAGACGGCCGTGCAATTCTTGCTGGAGAAATCACTAATGAAGCAGAGAAAAAAAACGAAATTCAATGGAAAGGAGCCGGAGCAACGCCTTATTCCCGTCACGCAGATGGAAGAGCTGTTCTGAGATCTTCTGTTCGTGAATATCTGATGAGTGAGGCAATGCATCATTTGGGAATCCCGACAACCAGAGCCTTAAGTTTATGCCTCACAGGCGAAGATGTTGTACGAGACATGATGTACAGCGGAAACCCTCAGAACGAAAAAGGTGCAGTCGTTGTAAGAACAGCAGAAAGTTTTCTTCGTTTTGGGCATTTTGAATTAATGTCTGCTCAGAAAGAAATTGATACTTTACAAAAACTTACAGATTTCACTATTAAAAATTATTTTCCTGAAATTAATTCTGTGGGCGAGCAAAAATACAAAGACTTCTTTCAATCAGTCTGTACAAAAACAGCAGATTTAATGGTCGAATGGTTTAGAGTTGGCTTTGTACACGGAGTGATGAATACAGATAATATGTCGATTTTAGGTTTAACAATCGATTACGGGCCTTATTCGATGATGGATGAATATGATCTCAATTTCACTCCAAACACAACTGATTTACCCGGAAGAAGATATGCTTTTGGAAAACAGGGACAGATCTCACAATGGAATCTTTGGCAACTTGCCAACGCACTTTTTCCTTTGATAAAAGATGAAGAGTTTTTAGAAGAAACATTAAATTCTTACGGAAATTATTTTTGGGAGGCTCACGATAAAATGCTGTGCAGAAAATTTGGTTTTGATGAATTGAAAAAAGAGGATGAAGAATTTTTCATCAACTGGCAAGGTTTGATGCAGGAACTTCAATTTGATTATACCTTATTTTTTAATCTTTTAGAAAAACTAGAAAGCATTTCAGACATCAAAACAGATTTTCAGAAAATATCTTACGGCTTTTTGGATGATGCTAAAATTGAAAAGCTCGAAGATTTTATACAAACTTATTCTCTTCGATTAAAAGCTAACACTATTTCAAAAGAAGAGTTATTAGATTTAATGAGAAAAACAAATCCAAAATTCCTACTCAGAAATTACCTCCTCTTTGAATGTATTGAAGAAATAAACAATGGTAGAACTGAATTATTACAAAAACTCACAAAAGCATTGGAAAATCCATATGAAGAAATTTTTCCCGAATTTTCGGTGACAAGACCTCCAAATTATGATGATATTTCAGGATGTTCAATGTTATCTTGTAGTTCTTAGCATTATTCATTAAAATATTTGCATTCATATGTGATTATTTTTATTAATTTTGGAAAAAATTAATATTTATGAAAAAAGTTCTACTTTCTGCTTTTGCACTAATGGTTAGTTCATCAGCCTTTTCTCAGTATTGGTCTACCCAAAATACTGGTTTCTCAACACCATCAAGAGGTATTTCCGGAATGGAAGTATATGACGCCAATACAGCCTGGGCTTTTGCTTATGACGGAGCTCCTTTAAATCCAAATAACCCACCAATTATTCAGGAATTTACTAAAACATCCAACGGAGGTACTACCTGGACTTCAGGTGCTATAAATGTTGGGAATCCTGCTTTAACAATCACCAACATTTCAGGTGTTAGCGGAACTACAGCTTGGGTGGGTGCTTTATTATCTACAGCATCTGACGGATTAGGTGCAGTTTACAAAACAGTAAATGGGGGCGCGACATGGACGGCTCAGCAAGCTTTTTCAACAGCTGGCGAATCATATTTAAACTTTGTTCATGGCTTTGATGCCAATAGTGCTATTGCTGGTGGCGACCCACAAGGTGGCGGATATGAGCTTTACACAACTGCTAATGGAGGAACCTCTTGGACAAGAGTGCCTGCTGCCAATGTTCCAGCTCCACTCAATAATGAGTATGGATACAATGCCGGATATTATGCAGTTGGAAATAATATCTTCTTTTACACAAACAAAGGAAGAATTTACAAATCAACTGATAAAGGTCTAAATTGGACTATTGCATTTACCGGTTCTACATATTCTCTTAATGATTTTGGCGGAGCAACAATAAGTGGAGACATGGCTTGGAGTGATGCAAACCGAGGTATTGTCTTTAAGAAAACATATAATACTGCGACTCCTCCAGCTCCTACAGCCTTAGCAATTTACAGAACTACTGACGGAGGAACTACCTGGTCT
This sequence comes from Chryseobacterium sp. CFS15, assembly GCF_031118795.1. NCBI lineage: Bacteria > Pseudomonadati > Bacteroidota > Flavobacteriia > Flavobacteriales > Weeksellaceae > Chryseobacterium > Chryseobacterium sp. CFS15. Next base: position 276,645 of record NZ_JAVHYL010000005.1, on the reverse strand, counting down.
ACTGTGACGTTTACAGGAATTACAGCAGCAAATAGTATCAACGACATAACTTATGTTCCCGGTACTAACATTTTAGTGGCAACCAGCTCTAGCCCAACAACAGGCGGATCATGGAAAAGCTTAGATAACGGTTCTACTTGGACAGCTCTTGATACCGGAGTACAGCATCTAAATGTTAGATGTTCTGATGTCAGCACATGTTATTCTGGAGGATTTAACACATCAGCAACTGTTGGCGGAATGTTTAAATCATCTCAAAATTTAGGTGTTGCGGATACTAGTAAAGCAATCAACGTTTTATCGATGTATCCTAATCCGACAAAAGGAGAAGTAAACATCAAAACTGATAAGAAAATAAAATCAACGACTGTACTAGACTTATCAGGAAAGGTAATTGCAACAGGGAGCTCAGAAAAAGTAAACTTAAGTGGATTCACAAAGGGAACTTACTTAATTACAGTAGAGTTTGCTGATGGCAGCACAAAAACAGAAAAAATCATTAAAGATTAATCAACAATCTTTTTAATATTGCAAAACTCACCTTTTCAGGTGGGTTTTTTATTTTACTTTTGCAAAAAAATAATACCGGGTGTCAATTAAATTAAAATTTTTCAACTTTTTTAAAATTGTATTTCCTTCTTCTTACATCGAATTGGGAATATTTATTTTTTTTATCACCATTTATGGTTTATTCGGAACCTATTTAGCACAACATTACCGAATTATTTTTGATGCAAGAATTCCTTGGGACGGCTATTTCAGCTTTGATAATAAAGCGATCGTAATGAGCGGCGGAAGTTTTGAAAGACACCCTTTGTCCTATTATTTTTTCAATTGGATTAGGGAGCTAGCTTTTTATATTTCAGATGGAAAAACAGGTAGTAATTTCAGATTGACATTGGTCTGGTTGAGTAACATCACCATCAGTTTAAGCTTAATTCAGATTTATAAATATTTAAAAAATATCATCCTTCTTCCTTTAGGATTAAATCTTTTGATTATTGTTTTTTTCAGTGTTTTTTCAACTAATATTTTATTGTCATTCACACCGGAAACCTACACCTATACCCTATTTTTATTGGTATTATTCAATTATTATACAGCAATAAAATTTAAAAAAGATCAAAAAATTGCCGGTTCAGCTTTGGTTTTGGCGGGAGTTACAATCGGAGGATTAACGGTGACAAATATTGTAAAAGTGTTTATACCAATTGTATTTGAAAAAGACATTTTTAAAAGCTGGAAAAAATTTGGCAATGCAGCTTTCAGAGTTGCAATAACATGCGTAACTTTTATTTTGCTTTACCTTTACCGAATAGATTTTAAGTACAAAAATATCCTTTCAAAATCGGGAGAGCAATACGAGAAATTTTCTAATGTAAAATCTACTCCGACTTGGGATATGATTTACTCGTATTTCTTTGGCGGAAGCATACTTTTTCCAAGCTTTTTTATCCGCGAAAAACATAATATGAAAGGGTTTTATTACAAAGCGCTTTTCATGGACGTTTATACTTCAATCATCCCCTATTTATTTATTGGATTACTTTTAGGACTGATTTTGTGGAGCTATTTTAAGAACTTCAAGAATAAACTGGTACAGATTATTATGCTTTCTTTACTGGTTGATATTCTCATTCACTGTGTTTTCAGGTTTGGGCTTCATACTTCTTACATTTACGGCGGGCATTTTGTTTTTGTATTCCCGATTATGCTGGGGTGGCTCTTTTTTTCATACAAAGAATCTCCAAAAATGATGTCATTTTTCACATCAGTCATTGGAATCATGTTTGTCTATTTACTCCTGAATAATTACATGAGAATGTGGGAATTCTATGATTTTGTCAATCAATTTTACAGATAAAAAAGGCTGAGAAAAATATTCTCAGCCTTTTAATTTTTTATTTAATTAATCCTTATTTCGCCTCTACACAGAACACTCTGTATTGAATAGGTGTTGCAGATTTAAAGTATTCTTTTACTCTGGCCAAATCGGCCGCAGCACTTTGTCTTGAGAAATAACTTCCAGCCAAAATCTTGTAATTTGGTCTCAAAGAAGCATCCGTTTCAACCTTTAGGTTTGGAAATCTTTTTCTGAAATACGCTTTGATTTCATTAGCTTCTTCATTACTTTTTACTATTGCAACCTGAATTTTAAACCCTAATATTCTAGGATTTTTTCTGCAGATTTCTGCATTGGTCAGTTCACGGCTAGGAACGTATATTTTCGTTGGCTTTGCAGGAGCATCATCATCAATACCCGAAGAAACTCTTGTTGCCGTTGTCTTCGCACATCGATCCTCAACTGCAGATAAAGCTTCACTTACACGAGAATCCATTGTTATAGTAAGTTCAGTTCCAGACAGTGTATCCTTCTTTACAACCTGCTGTGCTTCAAGAGTATAAAAACTCATTAAAGAAAGTAGCGAAAATATTTTGATGAAATTTTTCATTTAAACTTGTTTCCGCAAAGTTATAATAATTTAAAAATACAGCAAACAGAGTTATTTAGAATAGTTACAAATTAAACCTATATGACATTTTACCTTTTGTTAAAGCCGTTAAATTCTTCTTAAAAATATTATTTTTGCGGGATTGATTACACATTCAATATTTACTAACATAAGATAATTTAAATGATTAGTTGGAGAAAGCATTATAAAAAAGGGCTGATTGCGATAGGTTTATTGCTATCAACAAGTGCTTCAATTTACGGGCAAGACGGCGATCCTAAAAATGGCGAAAAACTTTTTAAGGCAAACTGTACAGCATGTCACGCGTTAGACAAACAAGTCGTAGGACCTGCACTGAAAGGTGTGGTAGACCGATTGAAAACTGAGCAAGGACTTGATACAGATTGGCTTCACAAGTGGATTAAAGACAACAAAGCGCTTAGAGCTTCAGGCGATAAGTATGCAAATGAAGTCTTTGAAAAATTTAATAAGACTGAAATGCAGGTCTTTCCTAATCTTGCAGATAAGGATATTGACGACATTTTAGCGTACACAACTAATCCTCCTGTTGAGGAGCCAAAAGCTGATCCTGCTGCAACTACTGCAACAGATACCGCAAACGCTGCACCAGCTAACAATACAACATCAAGTATTGTAATTATTTCACTTATTGCAATTGCAGGTTTACTGGTTTGGATCTTAGTTAAGCTAAGACAATTGGTAAAACTGGGGCAATCTGAGGAACTTACAGGACTTAACGAAACAAGAGTAAAGTCTTTCAGCGAAATCTACGAGAAATACCACTATATCGGTAAAGGTCTATTGGCTGTATTGGCCATTTTAGCGACTTACGGTATCTGGAACTGGATCATGTGGATTGGTGTTTACAAAGGGTATAAGCCTGAACAGCCTATCTATTTCTCTCACAAAATTCACGCTGGAGAAAACAAAATCGACTGCCAATTGTGTCACTCAAGTGCTAAATATGGTAAAGTATCTGAGATCCCTTCTATGAACGTTTGTATGAACTGTCACAGAACAATTTCAGAATACAACGGTAAGTACATCGAGCCAGGAAAAGACAAAGCATTCTACGACGGAGAAATCCAGAAGATTTATGCTGCAACAGGTTGGGATGCTGAAAAACAGCAGTACACCGGTAAAACTACTCCTGTAGAATGGACAAGAATCCACAACATGCCAGATTTCGTTTACTTCAACCACTCTCAACACGTAGTAGCAGGTGAGCAGGCGATTATCAATTCATTCAACAAGAAAAATCCAGACAACAAGATAGACGTAGTTTGTAAAGCTTGTCACGGAAAAATCGATACAATGAACGTTGTACAAATGGCAAACGACTTCACCATGGGATGGTGTATCGAATGTCACAGAACAACCGAAATTGATATGAACAACGGTTATAATAAAGAATACTTCAAGAATCTACACGAGAAGCTTAAAAAGCAATACCCGAAAGATGGTGGTAAAATCACTGTAGATGCAATTGGAGGTCTTGAGTGTGGTAAATGTCATTATTAATAACTAAAAAATTAGAAGTATAAAAATGGCTTCAAACAAAATACAATTTAGAAGTATTCACGAACTTAAAGACCCTGCCCTAACCGGTAAGTTGGCTCTTAAAGAGTTCCAAGAAGAAATTCCGGTAGAAGATTTTCTGGAAAGTGCCGAAAAAACAGACGGTACATCCAGAAGAGATTTCCTGAAAATATTAGGATTCTCTACAGCAGCTGTAACATTGGCTGCCTGTGAAGCTCCGGTAATCAAAACGATTCCTTACGTAGTAAAACCACATGAGATTATTCCTGGGATTCCCAATTACTACGCTTCAACATATTTTGACGGTTTCGACTTCGCAAGTGTTTTAGTAAAAACAAGAGAAGGTAGACCCATCAAAATCGAACCGAACCCGGCAGCTGGAGATTTAGGTAAAACTAACGCAAGAGCTCAGGCAAGTGTACTTTCTCTTTATGATAACGATAAAGTAAAACAGCCTAAACTTGACGGTAAAGACGAAACTTTCGATAAAGTAGATGATTTCGTTTTGAAAGGATTAAACGAAGCTCAGTCTGCAGGTAAAAAGATTGTTCTTTTATCTCAGTCTTTCGCTTCACCTACATTCAAAAAATTATTTGCTGAATTTAAAGCAAAATATCCTACAGCTGAATTAGTAACTTATGATGCTTTCCCTTACTCTGCAGCTTTAGATGCAGCTCAGGAAGTTTTCGGACAAAGAGCATTGCCTGTTTACGATCTTAAAGGATCTGAATTGGTGGTTGCTTTCCAGGCTGATTTCTTAGGAGACTATAACGCAGCTAGCTTAGAAACTTCTTATGCAGCAGCAAGAGTTCCGGGAGCAAACATGTTGAGACACATTCAGGTTGAATCTAATATGTCTTTAACGGGTGCGAACTCAGACTCTAGATACAGAGTAAAACCAAGTGATGTAAACAAAGCTTTGGTGGAAGTTTACAACGCTATCGTTACAGGATCTGCGCCAACAAGTAAAGTTGCTACAGAAATTGTAAAAGAATTACAGGCTAAAGGAAGCAAAGCAGTTGTTTTAGCTGACGGTTCTAAAGCTGCACAGGTTTTAGCACACTTAATTAACCAAAAATTAGGTTCAGTTGCTTTCACAGGTAAAGCAAACTTCCTAAAAGAATTTGATAAAGCAAGATATCAGGAATTTTTGGGATGGGTTAATGCAGGACAGGTTGGTGTATTGATTACAAACAACGTTGACCCTGTCTATTCTAATAACAAAGGTCAGGATTTCAAAAAATCTTTGGCTAAAGTTCCTTACGTAATTGCGGTTACAGATAAGAAAAACGAAATGTATAAAGCAGCGAAAGCTGTAATTCCGGTAGCTAACTGGCTAGAATCTTGGGGCGATATGGAACCTCAGACTGGAGTTTATACATTGATGCAGCCAACAATCCAGAAAATCTACAAATCAAGACAGATCGAAGAATCATTATTGGTTTGGAAAAATGGTAAAAATAATGCTGCAAACAATTACTACGATTACTTAAAAGCGAGTGCATCTTCTATTTTGGGAGCTACTTCTTTCAACAAAGCTTTATATAATGGTGTTGTTCCTTCTAATAATGCAACCACGTTGTCTTATGCTGGCGGAAACGGTGCTCAGGCTGTCGCTGAATTAGGTAATTTTAAAGCTTCAGATTTAGAATTAGTACTTTATACAAAGACTTCTATCGGAGACGGAACTCAGGCAAACAACCCTTGGTTGCAGGAATTACCAGATCCTATTACAAGAATGTCTTGGGATAACTATTTGACTATTTCAACTAAAGATGCAGAAAGATTAGGAATAGAAAACAGTCTTAATGCAAGAATGCAGTTAGACGGTTCTCTTGTAAATCTTACAGTAAACGGAGTAAAAATAGAAAACGTACCCGTATTCATTCAGCCGGGTCAGGCAGACGGATCTGTTGGTCTTGCTTTAGGATATGGTAAAAAAGATTCTGGAACTACTGCAGATACAGGGGTAAATGCTTATCCTCTATTTGACGGTTCAAACCTGGTTATTTCAAACGTTTCAATCGAGAAAACGGGTGAAGAACATGAGTTTGCAGGCGTACAGCTTCAGAATACATTAATGGGACGTTACGAAATTGCAAAAGAAGTTCCTTTAGCGCAGTTTATTAATGTACCTTTCGATGATGAACATAAAGGATGGAACAAGCCTTTGGAATATCACACCATCAGCGGAGCGCTTCCAGCAGGTAAAATTGACCTTTGGGATGCTTTTGATGATACAGATGGGCCTCACTTCAACTTATCAGTAGACTTAAACTCTTGTACGGGTTGTGGAGCATGTATTATTGCCTGTCAGGCAGAGAACAACGTTCCTGTAGTTGGTAAAGAAGAGATCAGAATGTCGAGAGATATGTTCTGGTTGAGAATTGACCGTTACTACTCATCTGAGAAAAAAGTTACTGTTTATGATGGTCTTAAAGAAGGAATGGCAGTGCCTGAACTTTACGGAAGCAGTGTATTAGGTATTGAAGGAGCATTAGAAAACCCAGCAGAAAATCCAGATGTGATCTTCCAGCCGGTAATGTGCCAGCACTGTAACCACGCTCCATGTGAAACTGTTTGTCCAGTTGCGGCAACTTCTCACAGTAAGCAAGGACAAAACCATATGGCTTACAACAGATGTATCGGTACAAGATATTGTGCTAACAACTGTCCTTACAAAGTAAGACGTTTCAACTGGTTTACTTATAACCTCAATGACAAGTTCGACTTCAACATGAATAACGATCTTGGAAGAATGGTACTTAACCCGGATGTTGTTGTAAGAACAAGAGGGGTAATGGAGAAATGTTCAATGTGTATCCAAATGACTCAGACAACAATTCTTGAGGCTAAAAAGGAAAACAGAATTGTGAAAGACGGAGAGTTCCAGACAGCTTGTGCTAAAGCTTGTTCTACAGGATCACTTCAGTTTGGAGACATGAATGATAAAGAATCTCATGTTAGAAAACTATATTCTAACAACAGAAGATATCATTTACTTGAAGAGATAGGAACCAAACCAAATGTGTTCTATCACGCTAAAGTAAGAAATAGAGTATAAAATAAAGTTTAAATAATAAATAGGTAAAAAATGTCAGGACATTACGAAGCTCCGATAAGGGAACCTCTGATTATTGGTCACAAAACTTATCACGATATCACAGAAGATATTGCACGACCTATCGAAGAAAGAGCAGGTAAACTATGGTGGATCTCACTATACGCAGCCTTAGTTCTTTTCATCTACGGATTCGGCTGTATCGCTTATACTATCGGGACAGGTATTGGAGCATGGGGGCTTAACAGAACTATTAACTGGGGTTGGGATATTACCAACTTCGTATGGTGGGTAGGTATCGGTCACGCCGGAACCCTAATCTCAGCAGTATTATTATTATTTAGACAACGTTGGAGAATGTCTGTAAACCGTTCCGCGGAAGCAATGACAATCTTCGCAGTTGTACAGGCGGCAATCTTCCCGCTTATTCACATGGGTAGAGTTTGGGTAGGTTATTGGGTATTCCCTCTTCCTAACCAGTTTGGTTCACTTTGGACTAACTTCAACTCGCCTCTACTTTGGGACGTATTTGCGATCTGTACGTATTTCTCTGTATCAACAGTATTCTGGTTTATCGGTTTGATTCCTGACTTTGCTATGATCAGAGACAGAGCTAAAACTCCTTGGACTAAGAAAATCTATACACTACTATCTTTCGGATGGGGTGGAAAAGCAAAACACTGGCAGAGATTTGAAGAAGTATCTTTGGTATTGGCAGGTTTGGCAACTCCACTTGTATTCTCAGTACACACTACGGTATCTTTTGACTTCGCAACTTCAGTTATTAAAGGATGGCACTCTACGATCTATCCTCCTTACTTCGTTGCTGGAGCAATCTTCTCAGGATTTGCGATGGTACAAACACTATTGTTAATTGCTAGAAAAGTTTGTCACCTTGAAGATTACATCACTATGTATCATATCGAAATTATGAACATCGTAATCGTTCTTACAGGAGGTATGGTAACTGTAGCGTATGCTACTGAATATTTCATCGGATGGTATTCTGGTTCTAGATATGAAGACTTTACTTACCTTTCACCAGGTGCTGCAGTAGGACCATATTGGTGGGCGTTCTGGGCGTTGATTATCTGTAACCTTGTTATTCCGGCGTTGTTCTGGTTCAAGAAAATCAGAACGAATATTATTGCAACGTTTATCATTGCATTAATTATCAACATCGGTATGTGGTTTGAGCGTTTCGACATTATCGTAATCAACCTTTCAAGAGATTACTTGCCTGGTTCTTGGACGATGTTTAAACCAACCATTATTGATGTAGGTGTATATTTAGGTACAATCGGATTCTTCTCTGTACTATTCTTATTATACGCAAGAACATTCCCTGTAATTGCACAGGCAGAATTAAAATCGATCTTGAAAATCTCAGGTGAAACTTATAAAGTAAAAGAAGGAGATGAGCACCACTAAAATTGTATACGGACTTTATGCTGACGACGACGATTTAATGAACGGCGTGAAAGCATTCAACGATAAAGGAATTGCAATAAACGAAGTTTATACACCATTTCCTGTTCACGGGCTAGACAAAGCTTTGGGTTTAAAGAAAACCAGAATTTCTGATGCTGCATTTATCTATGCTTTATATGGGGTGAGTATCGGTATTACAGTGACTTGGTACATTATGAACCATGACTGGGCTCAAAATATCGGTGGTAAACCATCTTATAGCTGGGTAGACAACTTCCCTGCTTTTATTGACCCGATGTTTGAATTGATGGTATTCTGTGCAGCACACATGATGTCTCTTACTTTCTTTGTAAGAAATAAGATGTATCCCGGAGCTCCGGCACAAAACCCAGATCCTCGAACTACAGATGATAAATTCCTTATGGAGTTTGTCACTCAGGATGTAGAATCTGTAAAGCAGTTGCTTATTGAAACGGGAGTAGAAGAAATAACTGTTAAAGATGCTTAAAATGAAAAAGAATGTATTAAAAATTACAGCAATTTTAGGTTTAACTACAGTTTTACTTAATTCTTGCGGACCGAATGAAAATGCACCTCTAGTATATTTCCCGGATATGTATTTCCCTGTGGCATACGATCCGTTGATGAAAGCTCAGGATGCTTATTCAGATCATGAAAACGAAATTCCTGCATTTGTAAGAAACAACGGTGCAACTGGTCTTTCTCCTGTAGAAGGTTCAGTAGCTCAAAATAAAGACGGAGTATTTGAAGAAGGTAAACTTCCTAAAAATCCGGACGAATACAACGCAGGTTATGATGCTTCAAAAGCAATAAGCACTTCTCCTCTTAATCCTGCTAATGCAGCTAAAGATATAGAAAGAGGTAAAATACTTTTTGATCATACTTGTTCAGCTTGTCACGGAACTGGTGGTGACGGACAAGGGCCGATCGTACAAAGCGGAGCTTATTCTGGTGTACCAAATTATGCAGACAGAGAAATCACTGTAGGATCTGTACATTATGTATTAACAAATGGTAGAAATGCAATGGGTTCTTATGCAGGTCAGCTAAACCCTGGAGACAGATGGAGAGTGGCAATGTATGTAATGAGTGCTTTCAAAAAAAACGCAGCTCCGGCTCCCGCAGCAGCAACAGCAGCGACAGCAACAACTGAGACTACCGAAACTAAAAAATAAGAAAAGAAATGTATAGTTTTTCACCAAAATTAAAATCAACTTCTATTATCCTTCTTGTTGTAGGTTTAGTTTTATTTGCTGTAGGTTTCTTTTTAAATAAAGGAATTACTACAGAGAGAATAGAACACATGATGGAAGCAGTGCATTCTGCAGGTCATGATTCTCCTACGCATTCAAGCGAAATGGTAGGGCCTCAGGATCATGCTGCTCATTTGGAGCACGCAGAATTGCAGGTTCACAATCAGCCACTAGCTTCACTTCATTTTGTAGCAGTATTTTTCTTCGGAGTAAGCTGTTGTGTACTGTTCTTTTACTGTATTCAGCATGCAGCTCACGCAGGTTGGCCAATTATTATCACAAGAGTGATGGAAGCTATTGCTTCTTATATTCCTTGGGGTGGTGCTATTTTAATTATCTTGATGATTCTTAATATCACACACAACGGTCACCTTTTCCACTGGATGGATCCTGAATTGACAGATCCTGAATCTGCACACTTTGATGTGATCTTATTTGAAAAGAAAATATTCTTAAATATTCCTTTCTACGCAGTAAGAACACTTATTTATACAATAGGGGCTTCATTCTTCGCATGGAAATTAAAAGCTCAGTCTAAAAAAGTAGATGATACAAAATCTTTGGTTGAGTATCAGTACCTTTACAGATGGGCAGTAGGATATATCGCATTCTTCGGTTTTGCTTCTGCGGCTTGGGCTTGGGACTGGTTGATGTCTATTGACCCACACTGGTATTCTACAATGTATATTTGGTATTCAATGGTTAGCTGTCTATCAAGTGGTATTGCGGTAATTATTTTATTGAGTGTATATCTTAAGAAAAATGGTTTCTTACCACAGTTTAACGACAATCACTTGCACGATTTAGGAGTTTTCCTTTTTGCTACAAGTATGCTTTGGACGTACACTTGGTTCGCACAGTTCATGTTGTACTGGTATGCAAACATCCCGGAAGAGGTAAATTATTTCTTCGGAAGATTTGAGCACTACTCTCCTACTTTCTTGCCTATGCTTGTTGTTAACTTCTTATTACCACTATTGGTATTGGTAAGTAGCAGCATCAAAAGAAACTACAAAGTAGTAACAACAATGGCAGTTGTGGTAATCTTAGGTCACCTTTTAGATTATTTCAACATGGTAATGCCGGGAACAGTAGGGCCTTACTGGAATACTCCTGAAGTTCTGTTACTGATATTGGGTGCTGTTTTATTCATTGCAGGATTGTTTATGTTTACAGTGCTTTCAGCATTAGCTAAATTGAAATTGATTCCTACAGGTAACCCTTACTTACACGAATCTGAAATTTATGAGTATCCTTTCTAAGGACTTGTAACAAAATAAATTTTAAAGAGACTGATTTTAATGATCAGTCTCTTTTTTTTGCAATAATGAATTGAAATTAAAAAAACAGGCAACCATTTTCAAAATACTTCGTCTTATCAATAGACTTTTGTACTTACCTTTTAAACTAAATTAAAAAACTATGAAAAAAACTTATCTTTTAAACTTTCTGTTTATTATTCTGTTTAATGTATTCAATGCGCAAAGCATTACTTTCGTTTCCGAAAAAACAGATGCACCACTTCCTAAAGTTTCGGTATTTGGAAAAAACGGGAATATTCTCGCAACATCAGACATCGACGGGAAAATCGAAAAGTCTTCACTTTCACCGGAGCAAGAAAAATTTCAATTGGTGTACGATAACATTTCTATCGCAACTTTATCATTTGACGAAATCAATAAAGATGTCGTAAAATTAAATGACAGAGTAAAAGATATAGAAATGGTTGTTATTAAAAATAATAAGCCTGCAAAATATGTTTTTGTAAAAGGTAATTTTAATACCTACGTCACTTTAAATGGCAAACTAAATTGTTATGCAGACGGTGTGATCACTTATGTTTTTGATAATAAAACTAAAAAGCTCAAAAGCAGCAACATAGAACAGTACAGAGTTTATAGATTAGAAGATGCCAAAAATGAAAAAAAAGAAACCGGATCTTGGGATTACAACACCTTTTTAGACTTACCAAAATTGAAGAATGTAGGAAATATTGAAGAATACAAATCAAGAAATGCTAAAATTAAAGAACTTAAAGGTGCCAAGAAAGACGAAATAGAAATCACAGGCGAAGCTTTACAGGAAAAAGAATTGGCACTGTTCGGTTACAGAATATATGACATCAAAGGCATCATCAATCATTCTTACGAAAAAGATTCAAAAAAGACATTAAGAGATTTTCTGGAGTCTAATGAAATTGCTTTCATCAAGCTAAAGCACAAAAGCGAACCAAACTATAACCAAATTATTACATACCGAAACTTCTACCCTACCGAGCTGGATTTCAGTGATGATAATAATGTAGAGGGAAAAGTAAAATTTAATAAAAACAACAGCAGTTACCAGTCAAATTACTGGCAAGACACTTCTTTTCCAAATATGCAGGCTGTATTCAGCTCTTTCTTTAAGGATGATTTAAAAGAAAAAGAAAACAAAAAATAAAAAATCAGTTTTAATAAAGGTTTTACTAAATTTGCCATAAACCATAATTAAAATGAAAAAGTTTTCTTTGCTACTCATCTTCAGCTTGTTGCTTTTCACAGCATGCAAAAAAGATCACGTAGATGCGACTACGACCCAGACTTTACAGTCGAGTATCAACGATATGGCGTCTGGTCTTACCACCATTAAGCAGATTAAATTTAATGAAGCGCTTTATATTCTAAAAACTTTCGGTGTAGAAGCAGAAGGCGATGTTAACGAATTGAAAGCACTTGGTCAGCTGATTAACGGCAAAAAAGTGCCAGAAATATTATCAATGGCAGATCAGGTTGCTCAGCAAAACGGGATTGAATGGGCAAGCACGGCACCACCGTCATTAGGCGAAATGAATATCTTCGGCGACGAAACTGCAAAAGAAAGTGATCCGAATGATGTAAGAGCAAGCTCATTAAGTATTCTTACTCAACTTTCGGGTGACACCGGAAGTGGCCCAACTGCAATGCAAATCGTTCCAAGATTAGTTGATAATGCAGGAAATCCTATTGCATTTACAGGTGCTGCGTTAGAAACAACTTTAGAAGTATTCAGCAACGGAGTAAAGCTTTCAACAGCTAAAAATTTAATGCAGGATAATAATTTCAGAGGTTTTCATCTTAAGTTTTCGTCGTTATTAGCATCAAAAATAGTTGATAACAAAATTGACATCACCGTTTCGGTAAAAACAACAGCTAAGACTTTTAAAATGTCGAAAATTGGTTTAGATGTAAACCCTTCGGCTTTAAAAGTTCCTGAAGTTCCAAAAACTGATTCCACAATGATTGATCAGGATCCGAATGCAGTAATTGATCCAAATAATCCAACAACACCGCCAGCAACAGGAACAGAACCGGGAACAACTCCTTCTCAGCCAAAACAGCCGACTGCAGATCCCAAAAATACAGTAAGCAAATTTTTAAATAATGTAAGTTCACAAAACTTAAAAGCTGCTTTTGAAACATCAAGCAATCCAAGTTGGGGATCTTATGAATCGTTCTCAAACCCTACTTCAGGTTTTGGGGCTATTAAAAACGTAAGCGTAAAAAACATTACAACAAACGGAACGGGCACCAATGCATCAAGCGTTAATGCAACATACGATGTAACCGATAAGAACGGAAGAACAACTTCTTTGAAAGCCACTTTTGGTCTTAAAAACGTAAACGGCGAGTGGAAAATATCAAGCTATAAAATCAATCCTTAATATATGGCATCTCAGGAACTCATCAGAAAACTCAACGAAACCATAGAAAATATTCCAGATTTTCCGATTCCGGGAATTCAGTTTAAAGATATTTCACCGATTTTTCTTGATCCTAAACTGTATGAAGAAGTAATCGATGATCTGGTAAAATTCAGCAAAGGAAAAGTAGATGCTGTTTGCGGAATTGAAAGCCGGGGTTATCTTTTCGGGATTGCAATTGCAGTAGCTCTGGAAGTTCCATTTATTTTAATCAGAAAAAAAGGAAAACTTCCGCCACCGATTATTTCAGAAAAATATGATCTCGAATACGGAAGCGCAGAAATAGAAACCAGAGAAGGGCAGATCAAAAAAGGACAGCGTATTTTAATTCATGATGATCTTTTAGCAACCGGCGGAACAACCGAAGCCGCAGCAAAGCTCGTAGAAAAGCAGGGTGCAGAAGTCGTTCAGTTCAGTTTTTTAATCGGTTTAAAAGATTTAAAAGGAGACGAAAAACTGAAGAAATTCAACGCTGAAATCTATCATACTTTAGAATATTAAATGTAATAAAGAAGAGTTGAAATAAACAAAAAATAACAATTCTCTATTAACTATTCACACTATTTACAGGTCTTTCATTCTCTTTTAGTAATAATGCAGATAAAGATTTTGTAAATCACTCAGAAACAATTAAATTTGCAATTCAATTTTTTAAGAATTTATGGCAAAATTGGGAAAAAACGCTCCAAATGAGCAAGAAGGTAAAGAAACAGTGGAATTCTTTAAAGACCTTGACAGAGAGGCTTTAAATACAGAAAAATTCCTGGAAAAATATCAAAAACCATTAAGCATTGCTTTTGGGGTTGTTGTTTTAGGAGTTTTAGGCTTTTTCGGATACCAGCAATTTGTGGTAGCTCCAAAGAATGCTGAAGCTATAAAAACTTATTTAGCAGCACAAAAAAACCTTACAGAAGGTAAAGAGAAAGAAGCTTTAGGTGGAAAATCTGCAGCTAACCCAGGTTTTTTAGGAACTTATAAAGAATATTCTTCTACAAAAGTGGGTAAACTTTCTGCTTACAATGCAGGTTTATTAAAATTAAAAGAAGGAAAATTTCAGGAAGCTCATGATCTTTTAGACAAGTTTTCGTCTGATAACAAAACATTGATGGCAATGAAGTTTGGCGCAATGGCAGATGCAAAATCTGGTCTTAATAAAAATGATGAGGCTTTAGCATTATTAGATAAAGCTGCTTCAGCGTCTGACGATCCTTATACTTCTTATTATTTCACGAGAAAAGCAGGTATTGTTGCTTTAGGAATGAAGAAAAATGCAGAAGCTAAAAAATACTTTGCAACGATCGACGAAAAATATCAGGACTACGACAACGGAATGTCTGATTCTTATATCGAAATGACTAAATATTTAAATTAAAACATGGCAACAGTTAATCTTTCAGATTACAAGCCACTTCATATTACCAATGCCGAGGATTTTTCTATCGGCATTGTTTTTTCTGAGTGGAATGACTTTGTAACCTACAATCTACGTGATGCAGCTTTAGAAATTCTGGAAAAAGAAGGCGTAAAAGCTGAAAATATAAAACAGTTTTCCGTTCCCGGAGCTTTTGAATTAAATTATGCAAGCATGCAGCTTTGTAAAGAACGAAAGTTTGATGCGGTGATAGCAATCGGGTGTGTCATCAGAGGAGAAACTCCACATTTTGATTTCGTTTGTGATGCCGTTGCCCAGGGAATTAAAGACTGTAATATTTTAACAGACACTCCAACTATTTTCTGCGTGTTGACAGACGACACCAAAGAACAGTCAATCGCAAGAAGCGGTGGAGATTTAGGAAATAAAGGTGTTGAAGCAGCAGTTACGGCTTTAAGCATGATCAATTTTAAAAGAAATCTTTCCAATAAAACAGGAAATATCGGTTTCGGAAATTCTCAAAACAAATAATTTCTGTATTAAGAAAATTTTTAACTTTACTCTTAAAATTACTTTAATATGAAATGGACTGATGACCGAAGTACAAACGTAGACGACAGGCGCGGATCAAGTGGTGGCGGCGGCGCTATTGTTGGTGGCGGATTGGGTACAATAATTATCGCTGCAATTGTATTTTTCCTGGGTGGTGATCCTTCTGCAATTCTCTCTTCAGGAGCTTCAAATACCGGAGCCCAAACTGAGCAAAGAGAGCTTACAGAAGCTGACAAGAAAATTGGTGAGATGATCGAAATGATTACCGCCGAAAATGAAGAAACCTGGACGAAAATTTTCGCCGAAAATGGCGCTAAATATCAACCGGCAAGAGTGGTTTTATTCAGAAGCAACACAGATTCCGGATGTGGAATGGCGCAATCGGCAATGGGCCCGTTTTATTGTCCGACAGATCAGTCTGTTTATATGGATATGAGTTTTTTTAATGAGTTGCAGCAAAAATTTGGCGCCAAAGTAACAGAATTTACTGTTGCTTACGTAATGGCTCACGAAATGGGGCATCACGTGCAAAATCTTCTTGGTACTCTAAACGAAACCGATAATGCAAGACGAAGCGGAAGATATTCTGAGGCTCAGCTTAATCAGATTTCTGTAGCAACTGAACTTCAGGCTGATTTTTACGCCGGAGTTTGGTCTAGAGTTACGGGTGACAGAGAAAAATCATTTATTGAGCCCGGAGATTTAGAATCAGCAATAAATGCTGCTGAAGCAGTTGGTGATGACAACATTCAAAAAAAATCACAAGGATATGTGAATCAGGAAAGCTTTACCCATGGCTCTTCTGCACAGCGTAAAGAATGGTTTATGAAAGGATATAATTCCGGAGACATCAAACAAGGTGACACTTTTAATCAACTTTTAAGATAATAAAAAGGTCTGAAGAAATTTCTTCAGACCTTTTTTGATTTTATTTTAATTCGATAGGATTGCTGTTTCGTTTTGCTTCTTCTTTAGCCCTCTCTTCCATTCGCTTTCTCATATCTGCAGGATTTTGATTTCCACCGCCACTTCTTGGAGAAGAAATACCACCACCACGTTGACTATTCATAAAAGACATTGGGTCGGCTTTGAATTTTTCCTGTTGCTTTACATAATCTGTTCTTTTTACTTTAATAACATTTCCAAATGTAGTCATCTCAGGAAAATTAGAGATCTTATAGTTTTTCATTAAATCAAAAGAATAATCTCCTGTAGAATCTTCTGCTTTTACAACTAAGCCGGGAAGACCATTGAATTTATACGGCCCGTCCTGATAAGGAAGATCGGTCGTAAACCAAGCTGTCCATTTTCTTCCGCCAAAATCAGTTTCTGCTTTTTGTACTTTATAATCACCAATTTTTGTGGTTTCAGATAAAATCTTCCAGTTCAGAGGTCGGTCTTCTTCATAAGAATATTGATCTCTTCCCAAACGGTCTTTGTAAAAAGTTTTCTGATCTTTTTTATTTTTTTCAATTGAATAATTAATATTCGTTCTCAAACCATCCATTTGCTCCCTGTTAAAACCTCTAGCTCCCCCACTTTGTCGGTTAGCCTGCATTACAGAATCTCTTTTAATTCTATTCTCAGAATAGAACATAGATTTCTCTGCTGAAATATCTAAATAAGCATTTTCAGTTTTAATATCATTTTTATTAGTAATGTCTGGTTTTGATGTCACCTGATAAACAAATCTGTTGGTTTGTGCGAAAGAAACCTGTGCCAGTAAGGCTATAGCTAGAATGCCTAATTTTTTCATTATTTTCCTGATTTATAGTTTTGATTTTAAATAATCACCAAAGTTAAAGCATCGATGATAAAAATTGATAAAATAAAAACGTTGATTTTTATATACTGATTATTGTTCGTATTTTTGCATGATTAAATCATTCTAAATAAATACAATGATAAAGGTTTCAGATCAGGCAAAGGTAAAAGCAATTCAGCTGATGACAGAGGATGGCTTCGACCCTGCTGAAGATTATATAAGAGTTGGGGTAAAGAGCGGTGGATGTTCAGGGCTAGAGTATATGTTAGGTTTCGACAATAAGCAAAACGAAACAGATCAGATTTTTGAAGATAACGGAATCAAAATCGTTGTTGAAAAAAAATCTATACTTTACTTGGCAGGCACTACTTTAGAGTATTCCGGAGGTTTGAATGGGAAAGGATTTATTTTTAATAATCCTAATGCATCCAGAACGTGTGGTTGTGGAGAGAGTTTTAGCTTATAATTAGACATTAGAACCATTGATTTAGTATACTCTAAATCTTAAATCTAATTTCTAAAATCTATTAAAATGAGTAAATATACTGAAGACGACTTAAGAGTTGATCTTGAAAATAAAAAATATGAATTTGGTTGGGAAACCAAGATCGATTACGAAGATTTCCCAATTGGTTTAAATGAGGATATCGTCCGTGCAATTTCTGCAAAAAAAGAAGAGCCGGAATGGATGACAGAATGGCGTTTGGAATCATTCAAAATTTGGTTGAAAATGACCGAACCTACTTGGGCAAATATCAAGTATGAGAAACCAGATTTCCAGGCAATAAAATATTATGCTGCGCCAAAAGCAAAGCCTGAATTGGAAAGCTTGGATGAAGTTGATCCGGAATTATTGGCAACTTTTGCAAAATTAGGAATCAATATCGAAGAGCAGAAAAGACTTTCAGGGGTTGCTGTAGATATCGTAATAGATTCTGTTTCTGTAAAGACAACATTCCAGGATACATTAGCCGAAAAAGGAATCATCTTTTGCTCAATCTCCGAGGCGATTAAAAATCATCCTGATTTGGTGAGAAAATATCTTGGAAAAGTAGTTCCGAGAGGAGATAACTTTTACGCAGCATTGAATTCCGCAGTATTTTCTGACGGAAGTTTCTGCTATATTCCAAAAGGCGTAAGATGCCCGATGGAATTATCAACGTATTTCCGTATCAATCAAGCAGGTACAGGTCAGTTTGAAAGAACGCTTGTTATCGCTGATGAAGGAAGTTATGTATCTTATCTTGAAGGCTGTACAGCTCCATCAAGAGATGAAAACCAGCTTCACGCGGCAGTTGTAGAATTGATAGCTTTAGATAATGCTGAAATTAAATATTCAACGGTTCAAAACTGGTATCCGGGAAATGAAGAAGGAAAAGGTGGTGTTTTCAATTTTGTAACCAAAAGAGGACTTTGCGAAACCAAAGCAAAAATTTCTTGGACACAAGTAGAAACCGGTTCAGCCGTAACGTGGAAATATCCTTCTTGTATCTTAAAAGGAGACGGTTCTATCGGTGAGTTTTACTCTATCGCAGTAACCAACAATCATCAATACGCAGATACCGGTACAAAGATGATCCACATCGGAAAGAATACAAGATCAACGATTATTTCTAAAGGAATTTCTGCAGGAAAATCTCAAAACTCATATAGAGGACAGGTAAAGGTAATGCCTTCTGCAAAAGGAGCGAGGAACTTCTCACAATGTGACTCATTATTGATGGGTAACGAGTGTGGTGCACATACTTTCCCTTATATCGAAATCAAAGATCCTACGGCACAGTTAGAGCACGAAGCAACGACTTCAAAAATCGGTGAAGACCAGATTTTCTACTGTAACCAAAGAGGTATTGATACCGAGAGAGCAATTGCTTTAATTGTAAATGGTTTCAGCAAGGAGGTTTTAAATAAATTACCAATGGAATTTGCTATTGAAGCTCAAAAATTATTAGAGATTTCTTTGGAAGGTTCTGTAGGTTAATTTTGTTTATCGCAAAGTAAAACAAAGATCTTTAAAATGCAAACCCTTATTTTAAAGATAAACTAAGCCGCTAACGCTTAGGAAAGAAATACAATTGAATTACTTATCAACTTGTATCTTTGCGAAAAACAAACAAATGACGGAAAATGAAATTTCAAAGATTGTATTTGAAAGTGGATTAAAAATTCATAGAAAACTAGGTGTGGGTTTATTTGAAACCATATATGAAGAATGCTTATTTTATGAATTGCAGAAAGAAGGATTAGTAGTTGAAAGACAAAAATTCCTGAATATTCAATACGAAGAATTGTTATTAGAAAGAGCTTTTAAAATGGATTTGCTGATTGAGAACAAAGTTGTTTTAGAAATTAAATCAGTCGAAACCTTAAATAATTTTCATGCATCACAGTTAAAAAATTATTTAAGAATAGGAAATTTTAAGTTAGGCATGCTTTTGAATTTTAACTCTCAACTTTTTAAGAACGGAGTCAAAAGAATAGCAAACAATCTTGACGAAATATAAATAATAAAATTAAAAATAGTATTTCCTCGCTAAGCGTTAGCGCCTTTGTTTATCTTAAATGATTACAGAGAAGATAAATAAATCTTTGTTTAACCTTGCGATAAAATTATAAAAACAACATGTTAAACATTAAAAACTTACACGCCAGAATTGAAGATGGCGCACAGATATTAAAAGGTATCAATCTTGAAATAAAACCAGGTGAAGTTCATGCGATCATGGGACCAAACGGAGCCGGAAAATCTACTCTTTCTTCTATAATTGCAGGAAAAGAAGATTACGAAGTGACAGAAGGTGAGATTCTTTTTCAGGGTGAAAATATTATTGAAGACGCTCCTGAAGAAAGAGCTCACAAAGGTATTTTCCTTTCATTTCAATATCCGGTAGAAATTCCGGGAGTTTCTGTGACCAACTTTATCAAAGCTGCTTTGAATGAAAACAGAAAAGCAAACGGATTGGAAGATATGCCTGCAAAAGAAATGTTGGCAATGATTCGTGAGAAATCTGAAAAATTAGGGATTAAAAAAGATTTCCTTTCAAGATCACTAAATGAAGGTTTTTCGGGAGGTGAAAAGAAAAGAAACGAAATTTTCCAGATGATGATGCTGAATCCTAAATTGGCTATTCTGGATGAAACCGATTCAGGATTAGATATCGATGCATTAAGAATCGTTGCAGATGGTGTAAACACTTTCAAAAACGAAGGAAATGCAGTTCTTTTGATTACACACTATCAAAGATTACTTAACTATATTCAGCCAGATTATGTACACGTTTTAGCGAATGGAAAAATCATTAAAACAGGTGACAAATCTTTAGCATTAGAATTAGAAGCAAAAGGCTACGACTGGCTATTAAATTAGTTTGAAATTTGTTAATTTGAGATTTGAAAATGTATGGCCACAATTACTAATTTTGAAAATCTTGAGATCTGGAAGAAATCAAGAGAATTGTGCCAAAAAATTTTTATTTTATTAATTCAAAACCCAAATTGCAGTCAAAATATTAAAAATCAGATCGACCGTTCATCCGCCTCCGTAATGGATAATATTGCAGAAGGTTTTGAAAGGGAAGGTAACAGAGAATTTATCAACTTTTTATCAATGTCAAAAGGGTCTTGCGGTGAAGTCCGCTCGCAACTGGTCAGGGCATTTGATAGAAATTTTATTAACGAAAACGAATTTAATGATTTGAAAAATGATCTTACGGATTTGTCTAAAATGATTTCAGGTTTTATGAAATATTTAAAAAGTATTGATCATAACGGAAACAAATTTCAGCGTCCTTAATTTCAAACTTCAAATCTAAAATTTCAAATTATATAATGAGTTTAAAAGAACAAATTTTAACGAATCATACTGAGTTTCTCGATACACTTCGCCATCGTTTTTTGGACGAAAACAGAATTGAAGCTTTAGCAAAATTTGCTGAATTGGGTTTTCCTACAAAGAAGGACGAAGAATATAAATATACCAATCTCAAAGAAATTACGGAAAAAGACTACAACTTTTTTCCGAAAGAAAGTCATAATATCACCAAAGAGCAGCTCGATGAGCTTCATTTGGGTGAAGAAAATTTTGACTGGATTGTTTTTGTAAATGGCAAACTTCACAAAGAGCTTTCAAACATTTCTATCGAAAATGCTGAGTTCCTTTCTTTCAACTATGCTTTGAATGATGAGAATCACAAAGATGTTTTCGATAAATATTTTAACACAATTGCCGCAAAAGATTTAGCTTTTACCAACTTAAATCAGGCATATTGCAAATACGGATTTTTCCTTAAAGTTCCGAAGAATGTGATCATCGAAAAACCGATTCATATTTTTTATATTTCTCAAAACCAGGAAGAAAACACATTTTACAACACCAGAAACTTACTGATTGTAGAAGAAGGAGCAAAAGTGGAAATTATCGAAAGTCATCATAATTTTGACAGCAGTTTTGTCTTTACCAACTCGGTAACTGAAATATTTACGTATCAGAATGCAAAAGCAGACTGGCACAAAATTCAGAATGACAGCGACACTTCTTATTTGGTAGATCATACGTTCGCAAAACAGGAAAGAGATAGTTTAACAACGGTAAACACATTTACTTTTGGAGGAAAAATCATCAGAAACAATCTTGATTTTATACATAACGGAGAAAACATTAACTCTTTTATGAATGGAATTACGATTATCGGTAAAGATCAGTTGGTCGATCACCACACGGCGGTTCACCACAATACTCCAAACTGTCAAAGTTATCAGAATTACAAAGGTATTTTTAAAGATAAATCTCACGGGGTTTTCAACGGAAAAGTATTTGTAAATAAGATTGCACAGAAAACTAATGCTTATCAGCAAAACAACAACGTTCTTTTGAGCGAAGGAGCTACAATTGACACAAAACCTCAGTTGGAAATTTTCGCAGATGATGTGAAATGTTCTCACGGTTGTACAGTTGGTCAACTAAATGAAGACGCTTTATTTTACTTAAGAGCAAGAGGTATTTCTAAAAAAGAAGCACAGGCTTTATTGCTTTACGCTTTTGCTAATGACGCTATGCAAAATATCGACATTGAACCATTGAAAGTAAAAATAGAACAGCTTTTAGCAGAAAAACTTGAAGTAACAATGGAATTTTAATTTCCATTTGAAATATACAGACAGAAAGCACTTCGATTGAAGTGCTTTTGTTATTATAATAATGATCATCTATTTCTTCAGCCAAGACTGATTGTCTTTTTTATCAGATCTTTTCACACCATTATCAATATTATACGCAAAACCGACTCCTAAAGTCTGCTTCAGCTGCGTTTTTTGAATTTGATTGTGATCATACAAAACATCAAGCGTAATATTGGTAGAAAGAAATTTGTTGATTTTCATATTCAGAATTGCTCCGTAAGACAAAACGAGCCTTTCCGGATGATCTATATAATTCGAAAATACAGAAGCTGTGTTCATCAGGTCTACATTTTCCATCAATTTCAATTTATAGATCGCTGTTCCCAAGAAACCGAACTGAAATAAGGAAGAGTCGCCATCATTTTTTAATCCGTAATTGCCTGCATATTGGAGTTCTTTATCGAGAACAAATGTAAATCTTGCGTTTGCAGGTCTTAAAGTCATTGTAAAATTATCGTTCGGACGATAGGTGACCCCTACGCCAGCATTTACATATCCCGGAGCCATAAAATTTGAAATTTTCGCAGCTTCAGGATTATTGCCATCTTCATAGCCAGCTGCAAACTGGGATTGTAAGCTCAGACCGCCTGACAGATACCAGCTTTCGGCAAATTTTCGCCCATAATTAGTTGAAAGATTAATGACATCCTGAGTTTTTCGTGTTCCGATTCCTTTTGTATTGTTTTGTCCGTAGCCTAAAATAATAATGTTTTCCCAAAGGTCTTTGTCTTTTTCATACGTAATATTATAGTTTGCTCCGGCAAGCCACCCAACATTATTTGCACCACCGCCAATCCAGTTTGAGAAAGCTGCCTGATTGAGCATTACTGTATTTTTCCCTTGAATGGACCATGCTTTAATGGTATCAGATTCTGTATTGCCATTTTTTTCCTGAGCAATGAGACCTATTCCTAAAGAAAGGAACACAGGTATAAATTTTTTTTTCATTATTCTAAGTGTTTTTATTTTTATAACATAAATGTATTAAAACAGAATGAATTAAAAACAACAAAAGCACTTCGTGTGAAGTGCTTTTGTTGTTTTTATAGCTAAAACGTTTTATTTCTTAAGCCACCACTGA
Source organism: Chryseobacterium sp. CFS15 (assembly GCF_031118795.1). NCBI lineage: Bacteria > Pseudomonadati > Bacteroidota > Flavobacteriia > Flavobacteriales > Weeksellaceae > Chryseobacterium > Chryseobacterium sp. CFS15. The sequence goes on along the minus strand of NZ_JAVHYL010000005.1, from coordinate 253,197 downwards.
CTGTCTTTACGATTAGAGCGCTTTACGCCATTATCGATGTTATATGCAAAACCAATTCCTAAAGTCTGTTTAAGTTGCGTTTTCTGAATCTGATTATGATCGTACATCAAATCTAAAGTAACAATAGAAGAAACAAACCGGTTGATTTTCATATTTAAAAGCATGTTATACGACAAAACCATGTGATCGGGTTTATCAAGATAATTAGAGAATATAGAAGCTGTATTGGTCATTTCAATATTTTCCATAAGTTTTACTTTGTAAATTGCAGATCCTAAAAAACCCATCTGCATTAAGAAGAAATCGCCATCGCTTTTTAAGCCATAATTTCCTGCCAGTTGTAATTCTTTATCAAGAACAAAAGTAAATCTGCCGTTGACAGGTCTTAATGTAACCGTAAGATTTTCATTGGGTCTGTAGGTAATACCAAGACCGGCATTCACATATCCCGGAGCCATAAAATTTGAAATCTTTTTTGCCTGCGGATTATTTCCATCTTCAAAACCTCCGGAGAACTGAGAAAGCAAACTTGCACCACTCGAAATATACCAGCTCTTAGAAAACTGTCTCCCGTAATTCGTAGAAACATTCAGTACATCCTGTGTTTTTCTGGTTCCGATACCTTTGGTTGTATTCTGACCGTAATTGAGGATGATTATATTTTCCCAAAGATTTCGGTCTTTCTCATAAGTAAGATTATAATTTGCACTGGCAAGCCAGCCTACATTATTGGCACCACCGCCCACCCAGTTTGAAAAAGCAGCCTGATTAAACATCACACTATTTTTTGCGATCACAGACCAATGTCTGGGCTTTTTTATGGTGTCTACAGCTGCAGAATCACTGATAATAACTTGTGCGTAAGAATGTGCACTCAGGTAAATAAAAAGTAACATAATAATCTTTCTCATAAATGCAAAAAATTTTTAGTGATCACAAAAATAAGTAAAATAATTATCAGGGACTTTTTGAAAAAAAACTCCTTAAAACTGGAAACTTTTAAGGATTTAGTTTTAAAATCGATACTTTTTGTCTTAAATCATTTACCATATCCCAAATCATCGCCAAAATTTCCGAAATTTATAATTGGCTTTTGATTTGACACCTTACCAATATGATTAAAAATATAATTCACAAGAAAGCATTCACTGCTCCCCTACTTATGCTCGCTGCAATGTGGTTTGGGTATCTTTTACAGACAATGGGATTTTTCTCGAGCTGTTTTGGGGCAATTATTCCGCTTTTACCGGAAGGTCTATTGGGAATTATAACATCACCTCTTTTACATGGCAGCATAGATCATATTATAGGAAACTCAATACCCATCGCAATACTCATGTTTTTATTATATCAATTTTACTCTGAAGTAGCCACAAAAGTTTTCGTAATCGGCTGGATCGGTACCGGTCTTCTGCTTTGGATGTTGCCACCGATTGATATTATGACAGGCGAGTATAATTATACATGCACCATCGGAGCGAGCGGTATTGTGTATGTTTTGGCATTTTTCCTTTTTTTCAGTGGAGTTTTTAAATGGAATATGAAGCTTTTGACCATTTCCCTTTTGGTTGTTTTATATTATGGAAGTTTAATCTGGGGAATGTTTCCCGAAGAACTTTTTTATAATCTTAACGAGCCTAGTAAAATTTCCTGGCAAGCGCATTTGTCAGGTGCATTAATGGGAAGCGCAATGGCATTTATATTTAAGAATTCTGGAGAAAAAAAGAAAAAATACATCTGGGAATTCCCCAATTATTATAGCGAAAAAGACGATAAACTTTGGCAGGAATATAAAGAAAACCATCCTGATGATTTCCTGGAATTGCCTTATAAAAAAAATGAAGATGTCTGGGATTATTTGGAGGAATTAAGGAGAAAATAAATCCTAATTTGCTACATTTGAATAAAATAACACAAATGTATTCTGAAGAACATCTTTATTCTATCGCTCTGCGGGAGTGTAATTTTATTGGTGATATTAATTTTTCTAAGCTTGTACGCCGTTTTGGAACAGCAGAAAATGTTTGGAAAACTTCTAAAAAAGAACTCAGCAAGACGGATGGAATTGGTACAAAAATCATTTCCGACATTGGAAATCCTGAACATCTCAAATTTGCAGAAGATGAACTTTTGTTTTGCGAAAAGAATTCTATAAAAATCAATTTACGCCATCAAAATGATCTTCCTTTTTTATTGAATGAATGTGACGATGCTCCAGCAATACTCTATCAGAAAGGAAATTTTGAAACAAAGCACAAAACTATAAGCTTAGTCGGAACAAGAAATATAACATCTTACGGGAAAAAATTTATTGAAGATTTCTTTGAAGGATCAAAACTTCATCCGTATATTTCTGTAAGTGGTCTCGCTTTGGGCGTCGATAAAGAAATTCACGAGCAATCTTTAAAACATCAAATTCCCACCATTGGAATTCTGGCCCACGGTTTTCACACTTTCTATCCTTCTGCCAACAAAAAGCTTTCAGAAAAGATTCTTGAGGAAAGCGGAGGATTGCTTACCGAATTTAATTCATCAAGAAAACCGGACCGCGAAAATTTCATCCAAAGAAATAGAATTATTGCCGGCATCTCTCCTGCCACCATTGTTGTAGAAACAGCATTTGGCGGCGGTTCCGTCAGTACTGCAACATTCGCAAATACTTACAACAGAGATGTTTTTGCCCTTCCCGGAAAGATTACAGATAAATACAGCCAAGGATGTAATCAACTTATTTTTCAGAATAAAGCGACTGCCATTTCGACCATAATAGATCTACTTGATCTCCTCGGACTGAATGATCCTAAAGAAAAAATTGAAGAACTTTTCCCTCATAGCAAAACAACAGTTCAATTATCTGAAAATCAAGAATTAATATATCAACAAATTATAGAAAATCCGCACATTACTTTAGACGATTTGGCAGAGAAAATATCGGTGTCTTCGCACAAATTATTACCTGTAATTTTAGAATTAGAGCTTTTGGGAAAAGTAAAATCATTTTCCGGGAGACAATTTATAGCATTATAAGAATTAACGATTTCTTAATATTTCATTATTTCATATATAACATTTAATTTTTAATAAAATTTGGTTTAAAATTATTAATTTAATAATATTTTGATTCATTATTATTGAATTTTCAGCAAATATTAAATATGCTATTGTGAATCTTGAAAAAAAAATTAAATTTGTTGACATAATATTCAACCTTACCTAATATGGAACAATATAATATTGACCAGAAAGTTCAGGAATTTATTGCTAAAATTGAGGCAAAAAATCCTAACGAACCGGAATTTTTACAGGCAGTAAAAGAAGTTGCTGTCACTGTAATTCCGTTTATCTTGACCAGAAAAGAATATACCGGAATGAAGCTTCTTGAGAGAATGGCTGAAGCGGAAAGAATTATTATTTTCAGAGTTCCATGGGTTGATGACAAAGGTGAGATTCAGGTAAACAGAGGTTTCAGAATTCAAATGAACTCTGCAATCGGACCTTACAAAGGAGGAATCCGTTTCCATCCTACTGTAAACCTTTCTGTACTTAAATTCTTAGCATTCGAGCAGGTATTCAAAAACTCTTTAACGACTCTTCCAATGGGAGGTGGTAAAGGAGGTTCAGACTTTGATCCGCAAGGAAAAACTGATATGGAAGTAATGCGTTTTTGCCAGGCTTTCATGACAGAATTGTGCAAACACATCGGTCCTGAAACAGACGTTCCTGCAGGAGACATCGGTGTTGGAGCAAGAGAAATCGGATATTTATTCGGTCAATACAAGAAAGTAAGAAACGAATTTACCGGTGTTCTTACCGGAAAAGGTCTTGCTTACGGAGGTTCATTAATCCGTCCTGAAGCTACAGGTTACGGTGTTGTGTATTTCGCTGAGCAGATGTTGAAAACTATCGGACAGACTTTTAAAGATAAAACAGTAACTGTTTCAGGTTTCGGAAACGTAGCTTGGGGAGTTATCAAAAAAGTAAACGAGCTAGGCGGTAAGGTGGTTACACTTTCAGGTCCGGACGGTTATATTTATGATAAAGACGGTATTGAAGGAGAAAAAATTGATTATTTATTAGAGCTTAGAGCTTCTGGTAACAACAGAGCCGAAGATTATGCAAAAAAATATCCTTCTGCAGTTTTCTATGCAGGAAAGCGTCCTTGGGAAGTGAAGTGCGATGTTGCCATCCCTTCTGCAACTCAGAACGAACTGGATCTTGAAGATGCTAAATTATTGGTAGAAAATGGTTGCCTTTGTGTAACTGAAGCTGCCAATATGCCTTCAACATTAGATGCCATCAACTATTTCCTTGAAAACAAAGTATTGTTCTCTCCAGGAAAAGCTTCTAACGCAGGTGGTGTTGCCACTTCAGGTTTGGAGATGACACAAAACTCAATCAGACTAAACTGGACTTCGGAAGAAGTTGATGCAAGATTGAAAGAGATCATGATCGGAATCCACAAAGCTTGTAGAGACTACGGAAAAGAGGAAGACGGCTATGTAAACTACGTGAAAGGTGCTAATATCGCCGGATTCGTAAAAGTAGCTGAAGCAATGCTTGCTCAGGGAGTCGTATAAAAATATAAAGGTTGGGAAGTTTTCCCGACCTTTTTTCTTACAGCCTGTCCCGGGATTTATAAATGGGAAAAAAGTAATAGTGAAAGTGAAAGCATTGAATGTCCAGTTCAATGCTTTTTTTTATTTTTATCTAATGAAAAACACATTTAAAAATTTCGAAGAATATTTTCTTCTTTTCCCTGAAGAAACTCAGCAAAAACTTGAGAACTTGCGAGAATTTATACATTCCCTGCACTATGATCTTGATGAATATATCGGCTATCAAATGCCTGCATTCAGCTACAAAGAGAAACCGTTAATTTATTTTGCTGCGTATAAAAATCATATCGGTTTTTATCCTCTTCCTGAAGCTATCAGATATTTTGAAAATGACTTCGAAGAAAGGAAATATAAGTTTTCGAAAGGAGCGGTTCAGTTTCCGATAAAAGAAGATTTGCCGTTAGATTTAATTAAAACAATGATTGAATTCAGAATGGTGGAAATTGATCAGAAAAAATCCTGAAACGTTACGTCTCAGGATTCCATTTTTACTTATATAAAAAAACTACTTCTGCTGTAAAACTAATTGGGAGATTGGTTTAATTCTGAAACGGAGTGATTTAAATAAAATTATATTCGTTCTTAATTTTAACTCAATTTTATAAGACTTTAAAAGCTTTTAAGATTCAATTTATTTATTTACATTTTTCATCATACCTTCCACAAACTCAAATGCAGCCGGACAAATCACTGTGTTTTTGATCATTAAATGATTAATCTGATAAATCTTTTTTCGGTCTGTATGAGGATATTCTCTACATGCTTTTGGCCGAACTTCATAGATCGAACAAGTATTGTCCTGGTTCAGAAAAAAACACGGAAGATTTTGTAGAACTTTATCGTTATCTTCATCTACACGAAGGAACTTTGCTTCAAAATCTGACTGCTTCATTTTCAGATGTTTTGAAATGCGTTCGATATCTTTTTCAGTATAAAGCGGCCCGGTGGTTTTACAACAATTGGCACATTGAAGGCAGTCTACCTTTGCAAAAACCTCGTCGTGAGTTTCCTGCACAATATAATCAAGATTTTTAGGAGGTTTCTTTTTTAAACCTTCCAAGAATTTTTTATGCTCTTTCTGCTTTTGTAAAGCCTGTGTTTTGTATAATTCTAAATTCATTATGATCTTTGCGCATCAGAAGTCTTAAGCTCAACTTTCTGATATTCATTAATTTTGTCAAGATCCAATACGGTTGAATCTTTCTCTTTATCAGGACAATACATTGAAATAAATTTTGCCCCGTAAATAATTTCACGAGAAACATACGACGACCTTTGAACAACAGTGTTTGAAAACACTTCATCAAACGCTCTTACATGAACTATTATTTCAATATTCGTATTTTTAAAATCATCTGCAGAAAACCCGAAAAAGGGAGAATTCTCATCAATCTTATGAACTATCGTCCAGTTCAAAGCCAAAGTGTTTATTTTACTGAGCTGAGTTTCCAATCGGTAAAAATTACTTTTCAATGTTCCTTCTTCGTTGATCTCAATCGCTGTCGAAAGTGTAACATCCGCATCTGTCAAAGCATTATTCTTATAAGGAGCCAGCCTGAACATCAACGCTGTAACATCCTGAAAAGGAGCAATTACAGCAATATCTGAAAATCTGAGATAAGCTCTCGGTCTCGAAAATCTACCGTAAAATAATCCTGTTGCAATGGCAAAGGTAAGCAATCCTAAAAATGCCTCAAAGGTAGCAACCAAACTCGCCATAAAACCAACAGGAGCAATTCTTCCATAGCCCACCGTCGTAAATGTCTGCGAACTAAAGAAAAACACATCGATAAATTCGTCTAAAGGGTTACTTTTATCGATTCCTGTAAGATGCTCTACACCGATAAGGTAATAAATAAATGCAAAAACCAAATTGATAAGAATATACATCACTACCAAATACGTAATGAACCGAAACGACGACAAATTGAGCATCGTATGATACCAGCTCAACCTGTTGAAGACATTGATGCCTCTTCTTCTTACATTCGGAAGCCCGTCTTTATTGATGAATCTTCCCGAAGCAAGACTTCCGAAGCCACTGTTTTCAGTGTTTTCCTGACGAATTTTTTTCCTGAAACCTTTTGCCATAATTAGAAATTCATTTGCGCGGTCTTAAATTTAATTTAGCAAAGATAAAATATTGTTTTCATGAAACTTATCAATTAGATTGTCTTCTTTAGGATTTAGAATTAAACTAAATTTGATAAGGAAAATTCATTACAATGAAAAAGTTAGAATCAAGAGAAGATATAGAATTATTGGTGAATTCATTTTACAACAAAGTGGTAAAGGATGAGACGATTGGTTTCTTCTTTAAAGACGTTATAAAAGTAGATTGGGATAAGCATTTGCCAAAAATGTATTCGTTCTGGGAAAGTATTCTTTTTGGACAGATGAGCTATAAAGGAAATCCCATGGCGGTGCATTTCCCTATCAACCAAATGGAAGCGATGGAGAAAAAGCATTTTGAAAAATGGCTTGCATTGTGGAAACAGACAATTGAGGAAAATTTCACAGGTCAAAACGCTTCTATGGCAATCACAAAGTCTGAAAACATAGCCAATTTGATGGCTTATAAAATGGAAATGGCCAGAAAACTTTAGTCTGAGCTACGAATTTCTTTTTCGAATTATAAATTATGGCACAATTACCGTGAAAATGTACGCTGCTAAGTTCACTAATAAAACTGTTCCGTACAATATATTGGTTTTTCCTCTGCTTAAGGATAGCATGACGATAAATACAGACAAAGTAAGAAGAATAATATCCTTTTTATCAAGACCCAACACCAAAGGAATATCATACATAATACTTACGGCAGAAATCGCAGGAATACTCAATCCAATACTTGCTAATGCAGATCCTAAAGCCAAGTTTAAACTCGACTGAAACTGGTTATTTCTCGCCGCACGAATAGCCGCCAGCCCTTCCGGAAGAAGTACAACGCCTGCAATAATAACTCCGACCAAAGATTTTGGTGCTCCCATGCTTTGTACCACGTCTTCGATGGTTTTAGAAAGTCCCTTTGCCATTAAAACAACAACGATCAAACAAACAACCAATAAGAAAAAGCTGACAATTGTCTGTGTTTTATTCGGTATAAAATGTTCTTCTGCATTGCCATCGGCCGGCACAAAATAGCTTCTGTGTCTTACGGTTTGTACCATTAAAAAGACGCCATAGATGACAAGACAAGCGATTGAAACAAAGATTAACTGTGCATTATTATAATAAGGTCCGTTTACACTTGAAGTAAAATTGGGAAGAATCAAAGTAATCACCAAAATAGAAACGATACTTACGAGATATGTTGTCGCAGAAGTTCTGGCAAAAAACTGTTCAAAATATTTGACACCGCCCACCAGGACACAAATACCGATAATTCCGTTAAGGATAATCATAACGGCCGCAAATACCGTATCTCTTGCTAACGTAATAGCCTCTGCACCACCTGCAACCATCAACGAAACAATAAGTGCGACCTCGATAATCGTAATACAGAGTGCCAAAATAATGGTTCCGTACGGTTCTCCGACTTTATGAGCGACTACTTCTGCGTGATGTACAGCAGATAAAACACTGCCGGTTAATAAAATTCCTGCAATAATATCAGAAATAATCCCTTGTCCCATAAATCCTGCGAAATAGTAAATCACAGCAAGAACAGGGAAAATGTAAGTATAATGTAAAAATTCTTTTGGCTTCATAAGTGATCCTAAAATACAAAAAATCTATCGAATTCGCAATCTTAAAAGAAAATATTAATAATATTTTAATGACACCACCACTCAAAATCCTGAAAGTCAGTCAACATATGAAAGAGTAAACCGATGCCGATTATCCTTAAATTTCCTTTAAAAAAGAGCAGCAAAAAATACACCGCAATAGCATAATAAGAATGTAAAAAGTGAAACCCAACGCTCATTCTGTTAGGATCAAAAATAGGATTCGCAAACAAATGATCAAGGTCAACCAACATTGTCGCTAACAGAATTAAGTACACTCTTTTCCATTGATTACGATAAAAAACAAAGGCAATCACCGCAGGGAAAGCCAAATGCAGAAAGTAATGCACGAATGTTTTTAATAAAGCAATTTCTGGAGGACACATAGAGTTTTATCTTAGAATTAATGGATACTTTTCTTTTTTAAATTTAATTTTCACCGTGTAGTCCTGGTTTTTATTTCCATAAAAGAGATATTCGAAATCTTCAAAAAACTGATTCTTTAGAGTTTTAAATGAAGATAATAATAAAGGATTATTTTTGATGAAAATATAATTTTGATTTTTAGTCTCGTTTATTTTTACTGATTTTCGGGTAGATTTTATAGAAATATGGTTTTTATTTACACTCATTAAATTGGGCTGAAAAGGAATTGCTGTAAACTGATTTTTTGCATTGATCCATTTTTTATTTTGAAAATACGTCCAGGCTTTTTCAGGATTGGAAGTCTGAAGCACGATTTCATAATCCGGCTGAACAATTTTCTGATAACTGATTTTCTCAATTTCATTAAAGTTATCATCGTATTCGTAACTGACAATCGTATCATTCACTTGTGTAAGATTAGCGCTCATTTTCAAATGATTAACCGATGTCGAATCTGTCATATTTTCTTTAAAAACAGAACCTATTTTCTTGATATTTTCTGAATCTAATTCAGCATCCAGAAATTGACTTTTCTTATATAAATCTGAAATCAATGATCCGAAATTGGTCGAATTATGTTTATTTTTTATTTCAATCTCATCATCTTGTAAATCGATTGAAAAGTTTTGAGTCCGTAATTCCGAAATAAAAGAAATGCTTCCTAAACCATCATCCATAAAAGAATCTGCATTCAAAACATTATTCCTGAATTTTTGAGAAAACGGTTTTCCGATGTTGTTGAAATTTAAATCGGAAGTTCCGACAATACATTTTTCACCATTAATTTTTACAAAAAACTGGTTGTTTTTAAATGTCCCTTTTCCGTCATTTATAAATTTTCGATCCTTTAAAAATGCTGAAAATTTTTCTTTATCATTGATTTCTAAAACAGTGTACCATTCAGAAATTTTAGTATTATTCAAATGGAAAATCTGCAGAAAATCTGGAATTTCCAATCCGGAATCTGTAACTGAAATTTTATTTTTCGCTCCATTTTTTTCTTCAAACCATTTCGAAGGATGCATTAAATAGCTGGAAATATATTGTCTCTTCGCTTTTTTGACATCAATTAAAACAACAATATCTGCATTGTCAGGAATATATTTTAAGCTTTTATCTTTATGGAAAAACAGAAAATAAACTCCGATCGAAAGCAGAACTATGATGATAAGAAAAATATATTTTTTCTTCATGAGTTTCTTACAAAATGATCTATTTTGGCTACAGCCAATTTACATTAAAAATTAAGAAAACGGGCTAAAGCCCGTTTCTATTACTATCATTTACAAAGTATTTGAAGGCTTTTCAGATTCTGAAATATTATATATCTCATCAAACAAATCAAAGAAATACATCAGGCTGTTTTCTGAAGAATTTTTAATATCATAATTCATTTCAGTCTGAATACTTCCGCCTTTCACTTCGGTTTTAAAGTAAACTTCACCCACATTTTTTCTTAACACATCAAGCGTTTTTCTTTCAGATTTACTTTTAAATTCTTTATCTAAACCAACCAAAAGCTTCTGAATATTCAATCGTCCCGACAAAGGATATTTCGAAGAATCTTTCATCCATTGCTTAGAAACTTCAGTATGGCTATTGGTGTTGATATTATCTTTTGAAGTTGTCACATACACAATTCCTTCTTTTACGGTGAAAAACAACTGATCAACATAACTGTTTTTATTTTTCTCGTCTTTAAAAGCATAAAATTCGCCATTTTTGGAGAAGTTTTTAGCAAAAGCCTTATTGGAAGTCAGCACATTGAAAACTCGTTTCCAATAGTTTTCATTTTCTGTAGCGAATGCAAAAGTAAAGTCGGGAACCATCACATCTTTGGTTTTCTTTACTTCTTTTTCGTTATAATTTTCATCGTAATCGTAATCGGTGTATTCTACGTTTTTAGATTTTAATTCATTCAGAACAAAAATTCCGTTTCCGGGAGCAATTTTTGCGATTGCTTCTTCATCCAAAACGATTTTCATGGTTTCCATCATCAGTTCCATTTCTTTCTGATATTCAGACTCTCCTGTATTTTTCAGCAAGCCGTACATCATATCAAAATATTTAGAACCATTCACATTCATCACATAATAACCGACGCTTTTATCATTAATTAAGGCTGCCAGTTTTTTGTTCTTCTTCCCCTTATAGACTTCCGAAATATTCTTTTGTGTTTCCGGATCTTTATGCTGATAATTATTAACAAGTCTTACTTTATCTTTATCAAAATACAGATTATAAGATGTATTTGAATTATATAGTTTACCTAAAATTCCGGCAAAATTATACGTTGCAGGCATATTTTTGTAAATTCCTTCATTGATAATTCTTCCGTAATCTGCATAGATGAAAACGTCAGAATTTGGGTCTCTGAAGCTCAACATATCTTTGGTCACCGAAAACTCCGCATTTGAACTGAAATACTGATCAAAACGATCTTCCGCAAACTTTTTAACGATTTTGAATTTCTCAATATTCAGCGAATCCATTTCTTTTTGATAGCTTGAATCTACTTCATACGGCGCCTCTTCATAATAATCATCCTGCGAAATCGGCGGTGGCAAAACTTCTGCATTTGGTTTGTAAGTAGAATCTTTTACTGCTTCAGTTATTTCCGGAACTTTCTTTTCTTCTGGATACTTGTGATGCTTTTCTAGATACTTGATGTCTTTCTGAAGTTTTAGAATTTCAGCATTATTATCTTTAATGCTTTCTTTTAAATATTTAATATCGTCTTTCAGATATCCTATTTCTTCTTTATAATCGAAAGGTTTCACTTCTTCCTCATCAATTGCGGAAGCTGCACTGTCAATAGCAATCACTGCACTATCTACAACTGCGACCGTGCTGTCTACAGCATCAATATCGTCCATCCAGTCTCCTTTGTAAGGCTTTTGGTAGCTAATTATACTTAAAACGGCACGGTTTCCACTCCAGGCTACGAAAATATCATCATCAATATCAACGTACGAATAATTGTTTTTTCTGGTTACCTCCTGTCCTTTTTTCTTTACCGAATTGATAAATTCCTGAAATTTTTCCGGACTTTCTAGAGTAAAATTCGTGTTGTAAGATTTCACAGAATCATTCATCGTTGCATAATGATATTGTGTAGCATCGTATTTTATCCCCGTTTTGGAATAGTCGTTCCATGAAGCTTTTTTGTTCTTGCCTTTATCTTTGGTAATTTCCTGTAAAAAAGGGTTGAATTTTTCCCAGTTAACTTTTTTGTTAAGCTGTTTTCCATTCACTTCCATGTAAAAAACCGCATTTTGTGGATCTTTCATTCTGTTTTGCGCAAAAGTGAGCACAAAACCAAAAAGAATAAAGAAAATGGTTTGTGTTTTAAAAAGTAGAGATTTCATTTTTTAATTTGGTTATTGTAGAATAATATTGTTTTGAATCTGTTTTTTCTGAAGGATAAAATCTAAAATATTCCCTTCGAGCTTCATTGCTTTTTTGTTTGGTGAAAGTTGATATGCGCTATTAGATTGAGATTTCACTGTGTTTTCAAACTGCAGAACCGAAGTATATTTAGCATTATTAAAAACTTCTTTATCTGCCGCACTCAGTTTGTCGTAATCACTTTTGAAGGTATTGATCTTATTTCTTGTAAAAATTTTCTTAGCAGAATTATGATTGTAAATCTGTGTAGGAACCATTTTACCTAAAATATTCTTGGCTTTTAATTGATCTAATCCAGCGTTGATGTTTTCAATTTTTTTGAAATTGCAGCTTAGTTTGATGATGTAATTATCAAAATCCATGGACGTTTTAACGTTTGAAATTCCCGGAACGCTTTTAAAAATCCTTGCCGCTTCATTAATTTTAGCCTCGATTTCACCTTTTTTCGGAACTTTTTTACCGTTTATGGTTTCCATTTTTGAGATGGATGCCAATCGTGTTTTGCTTTTACTGGCGTTCAGAATGAGGGAATATTCTCCGCTTCCGTCTGCCTTGACATTGACTTTATCTAAAATATCGAAACAGCTCACTAAGAATAGCAGCGGAAGCAATAGCAAAAAATGTTTTAAAAAATTTTTCATGATTTGAGTTTAAATATATTTTAAATTCGACCTTTCAGATAATCTTGTCTTAGCTGTTCATCTAACTTTTCAATGGCGTATCTAAGGCATGTTCTTGGCATCTGTTTGTAATATTGGTTGAGATAATCGATCAATTCTGCTTCATTTTTGTTTCCCATTTCTCTCAGCAGCCAACCATTTGCTTTATGCACCAAATCGTGAGGATGAAACAGGTTTTGGGTCACAAACTCTTTTGTTAATTCAAAAGACCCCTTTTTAATGTAAAACATAGTCCCAACAACAGCAATTCTTTTGTGCCACATTTGGTCAGAATGAGAAAGCGTCCTTAAAAGACTTTCTTTTTGATTTTCGAAAGCATAGCGTCCTAAAATTTTATAACAACTTGTGTCAACCAGATCCCAATTGTTGATGTACTGAAGATGATTCAAATAAAATTCGATAATTTCTTCTTTTACATTTATTTCTTTTGTTTTTTCAAACTTATAAATCAACATCAGTAAAGCCGTCAACCGATGTTCGTGATAAGGAGAAGCAATCAATTCACTCAATTCTTTCAGATTGATTTTTGAATAATACTCCTTCGCAACCAATCTTTGATCGGGAACCTTCACGCCCAAAAACAAATCACCTTCACCATATTCTCCTTTCCCTGTTTTGAAAAACTTAGGAAAAAAAGCTGCTTTTTCCGGTATGGATAAAACAGCTAATGATTCTTTGATTTCTACAAGGATATTATTTGTCATCTTTATAAAGATCTTTATGATGAGTTGTTCTTACAAAAAATAAATCTTGTCCGTTTTTATAAATATTTAACCATGAACCATCAGGTAAAACTGTAGATTTAAATGTTATTCCACGGGCGAAAACATTAGAATTTTCTAAAGCAAGTATTTGATCTGAAAAGTTAGTGACAACAAGCGGCGAAATATCTAATTTCCCAGTTCCGCTATTTTGTATTGTTTCGTACAAAAGTTGATATTGACTGAAATGAAAATCTCCCTTATCTTGTTCTTTTACTATATAATATAATTTTTGAAGATCCAATAAAAGTTCTTTATTTAAAGGATTTTTCTGATAAAGGATTTTGGCTTTTTCTAAAACCTCAGTTGCTTTTTTAAATGAAATTTTTCTGTTTGAAAACTTGGTAACTTCACCTAGATCATTCATAAATTCACTTCTTTTATAACCATAATCAACATAATTATTTCCATAATAAATATAGTTTAACTGTTCTTGATTCAAAGATTTTGGATTAGTTATAAAAATCTCCAAATTATCATAATAAAATTTTTTAGGATCACTTGTCACATCATTTTTTATCTGTTCAATATTCACCTGTGAAAAGTAAAATCCAAAAAAGAATAATGACAGTAAGAAAAACATTTTTTTCATTTGATAATTCTATTGATTTACAAATATTTAATGACCGTCTTCTAAAGCAATACTTTCCTGCTCCTGTGCTTCTTTTTCAATCTGTTTAGGATTGGCAACTTTAGCAATCGTAAGTCCCTGAACTATAATCGAAAACACAACTACACAATAAGTAATGCTTAAAATAGCATTGCTGTATTCATTTTTCGGAATAGACATGGCCAAAGCGATGGAAACACCGCCTCGAATTCCACCCCAAAATAAAACTTTTATCGTCTGCGGACTAAATCTTGTTCGGAAGGACATAAATTTTGTAGGTCCCCAAATCGAAATAAATCTTGCAATCAAAACCACAGCAATTGCCAATAATCCCGGAACTACATAATGATTTAGATCTTTAATCATCAATAATTCAAAACCGATAAAAAGGAATAAAACGGCATTCAGAATTTCATCGATCAGTTCCCAAAACTTGATCAGATAATCCTGTGTGATAGATTTCATTTTAAATTTGACGTTAAAATTACCCATAAACAATCCTGCCGCAACCATCGTCAACGGACCGGAAACATGCATTTGTCTTGCTACAAGATAACCTCCCATCACTACCGCAAGCGTTACCAATACAGAGATAATATAATCATCAATTTCTCGCATCAATCTGGAAGTAACCCAACCTAAAAGAACACCCAGAAGCAATCCGCCGCCGGCTTCTTTCATTAATAAAATAGTAATATTTTCAACACCTAAATCAACTTCTTTTCCTACAGCCAACTGTAAAACCACTGTAAAAACTACAACCGCCATACCGTCATTGAACAACGATTCTCCGGCAATTTTTGTTTCTAATGACTTTGAAACATTAGCCTGTTTTAAAACACTTAAAACCGCAACCGGATCGGTTGGCGAAATCAATGCTCCAAATACTAAACAGTAAATAAAAGGAATTTTCAGCCCCACCAACGGCAACAGGTAAAACATTCCGAATCCTACAATAAAGGTTGAAATAATTACTCCAGCTGTTGAAAATATAAGAACCGGCCGGAACTGTTCCTTTAAATCATTAATATTAATATGAATTCCTCCTGCAAATAGAAGAAAATTAAGCATTGCTCCCATCAGAACTTCTGTAAAGTCTATACTGTTCATCAAATCATTGAGATGACCGAACGTTTTAGGAAGAAAACTTTCACCAAATAAAACCAAAATGATAGATACCACGATGGCAATGACCATAATTCCGATGGTGCTCGGAAGTTTTAAAAATCTGTAGTTGATATATGCAAAAATGGATGCTAATACGATAAGCGCTGAAAATGAATAATATAATTCCAATAAAATTGTTTTAAAAAATTAAGTCTAAATAAAGTACTTTAATATAAATTTTGTTCTCGCCTTTTTCCCAAACGTCGACGATACCATCTTTCAACGTTTTAGAAGCTCTGGTATAGTCTTGTCCCACATTCATTACATTGAGAAAGATATACTCATCTCCCACACTGTTTACTTTAAATGCTGTTTTTTCTGATTTTCCGTCCCCGGAATCTTTGATAGCATCGGTAAGAAGCCTTAATTGGGAAATGTGATGAGCGAAGTTTCCTATATCTTTTGTCTGATCATAGGAACGCAGTAAAATAAGAATAACATCAAGGTTGGTAGGATCTTTTGAATAAAGTATTTTACCAAGCCTGATGCATTCTATAAAATTGTTGCTTTTGAAAGCCTCTGCTAATTCTTTGAAATCGTCTCCTGTTTGGGAAACCAGATCTTTCCTGAAATTTCTTCCGTAGTACAAATGCTGCGCTTCTATACTGTCGACAGATTTTGGAAGTCCTCTGAATTTAAAGATAAGTCTGTCGTAATTGTACGCAGATTTGGGATTGCTGAGGTTTTTCTCGATATTTTTCAAATCGAGTTTTGTCTTTTGACCAAAGCCAAAAAACGGAAGAATAAGTAAAAAGAATAAAATTCTGCAATTCATTAATCTTCTTTTTCTGAAGCTTCGTCTTCGTCGTTATCGAAATATTCGAAGAGGAAATCATTGTATGGGAATCTTGAAATATGAATCTTCATCACCTCATCATAAACAAGTCTTTTCATCTCAGGGAAATTTTCTTTCGTAAGAGCAGAAATGAAAACTGCAGGGTGCTTAGATTTTGCCATCCAGGTTCTCTTCCACTCTTCAAGAGAAACGTTTTTGCTTGAACTTGGCGTAAGATCATCTTCGTCTTTTTTCTCGTAACTGAAATCATCAATTTTATTAAAAACCATAATCATCGGTTTCTGATGTGCATTGATTTCCATTAAAATCTGATTCACAGATTCGATATGATCTTCGAAGCTTTCGTGAGAAATATCAACAACGTGAATCAATAAATCGGCTTCACGCACCTCATCCAAAGTAGACTTAAATGATTCTACCAACTGAGTGGGCAATTTTCTGATGAAACCTACGGTATCCGTCAAAAGAAAGGGTAAATTTCCGATTACTACTTTTCTTACGGTCGTATCTAAAGTTGCAAAAAGTTTATTTTCGGCAAAAACATCAGACTTAGAAATAGCATTCATCAACGTTGACTTTCCTACGTTGGTATACCCTACCAAAGCAGCACGAACTACTTTCCCGCGGTTATTACGTTGGGTTGCCATTTGTTTGTCGATAATTTTCAGCTTGTCTTTCAATAAAGATATTCTGTCGCGGATGATCCTTCTATCGGTTTCAATCTCTGTTTCACCGGGACCACGCATTCCGATTCCCCCTTTTTGCTTATCTAAGTGAGACCACATTTTGCTCAATCTCGGCAGCAAATATTGGTATTGCGCCAATTCAACCTGAGTTCTTGCATAAGAAGTTTGTGCTCTTTGTGCGAAAATATCGAGAATAAGATTGGTTCTGTCAAGAATTTTTACTTCAATTTCTTTTTCAAGGTTTTTAAGTTGAGAGGGAGACAATTCATCATCAAAAATAATGGTTCCGATCTCATTTTCCTTTACATATTCTTTTATTTCCTGTGCTTTTCCACTTCCTACAAAGGTTTTGGGATCTGGCTGAGTTAAATTCTGAGTAAAGCGCCTGTCTATTGTAGCGCCCGCCGTATGAGCTAAAAACTCAAGCTCATCCATATATTCCTGCAACTTATCAGCATCTTGATTTTGGGTAACAACGCCCACCAAAACTGCCTTTTCGTAACTATGTTGTTTCTTTTCTAGCATTAAATTCTGTATAATTTATAAGATTTACAAGATAATATTTTTAATCAATAAATGCAACTACACTGTCCAAAAACAGGTGATTTTTCTCAAATAGTTACGGTATCTGTTTATATAATAGTTATTTATTCTCTTTTCTATGATAAATATTATTCTGAATCTTGAAAAATAAGATTATTCAGGTTTATATTTAGTTATTATTAATTTGTAGCAGAGAAAATTAATCCCAATCTGCAGCGATAAATTTCATCTGAGTTCCTTTGTCATCATAAAGCGTAAGAAAATGGCCATTGATTTCATAACGAGTCATTTTTTCAAAAACTTTTGTGAATTCTGTTTCCAGATTCATTTCCTGACAAGCCATTAAGGTGCTTCCCAACCCGGAAAACTCCACTTTGTTTTTAGATTTAAGTTTTGAAGTAAAAAACATTCTGTTGCAGCCCATCATCGCTGTTCCTCGGATTTTACCGTCTGTTGCAGGCGCAGTAAGGTTGATCTCTGCTTTATTCTTTACAAGCTCTTCTTTTGTGAAGCCATCAAACGAAACCAACATCCATTCTCTTTGGTAGTGCTGATTATTCAACTTTGCCGTAGAGCAGCTTACAGCTAAATTTAAAATAAAAAAGGCGTAAAGAAATGATAAAATGTTTTTCATATCACTCAGCCACCCATTTTCGTACCAATTGCTGACAAATTATCGTAAAAATTAGTAAATTAGCCCCACAAAAATTATTTTATAAAATGAAAAGAATATTTTTACTATTCACTTTCTTGTTAGGCTTTGCTCAAATGAGGGCAGACGAAGGAATGTGGCTATTGATGCTCATCAAAAGACTTAATGGGGTAGACATGCAAAAACAGGGTCTAAAGTTGACTCCGGAAGAGATTTATTCTGTAAACAACTCTAGCTTAAAAGATGCAATCGTAAGCTTTGGAGGATTTTGTACAGGAGAAATCGTTTCAGACAAAGGGTTGATTTTTACTAATCACCACTGTGGGTACGGCGCTATTGCAGCGGCTTCAACACCTGAAAAAGATTACCTGAAAAATGGTTTCTGGGCAATGAATCAGAAAGATGAGTTTAACTCTAAAGATCTTTATGTAAGATTTTTGGTAAGAATGGATGATGCTACGCAGAGAATCAATTCTAAACTAAACGAAAATATGTCTCCGGCTGACAGAAAAGCTGTAATTGATGCTGAGACTAAAGCAATTCAGGCAGAAAATTCTGAAAACGGAAAATATACTGTTGTAGTAAAAGATTTCTTCAACGGGAATGAATTTTACTATTTTGTTTATCAGGATTATAAAGATATCAGATTAGTAGGTGCACCGCCTTCAGCATTAGGTAAATTCGGAGGTGACACAGATAACTGGGAATGGCCAAGACATACTGCTGACTTTACAGTTTTCAGAGTATATGCAGATGCAGCAGGAAACCCAGCAGAATTTAAGCCAACCAACGTTCCTTTGAAGCCTAAGCATTTTTTACCTGTTTCTCTTAAGGGATACAAACCTGGTGATTTCTCAATGATTTTAGGATATCCGGGAAGAACAAACCGTTACCTTACCTCTTATGGTATTGATCAAATGGTAAACAAAGATTATCCGGCTTGGGTAGAAGCTTCAAGACTTGCAATGGATGTGATGAAGAAGTATATGGATAAAGATAAGACAACTCAGCTTGCCTACGCTTCACAATATGCTTCCGTTGCCAACTATTGGAAAAACAGACAAGGAACAATTGATGCCGTGAAAAATAACGGGACAATTGCCGATAAAGAAGCTATTGAAAAAATCTACAGAGATTGGTCTGTACAGCCAAACAACGAAAGTTATGATGGCGTTTTAGAAGGTATCAAAGCTTATTACAAGCAGGTATCTGATAGAAATGTTGAGAAAAATTACGCTTCTATTCTTACAAGAAATACAAAATACATCAGCCTTTCTTACCAATTGGGAAGTCTTTTAGATGCTTATGCTTTACAGGATATGAAAGGTAGACTGGCCATGAAACCGAAAGTAGAAGAAGCTATTAAAACTGCTTACGAAAGCATTAATACCGATTTAGAATCAGAAATGATTACTTCTATGGTTAAGCTTTACCAAAGCAAAGTAAATCCTGATGTTGCTTCTAAAACAATTATGGATCTAGACGCCAACAATCTTGCAAAAATGGCAGCTTCATCAATTTTTGCCAACAAAACTTCGGCTACAAATTTTATGATGAACCCAGACCGTTTGAAATTGGATGCAGATCCGCTTTCAAAAATCGCAAAAGGAATTATAGCTGATCAAAAATATTCGGCAGAAAGATTTGTGAAGGTTGACGATAATTTTGCTAAAAACAACCGTCTTTTCTTAGGTGGTTTAATGAAAGCAATGCCTGAGAAAAAATTCTATCCGGATGCAAACTCTACAATGAGACTTACTTACGGATCTATTGATACCTTACCAATGAGAGACGACAGAAATTACTTTGGTGTTACTGACAACTACTACACAACAATGGAAGGTTTAGTAGGAAAATATAAAGCTGGTGACGAAGAATTTGATCTTCCACAAAGAGTAATTGCACTTCACAATATGAAAGATTATGGCCAGTATGCTGATAAAGCAGGTTACATGCCGGTAAACTTCCTTTCTAATAATGATATTACAGGCGGTAACTCTGGTTCACCGGTAATTGATGGAGAAGGAAACCTTATTGGTATCGCTTTCGACGGAAACAGTGAAGCATTGAGCGGAGATATTGTATTTGAAGACAAATGGCAAAAAACAATCAATGTTGACATCCGTTTTGTTCTTTGGACAATTGATAAATATGCAGGTGCAAGAAGAATTGTAGACGAACTAAAATTAGTTAGAGACGAAAATACTCCTGCTGATACAGGGAAATCTAAACTAAAAAATGTTGCTCCGGCAAAAAAGAAAAAGTAATTTTCTAAACAATATTTTTTTAAAACCGTGGAATTTTATTTCACGGTTTTTTTGTTGTTTTTTTTTAATTAAATGATTCCATACAAATATTTAGATGATCTATTTAAAACTTTTATTGATGAATTTTCATTCACCGGAAATATTCAAGGATAACATTTCTTAGTACTTAATTATTTTAAATTTAATAGATTAAAAATCAATTACTTACCACTTGTTTTCAGCAAAAAAACACTTTTTTTTGTCAGGATTCTTACATAAACACGACTATACTTATAAATCAGTTAAACTATAAAAATACATTTATGAAAAGGAACATTTTAAAAATGACAACGCTCGGATTTGGGCTTATGACAATTTTCAGCCTTTCATCATGTGATGATGACGAAATGATGGTGATGGAAAGCCCTATGGAAAAAACAATTACTTTTGAAAATATTGTTACCCCAAAAGATTTTGTAGAAAGTGGCAGCTTTCAGGGAACCAATACGCCGGTTATTATGCCTGGAGAATCGGTTTCTTTTAAATTCATTGCAGGAAAAGCGCAGTCTTTAATGTTCGCAACGATGTACGGAGCATCCAAAGATTGGTTTTTTGCATCAAAACAGCCAGGAATAAAATTATTTGATGCTAATGGAAATGCCATTACAGGCGACGTTTCTTCGGAAGTTTTATTGTGGGACAACGGTACAAAAGATAATACTACCGGAGCTGCTCAGAACAATCCTATCGCTCAGGTTCCCAATGTGAATGCCTCTCAACTGGTAAAGCTAAATCTGAGCTACGACATTGTGAAATCTGAATTTACATTAACGATAGCCAACACTTCTGGCGGAACAGCCAACGAAACGCCTCTATCTCCGGGAGTTTGGGCAGTATCAAATTACAATGGTGCGCAATTGCTTAATTCGGCTCCATTTTTTACACCTAATGCATTATCAAATCCAGAAATTACAGATATTGCTCAGATGGGAAGCATTACTAAAATGGTAACCAAACTTAATACAAATACAGGAATCATGACCGGTCTTTCTCCTGCTTTGGTCGTGGTTTACAGTGGTAATCAAAACCCTATTTACCAAGCAGGCCAGCTAGATTCTGGTAATGGATTAAAAGAAGTTTCTCAGACCGGAAATGTTATGAAACTTCAAACTACTTTAAAAGCTATGCCTAACGTAAAAGGAGTTTATATTGCAGGAAATGCTCCTCTAGCACCGGGAAGCAAGATGATGACCAGTTTTTCATTTACACCGGGAGATAAAATAGCCTACGTAACCATGTTTGGCTTTTCTAATGACTGGTTTTATGCTAATGAGCAAAGTATTGATGCAGGTACAACAGGCGATCTTACATCAAAAACAACTTTGTATGATTCTGGAACAGGAGTCAATCAATATCCTGGAGCAGGAAACCGTCAGTCTTTATTTGGAGGAACTCCTCAGGCAGAAAGTATTGTTATTTCTAAAGTAGGAACACAATATCCCGTACCTGCAGTACAAAATGTCTTAAAAGTGACCGTGAATTAATTAAATATAAATCAGGGTTTAATAAAAACATCAAATGATTTCGATGAGCATCTCTGAATGAAAATTTAGGGGTGCTTTTTTATTAATGAAAATTGATATTAAACATTCCAAAACTCCCGATCGAGGCTTCTATACTGTATCGCTTCCGAAATATGATGAGATAAAATATTTTCAGACTCTTCCAGATCAGCAATTGTTCGGGCTACTTTTAAAATCCTGTCAAATGCTCTGGCAGAAAGATTCAGTTTTTCCATAGCTTGTTTAATAAGGTTAAATGAGGCGTCATTAAGTTCACAAAACGTTTCAGTTTCTTTTGGTCCAATTTGGGCGTTGTAGCTGATTTGCAAATCTTTATACCTTTCATTTTGAATTTCTCGGGCTTTTAAAACCCTTTTTCTGATATCTTCGCTTTTTTCACCTTTCCTTTTATCCGTCAATTTTTCAAACTCAACTTTCTGCACCTCAACATGAATATCGATTCTGTCTAAAAGTGGTCCCGAAAGTTTATTCATATACCGCTGCATTTCAAAAACAGAAGACGTATTATTGGGATCGTCGGGAAAATATCCGCTCGGACTTGGGTTCATCGAAGCAATCAGCATAAAGCTTGCAGGATAATTTACGGTAAACCTAGCTCTGGAAATTGTTACTTCTCGGTCTTCTAGAGGCTGACGCATGACTTCCAAAACCGTTCTTTTAAATTCGGGCATTTCATCAAGAAATAAAACTCCGTTATGAGCCAATGAAATTTCTCCAGGTTGTGGGTAACTTCCGCCACCAACAAGCGCAACATCTGAAATCGTATGATGAGGTGAACGAAATGGGCGAACGGTCATCAAAGAAGTTTCCGTTCCCATTTTCCCGGCTACGGAATGTATTTTTGTAGTTTCTAAAGCTTCTTTTAAAGTAAGTGGCGGCAAAATACTCGGAACTCTTTTTGCCAGCATTGTTTTTCCGCTTCCCGGTGGACCGATAAGAATAATATTGTGGCCTCCGGCAGCGGCAACTTCCATTGCTCTCTTGGCGGTTTCCTGGCCTTTTACTTCAGAAAAATCAAAAGGGAAATTATTTATTTTATCCTGAAATTCTTTTCTGGTATCTAAAACCACTTTCTCAAGAGGCTTTCCTTCATTAAAAAAATCGATGACCTCTTTGATATTTTCAACACCATATACATCAAGATTATTGACAATGGCTGCTTCCCTGGTGTTTTGTTTAGGTAAAATAATTCCTTTAAAACCTGCTTCACGAGCCTGAATAGCAATGGGAAGCACTCCTCTTATCGGCTGCAAACTCCCATCAAGCGAAAGCTCACCCATAATGATATAATCCTGTACATTTTCACCCAAAATCTGGTCAGACGCAATTAAAATTCCGATTGCAATACTCAAATCATACGCTGCACCTTCTTTTCGCAGATCTGCCGGAGCCATATTGATTGTAATCTTTTTCCCGGGAATCTTAAATCCGCAATTTTTGAGTGCCGCAGAAATTCTATAACTGCTTTCTTTGATGGCATTATCGGGAAGACCTACCAAATGATAGCCTACTCCTCCTGTATCAACATTGACTTCTATGGTAATAGTTTGTGCAGAAACTCCATGAATGGCGCTGCCATAAATTTTTATCAGCATTATATTGTGTTTTAAGTAAAAATAATCAAAATTTCTATCAAATAATAATTAAATGTTATCAATTTGACAAAAGGTAATAGTTATCGAACAATTAAAAACCAGAACAATATTTTTGTTCTGGTTTTTAGTTTAATATGTAAGAAAAGATTTAGTAAGCCAGCGTTATACCTGCTCCCCAACCCATATCACTATCATAATGGGTAGATAAGGATGCATTTCGGGTAACTATATATTTTAAACCCAGCATATATTCTTTATCAGTATTTACAGAAAAAGCACCGCGCAATCTTTGTGTAAGAGGAATGTCTTCTCTTCTTAATTGCAGCCTCACAATTCCGTCTGTGAAGACTTCTGCCTGAAAATCAACCAGCATTGGTAAAGTGTAAACCACTCCGGCACTTAGCGTTGCACGTTGGTCTTTTTTACTTTTCTGCCCAAAGAGATTTTTTTCCAATTCCGAACCGTGAGAGTTTCTGTATCTCCAATCAAAACCAATAAAAGGCATTAACCATTGCATTTTACCAATATATCGGCCAATATGGGTTTCTGTTTCGTAGCCGTGCATACTGTTGTATCCTAATCTCCATTCTGCACCGATGCTCCATCTTGCATTTTGCAACATTGCCTGACCGTCGTTACCATTGGTTGCAAAATCATTTTCTGCCATAAGATGCCATTCGTTACTTTCGTCCTGAAGCATTTTATAGGCTTTTTCTTTATCCGGAATTTCCGGGTTCTGATAGTCTCCAACAGCAAAAACTCTGTTCATCCCTGCCATCATGTGATATAAAATATGACAATGAAAAAACCAGTCTCCTTCGGTATTGGCAGCAAATTCTATCACATCAGTTTCCATAGGCATGATATCCAATACATTTTTCAATGGAGACTGAGCTCCGTTGTCATTAAGTACACGGAAATCAAATCCGTGCAAGTGCATCGGATGTCTCATCATAGAATTGTTGATCAATTTTATTCTTAATATTTCTCCTTTTTTAACCTGTATTTTATCAACTTCGGAGAGCACTTTATTATCCATGCTCCATACATAACGATTCATATTTCCGGTAAGAGTAAGGGTAATATTTTTCACAGAATCTTTTATCGGTAGTGAAGTATCGTATGGAGATTTAAGCACATTATAGTTTAAGGTTACTATATCATTATTTCCCATATTGTGTGAAGAATGATTTATCTTCATATCCTTATCCATATCTATTTTTTGAGATTTTTTTGGTTTCTCGCCAGAGATTTCAGGATACATTACAGCATTCATATCCATTTTCTGGAGGCTCATTGCCATTCCCATATCTTTCATATCACCGTTCATCTTCATCATATCATTCATCATTTTCATCCCTTCAAAATATTTAAGTTTCGGAAGTGGAGCATGAAGCTGCTTCACCCCTTCTCCTATATAAATTGATGCTGACTTCGTTCTGTCTTCCGGAGTTACCAAAAGTTCGTAAGACGTATTTTTTTCAGGAATGGTGACTACGATATCGTACGTTTCAGAAACTCCTATGATAAGTCTGTCTACCATTAAAGGCTCTACATCATTTCCGTCGTTTGCTACAACTTCAATCTTGCCACCTGCATAATTGATCCAGAAATAGGACGAAGCACCTCCGTTGGAAATCCGAAGCCGCACTCTATCTCCTGCCTTAAATTGCGACAATTGCTGTTCAGAATTACCATTAATCAAAAATTTATCGTAATAAATATCGCTTACATCCATTGCAAGCATCCTTTTCCATTCATTGGTCACTTTAGTTCCAAAATGTCCTTCTTTTATGGCTTCCCAATAACTTTGAGTGCTTTTTTTCTTTATCCCAAACCAGTCATTGGCGTTGTGAAGCATTCTATGCACATTATGAGGGTTTAGATCTGTCCATTCACTTAAAATCAACGGAATTGCCGGAATATCATCAATCCCTTTTCTGAACGTAGGATCATCCTTTCTTTTTTTCAAAATCAGCGATCCGTACATTCCGATCTGCTCCTGCATTCCTGAATGGGAATGATACCAATGCGTACCATGCTGAATGATCGGAAATTTATAAGTATATGTAGAATGCGGTTTAATCCCCATTTGGGTAAGCATAGGAACACCGTCTTCTTTGTTGGGCAGCATCAATCCGTGCCAGTGTAGAGAAGTTTCTTCATCCATCATATTATGTACAATGATTTCCGCAGTATCACCTTCGGTAAATGTGAGCGTCGGCATCGGAATCTGACCATTAACGGCAATCGCTCTTTTCATTTTTCCTGTGAAATTAACCAGCGTATCTTTTACATACAAATGATAAGTTACCGTTTTACCTTCCGTTAATTTTTTCTCAGGGAAAGGAAGAATTTTTTTGTTCTGAGTATTATGTGGAGAATGCTCCTGTGCTTTTGCAAAGGAAAACGAAAACAAAATCCAGAGAACTATATATTTAGTTTTTAACATATTACTCCTTGTTTTATTTTAAAGTTTCAACCGTATTTCCACAAGTAAGCATTTGTGCTCCGTAATATGGATTTTTAATTGTGCTTTCCGTACTCAGCCAATTAGCATCCTGCATAGGACAATACTGATAATAAATAGGAGCAGAATGTTTTGAAGTTTTCAGCAATTCATACATGTTTTTAGATAATGATTTGAAAGCTTCTCTTTGTTTTTTTATGTCTTGCGTTTGAGCAATTGCTGAAGCGTCACTATTTAAGCTTTTCATTACTTCCATCCAAACATCATGCTCTGTAGCTGACAGTTCATCCATTTTTATAGCCGTGATTGCATCTGTTAATTCTTTTCCTCTTCCAGAAGCAGTTTTAGCATCCGATTTTACAAGAGCATTTTTTAATGAAAAATAAGAATTCTGAATACTTTGCAAAGGAGAACCAGTCGGTTTACTTTTCTGAGTCATTGAAGAATGATCAGACATTGAAGAGTGATCCTGCTCGTTTGACATAGAGCCTTTCATTGCAGAATGATCATGTCCGTGCCCGTCCATTGTTGTTGTCTTATTTCTTTTATATTGACAACAAGACGGTAGTTTGGCATAAACATCATCCGGTGCATAAAATGAATCACTATCATATCCTGCCTGGGCAATTCTTTTTAAAATTTCCTGTTGGTCTGTTTTCGATGCATCATAAGTTAGAGTTGCCATTTTTGTTTCTTTATCCCAGTTTACCTTGGCTACGTTTTTGACATTTCCGGTTTTTTCAATTGTTGATTTGCACATGTCGCAATTTCCAGAGATTTTTACCGTTTCGGTTTTTGCATTTTTGATCTGGGCAGTATATATCAATGATACTAAAAGCATCATGACGGCCATTATTTTTGATATTGACTTCATAATATTTTTTATTGTAATGATCACAAGTAAATGCAGCATCTACTTGTCTCATTGTTTTGAAATTAAGTTTAAATAAATGATAAAGTTGAAAACAGAAATGTTTTCAAAAAAGCATAGCTGTGGCTATACATTAAAGGATTATCCTATTTTAGGAATCAGCCAAATGGAATAGAAACCTTTGGAAATATTAGTTTCATCAATCAGAAAAAAATGGAATACATTAACCTTTACTTTAGTGAAAGAGAAACTGTTAGAATAAAAAAAAGAAATATTGCTGTTTGTAGGGCATTTACACAAAGCATTGCTACAATCGTTTCCGCAATGATTTTTTTCAGATTTCTTATGCTCGCAATCATCTTTTTTTGATGTAGCAGCCTTAGAATCTACTTTATGAGTTGAAGCAGCTTCCATTTTGCATGCATACATCTTATTGGGCATTAAGAAAAACCCCAAACAAAAGAAAAACAATATGTAAGCGCTACGAAACATCTTCCTGCGAAGATAAAGCTTTTCTAATCCAAAAATAAAATTTTTAACAATTTTTAATTGCCATAATCACAATATATCTCCAAGCAAAATATTTATATTTGTAAATAACCTTCTTTTAAAGAAGCACAAAAAGAGAGAACATTTGATTATGACAACAAAACCTGAAATAACCTGGGCAGATTTTGAGAAATTAGACATTCGATGCGGGACAATTATTTCCGTGAATGATTTTGAAAAAGCAAGAAACCCTTCTTATCAGCTTGAAATCGATTTTGGAGATTTAGGAATAAGAAAATCTGCAGCACAAATCACAACACTTTACAGCAAAGAAGATTTGGTGGGTAAACAAATTTTAGCCGTTGTTAACTTCCCTAAAAAACAGATTGCCAATTTTTTCAGCGAATGCCTTGTTTTAGGAGTCTATGGTGATGATGCAAAAGACGTAACGCTTTTATCGCCATCTCTTCCGACGAAAAACGGATTACAGGTGGGATAACGATCTACATAATCTCATCGTTTCTAAACCATTATTAATCAACTTACAAAAACACAATCATGATACAAAATATTTCATTAGAAAAAGTCTTATTCCTTGATATTGAAACAGTTCCAAATGCAGGTTCCTGGGAAGACCTTTCTGAAACCGAACAGAAACTTTGGGATAAAAAAACTAGATATCAAAGAAAAGATGAGATCTCTGCAGAAGATTTTTATGATAGAGCCGGTATTATGGCAGAGTTTGGAAAAATTATCTGCATTACGATCGGAATGCTCGAAAAAAACGAGACTTTAAGAATAAAAAGCTTTGCAGATGATGATGAAAGAAAAATTCTTCAGGAATTTGGAGAGCTTTTTAACAGCCCGAGACTGCGTGATGTTATTCTCTGTGCGCATAACGGAAAAGAATTTGATTTTCCGTGGATTGCAAGACGGTTTTTGATCAACGGAATGATGCCTCCATCTCCATTTCAAATGTTTGGAAAAAAACCTTGGGAAATTCCGCATCTCGACACGATGGAACTTTGGAAATTCGGAGACTACAAAAGCTATATTTCACTTGAGCTTTTAGCGCATGTTTTCGGAATTCCTACACCGAAAGACGACATCGACGGATCAATGGTTTCATCAATCTACTACATAGAAAAAGACTTGCAACGAATAGTCGAATATTGTGAAAAAGATGTCTTAACTTTGGCCAATATTTTCAGACGGATGCGTCAGGAAGATTTATTAAAAAGAAATATCAATTTAGATTAAATAAAATACCGTTGGAACGGTCATTAAAACGATAAAATGAAATTTACAGACGATCAGATTGCCGATATAGGAGAAGAAATTATAAGAATATTAAAAACTGTTTATGATCCTGAAATTCCGGTAGATATTTATGAATTGGGTTTAATTTATGATGTACAGATTTCCGATGAAGCTGATGTGAAAATCATCATGACCTTAACGAGTCCTAACTGTCCCGTTGCGGAAAGTCTTCCGCAAGAGGTAAAGGACAAAGTGAAAGAAGTGGAAAATGTGAACGAAGTAGATTTGGAACTAACTTTCGAACCCACTTGGAACAAAGATATGATGAGTGAAGAGGCAAAATTTGAGTTGGGAATGCTCTAAATAAGATGGATGAAGGAAGCCGGAGGCTGGAAGTTTTATCTTCGTTCCGCATCAAAACAATATAAAACCGGAAATTCTCCGGTTTTTTTTATTCTTTCCTGAGGTTACTATTAATGAAAACATTATTAGAAATGAATGCTTGTATCGACTTCCATCTCCCAACTTCAATCCTTTAATCTTCTCGTGCAATTTCTTTTCCTTCTCTTCTGCTCCATTCGCTCCACGAACCTACATATAGATTTGACATTTGAAAACCGGCATATTCTAATGCTAAAATAGTATGACAAGCCGTAACTCCCGAACCACAATGAACGATTAATTTTTCAGGCTTATTTTTCAATAAATCTTTATATTTTTCTCTCAAAATTTCCGGCTTCAGGAAACTTCCGTTTTGATCTAAATTTTCAGAAAAAGGAATATTAATGGCTCCGGGAATATGACCAGCAATTAAATCGATCGGTTCAGACTCACCCTTATAACGATAAGCATCCCTTACATCAATGACGGTAGCAGATTCGCTTGTTAATTCATTTTCAACATCTTCCAAGCTTGAAACAGGAAGAAGCCAATGTTCTTTTGTAATGATTTCAGATTTCTCAAAAGTCTCTTCTCCTGACGAAAACTCCAATCCTTCTTTTTCAGCTGCCTGAATTCCACCATCTAAAACCTGAATATTTTTAAGACCACAGGATCTCAACATCCACCATGCTCGCGCTGCAGCGTTAGCTCCGTTTTTATCATCATAAATGATGACATAAGAATCTTCAGAAATCCCTAAAAGAGTAACTGTTTCACTAAATTTTTGAATTTCTGGCAGAGGATGTCTTCCTCCAAAAGCTACATTCTCGCCAACATCAGCTAAATCTTCATCTAAATCTACAAACCTTGCTCCTTTGATGTGTTTATTGAGATAGTTTTGATAATTGTCTTTTCCGGTTCGTACATCAAGAATAATAAGGCTTTTTGTAGAAAGTTCTCTTAATTGTTGTGGTGAAATTATGGGAAGCATCGATGTTTATTTTAATTTAAATGTTTATCCCTGATTAATTTACATAAATTAGGCTTAAGCGACAATCATAAAATACTCACTATAAAACTGTTATATATTTAACGCAAAGCTTTATTATTGCAAATCTTATTTTAAGGAGCAAAGATTGAGAATCAATAAATTGATTTTTATGAAGCTCTCGTTTTTATCTAAACTTCATCAGCGACTTTGTCGCTATTCTTGGCTCCTTCAAATAATAAGCTTAAAAATTAAAATCTTTGCTAGGTAAAAGATTTCGCTTAATTCTTATCCTAAACTCAGTTCGATTTAAGTTTAAATCTGCAAAAATCTATTAAAGCTAAAAAATAAAAACCGCAGAGATTTCTGCGGTTTTAGTTATTGATAAATGAAAATCATGGTCTGTACAAGTTCCGGATGAAGACTTTTTGAAACCGGACAATTGTGAGCGGTTTCCTCAATAAAGGCCTTTTCTTCATCTGAATACTGATCTGAAAAAACAAAATTACAGACGATCTCACCAATTCTTCTTGGCTCAGTTTTCATAATTTTCTGAAGTGTACAATACGCTCCATCAATATTAATATTCTTGTCTTTACCCAAAATGGCAATGGTTGTCAATGCGCATTCTGCCAAAGAAGTTGCACACAAGTCTGTCGGTGAAAATTTTTCACCTTTTCCGTGGTTGTCTGTTGGCGCATCACTTTCTATGATGGTTCCAGACTGTAAATGTTCTGCTGAACATCTTAAATCTCCTGTGTATGTTATTTTTGATGTCATAATTTTAATTTAAAATGAAAGAGACACTGTCTCTAAAAATGAAAAATATCTTTCGCTCTGTTATAAGAACTCTCGAAATTTAATAAATTCAATTTGTGTTCCGCTTTTTCAACACTCATAAAATTGATTACCTGCTCTGTCGGCATATTTCCTACCAAATCATCTTTTGCCATCGGGCAGCCACCAATTCCTTTTATTGCAGAATCGTATCTTCTGCAACCTTTATCATAAGCTGCTTTTAATTTAGAATAAGAATCTTCGTAACGGTTATGAAAATGTGCGCCAAAATCTATTTCAGGATATTTTGAAGGAATTTTTTCGAATAATAAAGCAATAGTTTCCGGCGTTGCTACTCCAGTTGTGTCAGAAAGCAGGATATTTTTAATTCCTATTTCAGAAAATCTATTGGCCCAAAAATCTACATCTTCCCATTTCCACATTTCCCCATACGGGTTTCCAAACGCCATTGAAAAATAAATATTCAGTTCTTTGCCTTCACTTTTTGTGAGCTCAAGCATCTTTACAATATCATCAAAAGCTTCCTCCTGATTTTTATTGGTATTTCTATGTTGAAAAGTTTCAGAAATAGAAAAAGGAAATCCCAAAATATCTACAGACTGATGCTTCAAAGCTTTTTCAGCACCTCTATAATTGGCAATAATTGCCGAAACCTTGGTATTAGACAAAGATTTATCGATATTCTCGGCAACCTCAGCAGAATCTGCCATTTGCGGAATTGCTTTCGGAGAGACAAAACTCAGGCAGTCAAGCACATCAAAACCAACTTCCATCAGTGAATTGATGTAATCTATTTTTTTATCGGTCGGGATAAACTCATCCCAACCCTGCATCGCATCTCTAGGGCATTCGGTAAGAAACATTTTACTTTTGATTTTCTCAAATATAATAAAACTAAACTATTTAGTTCTCGTTTCCAGCAAAGCTAATATTAAATTGATTATCAATAATTTATTTCTGATTTAAAATTTCGATACAATACATTCACCAACAAATAACCCGTTCTGAGCTTTGAATTTATTAACTTTGTTAAAATTTATGATATCAAAATGAGTACAATAGAATTCAACTCGATGTGGAGAGAAAAACTGCTGAACCGTTTTCTCAGCTATGTAAAAATATATTCAACAAGTGACGCCGAAAGCGAAACCACTCCTTCAACAGAACGACAGTGGGACATTGCCAATTACATCGTTGAAGAGCTAAAAACGATTGGTTTGGAAGATGTTTCTATTGACGAGCACGGTTATATTATGGGCTACGTTCCCTCTAATCTGGAAAACGACAATCAGCCGACAATAGGATTTATTTCTCATTACGATACTTCCCCTGATTTTAGTGGTGAAAATGTAAAACCACAAGTTTGGGAAAATTATGCAGGTGAAGATTTGATCTTAAACAGGGAAACAAACTTTACTTTATCACCTTCAAAATTTGAAAGTTTAAAGAAATATATCGGTCAGACTTTAATTACCACTGACGGAAATACGCTTTTGGGAGCCGATGACAAAGCTGGCTGTGCAGAAATTGTAACGGCTGCTGAATATTTAATCGCTCACCCTGAAATCAAGCATGGAAGAATTGCGGTTGGATTTACGCCGGATGAAGAAATCGGAAGAGGTGCACACAAATTTGATGTGGCAAAATTTGGTGCAGAATGGGCTTATACAATGGATGGAAGCGAAGTTGGAGAATTGGAATACGAAAATTTCAATGCTGCTGGAGCAGTGGTAAAAATTCACGGTTTGAGCGTACACCCTGGTTATGCTTTCGGGAAAATGGTAAATGCCAATCTTTTGGCTGCAGAATTTATACAGTCTCTTCCTGCAAACGAAACTCCTTCTACGACAAAAGGATTTGACGGATTTTATCATTTGATGGATGTAACGTCTGATGTTTCAGAGTGTAAACTTCAATATATCATTCGTGATCATGATGAAGAGAAATTTGAGGCAAGAAAAAAATTCATGGAAGAAAAAGTTGCTGAGTTTAATCAAAAACATGGTGAAAAAACCGCCGAAGTGGAGATAAAGGAACAATACCGCAACATGAAGCAACAGTTTGAAGGTAAAATGCACATCATCGATCTTGCTGCAAAAGCAATGAAAGAAGCAGGTATTGAGCCTAAAATAAAAGCCATCAGAGGCGGTACAGACGGAGCGCAATTATCTTATATGGGACTTCCTTGTCCGAATATTTTTGCGGGTGGAATCAATTTCCACGGACCTTACGAATATGTGGCTTTAGAAAGCATGGAGAAGGCAGTTGAAGTGATTCTGAATATTGTGAAAGCGTAAGAATTTAATGATATACAAAATAATCCGTCCCAGTTGTGGGACGGATTATTTGTTTTTATGACTTTAATTTAGAAATGTTTTAATATAAATCTAAAATCTGATATGTCTTTTCATTAAAAGTAAAGGAATCGTTTTTTTGAAGATCTTTCATATTTGCATAAATGGGAGCTTTAGTAGAAATTCCAACAACAGTTGTTCCGCTCATCTCAATTTTGTCGGTTGAGATACCAATGAAAAAAGTTAAGGTATCCGTGACCACAATTGCTCCTGGAGACACATTGGCGTTCTCTTCCGTAATGTCTAGCTGACTTAGGTAATTTAATTCGTTTTGTGCAAAATCGAGTTCTTTTTCCAAAGCCTGTAAAACGTCGAGTTTGTTACTGTGACGATCTTCGGTTTGGCTTGCCGATGCATTTCTGCTGAAAGTATCAGCTTTCATATCGGAAACACGCTGGGTATAATTTTCTGTTAATTCCTGCTGCTTTTGAATAGCTATCTGCAGAACTTCTTTCTTATCTATTTTTTTCATCTTAATGCTTTTATATTCAAATATATAGTTTTTTTTAGGATAAAGTAGCTTTTACAGTATACCAAAACTCCTCGCAAAAGCTTAGCTAACGATTTTTTTGTATAATGAGTACGAGCAGGATGCTCGCACCAGCATGGGGAGAATGAAAAAAAATCCGTCTTCTCTATTATTGACGGACTTGTCACAAAGCAAAGACTAAAACAAACGCTTGCTAATGCGCTTGCTATATAAACAAAAACCCCGCTTATAAGCGGGGTTTTTGTTTATATCTATTCTTTTTGAAGGTTATAAAGATCTCCTCCTTCTTTTGTACATTGAATAAATATTTTTTTAGGAATACTATCTCTTAAACTAATTTTAGTAGTTTGATTACAGCTTTCATTATCATATTTAAAAATCAATTCTCTATTATTTTCTATATCATTTGGTACAGCTAATGCAGAACCTAAATTATAATAGCCAAGTAATTCGTTATTAATACTATAGATATATAATTGACCATTGCCTCTTTTAGCATCTTCGTAAACACCTGTATAATGAATGGAATTTACAATTTTAAGAGTATCTTTTTTGGTAGTAACAATATTACCTAAATACCTTACTATTTGTTGGTCAATTTCTTTTCCTTTTTTTTCAAACTCAAAATTTTGTTTAGGTATATTTTCCTCTAATACCAACAAACGACAACGTTCATAATAATCGATATTTTTTTTATATGTGTCTGTTGACGGTTTGGATTTGCTACATCCTGTCAATATTATTAATGTTAAAAAAATTCGTTTCATTTTTTAGTAATCTGAAGGTTTAGGTTTTTTCGATTCTTGTTGCATTTGCAATACTCTTTTCTGATAACCAGCTGTACCACCACCATTATAAGCTTCTACTGCTTTTGCCCAGCCTTGGAATTTATATGTTGACTTTCCTGTTTTCGAATCGTAAGAAACCCCTCCTCTAAATCCTTTTGTAGCTAAAACCCTTGTTCCTGCAAATAATGAGTTTGTTTCCTCGGTTTTAGCTCCTTTGGTTAATCCATATTCACTTTTCATTTTAGACCAGTCTCCAGGAACATTCGCTTGCATTATATCAGTTATACCAGATGTACCCGCATTCGATTCTTGAACCGTGATTGCCTTAACCAAAGTTGGATCTAAATCAGAGATTCCTTTAATTGCTTCCTGAGGAATAGAATTTCCCCCTTCCGTCACTAAATTTAATTGTCCCGAATTTTTAGCTTGGTTAAAATATCCTGTTCGTGCAGCAATTTGATAATCATTTTCTTGATAGGCTGATCCCGAAACATTTTCCCCTCCTTTACTTTGAATAATATTAGGCATCACAACCTGTTTCCATCCTGCTGTACTTCGAGAAGGGTCACTACTTGCGTTAGTAGTTGCCTGTATATAGGTTCTAAATTGAGTATCACTTTTTATACGATGAACTTCTACTCCTCGATTATTAATATACACAATATCATTTGGTGCTTGTCCATCGGGATCAGTAAACCTAATGGGATTTTGTAGTGCGTAATTGTATGGACTCCAGCCTGGAAACTCTTCCGCTAGTGGATCAACATTCAACCAAAGAGACACTCTAGGATTGTAATATCTCGCCCCATAATAATAATACCCTGTTTCTGCATCAAGTTCTTTGCCATTAAATTTATATGGGCTGTTATTACTTTTAATATTATGGTTTTCAACAAAAACCTCGCCACTTGGGAAGTATTCTATATTTTGAGTTACTTCACCATCTCTTCCTGTAATATAGCTGCTAGATCCTAAATGATCCGAATGAAACCAATAGATTTCAGTTTCTTTATCTCCTGAGTAATTGCTTACGCAGTTTCCGTTGTAGCCAGCGTTTTGCCCGTAATTTGGCGGTGGTGTAATGCTGTTTAGCTGCAGGTTAAGAAGCGGTCAATTCATTCTTTTTGTGCAAAATCGAGTTCTTTTTCCAAAGCCTGTAAAACATCGAGCTTGTTACTGTGACGATCTTCGGTTTGGCTTGCCGATGCATTTCTGCTGAAACTATCAGCATTCATATCGGAAACTCGCTGGGTATAATTTTCTGTTAATTCCTGCTGCTTTTGAATAGCTATCTGCAGCACTTCTTTCTTATCTATTTTTTTCATCTTAATGCTTTTATATTCAAATATATAGTTTTTTAGGATAAAGTAGCTTTTACAGTATACCAAAACTCCTCGCAAAAGCTTAGCTAACGATTTTTTTGTATAATGAGTACGAGCAGGATGCTCGCACCAGGGGAGCTATCGCGTAAAGAGCCGGAAATTAGGAAGTTGACACTAACATAACATCTTCTATTTCCCAATAATTATCATGCAATCTTAGTTTAAATACAGCAGTTCTACCGTAATAATTTTTTATATTATGGTCAACAAAAACTAATGCTATTTTTTTTGAAGTATCGAATACAATCTCTGAAAAATAGACAACACCTATCTCACATTCATTTGTATGTTTATCATACTCTGCCAGATCCAGCACTTTTGCGGTACATAAATTAAATTGATTTGCTTTTATAGAACTTCTTGTACTTAATTTTTGAATAATGTCTGTATTACTGGAAAATTCTTTTAAAAACTCCTTCCTACTTTTTTTGTAATTTATAGGAGCTTCGGGATGACCTGTAATAAAATTTTTACTACCTGTAGCAAAATCTGTATTTTTATTTTTAGTAGAATCTATATACAAATTGCAAAATTTTTCAGGATGATTAAAAATTTCGTTGTGCGCTTTTGTCTTCTCTTCGATATATAAATCATCATCGTGAACTCTTAAACTATCAAAATATTTTTTTTTACCTAAATAATCTTCTCTAAAAAAATAAGGTATCAACTGATCTGTTAAATCATTATATAGTTTTACATTAGTATCGGTTGATTGGCTTACACATTTTTTCATTTCCTCCTTACAATTCGTAAGTAATAAAGAGGATAATAAAACTATAAATATTTTACTCTTAAAATTCATACTATTTGGAAATTTTAGATTAATAACATCCTCTTGTTCGCAAATTATCTTTTGGTTTTTTATAAATATCTAAAATAGATGACTTTTTTTGTGATTTCAAGTCCCTGCTTTCACGTTGTTGCCTAAAATCTTTTCTAAAATTATTCGACCTAATTGCATCAAACTTTTCAGTAATTATATCACGATCAGAAGCAGCAGATTGAGTATCTGTTCCAAAATAAATATATTCCCAATTATCTCCTGCATCTGGCATACCACTTTTTGATTGAAGACTCGTCCTAAAACCTAGGGTAAATTCCTCGGAAATTTTGTCAAATGCATAGTCTGCCCAATGACCACCTTCATGAATTATGATTTCTGCTAAATTATCAATATACTTTTGATCTCCTTTATGTTTTGAAACCGTGTTTATTACGCCAGGATCAATATAAATAGCATTGGAATCTTTGTCTTGATCAAATAACCCCAAATGTCCCATATATTCATTCATTATAACAGTGGGCCCATCTCCATCTTTGAGCATTTTCTGTATCATTTTATCATCTACCTTAAATCTGTCTTTAAACGCTTCTCGAAATCCTGAATCTCGAAACACCGCTTTTATAGTTTTTATTGCCTCATTATATAATCTTCTTTCCATTCTCGTAGCATTTGCTGGTAATCTAAATCTTCCATCAGGATCAATGTAATTAATAGGGTTGTTTCCACAATAAATATAAGGCTCCATCGTAGTCTCCGCTAGTGGATCAACATTCAACCAAAGAGAAACTCTAGGATTATAGTACCTAGCTCCATAATAGTAATACCCTGTTTCAGCATCAAGTTCTTTGCCATTAAATTTATATGGGCTGTAATTGCTGTTTCTATGGTTTTCTACAAATGTCTCACCACTTGGGAAGTATTCTATATTTTGGGTTACTTCACCATCTCTTCCCGTAATATAGCTGCTAGATCCTAAATGATCCGAATGAAACCAATAGATTTCAGTTTCTTTATCTCCTGAGTAATTGCTTACGCAGCTTCCGTTGTAGCCAGCGTTTTGCCCGTAATTTGGCGGTGGAGTGATATTATTTTGCTGCAGGTTACTAAGCGGTCAATTCATTCTTTTTGTGCAAAATCGAGTTCTTTTTCCAAAGCCTGTAAAACATCGAGCTTGTTACTGTGACGATCTTCGGTTTGGCTTGCCGATGCATTTCTGCTGAAAGTATCAGCTTTCATATCGGAAACTCGCTGGGTATAATTTTCTGTTAATTCCTGCTGCTTTTGAATAGCTATTTGCAGAACTTCTTTTTTATCTATTTTTTTCATCTTAATGCTTTTTATATTCAAAAATATAGTTTTTTTTAGGATAAAATGGTTTTTACAGCATACCAAAACTCCTCGCAAAAGCTTAGCTAACTATTTTTTTGTATAATGAGTACGAGCAGGATGCTCGCACCAGGGGAGCTATCGCGTAAAGAGCCGGAAATTAGGAAGTTGACAATAACATAACATCTTCTATTTCCCAATAATTATCATGCAATCTTAGTTTAAATACAGCATTTCTACCGTAATAATCTTTTTTTATAAGATGGTCAACAAAAACTAATGCTCTTTTTTTTGAAGTATCGAATACAATCTCTGAAAAATAGACAACACCTATCTCACATTCATTTGTATGTTTATCATACTCTGCCAGATCTAGAACTTTTGCGGTACACAAATTAAATTGATTTGCTTTTATAGAACTTCGTGTGCTTAATTTTTTAATAATATCTGTATTACTGGAAAATTCTTTTAAAAACTCCTTCCTTATTTTTATGGAATTTATATGAGCTTCGGGATGACCTGTAATAAAATATTTACTACCTGTAGCAAAATCTGTATTTTTATTTTTAGTAGAATCTATATACAAATTGCAAAATTTTTCAGGATGATTAAAAAGTTCGTTGTGCGCTTTTGTCTTCTCTTTGATATATAAATCATCATCATGAACTCTTAAACTATCAAAATATCTTTTTTCACCTAAATAATCTTCTCTAAAAAAATAAGGTATCAACTGATCTGTTAAATCATTATATAGTTTTACATTAGTATCGGTAGATTGACTTACACAATTTTTCATTTCCTCCTTACAATTCGTAAGTAATAAAGAGGATAATAAAATTATAACTATTTTAGTTTTAAAATTCATACTATTTAGGGATTTTGGGTTGGTCTTACTCGTGCTTTGTGTAGCAACTTTTCAAAGTAATGAGCGGGACGCGGATTGCTCATATGCTACTCTTCTTTTAAAAATTCATCAAATTCATTATCTAAGGAAATATTTTGTTTCAAAGAATCTGACCAACAAGAAGAATAAACGATATAGCTTCGTAACTCACTAAAAGTATATCTGTTTTTAAGTTTCTTATACAAAATAATATGCGTTTCACCTTGCGATAAGCCATTTTCTTTTAATTTTATTATCAAATCATCAACAGAGCATTCTGTTTTATAAATTCTATCAAAGATTTCATCTAATTTTTTATTTATCATTTGGTATTAAAATTTTTTTGATTTTAAAACACTTTACAGTGGATATTATTCCTTTTTAATTCTTGTAATAATGATCCAACTTTTCATGACTTTTGAACGTACCTAAATTTTATTCATTAACCCTCTAAAGTAAGGAATAAACCCTAAAACAATAGGAGCTAAAAGTATTGATAAACAAGTTATCCAAAACATTATTCCTTCTGGAGAAAGTGGAATATTCTTCCCAAAAATAATTCTCGATAAAAAGGTCAATAAAATATAGACTAATAAATTAAAAATAGAAAATAATAACGGCTTATAAATTTTTAAATTTTTAAAGTATTTAAGTAAAAAAAAATATAATATTAAAAATGGTACTCCATAAAATAATAGTCTCCAAAAATTCCACAAGCTAACAGCATCTATTGTACTGGAAATGTTAAATGACTCTTCGACTAATAAAAATATATAACTAATGAAAACTTCTATCACAAAGAAAACAATATAAACTATTGAAAATTTTAATATGCTACTATCCATTATGTGCCTTTTTTATTAGTTCCTGACCTAATTTAACCTCAGTTCGGGATAAGAGATTCTGATAATAGTTTTTAAAATCATAAAACGCAAAGATTTTATAATTAAACTTTATATTTTAAAAAGAAAGGCAAATAAATTTACTTCGCAAAGCTTGGACAAAAGTTTTATAAAATCAACTTGTCGATTCTTCTTTGCTTACTCTCTTATAAAAGAATAAAATTCACCTCTGCGTTAATAGCCTACAGTTAATATGTGACGATTGTTGATTAACCGAACTTAGATTATCTATTTTTTTCATCTTAATGCTTTTATATTCAAATATATAGTTTTTTTTATGATAGATGATTACGACGCGATAAAAAGCAAACCACGCATCAAGTTAGTTTATTATTGTCGTTTCTTTTTGCATATCAGCAATCTGCTCATTGTTGGAAAGTCTTTTGTCAATTATTTGAGTTCAGAACTTAAACATTTGTGCTTTTTGCTCAAACATCAGAGTAATTAGCTCGGTTATCGGAGCTAAAAGCCTCATTTCCCGACCTCAAAGCTGTATCTTTTAAGCATTTTACTCCAACCTTGTATGTTTAAGCTTCATTATCCTCCTATTTAAGTCAGACTACCGAGCATTGAACAAAAAAAAACCACTACAAAATGCAGTGGCTTCACAATATTTAAAATTAAATTTTAATCGTTGTATTGATTTCCTAGAAAAGCATCCCAACCTTGTGCCGTTAAAGCAACCAATTGGTTAGAGCCTCTTGCAACCATAAAGTTACCTTCTTCCTTATCAACCGCATGACCGATAATGGTAAAATCTGGGTGGTTTTTCATTTTATCAAAATCACTTGGAGAGATTGTGAATAATAATTCGTAATCTTCACCTCCGCTTAACGCCGTCATTACAGGGTTTAGATTAAAATCATCTGCAGTTGTAATCGTTAGATTATCCATCGGAATTTTCTCTTCATACAATCTGAAACCAACTTTCGACTGATCAGAAAGATGCAGAATTTCCGAAGCTAGACCGTCTGAAATATCAATCATAGATGTTGGTTTGATGTCTAATTGTTCTAAAATCCCTTTCACATCAGTTCTTGCTTCCGGCTTAAGCTGTCTTTCTAAAATATAGTCGAAACCTGCCATTTCAGGCTGCATATTAGGATCAGCCAAGAAAACAGCATGCTCTCTCTCCAAAATCTGAAGTCCCATATAAGCTCCGCCTAAATCTCCGGTTACCACCAACAAATCGTTGGGTTGTGCACCACTTCTTTTAACAATATTTTCTTCATTTTCAATTCCAACAGCAGTAATACTCATCACCAAACCGGCATTTGAACTCGTGGTGTCACCTCCGATCAAATCTACCTTATATCTTCCGCAAGCGGCCTGAATTCCGGAATATAATTCTTCCAAAGCTTCCACGGGAAAACGGTTTGAAACCGCCAGAGAAACTAAAATCTGTGTAGGTGTTGCATTCATCGCTGCAATATCACTCAAATTCACAACAACAGCTTTATAACCTAAGTGCTTTAATGGAACATAGCCCAAATTGAAATGAACGCCTTCTGCCAAAACATCAGTCGTAAGCACCACTTTCTTGTTTCCGGGATTGATAACAGCAGCATCATCTCCTACCCCGAGTTCCGAAGACTCATTGGATAAAGGAAAATGCTCCGTCAAATGTTTTATCAGCCCAAATTCTCCTAATTTCGAAATGGGGGTCAATTCTGGTTGTTTATCTTCAAACATATTTTAATATAAATAATAGGTAATTAGTAATGAGTAATTAAACCTTGAACTCAAAACTTTAAACATTGAACACTTGCGGGTCAATATTTTCTGGTCTGAAAGGAAGTTTTTTAAAATCTTCTTTCGTCATCAATATCGTTTCAGGCATTTTGTATTTATTCATTGCTTCTACCACATCATCCGGTGGCGAAGTCATTTTTCTTAGCATCGTATCAATCCATACACCGGTTGCTTCAGAGGTAGCACAGTGAGAACCATCCGGAAGATAGAATTTGTGAACGAAACGATAGATTGCGGCATCTTCTGCACAGCCGTCTATTTCAAGGCTTACAATCACCTTTTGATCGGCAAAGATTTCTTTGAAAAAAGAAAAACGCTCATGCATAATCACAGGGCCAATTCCCCATCGGCTCATTTGGGTAACACCCATTTTCTCTTTTTTCATAAAAGCCATTCTTGTTTGCGCACAATATTGCACGTAAGACGAGTTGGCCAAATGTTTATTTGCGTCTAGGTCGCTCCAGCGAACTTCGAATGTATGGTAAAATGTCATTTAATTTTGTTTAAAATATGAATTTCTCAGCTTATCAACTTCAAAAGATATGTAAGACTATAATTATCCAGTTTGTCATTCCGTAGGAATCCAACCCATACTATTCAAAACTTTGCTAAGATTCCTACGGAATGACAAAGTGTAAGAATAAGATATGGAAAAATTAAAAACTTAAATCCTTTTGTCGATAATAATTTTTCAGCACTAAAATTCAAAAATTATAATCCCCAAAATTACTCAAATAAGATGGTTTATAAAAATTGTAGTTTTGCAAAAATAATCTTCAGCATAAGATTAAATAATTATGAAGCAAATTATCATTATCGGAGGCGGTGCCGCAGGTTTTTTCTGCGCAGCAAATCTTGACGAAAAGAAATATAAAGTCACCATTCTTGAGCAGAATTCAGATGTTTTGCAAAAAGTAAAAATTTCCGGAGGCGGAAGATGTAATGTAGCCCATGCCTGTTTTGATCCTAAAGAACTGGTGCAGTTTTATCCTCGTGGAAACAAGGAATTACTAAGCGTTTTCACCAAATTTCAACCAGGAGATACGATGGATTGGTTCGAAAAACGAAAAGTTTCGTTGAAGATAGAAAAGGATAACAGAATCTTCCCGGAAAGCAATTCTTCACAAACAATTATCAATACTTTTTTAAACGAAATTCAGCAGAAAAATATTGAAGTTAAAACCAAATGTTCTGTAAAAGAAATTGAAAAACGGGATGAAAACTATTTGGTAAAAACAAGTTTGGGAGATTTTGAAGCCGATTTTGTGATTTATACAACGGGAAGTTCACCAAAATCGTTGAAAATGATTGAAAACTTGGGACATAAAATTATTGATTTAGTTCCTTCCCTCTTTACTTTTAATATTAAAGATGATTTGCTAAAAGATCTTTTGGGAACAAGCTTTGAAATGGCAGAAACCTCTATTCCGAAACTAAAAACAGAAGAAAGCGGTTCGTTACTGATAACCCATTGGGGACTTTCGGGACCTGCAATCCTTAAAATTTCGGCCTGGGAAGCGATTAATCTGGCGAAGGTAAAATACAATTTCGAAATTCAGGTCAATTTTATTTCGAAAGATATCGATGATGCGGAAGAATTATTTCAGAATTTCAAAATTTCAAATCCTAAAAAAACAATCGGGCAATCGAAAATCTTTGATGTGACAAACAGATTCTGGCAGAGAATTCTGGAGGTTTCAAAAGTTGATTTGAATAAACAAATTGCGAATATTTCGGGAAAAGAAATGCAGACAATTTTGGAAAATTTATGCAAAAAGAAATTTCAGGTTACCGGAAAGTCAACTTTTAAAGATGAATTTGTAACCGCAGGAGGTGTAGATTTAAAAGAAATTAATTTTAAAAATATGTCTTCGAAAATTTTGCCTAACTTTTACGTTGCCGGAGAAGTGCTGAATATTGATGCCGTAACCGGCGGATTTAACTTTCAGGCTTGTTGGAGCGAAGCATGGCTGATTGCTCAGGATTTAAATAATTTATAAATAAACTATAATGAAAAAATTACTCGTTTTTGCTGTACTTATCATTTCCGTAAAAACATTCTCTCAAGAAACCATTTCTTCTAATCAAGAAATCGCAACTGTAAATAATAATATTTACGATAAAGCTGACAAAGTAGCTGTATATCCTGGCGGAACAGATGCTTTCAGAAAAAACTTTTACCAAACCTTTGATAGTGGTAAAATCAATGGTCGAGGTAAAATAAGATCTGAAGCCACGTTTGTAATTGATCAAGAAGGATATATTACAGACATTCAGATTAAAGGAGATAATAAATCTATGAATAAAGAAATGGAACGCGCTATAAAAGCAATGTCTAAAACCAAATGGTCTCCAGCAACTTTAAATGGTCAGAATGTAAAATACAGATTTAGATTTCCTATAGCCACTAACCTTTAATAAAGCAAAAAACTCCATGTTCCTAGCCAAAAGAAATTTAGTATCCTTCGCAAAAACCCTTCTGATCGCAGGATTCGGATATTTCTTTTGGCTCATGCTGAAAATCACATTAGAATACGTTCCTTTAGACCCCAATGTGAGTTTTCTGATGATTAAACAGACTGAAGTGCACGACAGACCAGAATATCTTTGGTTTTTCTACACTCACGTTTACACAAGCATTTTTGTTTTATTGGCCGGATTTTTAGCTATTTTAAGAAAAGATTTCCGACTGAAAAACTTTCACATAAATGCCGGGAAAATTTATATTTTTCTAATTCTTCTTTTTGCTGCACCTTCCGGAATTTACATGGGGATTTTCGCCAACGGCGGGTTTTTATCAAAAATTTCGTTTGTAATTTTAGGTAGTCTCTGGTGGTTTTCCACATTTAAAGCTTATCAACTAGCCCGACAGAAAAAATTCAAAGAACATAAGCAATGGATGTGGCGAAGTTTTGCGCTTACAATTTCTGCGCTCACTTTGAGAATTTGGAAAGTAATTATTGTATATTTATTCCACCCAAATCCAATGGATGTTTACCAAATAATCGCATGGTTGGGCTGGATTCCAAACATTTTATTAATTGAATATTTAATCACAAAAAAGCACATTTAATTTAATATGAAAATTTTAAAATTTACCTTAATCACTCTGTTTACAATCAGTTTGATCAGCTGTAAAAAAGACACTACTGTTACCGAAACTCCAAAAGATTCTTTAACGGCAAAAAAAGATTCTGTCGTAATTCCTGAAGTTCATAAAGAATATTACGGGATTTACACCGGAGAATTTGCAGGCAAAGGAGAGCTTTACGATAACGAAACCAGAGAATATTACGAAGGAACAGATTACAAAAGACTTTCATTAAAAATCAATCGAATAACTCAGGATTCTGTGTACGGGCAAAGCATTG
Source organism: Chryseobacterium sp. CFS15 (assembly GCF_031118795.1). NCBI lineage: Bacteria > Pseudomonadati > Bacteroidota > Flavobacteriia > Flavobacteriales > Weeksellaceae > Chryseobacterium > Chryseobacterium sp. CFS15. The sequence continues at coordinate 208,411 of NZ_JAVHYL010000005.1, read as the reverse complement.
TGAATGGAACTCAGCGTCCGTTTCGCGGGGTTTTCAATGAAGGTACTCAATCTTTTATTCTGGATGAGCCCGGAAATGATAAAACCGACGGAAGATTTGAAATTAAGCTTAAAAACGACAGCATCACCGGAAAATGGACTGCCTTTAATAAATCTGCTGTAAAAGCTCCTTTAAAAAACCTGAGACTTATTAAAAAAGAGTTCGTTTATAATCCGAATTTTATGCTGGATGAAAATTCTGATCTGATTGACTGGGAAAACCCGAAAGATTTTAAAGAAAAATATACCGACGAGGAAACCGGAAAAACAGAAACTTATACTGCTTCAAAAAACAGAATTGCTTCTGATGCCGTTTTCAAAATCAATGCTTCAAAACAAAAACTGAGCGAAAAAGATCTTAAAAATTTAAGAAAACTTGATATGGAAATCATTAAAAATGCAGTTTTCGCAAGACATGGTTATTCATTCAAAAAACAGACTTACAGAAACTTCTTTGAGCAGACAGATTGGTATATTCCGGTTTCAAATAATGTTGACAGCGAACTTTCCCCTATGGAAAAAGACAATGTGGCTGTGCTGAACCGTTTCATCAAATATGCTGAAGATAAATATGATTCTTTTGGAAGATAAAATAGTATGAAAAAATATATTGCATTTTTACTGATCTTATTTGGTATAATTTCTATTGATGCTCAAAAAGATTCGATACAATATCCTGATATAAAAGCAGGATTAGATTATAGAAAAAAAACATCTGTAGATAAAGTCCCTGAATTTCCGGGAGGACATTCTGCATTTATGAGGCAGATTATCAATAATTTCAAAACTTCAGCCTTATCGAAGCAGAACATTGCAAAAGCAAGAGCTATTGCTGTTTTTGACATCGATACCGACGGAAATATGATTAATCTCAAGATAGAATCTTACGATCACGAAATGGTAAAAAAAGAGTTTCTAAGTGCGCTCAACAAAATAAAAACAAAGTGGGTTCCAGGTGAACAAAATGGTGAGAAAGTAAAAATGCGTATGCGACAACCTCTTCAGTTTAATTTGGACTAATTGTCTTCATTTTTTGATTTGAATTTTGTAAAAACATATAAAATTAAGCACCCAACTGCATAACACAGAATATCAATCCACGAGAAAGAATTTCCGATAACAATATACATCAGGCTTCCCGGTTGGAAGCCTAATTTATCTGCAATATGGAAAAATTGCGCAAGCTCAACCAGACATGAAAAAGCAAAAATCCCGATGATTAATTTTGTTTCGTTGATGATGAAAAAACTTTTCACAAAAGTATAAAGCAGCTTTACCACAATCACGTCTCCCAGATAAGCTCTGATAAAGAAATTATCTTTTAAAACCGTTGCAATTAAAACCTCAACAAGGAAAATAAAGATGGTTAAAAGAAAATATTTAAGGTTAAATTTAAATTTCATCATGATTAATTTTGGCTAAGTTTTTATAAAAAAAGAGCAGACTAAAAGCCTGCCCAATATCTCAATTTAATTTTAAAAATAAAATTATTTTTTCACTTTTATTGTACAACCTATGGCTACTGTTTTGGCGTTTGCAACTGGTTTTCCATTCAATAAAGCATCCATTGCGTCTTGTACATAATGCTCTGAAACATCATTAGGATCATCATAATTATTGTCGATGGCGCCAATGTATTTCACAATATTTTTTGAGCCTTCTTTCTGAAGAATAAAAACGTGCGGCGTTTTTGTGGCGCCATATTGAGGATAAACTTTTTGGCCTTCATCTACCAAATAAGGGAATGTAAAGCCTTTTTCTTTAGCTCTGGTAATCATTTGTTGAAAACCGTCTTCCGGCTGCAAATTAGGATCATTTGGGTTAATCGCAATCACCGGATAACCTGCATCTTTGTATTTTTTATCAAGTGCTACAATCCTGTCTTCATATTTTTTTGCATACGGACAGTGATTACAGGTAAAAACTACAATGAAACCTTTTGCTTTTTTAAAATCGCTTAACGAAACCATTTTCCGTCTATATTTTTAAGCTTAAAATCGGCAGCTGTATCACCAACTTCATAACCTTTTGAAGAACTTACTTTTTGCTTTGGTTCTTCATTATTTTTATTTATTGCCGTAAAACTGAGCGAACTCAGGCCTATTATTGCGGCAGCAACGAATGTTTTAATATTTTTCATGTTTATAGATTTTTTGTGATTATGTTTTCCAGTTCGCCCTTTGTCATTTCGCCGTCATTGAAGTGCACTGTTTCAGAGTTTTTATAGATAATGGTGACAGGAATATTTCCGTCCCAGTTTTTTTCAAATCGAGGAATCCAGGTATTCATTCTTTTAATATCATCAAGAAGAATCACTTCTGCACTAAGTTTTTTATTTTTAATAAACTGAATAACACGGTCTTTATCTTTCGGGCGGTCTAAAGACACCAAAAGCATTTTAAATTTAGGATTACTTTTATATTTATTATTTACCTCCATAAAATCCGGAAGTTCTTTCACACAAGGAGCGCAGGTTGTAGACCAGAAATTCAGAACCAGCAAGACATCTTTCTCATCCTGAATTTTGTTTTCCAGCATTTCATATTTAATCGTCGGAACATCATTTATAATAATTTTTTCCTGTGAAAAATAAAAAGACATACTGAAAATCAATACAATGAAACTCAAAATTTTCTTCATACTCAAAATTAGCGAATGAATTTGTAAACCATTAAGATAGAGCTGTTAAACTTTGTTAATTAACCGAATGTAATTTAAATTGAGAATGTTATTTTTGTTAAAATTAACCGATGAAAAAATTAATTATAATTTCCGTATTACTATTTGGCTATTTCATACAAGCTCAGGAAGTTGCAGGAACAACTGATTTAGAAGAATTGGATGTTCGTAAAAATAACACTGAAATTTATAATGCTGTGGAAAAACCAGCTTACTTTCCTAGAGGTATAAATGATTTCAGGCAAAAGTTTGCAAGAAATTTCAAAGAAAAAAACGTCATCAGTAATGGAATAGAAAAATGTGAACTTACTTTTGTCATCGAAAGAGATGGCACTCTTACCTACATTAAAGCATCCGGAACTAATCAAAGCTTCAATAAAGAAGCTATTCGAGCGGTTTCTAAAATTAAAACCAAATGGATTCCTGCAGAACTTGACGGTCACAAAGTAAGGTACCGTTTCAGAGTGCCACTTACCATAAACTTTAAATAATTGGTATTAAGTTTGATGCGTTCAATTTACTAATCTATACCTCTGAGAATAGCACTCAGAATAAGTATTATCAAAATTAAGTTGAATGAAAAAAGCTATTTTTCTGCTTGGTATATTTTTTAATTCTTTTCTTTTTGCACAGAAAAACGATGCAAAGAATCCTGTTCAGCAAACCGTTTCCGATGTTTCTAGTCTGCCTGATTTCAATATTATCAAAACTAAATTAGATCTAAAACAGGTCGTTACAAAAGCAGATACGCTTCCGGAATTTCCGGGCGGAATGAATGCTTTTAAAAGAAAATATTTTGAAAATATTGAAACTTTAGATCTTAAAAACAATGAGAAGATTGATATACGACTCTATTTTATTGTTGAAAAAAACGGATATGTAAGAAACGTCACTGCTGTTTCAAAAAACAAAAAACACGCAGAGGAGGCTGAACAAGGAGTAAGAAGAATCTTTGCCCGCTGGAAACCTGCAAAAATCAATGGTGAAGCAGTGCGATACTTATTTTATTTTCCTTTGACGAGTAAAAAATATAATTAAATTAGGATCTACTTTTCATAGAGATTAAATCAGTTTTCAGTACTTTAACTTCTTTTTTTGAAAAAATTTAATCATGAAAAATCTTACTTTAATTATCATTATAATCTTAACCGGGTTTGTTTTCGGGCAAAATATTCCCGTACCTCCCGCAATGCCATCAATACCGAAAAAAATAGAGAATATTCATTTAACTACAGTATGTCCTGATTATCCTGATCACGAAGCCTATTTTCCTAATGGCACAGAAACTTTTATTAAAAAGCTAGAAAATGCAGTATTATTAGACTCTGTAAAAACTAAGAATGGAGAAAACACTCTTAAAGCGATTCTTAATTTTATTGTCGAACGAGATGGGAGCATCGCAGAGATTGAAGTTATCGGTTCTGATATGAATTTTAATACAGTTGTAAAAAAATCTATGAAACAGATCAATGGCAAATGGATTCCTGCAAAACTTAATGGAAATTTTATAAGAAGTAAACTTCAAATTCCTATTACTATAAATTTCAAATAATTATTTCCCAATCATTTTTTTAATCGAATTCAGCTTCATTAAAGCCTCAATTGGCGTCAAAGTATTAATATCTATCTTGGTTAATTCTTCTCTGATATTCTCCAAAACAGGATCGTCTAACTGAAAGAAAGAAAGCTGCATGTTTTCATCAGTTACTCTTTTAATACTTTCTGACGAACCACTTTGCGAACGGCTTGCTTCCAAAGTTTTCAAAATTTCATTGGCTCTGTTAACCACTTTTGAGGGCATTCCCGCTAATTTCGCCACGTGAATCCCAAAACTATGCTCGCTTCCGCCAGGAATTAATTTTCTCAAGAAAATGATATTCCCTTTATTCTCCTGAATAGAAACGTGGAAGTTTTTCACACGCTCAAAATTCACCGTCATTTCGTTCAGTTCGTGATAATGAGTTGCAAATAACGTCTTTGCTTGCGTCGGATGTTGATGAAGATATTCCGCAATTGCCCACGCAATAGAAACCCCATCGTATGTTGACGTTCCACGACCGATTTCGTCTAATAAAATCAAACTTCTTTCAGAAATATTATTCAGAATATTCGCAGCCTCATTCATTTCCACCATAAAAGTAGATTCTCCGGCAGAAATATTATCACTCGCTCCTACTCTGGTAAAAATTTTATCTAAAAGTCCGATTTCCGCATGTTTAGCAGGCACAAAACTTCCAATCTGCGCCATTAAACAAACAATTGCAGTCTGTCGCAGAATTGCAGATTTACCCGCCATATTGGGGCCCGTAACCATAATAATCTGTTGAGAATCTTTATCTAAAAAGATGTCATTCGGAATATATTTTTCGCCTAAAGGAAGCGCATTTTCAATAATTGGATGTCTTGCTTCTTTTAAGTCAATTCCAAAACCGTCGTTCAAAACAGGTTTTGTGTAACTTTCAGAAACCGCTAGTTCAGAGAAACCTACAGCGACATCAAGCTGTGCAATAATATTTGAGTTTTCCTGAATTTGGTCGATGTAAATCATCGTGTCTGAACAGACTTTTCGGTATAATTGATTTTCAAGAACGCTGATCTTTTCTTCAGCGCCCAGAATTTGGCTTTCGTATTCTTTCAGCTCTTCAGTGATGTATCTTTCGGCATTCACAAGCGTTTGCTTTCTAATCCATTCACTCGGAACTTTATCTTTATGAGCATTTCTTACTTCAATAAAATATCCGAAAACATTATTAAAATCAATTTTCAGACTGGTAATTCCGGTGCGTTCTACTTCTCGCTGACACATTTCATCAAGAAAACCACGACCTTTATTTTGTAAACCTCTCAAATGATCGAGTTCTTCAGAAATATTCTGCTTAATTACATTTCCTTTCGCAAGATTGACCGGAAGCTCTTCATTTAAATGATTTTCAAGCAATTGAATCAATTCATCTAATGAATTTAAAGGTTCCAGCCAAGCTAAAATATCAGCATGAGGATGAAGTAAGCCTTTAATTTTCTGAATATTAATCAAACTTTGACGGAGGTAACCTAATTCTTTAGGTGAAATTTTTTCTGCCGCCAATTTTCCCATTAATCGGTCCAAATCCGAAATAGCACGCAACAATTGGGAAATTTCATATTTCAGTTGATCATTTTCGTTTAAAAAATCAATTAAAGAAAGACGTCTTCCAATTTCTTCGACAGATTTTAAGGGAAGAATAATTCTTCTTCTCAATAATCTACCGCCCATTGGTGTAGCCGTTTTATCGATAATATCTAAAAGAGATTTCCCTTTTGGATTGCTAGGATAAACGATTTCAAGATTTCTCAGCGTAAAATGATCCATCATCAGATAATCTTCCTGCGGAATGATCTGAATTTTGGTAATGTGCGCCAATAATTTGTGATGGGTATCTTCAACAAGATAAGCGAAAATAGCTCCTGCAGCAGTAATCGCTAACGGCAAACCTTCAACTCCAAAGCCTTTTAACGAATTGGTTTTAAACTGATTTGTCAGTTTTTCGTAGGCAAAATTATATTGATATGCCCAATCTTCCAATTTAAAAATATTTCTGTTTTTCAGCTGATCGGGAATTTGTACACTTCTCTGATAAATAATTTCACTCGGATCAAACGTATTGATAATATGTAAAATCTTATCTAAATTCCCTTCACTCACCAAAAATTCTCCTGTGGAAACATCGACTAAAGCGATTCCGTATTTTTCTTTTTCCTTGTGAAGCGAAAGCAGGAAATTATTCTTTTTTGAACTTAAAACCTGGTCGTTGAATGTAACTCCCGGTGTAACCAATTCTGTTACGCCACGTTTCACAATTCCTTTTACAGTTTTTGGATCTTCCAGCTGGTCGCAAATCGCAACACGAATTCCCGCTCTTACCAATTTTGGCAAATAAGAATCCACCGAATGATGCGGAAAACCAGCCAATTCGATATGACCGTCTCCGTTGGCTCTTTTGGTAAGAACAATCCCCAAAATCTGAGATGTTCTAACGGCATCCTGCCCAAAAGTTTCGTAGAAATCTCCCACTCTGAAAAGTAAAAGTGCATCAGGATATCTCGCCTTGATGGTATTGTACTGAGTCATTAACGGGGTCTCTTTCTTCGTCGCCTTTGCCATTGAAATCGTTCTTAAAATTGGGATGGTAAAAGTATGAAATAAAAAAGAAGGAGGGAAATGTTGATTTTAATTGCCACGAATGCACGAATTAGTTTATTACCACTTTCCGTAAATGATGCTTAAAACAATTTTACATAAAAAAATTCGTGAATTCGTGGCATGCAAGTATTTAAAATTTTTATAATCTGTTGGAATTTAAATCTTATTCTTGCTCAAATGTTTTTCCAAAGCTTCCGTTGCTTTTTCATACGCCCATTTTTGCTTAAAATTCACCCAATTCGCCTTAAACAGTTTTCGCATTAGTTTATCCGTATATCTCATAATGAAAACATGATACATCATATTGGCAAAAACTTTTGGCTTATTAGGTAAAGCTCTTAACGACATTGAAAAACCGGGTTCCAAATATCTGTTGAAATGCCAAAAAGCTCCGGGAATAAAAAGTGCATCACCGTGTTCCATGAAAATTTCAATCCCTTTTGCATATTTCAAAGCAGGAAATTTCTCGTAATCCGGATTTTCATAATCGATATCGTAAACGGTGTGAACCGACAGCGGAACTTTATATAAAAATTTTGATTGCTTTTGGTCAAACAAAAGAATTCTCTTCTTGCCTTCAAAATGAAAATGCATAAAATCACCCAGATCGACATCATAATGCATTAAAACATGAGCATCACTTCCGCCAAAAAATAATGTAGGAAGTCTTTTAAAAAATTTAATTCCCAAATCCGGATACGTGAAATTCTTAAGCAGTTCAGGAAGACGGTCGGTAATAATGTAAAAGAAAATGCGCAAATCTGATGGTTTAGATTTTATCGTATCAATATAATCTTTCATTTTCATCTTGGTTACGGGAGCATCAGAACTCTTTTTAGAATCTGCAGGCTTGTTATCATACAACGGAACTTCCTGTTCACCAGCTTTTTCTTTAATAAAATCAAAATTCCATTTGTCGAAAGCTTCCCACCGGCTCGCATAATTTTTTATAAGGAGCGGTTTCTGTTTTTTAAAAAAGTTTTGCTGAAAGTCTTCTTTCGTTATATCGTTTACAACATCTACGTTTTCGAGAATCATGGTTTTGTAAATTTAATGCGAAATAAAAATAGTGTTTTTTTGAAATTTATAAAAATTTATCTTTGCAAGACAAACATCATCCATGAGAGTTTACAATACCAAACATTTCCTGAAAATACTGGTCAGCTTACACAAAAGCGACACCCTGAAAATCCTTTTTCCAACAATGATTTTGATGGCTGTGTATTCTTATGGAATCCAGTATCTGGAAATTGAATATTTGCATTTGACCGCAAAATCTAAAGTCAGCAATGTAGGCATGATTCATTCATTATTAGGTTTCGTTTTGTCTTTACTCTTGGTTTTCAGGACAAATACGGCTTATGACAGATGGTGGGAAGGCAGAAAACTTTGGGGGAAACTGGTGAATGACACCAGAAATTTTGCTGTAAAAATCAATACTCTTCTTTCAGATGACAGAGATTCTGCAAATCAGATCGCCCGTTATTTAAAATATTTTCCGCATTTTTTGGCTAAGCATCTTTCTGAGGAATCTACAAGGTTGGCTCTGGACGAGGACTACTCGGAAATTGAAAAATCTTTAAAACATCACGGCCCTACAGATTTGGTGATCCTTTTGACTCACAAATTGCATCAATTAAAAAAAGAAGGAAAAATCTCTGATGTAGAAATGCTGTATTTAGACACGCAGGTTTCAGGTTTTCTTGATGTTTGCGGAGGTTGTGAAAGAATTAAAAACACACCGATTCCCTATTCATATTCTTCATTTATAAAGAAGTTCATCATTTTATATGTATTGGCGTTGCCAATTGCTTATGTCATTAATCTCGGATTATTCATGATTCCGCTGACGGTTTTTGTATATTACGTTTTGATGAGTCTGGAATTGATTGCTGAAGAAATTGAAGATCCTTTTAATAATGATGAGAATGATATTCCGATGGAAGCCATCGCACAAAATATCGAAAGGAACGTGCATCAGATTATGGGTGCAAAAATAAAGGACAAATAAAATCCGTTGATAGACAAGAATTCGTAAATTGTAATAAGAAATAAAAATTATTTTGGTAAATAAATTAAAACTGGAAGAACTCAACAGAATTGATGTAGAAACTTTTAAAAAGGTTGAGAAAATTCCGTTGGTGGTCGTTTTAGATAATATAAGAAGCATGCACAATGTGGGTGCAACTTTTAGAACGGCAGATGCATTTTTGATTCAGAAAATTATTTTGTGCGGAATTACGCCGCAACCGCCACACCGTGAAATTCACAAAGCGGCTTTAGGCGCAACAGAAAGTGTGGATTGGTCATATGAAGCAGACATTAATGTAACAATTAATGATTTAAAAAGCCAGGGTTTTGAAGTTGTAGGCATCGAGCAGACCACAAACAGCCAAATGATTACTGATTTCAAAATCGACAATACTAAAAAGTATGCGGTTATTCTGGGTAATGAAGTAGAAGGAATCAGCGATGAAGCTTTACAGAATATTGATTCTTTTATTGAAATTCCGCAACTCGGTACAAAGCATTCTTTAAACGTAAGTGTATGCGGCGGAATCGTAATGTGGGAGTTTGCAAAAGCCCTAAAATAAAAAAACTGCGTCTGTCAAAAGACAGTGCAGTTTGAAATAAATCTAATAAAAAGTAAAAATGAAAGGCGACAAAGATACTTTAAATTTCTTTACGAACAAATTTTAAAATCGCTTTTTTTACTTTTTATTAAAATAACTTAACTTTTAGAGGAAGGTTTCGTTTAAAATTTTATAAATTAGCACAATGTTTATCAAGGACTATATCTCAAAAGATTTTCCGTGTTTTCATCTGACTGACTCTATCGAATCGGCTAGAGAAACCCTAGAAGCATTTGGATATACACATATTTTCATTAAAAAATCACACCACTTTTATGGTGCCATCGCCAAAGACTTTCTTTATGAAGAAGAAGGAGCTTTAAAAAACCTTGAGCATCAGATTGAGCGGTTCGCGATTTTGGAGGACAATAATATTATGGACAGCATCCGGTTGTTTTATACATTCAATGCCAACATAATTCCTGTGATCAACAAAAATGAAAAATATCTGGGATACATCTGTTGTGACGATGTTTTTCAGACCTTTTCAAAATATCCTCTGTTTTCGGAAACAGGTGCTATTCTTACGATAGAAACTCCGGCCAGAAAATATTCGATGACAGAAATTGCAAATATTGTCGAAAGCAACAATTCTAAGTTCTATGGCGGATTTATCAGTTTCATGTCAGATGAAGTAATTCACGTCACCATCAAAATAAGTAACGAAAATTTGTCTTCAATTGATGCCACTTTTGACCGTTATGATTACAGAATTGTAGAAAAATATTATTCTGATGAGAAAACAGATCTTTTCAAAGACCGTTTAGGTTTTTTACAAAAATTTATCGAAATATAATATGAAGGCAGCCATATATTCTCAGAAAAAAGATCTTGATACTTTTTTATATTTAAGCAAATTTATTTCTGAACTAGAAAGCAGAGGTGTAAAATCTGTTTTGTTTGACGAAATGGCTGAAGCGCTTCAGTTTTCTAAAATTTTTGAGACTTTTGGCAATAAACAGGATCTTATCGACAAAGAAGTTGATCTTTTTTTCACTTTCGGTGGCGATGGAACGATTGTAAATTCTCTGACTTTCATTGAAGATCTTGAGATTCCCGTTGTAGGTGTCAATACCGGAAGACTCGGTTTTTTGGCAAGTTTCACCAAAGAAGAGGCCTTCAAAGAACTTGATTCTATCTTAAAAGGCGATGTAAAAACAAGCCGAAGATCTGTAATTGAAGTTGTTTCACCAAAATCTGACGAATTTTTCCCGTACGCTTTAAATGATGTGACGATTTCAAGAAAAGAAACCACTTCAATGGTGACGGTAGACTCTTATATAAACAATGAGTTTCTGAATGTTTTTTGGGGCGATGGCGTGATTGTTTCTACGCCGACAGGTTCTACAGCGTATTCCCTAAGTTGTGGCGGACCGATCATTTCTCCTAATAACGAAAACTTTGTTATCACTCCGATTGCTCCACATAATTTGAATGTAAGACCGTTGGTTGTTAACGATAAAGTGGAAATTAAATTTAAAGTAGAAAGCAGAGTTCCTCAATATTCTCTATCATTAGATTCAAGATTAATACATATAGAAACCGATAAGGAAATTGTGATAAAAAAAGCAAGTTTTCAACTATTATTGGTACAGCCCAACAATTTAAGCTTCTATGAAACCATTCGCCAAAAGCTACTTTGGGGACGTGATAAAAGAAATTAGTAATTTCTTAAAATTGATTATCTTTACAAGAATTTTTAAAAAAATTACCCTAATATTTTATAAAAAGTAAAACATGAGCAGAATTTTCCCGGCAGGAGTTGCCACAGGTCAGTTAGTTACAGATATTTTTCAATATGCTAAAGAAAACAAATTTGCATTGCCTGCAGTGAACGTTATCGGTTCTAGCAACGTAAACGCAGTAATGGAAACTGCAGCAAAACTAAATTCACCTGTAATCATTCAGTTTTCTAACGGTGGAGCATCTTTCAACGCTGGAAAAGGACTTAGTAACGACGCTCAGAAATCAGCTATTTTAGGTGGGATCGCAGGAGCTAAACATATTCATACCCTTGCTGAAGCTTACGGAGCGACAGTAATTTTACATACAGATCACGCTGCAAAAAAATTGTTGCCGTGGATCGATGGTTTGATGGATGCTAACGAAGAATTCTACAAGCAAACAGGAAAATCTCTTTACTCTTCTCACATGCTTGATCTTTCTGAAGAATCTTTAGAAGAAAACCTTGAGATCTCTGCACAATATTTCGAAAGAATGGCAAAAATGCAGATGACTTTAGAAGTTGAGATCGGGGTTACAGGAGGTGAAGAAGACGGTGTTGACAATTCTAGTGTAGACAACTCTTTATTATACACACAACCTGAAGACATAGCTTACACTTACGAAAAACTGAAAGCAGTTTCTGATAATTTTACTATTGCAGCAGCATTCGGAAATGTACACGGAGTTTACAAGCCAGGAAACGTAGTTCTTACTCCAAAAATCCTTGATAATTCTCAGAAATTTGTTCAGGAAAAATTCGGAACTGTTGAGAAGCCAATTAATTTTGTATTCCACGGTGGTTCAGGTTCTAGTTTAGAAGAAATCAGAGAAGCGATTGATTATGGGGTAATTAAAATGAATATTGATACCGATCTTCAATTTGCTTACACAGAAGGAATCAGAGATTATATGATCGAGAATGTAGAATATCTAAGAACTCAGATCGGAAATCCTGAAGGAGAAGAAAAGCCTAACAAAAAATTCTATGACCCAAGAGGGTGGATCAGAAAAGGAGAAGAAACTTTCTCTAAGAGATTGGTTAGAGCTTTTGAAGATTTAAATAACGTAAATACGCTTAAATAAATTATAATTGATAAAAGATGAACGATAAGTGATTTTTAAAACGCTTTCCTCATCTTTTATCATTTATTACACATCAATTATATAGTTATGGCATTCGACTGGTTTAAAAGAAAAGCACAAAATATTACCACTTCTACTGATGATAAAAAAGACGTACCAAAAGGTCTTTGGCATCAGACTCCGTCAGGAAAAGTTGTAGAACACGATGAGTTGAAAAGAAACAATTATGTTTCTCCTGAAGACGGATTTCATGTACGAATCGGAAGTGCAGAGTTTTTTGACATCCTTTTTGACGAAGGAAAATTCACTGAGCTAGACGCGAATGTGGAAAGTATTGATATGCTTAGTTTCAAAGATACCAAGTCTTACACCGACCGTTTAAAAGAAGTAAAAGCAAAAACAAAACTGACTGATTCTATAAGAAATGCGGTAGGAACTGTAAACGGAACCGAAATGGTAGTTTCTTGTATGGATTTTGCTTTCATCGGAGGATCTTTGGGTTCTGTGATGGGTGAAAAAATCAGAAGAGCAATTGATTACTGTATCGAAAAAAGACTTCCGTACATGATTATTTGTCAGTCAGGAGGTGCAAGAATGCAGGAAGCAACGTATTCTTTGATGCAGTTGGCAAAAGTACAGGCAAAACTGGCTCAGCTTTCAGAAGCCGGGCTTTTATACATCGCTTATCTTTGTGACCCTACTTTTGGCGGAATTACCGCATCATTTGCAATGACCGCAGATATTATCATGGCTGAACCAAAAGCTCTGATCGGATTTGCAGGGCCAAGAGTTATCCGTGAAACAATCGGTAGAGATTTACCGGAAGGTTTCCAGACCTCAGAATTTTTACAGGAAAAAGGTTTCGTAGATTTTATTGTAAAAAGAACAGAAATAAAAGAAGTTGTTGCTAAAACAATAAATCTTTTGGCTGCGAAAGCATAAAAACGTAAACTAGAAAACATATTATCTCTCTCAATCTGGGAGAGATTTTTATTTTTATGAGGACATTTAAAGTTGTTTTAAGCACCATCAGATCAATGAGTTTAAAGAAAATTTTTAAACTCTCATCCGCCGTTTTACCCCATCCTCTTTTTTCTGTTTTAAGTTTTTATGCAACATTAAAAGCTTTTTCTATTGCACAGAAACTTTACCCAAAAACGGCATCTAAAAACGGTGAAGGTAATGCCTTCAGACATTCGCTTTGGTGTTGTCTGATCATGATGTATTGCAGCAAAGTATCTTCGCCAGAAAAAGCATTAGATTTCTGCAAAAAAATTACAGATCTTCACGAAGAATTATTTCCGAATGAACCTTTGGAAACTAAAATGGATCTCCACAACAACAAAATAGGAATGGATTATTTCATGGAACTTCTTCCGGGAATTCACCGCCAGTTTTTTGAAAAAAGCTTCTTCATTAAAGAGTTACAAAAGAAAACTGCTAATGCCAAAATTTTGAAAAACCTGGACGATAATTTTGAAGGAGAATTGGTTTATTTGGATGAAAAATAAATCTCAAATTAAACCATTAAGGAAATTAACATTATAAGCTTAGCCTAATATTCTTAACAACTTATTGAATCTTAATGGTTCAAAAAATAAAAGTTTCATCTTTTTCACATTAAATTTGTTATCTTTTCTAAAAATTAATTTTACATAAATGGTTCTCAGCAGAATTTGGTCGGCTTTCATCATCATCGCCATTACAATTGCAAGTATAAAATACATTTCGTCAAGCCATTACAAAACCATTTTCAATGATATGGTTGTAGGAAAAGGCGGCGACACCGTACAAATTGCTACTCAGAATATGACCACGCTCTCTCCCATTGTAAGAGACAGCTTGAAGAAAAAACCTGATTTTGCAGACAGCAGAATTCATTATAAAACAGATTCTTTACAACAGAATGTACAGGTTTACAGAGTTCAGGAAGCAGACGGAGTCATTGGAACTTCTGAAACTGCCGTTAAAATCTGTCTTGGATTGATCGGAATCATGACCCTTTTCATGGGATTCATGAGTATTGCAGAAAAAGCTGGCGGAATCAATCTTTTAAGCCGATTGATACAGCCATTTTTCTCCAAATTATTTCCTGAAATTCCAAAAAACCACCCCGCTTTCGGTCATATGTTGATGAATTTTAGCGCCAATCTTTTAGGTTTAGATAATGCAGCCACTCCGTTTGGTCTAAAAGCGATGGAAAGTTTACAGACATTAAATCCTAATAAAGATACCGCAAGTAATTCACAAATCATGTTTCTCTGTCTTCACGCAGGTGGAATGACATTAATTCCAGTTTCTATCATTGCGATCAGAGCTTCGATGGGATCAAAAACACCAACTGATATTTTCCTTCCTTGTATGATTGCAACATTTGCGGCGACTTTAGCGGCAATGATTTTCGTTTCATTATATCAAAAAATAAATCTATTAAAACCTGTTGTTCTTGCTTACGTTGGAGGAATTTCAGCATTAATTGCGCTTCTGGTTGTTTATTTAGTTCAATTGAGCAAAAATGAACTGGATGATTTCAGCAAGGTTTTAAGCAACGGTTTGATTTTATTTATTTTTATTGCAATTGTTCTCGGTGCAGTTTATAAAAAAATTAATGTTTTTGATGCTTTTATTGAAGGCGCAAAAGAAGGTTTCTGGACCTGTGTAAAGATTATCCCCTACTTAGTAGGAATGCTGATTGCGATTTCGCTTTTAAGAACTTCAGGAGTTTTTGACGTCATTATCGATGGAATGAAATGGGTTGCCAATGTTGCGAATTTAGACGCAAGATTTGTAGACGGTCTTCCGACTGCTTTAATCAAACCTCTATCCGGCTCTGGAGCGAGAGGAATGATGGTTGACACGATGGCTACTTTCGGAGCTGATAGTTTCCAAGGAAAATTGGCAGCAGTTCTTCAGGGAAGCTCAGATACGACGTTTTATGTGATTGCAGTATATTTCGGAGCAGTAGCTGTGAAGAATACGAGATACACCGTTGTTGCTATGCTTTTGGCTGATTTGGTGGGTGTGATTACAGCGATTGGATTGGCATATTTGTTTTTCGCTTAACTGTCACTTGTAACTAATATTAAGAAAGAATTTTTTTAAAGTTGAAAAATATAAAATTGGGATTTTTCTTAAAATCCTTAACCCTATGCGAAATAGCTTTTCTTAGTTTAATTATATTATCAGAAACTATTATCTATTATTTTAAGTTTAATAATATTTATTCAGAAGCTACTAACATTATAGGTTCAATAGTCTTAGTGGTTCTATGGTGGATTCCACTCTCATCTCCATTATCAGATAGATTTAGGAATGTATATTTCTCCTTAATTTGGATCTCAATTTGTATATATTGGATCATAATTAAGGAAGATTTAATAACTTCAATTTTGCCACTATTCACTTATGTTTTCACACAAATCACTCGGTTGATATTTAAATGGATTTATAAAAAAGAATTTATTCCGCTACTTGTCTATAGACAAGCTTTTCATAGGTATAGTAAGATAGAAAACAGAAAATCCACTCAAAAAGATTTTATCTTTTCTATGCTTATTTTCATTATTGGCAACATCCTTTCTATAGCATTTTTTATAGATAATAAATACTAATATTTTAAATAAAATTTTTAATAATTAAAAATAAAAAATATGATACACGATAAAGACTATATTCTTCGTATTGTAAAACAATTTTCTGAATTTCTCACTAAAAGAATCTTAGATGAAAGTGAAGAAACGATTTCCGAGCAGCAAAGAATTTTCGACACCAATATGAACGACACTTTTAAGATTAGTTTTAATGAACTTTCTTCGAAATCTGCTGAAGAAATCACACAATTAATTCATGAAAAAGAAAGCAATCACCATATTCCGTATTTTGAACTTTTAGGTCATCTTTTTTATGCGAAAGCAAAGGAAACTGACAACAAGGATTTTTCAGAAAAAGCCATCGTCTTTTACCAATTATATCTTCAGACCAGCGGAATATTCTCCCTTCCCATTGTCAATAGAATCAACGAAATAAAAAAAGCACTTGAATAAAGTGCTTTTGTATTTTTAGAATGTAATACTGTACGTTCCGGTAGATGATACGCTGGCTTTTTCAGCTTTCACGTATTTTTTAACCCACGCAACAGACGTGGAAACTACACAAGGATCTGATATTCCACCTGATCTTCTTGCAGAAGAAATATTTCCGGCTTTATCTACAGTGTACGCAATCGTAATCGATCCGCTTGCAGAGCAATTGTGACTTGGTTGTGCACCTCCTCTTCCCATCGTTCCTGGGATATACCCTATCAATCGACGGTCTATTCCTACTTTGCTGTCGCCATTTCCATCTCCGCCTAAAGGATCTCCATTGTTACCTATTCCTGTTCCTGTTCCCTGACTTCCGGCTTTCGTTCCACGACCTTTAATTAGGTTTCCGATGGCAGCAGTTCCTTTCCCGTCGCCTTTTCCAGTTTTAGAATTGGCTGTTGTTGCAGAACTTTTTGTGCTTTTCGTCGTCGAACTTGCCGTTGATTTTTTATTGGTTTTAGAATCTTCTTTTTTCGGAGCTGTAACTTTGGTATTGGCTCCGGTAATTATTTTGTCTTTAACCTCACTTTTCTTTGATTCCGGCTTTGGATCCGGAACAATAACTGTTTTTGGCTCAGAAACAACATTTTCAGAAGGTTCGGGAGCTGTTTCTATCGCTTCTGCTGCCAGACTTCCTTCCTGATTCGCTGGTTCGTCAATTCCGGCTCCGTTTCGGTTATCGCCAAAATTCACGAGCATTGTGGTAATCACTTCGGGTTCTTTTGCACGCTCAGTAGGTTTCATTTTATAGATGAAAACGAATAACAAAATAGCAGACCAGATAAGGATAGAAAGCACCGCACTTTTTATCTTATCTTTATTTTCTTCGTCTCTATTTATCGTATAACCTCTCATTGATTTATGGTCTCAAATTATTTTTTATTTGCCACGAATGCACTAATACTTTTTTATTTGTGTACTCGTGGCAATGAAGAATATTTATTCTTTTACCGTTGCAATTGCAATATTAAATTTATGCTTTTCTGCAATTTCCATTAAAAAAACAACGTCTTTATGCATTGTGCTCTCATCTGCTCTGATGGTAAATGATTTTGCAGATTTGCTTTGAAGATCATTTACAATAGTTTGTTCCACCAATTCTCTGCTTACCGGTGTATCATTTACAAAATACGATCCGTCCGGTTTTACACTTACCGTCATCGGATTCGGAATATTGTTATCTACGCTTCCTGTTTGTGGAAGTTTTACATCAATCGCACTTTGATTAGCCGCAGAAGAGGTAATCATAAAGAAAATCAACATTAGCAAAATAACGTCTGTCATCGCTGCTAAACTGAATTCCGGATGCGCTTTATTTCTTCTCTGAATTTTCATCTGTTAGAATTTATAAAGGTTTATTGATAATATCTAAAAATTCTCCGGACACATTTTGAGTTCTCAAAACGAATTTATCAATTCTTGTCAACAAAATGTTATAGAAAAAGTTTGCCGGAATTGCCACTGCCAAACCAACTGCAGTCTGTCCAAGAGCGGTATAAATACCTTCAGACAAAGTTTTCGGAGAGAAAGCGCCTTCAGCATGTGACAAATCAAAGAACGCAATAATCATCCCGATTACCGTTCCCAAAAGTCCCAACATCGGTGCGATACTTGGTACAACTGCCAAAAGGTTTAAGTTTTTCTCCATGTTGGCAACCTCAATCTGAGCCTGCGATTCCATCGCGCTTACTATATCAGAAACCGGTCTTCCCAATCTTGAGATTCCTTTTTCTAAAATTCTAGATTCTGGTGAATTCTGTGTTTTACAATAATCTGCTGCTGCTTCTATCTTTCCGTCTCGGATGAAATCTTCGATGTTATTCATAAAATTAGAATCCGTTTTTGAAGTCATTCTTTTAATAAAGAAAAATCTCTCAAAAAAAAGATAAACAGAGAAAACTCCCAATAACAAAACAGTTACCATCACTATTTTAGCGAAAGCACCACCATGAAAAAGGATATTCCAAAAAGAAAATTCAAGCTTTTCTACAGGTACATTAGGTACAGCGACCTGTGCAAATAAAATCTGAGTAAGTTCCGTTAACAGCATTAATTGATTATTTTTATAATGATTTTAAACGACAAAAATAATGGAATATTATTAATCCTTATCTTAAAATAAGCTTAAAAAACACATTCCAAAGCTAATAATGTCTTAAAAAAGCAAATTTCTTTCCAAAAAAGTATTTGAAAAGAAATTTGAAGTGTATATTCTGGCAGCGATTAGTCTTCGTCTACCTCTATTTCGTCCTGTTTGAATTCGCATTTCAGCCTGAAAGGAATCGGTGTATCAGAACCGGTGTAAAAATCATCGATGGTTCCTTTCCAGATTACCTGAAGCTCATCTTCTTCGTTTTTCTCAAAGCAAAGCTCGTTGTCATAAATGAAGGCATCTTCATCATCAAACAAATTGACTTCGGTATAAACCTCATCATCAGAATCGTTGATTTCAAATGTTTTTCCTTCAATTTCAGAAGATTCTATAGGAAATTCTATCACCTCCAGCGAAAGCTGCGGGAAATTGTACTGCAGAGAATCGTCGTCTACATGATCTAAACCGTCGTCGGTAATAACCTCTACTTCCAAAAAATGTTTTTGATTACTATAAACAGCCTTGCAATAAGTGCTTCTTATATTGTATTTTAGAGTTTCGTCTGGATGGTAAATTTTTAAAATCCCTTTCATTATTTCCTAAAAAAGAACTGTAATACTATGATTGTTAAATGCTTTAGGCAAAGATAAAAAATTGTATGAATCTGAAAAATGTTTTGAAAATTATTTTTATTAAAATATCTGTTTAAAACAAATTTGATTACAATATTGGCTATTTTTGTTATTTATTACCCTGAATAAAATGCTGAAACAAATTTTGTAACAACATTGTAATTGCGTCATACCAATAAAGATAAAGAGTATTCATGAAAAATATTTTATTTAAAACCATAATCGGCCTCGGTCTAGCGGTGAGCATTTCTTCATGCAAAAAATCAGATTCACCGTTAACGAAAGTTACCCCGACCAATATAGATTCTATCGCATCGAATTATTATGAGCAATATCTAAAGCTTTATCCTTTAGAAGCTACTTCACAGGGAGATTTGAGATATAACGATCAACTTCCTATCAACATTGATAAAGACTTCATTTTGGGTGAAGTTGCTTTTTATAATTCCATTCAGAAACAGCTTGAAAATGTAGATTATAAAAGCCTTTCAGACGATGATAAAGTGGTTTATGATGTGTTGGATTATACTCTAAAAGATAAAATTGAAGCGTATGCTTATCATCCGGAATACATTCCTTTCAGCCAGTTTACAGGTTTGCCGTTAAATTTTCCTCTGTACGGTAGCGGACAGGGAAGCCAGCCCTTCAATACAGAAAAAGACTATGAAGACTGGTTAAAAAGAATGGAGAAATTCCCAGAATGGATGGATGCAGCTGCAGATAATTTCCGCGAAGGAATAAATAATAAAGTTGTTCTTCCCCAAAAATTGGTGATAAAAATGATTCCTCAAATGAAGGCCGAAGAAATCATCACACCTGATTTTGAGAAGAATATTTTCTACGGACCTGTAAAAAACTTTCCAAAGACTTTTAGCAAAGAACAGAAAGAGAAATTTACCAAACTGTATAAAGAGGCAATTGCGAAAAATATCATTCCTGCATACACAAAAATGGGTGCATTTCTGGAGAAAGAATATTTACCTAAAGCCAGAGAAACAGACGGTTACAATAGCCTTCCTAATGGAGATAACATTTATAGATATTACGCTAAAAGCTGGACAACAACCAATAAAACGCCTGAGGAAATCAACAAAATAGGCCAGCAACAAGTTGCTATGCTTCGTGGCGAAATGGAAAAAGTAAAGCAACAAGTTGGTTTCACTGGAACGCTTGAAGAATTTATTAATTCAGTAAAAACAGATCCGAAAGCAATGCCTTACAAAACCTCAAAAGAAGTTTTAGACGGATTCAACGGGATTTTAGCCAAAATAACTCCGAAGCTGAAAACCATGTTCAGTGTTACGCCAAAAACTAAGTTTGAGATCAGACAAACCGAAAAATTCAGAGAAGCAAGCGCAAGTGCAGAATACATCCAGGGAACTCCCGACGGAAAAAGACCGGGAATTTTCTACATGCCTCTTCCTGATCCATCGAAATTCAACGTTACTTCAGGAATGGAATCTCTTTTTTTACACGAAGCAATTCCCGGACACCATTATCAGGTTTCTCTGCAACAGGAAAATACAAAGCTTCCAAAGTTTATGAGATTCGGTTGGTTTGGAGCTTATGGTGAAGGTTGGGCACATTATTGTGAAACTTTAGGTCCTGAATTTGGATTGTACACAGATCCTTACCAAAAAATGGGGTATTTGAGCGATCAGATGCTTCGTGCCGTTCGTTTGGTTGTCGACACCGGAATCCACACCGGAAAAATGACAAGAGAAGATGCTATTACTTATTTTTTAAACAATATTGCTTACGATGAAGCAGGAGCAACTGCAGAAGTTGAACGATATATGGCAATGCCAGGACAAGCTTTAGGCTATAAAATCGGATCTTTAAGAATCAGAGAACTGAGAGAAAAATATCAGAAAGAATTGGGGAATAAATTCAATCTGGCAAAATTCCATGATGAAATATTGAGCCAAGGCTGTCTGCCTTTAGATGTTTTGAATAGGAAAATGGAGCTTTGGGCGAAGAAGCAGAAGTAATTCAATAAAACAATGTAGAGAAGATTTTAACATTAAATATAAAAGTCACGAAAAACTAATTCGTGGCTTTTTTGTTTTAGATTTGTTTAAACAAAATTATGAAACAAGCTTTATATTTTATCTTCATTTTAATTTTCTGCTTATTAATTGTAAGCTGCAAAAAAGCGAAGAAAAGGGAGCAGACTTTTGAAAAATTTATCGTTGACAAAAATCTCCCTCAAAATGACACAATAAAATTGCTTTCAAAATACCCTGAATTAAAGCTTTATAAAAAGGAAAAATTAGAAAGTAAAACAAGAACGGCTTATATTATTCAGACAACAGTTTTATTTCAAACCGATAAATATAAATGTAATGCTGTTTCAAAAAATGATACATTGGAGGTTTTACTCAATAACAATAATGGCCTTTATGGAAATGGAGTTTTAATCAAAGTATTTGATGATCATTTTTTCATTAAAGATATTGATCCTAAAACCTTACACGGCGAAATAAAATTTATGAAGACGAAACCTGTTTATCAAGAATTAGTGCTTGATAACAACAGTTTTCAGAAAAACGACACTGTTTATGGTTTTATAGATTATAGTACAAAAGTAGAAAATTTCACAAAAGATTTCAGAGGATATTTTAAAGCAGTTATTAAATAAAACTTATCTAAAAAACATTTAATTTTGATCCAGAAATTACAATCTTAAAATTATGACAGAAAGCGTAAAATCATTGTTTACAAGAGATTTAAACCAATTAAAAAAAGAAATAGAATCATATCAAAACGAAGAAGCTATTTGGAAAATCGATAAAGATATTCTAAATTCTGCAGGAAATTTATCCCTTCATCTGGTTGGAAATATTAATCATTTTATTGGTGCAATTTTGGGAAATTCAGGGTATGTGAGAAACAGAGAACTTGAATTTTCATTAAAAAACATTCCAAAAACCGAATTGATTCTGCAAATTGAAAAAACTATCGAAGTCGTGCATTCTTCGCTTGATCAATTATCAGAGGAGGATATGAACAAAGAATATCCTATTCAAGCTTTAGGCTATCCAATGACGATAGAATATTTTCTGATTCATTTGTTTGGACATTTAAATTATCATTTAGGGCAGATTAATTATCACAGAAGATTGTTGGGTGTAGAGTAAATTTTATTTCTTATTTAACCACCCCGTCAAAGATTCTACGAATTTTCGCCACCCCTCCAAAGGAGAGGAAGTTTTGTAAGTTTGATAATTAATTTATTTCCTTTTCTTCGAATAACATTTTAGTGAGAAAATCTTTCTCACCCTTTCCTCTTGCGGGAGAATATTCTCGTCCGTAGAAAATAATCTGAAGATGAAGTTTATTCCAAACCTCTTCCTTCCACAGATTTTTGGCGTCTTTTTCAGTTTCTACAACGTTTTTTCCGGAAGTCAATTTCCATTGCGTCATCAATCTGTGAATATGTGTATCGACCGGAAAAGCCGGAAAACCAAAGCCTTGGCTCATGACTACAGAAGCCGTTTTGTGACCAACTCCTGGAAGCGCTTCGAGTTCTTCGTAAGTTTGAGGCACTACTCCATTATGTCTTTCGAGTAAAAGCTCGGCCATTCTTTTCAGATTCTTCGCTTTTGTATTGGAGAGCCCTATTTCTTTAATCAGTTCTTTAATCTGAAACTCTTCTAGTTTGGCCATTCTGTGCGGCGTTCCTGCAACAGCGAAAAGATCAGGCGTCACCTGATTCACTTTCTTATCTGTCGTCTGTGCGGAAAGCGCCACTGCAACCATTAAAGTATAGGCATCGGTATGATCCAGCGGAATAGGAACTTCAGGATATAATTTTTCTAATTCTGACTGAATGAGCGCCGCTCTTTGCTTTTTTGTCATTTAACCATTAAATTTGAACAAAAATAAATCATTATGCTGAAAGTTGGAGACCAATTACCACAATTTGAAGGAATCAATCAGGACGGAGAAGCAATTAATTCACAAAAATTAATTGGAAAAAAATTAGTTATTTTCTTTTATCCGCAAGCGAATACACCAACCTGCACTGTGGAAGCTTGTAATCTGAGTGATAATTATTCTCAATTGGAAAAAGCAGGATTTCAGCTTTTAGGAATAAGTGGAGATACCGTTAAAAAACAGAAAAATTTTCACAGCAAATTTGCTTTTCCTTATGATTTGATTGCTGATGAAAGTCGTGATATTATCGAGAAATTCGGAGTTTGGCAGGAGAAAAAAACTTTCGGAAAAACGTATATGGGAATTGTGAGAACTACCTTTATTTTCGATGAAAAAGGAATTTGCACCAGAGTTATCGAAAAAGTAACTTCTAAAACTGCAGCAGCTCAGATTTTGGAAGGATAATTTTATAATCCGTCATTATGAATGGAACGAAGCGAAGTGAAGAATCTGTATTAGACCTGGATTCTTCATTTGTCAGAAGGATAAAAAATCTGCAAATTATTCCGTCTCGTAATACATCAACTCTTCATTTTCACTGGGAAGTGTTACATATTTTTGGAATTTTAAACCTAATCTTTCGATTAATTTTTGTGAAGAAAAATTGTCTTTTACGGTAATGGCAGAAATTTTATTTAATCCAAAATCTTCCATTCCTACAGATTTTATTTTCTGAGCAGCTTCAAACATAAGGCCTTTACCCTCAAATTTTTCAAGAACAGAAAACCCGATATCTACAACATCAAGACCTTCCCGTTCAAAGATTCCTACTGCGCCTATTTTTTGGTTTCCTTCTTTTAAAACAATAAGATAGTTTCCAAATCCTACTGTTTCAATTTGCGGCAAAAACTTGTCTTTAATGTAATTTTCGGCATCAGAAATCGTTTTTATATGACGATCACCAATAAATTTGATAAACCTCGGCATGTTATACATCTCGAAAATCAGATCAGCATCCTCCAAAGACATTGGACGAATTAAAAGCCTTTCTGTTTCGTAAAATTTATATTCTTTTTTTGACGGGTTGTTTTTTGGGCTCATCTTTTGGTTCTTCTTTCTTTTCTATTTTTAAAAGACGTGGGTTGTTTTTACAATTTTTAGTATAAACTTCAATGTACGTTCCGTTATCTTTAATATTCGAAACTACACCTGTAGCCTTATTAACCGTCAGCGTAAAATGTGTTTTTTGGTAAGGACACTCTTTTGAAGTGATTTTTCCGAGATCTAGGTAATAATTGGTTGCATCTGTGTAATAATTGGCAGCAACGTCTACAAACTGCTCATCAATTAAATATCCATCCAAAACTGCAGACAAAGCAGCTTCTTCAACGTTATCAACCTTTCCTATAAAGCTTTTCAATTCATTAATATCAGTAAGATAATTAATCTTTCCGCCGGCAGAATAAACAATATAATAAAAACTATCTTCACCTGGTCTGAGGCTGAACCCACTAAATTGAGGCACATAATCTTTCTTGGTTCCGGAAACTTTTACTTCTTTATTTTTCCCGTAGCTGTTGTGTGCCAACACCCAAAAGTCAAGTTTATTATTCGGAATTATTTTAGCTAAAACGCCATCTACATTATTAAACTTATTTTTGTCCTGAGAAAAAACAGAAATTCCCAAAAACAGAAAAGTAAACAGAAAAATAAGAGTTGTACTTTTTTTCATAGCTGATAATGCCACACAAACCGTGCCAGTCTTTTACATAAATTTTTCTCCTTTTTTCAGGCTTTTTAAGTCTAAAACATAGTCTTTAATCTGCTGATCGTGCTCTCTCGGGCAAATTAACAATACTTTGTCTGTATCTACAACGATAAAATCCTGTAAACCGTCTATGACCACAGCCTTATTATTTTTCACATGAATAATATTCCCTGTAGAATCGTAAGTAAGCGCCGTTTTTATATTGATTGCATTTTCGTTCTGATCCCTTTCGCTGTTTTCGAAAACTGAAGTCCAGGTTCCGAGATCGCTCCAACCTAAATCGGCAGGAATTACATGCACATTTTTAGCTTTTTCTAAAATTCCATTATCGATTGATATTTTCTGGATTTTAGGATAAATGAGTTCTATACAGCTTACTTCTGCTTCGGCATTGTATTCGCAAGCCATAAACTGCTGAGTCATATCCGGAAGAAACATTTCAAAAGCTTTATGAATAGATTTTACATTCCAGATAAAAATCCCTGCATTCCAAAGAAAATCTCCACTTTCAAGGAAGCTTTTAGCAATTTCAAGAATCGGTTTTTCTGTAAAAGTTTTAACTTTATAATAGTCTGAATCTTTTTCTTCAACAAACTGAATATATCCGTAACCAGTATCGGGTCTTGTTGGTGTAATTCCCAATGTCAAAAGATAATCATGTGTTGACGCAATGCTAAATGCCAATTCTACTTTCTCTAAAAAAATGTCTTCTTTTAAAATTAAATGATCTGCAGGAAGCACAATCATCGTAGCATCGGGATTCACTTCGGCAATTTTGTTTGCCATGTAAAGATTGCATGCAGCTGTGTTTTTCATCAGAGGCTCACCCACTACATTATCTTCAGGAATTTCCGGTAACTGCTGATGAGAAAGCCCAACATATTCTTTATTGGTAATTACAAATATATTTTCGTTGGGAATAATCTTACTGATTCTGTCATAAGTCTGTTGAATCATCGTACGACCCGTTCCCAAAATGTCCTGAAATTGTTTAGGGAATTTCTGTGTGCTCAAAGGCCAGAATCTACTACCGATTCCTCCCGCCATAATCACACAGTATTTATCTGATTTTGACATATTTTAACTGCATTTTTTCACTCTCGCCAGCGGTTTGAAAGAATACTTTCGCCCTGTAGCCAGATTCATACAAAGATAGTTTTTTTTAATCAGACCTTCCAACAAATACTTTTCGTCTCGATAGATGAAATTCTCTCCTTTATTGAGTTTTTCTATGTAAACCTCATCATCATCCTGATTTTCAATATGAAAATATTTTACAAGATCCGAGCTTGCCATAAAATTGGCTTTCGGAGATCTGGAAAATTTAATAATAACCGGCTTCAGATCTTCTTCATAAACATCTATACTTTCCAGAAGCATTTCCCTGAAAGTATGTTTCCATTCGGTACCGTGCGGAGCAATTTTTCTTCCGAATTTCTCGAAAGCGATAAGATGCGCCAACTCGTGGGTCAACACAAAAAAGAAGAGCTGCGGAGCCAACGTAGAATTGATGGTAATTTCATGCGAATTATCCCTTAATTTACGGTAATCTCCAAGCTTCGAATTTCTATTTCTAGTAACTTTTATATGAATATAATGACTTGAAAACCATTTCTTTAAATACAAAAGCGTATTCTGAGGTAAATATTTTTCTAAAGACTGAATAGACATTTTACAAACTTAGCGGAATTCCTGAATAGAAATTCAATAATTTAAGACTGAAAAGATAATTAAATTTCGCCTGTTCTACTGAACCTTGAGCATTGGCATAATTGTTTCGGGCAATATTTAGATCATAAATTGTTGTACGACCCGCAGTATAACTTTTGTCGGCAAATTCCATGGCTAATTTTGTGCTTTTTTCAGCTTCTACTGCAGCAAGATATACTTCGTAATTGGAATCAACATCAAATTGCGCTTGTTGTACGCTTTGTCTTACACTTTGTTTTTGCTGTTCTAAAGTCGTTTTAGCAATATTTTCATTGATTTTTGACTGCTCTACCTGAAGTTTGGTAATTCCTTTATTGAAAATCGGAATATTTAAACTCAGTCCGCCCTGTTGTCCAAAGTTATCTTTGTATTGTTTGAAAAAAGAAGGTTCTCTTGCGGCATTTCCAAACTGATCAAAGCCTGAATAGCTTGTATTCAATAAATTGTTATAAAAACTTCCTATTCCCAAACTCGCCGTAAGAGTTGGCCAGAAAGAGGTTTTGGTAATTTCGGTCTGGGCTTCTGCTGATTTTATTCTGCTTTCTGCCGCTTTTATTTGTGGTTGATTTTCATAAGCGATACTTAGCACATCATCTACAGAAACTAACTGAGGCGTAAGCTTATCATCAACTTCTACATCTTCTACATCAAAATCTTTGTAATCTTTTAACTGAAGCAACTGCGCCAAAGCAAATAAGCTTCGTCCCACATTGATCTCGGCTGTCTTTAAGTTTTGTTTTTCTCTTGCCCAGGCCGCTTCTGCTTCTGCAACAATAGTTTGGGCGGTGGTACCTACTTCTGTAGTTATTTTTGCTCTGTCAAATTGTTTTTTGGCATTATCTGTTGCGCTTTGAGAAATCTTTACAATTTCCTTATTGAGTAAAGTCGTTAAATATTGCTGAGCAATCTGAAGCGAAATATCATTTTTAATGGTTTCAATATCATATTGACTTGCCTCAACATCAAACTGAGATTTTCTGATTGTTTTTTCAAGTCTGCCGTTGTTGTAAACCAAAATATCAGCTCCCAAATTAGCAGAATTGCTGAATCTGTCGTTTCTGATACTTCCTGTTCCCAAAGAAGCCTGCCCAAAACTCACGTTATTTCCTACATTTGCGCTTACAGAAGGAAGGTAATTTCTCTGGGCAATTTTAAGATTAGAATCCTGAAGTTGTTTTGAATATTCATTCTGAATCACCTGCAGATTGTGCTTTACCGCATAGTCTACACATTCACGCAAAGACCATTTCTGCTGAGCGCTTAATCCCGCAAAGGCTAATCCCAAAACAATCGTCAAAACTTTTTTCATAAGGAAATATTTAATTTTTTTTCAAATGTAACCGTTATTTTCAAATTCTTTTTCAATATAAAAAGTTTGCAAACAGCGATTTCAAATTGGCTTTTTTAGCATTAGACGTAAAGATTGCAAAAAAGTTACAGATTTAGAAAATTATTGTTTCATTTTAATGAAAGTTTTGAGAATTTTGCATCATGACAAACGCACAATATCAGGAAGCCGTAGAATGGCTTTTCGTTCAGGCGCCAAACTATCAGAGAGATGGGCAAAAAGCGTACAAACCAGGACTTGAGAATATCACAAGACTCTGCGCTTTTTTCAACAACCCACAAGATAAAATAAAATGCATCCACATTGGGGGAACCAATGGAAAAGGGTCTACCAGCAATATGCTTTCTTCGGTTCTTCAGGAGTCGGGTTACAAAACAGGTCTGTATAATTCTCCGCATCTTATTGATTTTACCGAGCGTATTAAAGTGGACGGTAAAAACTGTGATAAAGAATTTGTCTATCATTTTATTTTAAAACTACAAACGCTTCCCGAAGATATACTTCCTTCTTTTTTTGAATTTACTACAATTATGGCGTTTGAGTATTTTGCTCAGCAAAAGGTAGACTTTGCCATTATTGAGGTTGGTTTGGGAGGAAGATTAGATTCAACCAACATTATTAAACCTTTGGTTGCAGCGATTACGAATGTACAACTCGATCATCAGAATATTTTAGGAAACACGATCGAAGAAATTGCCTACGAAAAAGCAGGAATTATAAAAAATGATACGCCCATAATTTTCGGTGACGATAATGAGATAGTAAAAAATATTATTAAATCTAAAGCAGCTAAAGAAAACGCTTCATTTATTGATGCTTCTTTATTAAAAACCGAATTAAAATCTGATCTGAAAGGAAATTACCAAAATAAAAACATTAAGGTTGTCTTAAGCCTAATTGAAGAGTTACAAAAACTCAATTATAATATCTCAGATAAAAATATTGAAACCGGACTACTGAATGTTCACCAAAACACAGGATTCATTGGTCGTTGGTTTGAATTTTCTCACAATCCGCTGACCATTTGTGACACCGCACACAATCAGGCAGGTTTAGAATCTGTTTTTAAGCAGTTGAATGCCATTGAAAAACACAAACATGTTATTCTAGGGTTCGTCAATGACAAAAACATTGATGATGTAATGGGTTTACTTCCTAAGAATTCTGAGTTTTATTTTGCAAAACCATCCATCAACAGGGGAAGACATCCACAAGACTATGAAGATTTACTAAAAAAATCAAAAATAAATTACAAAATTTTTGATTCTGTACAAGAAGCCTATCTTTCTGCAAAACAAGAATGTACGAATGAAGAAATGATTTTTATTGGCGGCAGCAACTTTGTAGTGGGAGATTTTTTAGAAAAAAATTTGGAGATTTCCGAATAAGTCGTATATTTGCACCACTCTAAACGGTAATAACGTTACAGAGGGCGATTAGCTCAGTTGGTTCAGAGCATCTGGTTTACACCCAGAGGGTCGGGGGTTCGAATCCCTCATCGCCCACAAAAGTTCCTAAAACTTTTAAAAAATTTAGGGCTCTTAGCTCAGTTGGTTCAGAGCATCTGGTTTACACCCAGAGGGTCGGGGGTTCGAATCCCTCAGGGCCCACAAAAACTCTCAGATTATTCTGAGAGTTTTTTATTTTAATACTATTTCATTTTTTTTAGCAGTGAAGCCAGTTTATAAATATCCAGATTTTTTATTTGGGGATTATCTGATAACAGATTTTTGAGGATGTTTTTTTTAATAAACTGTTCGTATAAAAAGAGAAAAAACTTATTAAAACCTAGTTTTCTTATCTTTCTTGCAACACTAAAAACCTTAATATCCTTAATATATTTTTCATTGTCATCGATTTGGGAAAGCTGAAATAACGAATTCATGGCGATTTCTGTTTTAGCTAAGAAAACATCATTAGAAGTGTCATCAAAGTGTATGACGGGGTTATTTATTCCCGAAAACGTCACATTATTAAGTTCCATTTTTTTTGCAAATACATAATCTTCATATCCGTAATGAATTAAAGTTTCGTCAAATGGGAATTTTATGAAAGCTTCTCTTTTAATAATAAAATTAACTGTTTTAAAAACAGAAAAATCTGACGTTCGTTCGCCAGAAAAAATTTCTCTTTCTACAGAATATCTGTTTCGTAAAGTTTTCGAGTAAGAAGAATCGATTCTGAAGTTACCATAAACAACGTCAACTTCCCTATTGTTTGTTATTTCTTGTAAATAATTTTTAAGAAAATCAGAATGATCAATTTTGACATCGCAATCCAAAAAAAGCAGATAATCTCCTTTTGTATGTTTTAAAAACAAATTTCTAATTCTAGATCTTCCTACATTCTTTTCGAGGAAAATAAAGTGATCTGCGTACGCTGAAGCTACTTTATAAATTTCATTGAAGTTTTCATCCGAACCATCATTAATAAGAATAATTTCTGCATCAATTGAATGGCTTGCTATTTCTCTCTTAAGGTCATAAACCAATTCTCTTACATCAAAATTATAAACCGGAATGCATATAGAGATTTTCATTAAGCTAGATTTTTTCGATAATCTTTTGCACATTGAGCTCTTCTAAACAAGCCCAATCGCCACGGAAACATTCTTTGTCCCCAAAAACAGAACATGGGCGACAAGTAAGGTCAGTAATCTGAACAACATCATCTTCACTTTGCCCGAATCCCAAAAACCCTGCGTAAGGATGAGTAGAGCCCCAAATAGAAACACAACGGGTTCCTACAATACTCGCAAGATGCATATTAGCTGAATCCATCGAAATCATTACTTCAAGCTGAGAAATCCTATTCAGTTCTTCTGAAAGATTGAGTTTTCCTGCCAGACTTTTGGTATTGGGAATCTGTTTTTCCCAACTTTCGAGGGTTTCTGTTTCTTTTTTCCCGCCTCCGAAAAAATAAACTGTATTTTTTTCTGCTAAAATTTTTACGAGCTCAAAAGACTTTTCCAAAGGAAGCATTTTTCCTTTATGCTGAGCGAACGGTGCAAAACCAATTCCTGATTTTTGACTTGCTTTGGGTCTTAATTGATGCGAAAGCTCGACTTTAAAACCCATATTGCGAAAAACATCAGCATAACGTTCTACAGTCTTTTTAAGCTGAATTTTATTTAAATTCCAAATATCGGTAAGATATTCTTTTTCCTCTTTTCCTTTATTGATTTTAAAAACCTTTAAGCCTTTTCTTATATAAATCTTATCTAATATTTTTGAACGGATAACATCATGCAGATCAGCAACATAATCTGGTTTATATAACGTAAGCAATTCTTTCCCCAACCGTCTGATTCCCAGAAAGCCTTTATAGTCATCAAGGTCGATCCCATGAAATATAACGTTCGGAATATCAGCAAATAAGCTCTCAAAATTATTCCTTGAAACCATCACAATTTCAACCTCCGGATTTTGCTCCAAAAACTCCCGGAAAACAGGCACAGTCATAGCGACATCACCAAATGCGGAAAAACGGTATGCTAGAATTCTGGTCAAAACTAAGATTTCAGTTGGTATGCGACTGCATAAAATTTGATTTGCTTAGTCATCGCCATCAATCCGTTGGCTCTGGATGGCGATAAAAATTCCTGTAAACCGATCTCAGAAATAAATTCAAAGTCAGAATCAAGAATTTCCTGGGTAGAATGGCCGCTATAAATGCTTACCAATAAAGAAACGATTCCTTTGGGAAGAATTCCGTCAGAATCTGCATTGAAAAATAGTTTTCCATCTTTAAATTCAGCATCAATCCAAACCTTGCTCTGGCAACCTTTGATCAGATTATCATCTTTTTTCTTGTCCTCCGGAAGCCCCTTCAGCTCTTTGCCCAAATCTATGATATACTCATATTTCTGTTCCCAGTCTTCAAGAAACGCAAACTCGTCGATTATTTCCTGCTGTTTTTCTTTAATGGTCATTTCTATACTTTCTTTCTGCAAAGATAGCCAATTTTGAAAAGATAATTTAACAGAAACTATTTTCAATTATTTTAAAAGCAAGGATAAACCAAATATTCATTATTCAACATATTTTTAAACAAAAACAAAAGTTCCTGTTTATTTTTGAATATGTCTATTCATTCGTTAAAATTTAATGCAACAATATTGATGATAATTTGATCATCTTAATTCCAAACAGTTTATTGTTTTGACGCTTTTTCAAAAACTCCTAATAATTTAGTCTCTTCATTTTCCCAGCAAAGAATTTCAGAAGTTTTGTGTAATTCAGATTGATAATTTTTTCTTCCTTTATCTAAAACTAAATTTATGGCTGCAGCAATATTCTTCGGCTCATGATTTTCAATGATTTCACCAACATCGAACTTATTTTTAATATTCAACATTTCCGGAAGTGGAGATAAAATTAAAGGAACTTTAGCCTGAATGCAGTCTAAAACCTTATTTGGTAATGAAAACTCATAGCTTTCGCCCCCATTTTCTTCAATACTCATCCCGACATCAGCAGTCAATGTGATTTTTCTTAAATCATCCGGAAGTAATTTCCCTAAAAACTGAACTTTATCCTGAAGGTTTTGCTTTAAAACTAAATCTTCATATTCTTTTTTCATAGGTCCGTCTCCTGCAATTTTAAAAACAACATTTTCCAAGTGATGCATTGCCAAAATGGCTTTATCAATACCACGGAAAGGATTAATTGCGCCTTGATATAAAATTATTTTAGGATTATTTGACGGAATTTCTATTGAAAAATCAATTTTTCTTGGTGCATTTTGAACGACAGTAGGATTAATTCCATATTTATTATGAAACCACTTTGCATAACTTCCGCTTGCCGTAATCATGAATTCTAGATTCGGAACGATTTTATTCTGCAGATAGCGCCATAACTTTTGAGACATTTTTCCTTGTACAGCCGGCATTTCAGAGAAGATCTCGTGACTGTCGAATATCAAAGGAATATTCAATTTTTTAGCTAAAAGATAATTAGGCAGTAAAGCATCCAAATCATTGGCATGAAGAATGGTATTTTGATCTGCTTTTCTATAAAGCTCCCAATACAGTTTCCAGTTAAACTCAAAATAAGCGGTTTTTAATGTTTTAGAAACAAGATGTATTCTTGAAAAAGGATATGGTCGGGTCATTGCTTCTTCCCCACCCCAATTGTTGCCAATTAACTCAACTTTATATACGTTTTCGTGTAGTGTTTTACAAACTTTTTCGATTCTCTGATCGGTGTAAAGGTTACTAAAAGCAGAAGTTAATATTTTTTTTTGAGCCATTATTTCTTCTTTGCTGTCACTAAATGATAAACCTGTACAAAACAGATAATTGCGTTGGGAATAATCACCGGCCAGAGCATGCCGTTGAAAATTCCGTAGATGACAAAACAGATACACCCTATCAAATTGACAATCCTGATCTTGGTTAAATCTTTAAGGATGAAACTCAAAACTATAAAAACTGAAGCAGCATAACCAATATAATTGACGATCTCAGAACTCATGAGGGATATTTAAGGATAACAAACTTAGTCATTTTCAATAAGATAAAAAATATTTTTCTGCCATAAAGTCATTAATTGTTTTTTGGTAAAATATTTGTAATTTAGATATTGAATATAAAGCAATTCTGCTTTTATTCTAACGAGATATATTATGGATTATAAGTTTTCACAAGGTTTGAGCCAAGTGTTCAAGCAAAGCAAAAATGAAGCTAAGAGGCTGAAAAGTGAATTTCTTAATACAGAACATCTACTTTTAGGTATTATAAAAACAGAAAACTCTGCAAAAGAAATCCTTCAAGGGCTTAATGCCGATTTAACACAAATCAGAAGAAAAATTGAAACTTTAAATACAGCAAGTCTAAATCCTATTTCTGAGGAAGTCACCAATATTTCATTCACCAAAATGGCAGATCACTCCATTAAGCGTGCGGAGTTAGAATGCAGACAATATAAAAGTAACGAGATCAATACCGTACATTTGTTATTGGGCATTCTATATAAATATGAAGACCCTACTTCAAGTATTTTAGGAGCTTACGATATTGATTATGAAGGAGTTTCAAGAGAATATCAGACAATGCTTAAAAATTCTGGCCAGGCACCTCAAAATTCGGCTTACGATGATGATGATGACAGAGAAGAATTTGAGCAAATGAGAAAACCGACAGGTAATTTAGGCTCTTCAAAAAGTAAAACTCCAACATTAGATAATTTTGGTAGAGATCTTACTTCTTTGGCAAGAGACGGAAAACTAGACCCTGTAATCGGTCGTGAGAAAGAAATCGAAAGAGTTTCACAGATTTTATCTAGAAGAAAGAAAAACAATCCGCTTTTGATTGGTGAACCCGGTGTTGGTAAATCTGCCATCGCTGAAGGTTTGGCTTTACGAATTCAGCAGAAAAAAGTTTCAAGAGTTCTTTATGGTAAAAGAGTAATTACTTTGGATCTTGCAAGTTTAGTTGCCGGAACAAAATACCGTGGTCAATTTGAAGAAAGAATGAAGGCCATCATGACGGAACTTGAAAAGAATCGTGATGTCATTTTATTTATTGACGAGTTGCATACGATTGTTGGAGCGGGAAGTTCTACAGGAAGTTTAGACGCTTCAAATATGTTTAAACCGGCTTTAGCAAGAGGAGAAATTCAATGTATTGGTGCTACGACTCTTGATGAGTACCGTCAGTATATTGAGAAAGACGGAGCTTTAGAAAGAAGATTCCAGAAAGTAATGGTGGAGCCGACTTCTATCGATGAAACGATTCAGATTTTGAATCAGATTAAAGATAAATACGAAGAGCATCACAATGTAGTTTATACAGAAGAAGCAATTTTGGCTTGTGTCAATTTGACATCAAGATACATTACAGATCGATTTTTACCGGACAAAGCGATTGATGCGATGGATGAAGCAGGATCTCGTGTTTACATTAAAAACATGAAAGTTCCTACTGCCATTATCGATTTTGAAAAGAAAATAGAAGACATCAAAGAATTGAAACAAAAAGCAGTAAAAGCTCAGGATTATCTTGAAGCAAGAAAGCTGAAGGATGAAGAAGAGCGCTTACAAATGGAGCTAAACTCTGCTCAGGATCAGTGGGATAAGGATGTAAAAGAGAAAAAAGAAACCGTATCTGAAGAGAGTGTTGCAGAAGTAGTTTCTATGATGAGCGGTGTTCCTGTGACGAAAGTCGGTAAAAACGAGCTTGATAAATTGGCTCAGATGGACGACAATATGAACGGAAAAGTAATTGGACAGGAAGATGCGGTAAGAAAGGTTGTAAAATCTATCCAAAGAAACAGAACCGGACTGAAAGATCCTAACCGACCAATCGGAACATTTATTTTCCTTGGAACAACCGGTGTTGGTAAAACTGAGCTTGCAAAAGTGATGGCAAGAGAACTTTTTGATTCTGATGAAGCATTAGTTCGAATTGACATGAGTGAGTATATGGAGAAATTTGCTGTTTCGAGATTAGTAGGTGCGCCTCCGGGATACGTTGGATATGAGGAAGGTGGACAATTAACCGAAGCTGTAAGAAGAAAACCTTATGCAGTCGTTCTTTTGGATGAGATTGAAAAAGCTCACCCGGATGTATTTAATATTCTTCTGCAAATCTTGGATGAAGGTCACGTTACCGACAGTTTAGGTAGAAAAATTGATTTTAGAAATACAATTATTATTCTTACTTCAAACATCGGAACAAGAGACATCAAAGATTTTGGAGACGGAGTAGGTTTCGGAACCAATGCAAAGAAAACAAATACAGATTCACGAGCAAGAAGTACCATAGAAAGTGCTCTTAAAAAAGCATTTGCACCAGAATTCCTTAACAGAATTGATGATATTGTAATCTTTAATTCTCTTGAGCAAAACGATATTAAGAGAATTATCGATATCGAGCTTAATAAACTTTACACAAGACTTGATAAATTAGGCTACAAAGTTGAATTAACCGAAGAAGCCAAAGATTTCATTTCTGAAAAAGGTTGGGATAAAGACTTTGGAGCAAGACCATTGAAGAGAGCTATTCAGAAATATATTGAAGATTTATTGGCAGAAATGCTTGTAAACAAACAATTAACTGAAGGCGAAACGGTAACTTTAGGTCTTAATGAAGCTAAAGACGGATTAGAAGGAAAAACTCACAAGACGAAAAAGTCTGCAGAGAAATCATCTCAATAATCAATTTTTAATATAAATAATGAAAGCATCGCGATATTCTCGATGCTTTTTTTGTCAATCACATAGACAACATACGTGTTCACAGACAATGCTGTTGAAAAATTAGGCTAATTACACTAAAATCGGCTAAATGAGTAAAATCTGTGAGAAAGACTTCTTCGAAATCAAAGTATTATCACAAATTCATGCTCAAGCATCTGTGATAATCTGCGGGAAACTTTTAAAGTCCTACCACAAAACCAACACTAGGAATCAATCCGCCAGAAAAAACACTGCTGTTTTCTTTATACAAAACATTATACATCAAACCGATCTGCATAAAAGAATTATTCCCGATTTGCTGCATATATCCGCCTCCTAAATAAAGAGCCGTTTCCTGCTGATCGTCTTTGTAGTCATAAAATTTATTTTCATAATTGATGAAAAAATGCTGCAGATTCCCACTTACAAAGAAAGATCTGGCAAAATAATAATTCACAAACGGACCAAAACCAAACATTGTCGATTTATAATAATCTGAAGTCTGCCAGGAAACGCTTCCAATCAAACCCGCTTCCAAATCGTTTGTCAGTCGGTAACCAACTCTGGGTGCAACCTGCAGATTAAAATAAGAATTGCTTCCGAAACCAACGCCTAAACCACCACCGAAAGTCCATTTATTGGTTTCAGCAGTTGGTGTACCTATTGCAACTTGAGAAAATGACAATCCGGAAATCAGGATGAATGAAGAAATAAATAGTTTTTTCATATTAAATATTTTACTTGGTGAAAGTTAAGCAACGATTTGTGATACTATCGTTTTTATCAATGCATAAAATTATCATTTTTTTTGTGAATAGGATTATCGTAATTTTGCCGCTCAACTAAGAACTCCCGTTAAGAGTTTCGTAAAATTGAATTAAATGAAAGTAGTAGTAGGCCTCTCCGGAGGCGTAGATTCGAGTGTTACAGCGTATTTGCTGCAACAGCAAGGTCACGAAGTTGTGGCTTTATTTATGAGAAACTGGAACGATGCTTCGGTAACTTTAGAAGACGAATGTCCTTGGATTGAGGACAGCAATGACGCTTTAATGGTTGCCCAGAAACTGGGAATTCCGTTTCAGGTGATTGATATGAGCGAACTTTATAAGGAACGCATCGTCGATTATATGTTTGACGAATATCAGAAAGGAAGAACTCCGAATCCTGATGTTTTGTGCAACAGAGAAGTGAAATTTGATGTTTTTATGAAGACCGCAATGTCTTTAGGTGCTGATAAAGTGGCAACAGGACATTACGCAAGAGTAGATTCTACTTTTGATGAAAACGGAAAAGAAATTTTTCACTTATTGGCAGGAAAAGACAATAATAAAGACCAGTCTTATTTTCTTTGTCAGCTGAATCAGGATCAATTGTCAAAAGCTTTATTTCCAATCGGTGAATTGACGAAGCCTGAAGTAAGAGAAATTGCCAAAGAAATTGGTTTGGTAACGGCTGATAAAAAAGACTCTCAAGGACTTTGCTTTATCGGAAAAGTAAGCCTTCCACAATTTTTACAACAGCAATTGGTTCCTAAAGAAGGTGAAATCGTAGAAATTTTCAAAGATTCTCCGCTTTTTTCACAGGAAGCTCCAGGCTTTTCATCTAAAGAGGAAGAACTAGAATTTTTAAGTCAAAAAATTAATTATAAAAAAGCTGACGGAAAAGTAATCGGAAAGCACCAAGGTGCTCAATTTTTCACTATTGGACAAAGTAAAGGACTAGGAATAGGCGGACATAAAGAAAGTTGCTTTATCGTATCAAGAGACATGGAAAACAATATTATTTTCGTTGGAGAAGGTCACAGTTTCCCAGGATTGCATAAAAAAGCGCTTAAAATAGATAATGCTGAGCTGCATTGGGTGCGTGAAGATTTAAGATTAAAAAATGGAGAATCAATGGAAGTAATGGCGAGATTCCGTTACAGACAAGAACTTCAGAAAGCTACCATTTATCAGTTTGAAAACAGTTTTTTTGTAGAATTTGACAAGCCTCAATCTGCAATCGCTGAAGGGCAATTTGCAGCTTGGTATATTGATGATGAATTGATTGGAAGCGGAGTAATTTCATAATTTAATATTGAAGAGATTATTTTTAACGCAAAGATTTTAATTTTTAAACTTATATTTTAAGGAGCAAAGAATGGCGACAAGTCGCTGCTGAAGCTTGAATAAGAGGTTGCTTAAAATAGCTTTGTGAAGATTAAGCTTGTGTTAAGCATATAATAGTGTATTATCTTGGTTGTATTGACATATATTTTCGTTGAAAAATAGGGTTATAAAGTCAAAAAAAGAAAATGAGTAAATACTCCATTT
Source organism: Chryseobacterium sp. CFS15 (assembly GCF_031118795.1). Classification (NCBI taxonomy): domain Bacteria; kingdom Pseudomonadati; phylum Bacteroidota; class Flavobacteriia; order Flavobacteriales; family Weeksellaceae; genus Chryseobacterium; species Chryseobacterium sp. CFS15. The sequence goes on along the minus strand of NZ_JAVHYL010000005.1, from coordinate 170,069 downwards.
AAATATAAGAATCCCGAAGCTATTTGTTTCGGGTTTATTTTTTTGAATTAATCTACTTTACTTAATCTTATAACTCAATGTAGACAAGTGAATAAAAAGTATCACAATTAATTCCACAACTAAAATCATTATTGAAAAACCTACTGGTTTCCCTAGAAATATACCTTTTACAAGTTTTATAATTCCCAAAATGAAAATAGAAATCATGAAGTAAAATGTGGCTTCGGATATTTTTTGTTTTATTAATTTTAAAATAAAAATTGAAACGTAAAATCCGATAATAAGCAAAAGATAGAAAAATAGAAATGATGGGCCTTTTAAAGAAATAGGATTAAAAGTATGATGGGTAAAAACGAGCCAGATAAGACTTATGCCAACCGGAATACTGTGTATTATTATTTTTTTCATAGCTTTTATTTTTCTATTAACTTCCGCAACCACCGCATCCTCCTCCACAACCGCTTCCGCATGAGCTTCCTCCACTACAACTGCTACTGCCGCTACAGCTTGAGCCTAACCCACTTCCATCATCGTTTTTATCATTTTTTCGGGAAGGGTCATTTGACATTGAAGTGATGAATCTAATGAGTAGAAAAATCCCTATCGAAAGAGCCGTGAAAAATAACGTGGCGAATGTGCCCATTGTACTATCAGAGCAGGAAATGAGAATTAATGGTATAATTAGAATGAGTAAAAACCTTAATTTTTCTATCCAGTTTTTATTGATTTTATTCTCAGACGTTTTCCAAATTTCCTCAGGAGGATCTTGTTGAAAGATTTCAGTGTAATTTTTTAAGGTATCTTCAAACCATTTTTTGTGTTTCGTTTTCTCATACAAACCGCCTGTCGATGGATGGTGATGAAGCTTTTGCTGTAAAATATCAGGACAAAATTCTTCCCAATAATTTTGAGTATAAATGAGATGCTTATGCCAGACCTTATCTACAATATCACTCGGCGAAGCTCCATTCGGTAAAACACAGCAGAGATAAACAAATTTTTTATACTCCTCTATTGCTTTTTTTGTGAAAATTTCAGTCCAGTTTTCGTCTCGGGCGAGTTTTTTGGAAAAAGGAAAGTCAACATTCGAAGCGTCTATCGAAAAACTTTGAATTCTGCTCCAAAGCAATTCATCTTTTAATAGCATTTTGGTTTCCATTGTTTTAAACTTTTTTATTTCTATTCAAATATGAATCTGATTTAAAATATAAAAGTCTTGCAATAGTCTTTTTTAGTTTTAAAATAATCTTAAATTAGTCTTATAAAATTACATCATGAAAAGAGATGACATTCTGCATTTGGAAAAATTAATGAACTTCCTAAGCCTGCATTTTTTAAAGAAAAACCATTGGGAAGATGTGTCAAAAACCGAATGGTCATATATAGTGGCCGAACTAAACGATTTGATTATTACTGACAATTCAGACAAAAGCATAAAGAAAAAGCCAGATTTATTGGGTATAAATTACCTATATGAACATTTGATCATCAATAAACTAAAGAAATATTCTCAAAACGAAAATGCTATTTTAAGTAAACCCAATTTAGCAAAACTGAGCATGATTGTAAAGGTTTTAGGCTATTCTAATTACATTGATTTTATAAATTCAAATACAGAAGCATTTAATTTTAATAATCTGAAAATTGACATGAATAATGTGAAGCAGAATACAGCATTACTCGACAGGTTGGTCGGTTGCTGGTATTCTTACAATAGAAATCTTCCCGAGAACCCTTTACAGGCAAAAGATGACCGAATCTGGCGCTCTGCAATGGAAATTTATAAGTCTGAGACTTCGGGCGAATACTTCATCGAAAGAAGCGGTGGAGATCATCACAAATATTTCGGAAAATTAACCTCCTATTCCGATTATGTTTTCATTATCATGAATAGCAATACATTCATTCGCCAACGCCATTTTATTTCGAGGATAAAGGATGTAAAGGAAAAGCTGAAAAACCCGGAATATAAGCTCCAGGAGTTGCATTTCATTAGTACATGTATTAGTTTTAATCAAGAGCCGATTGCTCTCTTTGAGATCTTTCAGAAAGCAGATAGAAAAACCTTTATTTCAGATTCTTTAAGCTTTCCGATACATAGTGAAGAAATTCCAAAATCTATTGTACAGCAACTTGAAAGCACAGAGTCAAACAGAATAGATTATAGATAAATGATATATTTTGTCCTTGTAATTAAGTAAATTTCTTTTTTGATCTTTATGCTGAATTAACTTACCAACCAGTCTTTAAAATCTTTTACCCTTTCACGGCTCACTGTAATTTCTTCCTTTGGTTGAAAATTGAGCTCCACTTTATAATTGGGTGAAGTATGAATATTTTTGATATAATCTGAACTGATAATAAACTGCCTGTTGACACGAAAAAACTGCTTGTCATCAAGCACATCAGTTAATTCATCTAAAGTAAATTCTGAAGGATACACCCGATCCTGAGTTTGCAGATAAACAATTTTATTTTCACTGAAAAAACAGCTGATTTCAGACGTCTGTACAATTTTTAAATTATAACCGATCTTCACCAGAATTCTTGACAGTGTAGATTTTTCTTTTTTAATTAATTGCTTTATTTCTTGTGAATTAACCGATTCACCGGAAGGAATAAATGATTTGAATTTTTCGATTGCTCCGGCAAGATCTTCTTCCATGATTGGTTTCAAAAGATAATCAATGCTATTGAGTTTAAAAGCCTTCAACGTGTACTGATCAAAAGCCGTCGTGTAAATAATAAAAGCTTTTGTAGAAATTTTCTCAAAAATATCAAACGAAAGACCGTCTCCCAAAACGATGTCTGAAAAAATAAGTTGCGGATGCTCATTTTCAGAAAACCAAGTCACCGCTTCTTCTACAGATTCCAGGTTAGCAAGCAACTGCAAATCAGGAAAAAGACTCAGCATTCTTTCTAGTTTTCTTGCTGCAGGTTTTTCGTCTTCGATGATGACTGTTTTAATCATTAATTGGCTTTTAGTTTAATTTTAAATAAAAATAATTAAATCTCTTTTAGTTTTAAAAATTAATCGGCTTTTTGCTTTTATTAAGTTCTTCATCTAAAATTTGATTTTCCCATTCGGCATCAAATATAAAAAGATTTACAGCTTTTACTCCTAAAATTATTGCCCATACTGTAAGAATAAACCATCCTTGAAAATTGTGGTCTGTTCCATTATCTTTAATAAAATTTCTAATTAGAATAAATCCGGCCACGATCGTAAACCACATGCAGTTTTTATAGAATGACTTTAGGTCTTTTACTCTTTTTTTGTGCGTTATTATAGTCCATTTTATTAATATTTTACTGATAATTAATTAAAGTGATTTTAAATTTCTTTTCTCCTCCTCCATCAATTCTCTTATTTTTTTCTCTTCCCAGTTTTTACCGATTCCAAAAGTACTTACGGCGTGTAAAGTAAGACCCAATCCCCATCCTAACATTGGCCAATAAAACCATAAATGACCAGGTGATGTCAAAAGATTTAGAATCAACAAAAAAGGAATAACCAAACAGTAAGAAGTAAGATTTCCATAAAACCCTTTCAGATCTTTTACTCTTTTTGCTGCCTTTTCGTATGCTAAATTTTCTTTGTTGAATGATAAATTTTCCATGATGTTTTTGTTTTAAAATTAGTATTTTTTGTTTTTCTTGAATCAAATTTATGTTAATAAACATACTCAATTCAACTTTATGTAACCGAACGGTAGATTTTTGAGACTGAACAGCAGAAATCCCGACTCAAATGAAATCGGGATTTTATTTTTATATTTTCTGCTGCAAAAGCATTAAAAGAATGATTGAAAAAAGTATCATTTATAATTAATCCTTTATTTTCTGTACTCTTTTAACCCTTGTATTCGTACAATTTTTTCCCTTTTGACTGCATCGAAATAACATTCATCGACTAAAGGAGATAATCATCGATTTACGGTGAATTATTTTTATCCCTGATCAGTACTTGTTTTTATCCATCAGTTCTTTAATTTTCTTTTCTTCCCAGTCACTACCAAGAATCATTGTTGGCAAGAAAATACTCAATCCATGTGCAGCCAAACCAACACCCCACAACAGAGGAAGCTTCAATAAATCCCATTCCCAATACTTTTCTCCCGGATCCAAATCGAGTGCCTTTGCGCCAATGATAAAAATATTGACGAAAAAATACACCATTGCATGTGTATAAAATCCTTTGATTTTTCTCATTCTTCTTTCCGCCTCACGATAACGGATGTGGGTTTTGCTAGAATTTTCCATGTCTGTTTTGTTTTTCTAAAATTTCTCTAATTTTTCTTTCTTCCCAGTTTCTTCCGATTGCAAAAGCGCCCATCCCGTGAGCTGCCAAACCAATTCCCCAACCTAACATTGGCCAGAAAAACCAAAGATTTTTTGGCGAGGTTATCAAATTCATAATCGCTAAAAACGGAATAATGATGCAATAAGCAATCAGGTTTCCGTAGAAGCTTTTTATTTCTTTCATTCTCTTTTTTGCCCTGTCGTAAACTTGCATATCATTATCAACTAAATGATTAACAATTGTCGGTTTATAATTAAGAATCGGAAGCTTTACTTTAAAATAATCCTCGGATTTTTCAATAAAAACATTTTCTTTTGTAAGCAAAGCATAACGCTGAACAATATTTGCCAAACCTATTCCTGCGCTTTCTTTGATCAATTCTCTCGCCTGAAGATTGTTTTCTATACACAATGTCTTGTTTTCAGAAAAAACTTTAATTAATAACGGTTTTGAAGAAGTTGCAAAATTATGTTTGATACAATTCTCCAACAACAATTGCAATGAAAGCGGAACAACAAACTTTCGCAAATCTTCTTTTTCAACATTAAATTCAAAATCTACGCTGTCTTCAAATCTTGTTTTTAATAATTCGCAATAGGTTTTTGCAAATTCTATTTCTTCTTCTACCGTCACCAATTCTTTATCTTTCTGCTCCAAAACATATCTGTAAATCTTTGACATTGAAGCAGTAAACTTCTGCGCCTGGTTTGGGTTTTCGTCTATTAATGAGCTTAAAACATTTAAAGAATTAAAAAGAAAATGCGGATCGAGCTGGTTTTTTAAGCTTTCAAACTGTGCATTGGCAGATTTTGCGATAAGTTTCTGTTCTACAACTTCTTTTTTAGTGTTCTTTTTAAGTTCTTCCATAAAGCCTTTCGCATGCAGAAAAGCAGAGATCAGCAATGCAACATTGATCATAAACCAATTGGTAAAATTGTATTTCCCTGAGAAAAACATTTCTGCTGTAGCCTCTTTTTGGATGATCACAAAATTGATGTAGTTGCAGAAATACACCAGAATAAAATTGGCAATAAGAATGGAAACGATGCTTAAAACAGCTCTTTTGGTCGTCGCTTCAGACCACGGCATTTTCTTGTTGAGAAAATCGTTAATCAAGCCATTTCCGATTCCTATCACAAAAGAATACATCGCCGAAATAAGCAAAGTAAGCGAGAAATTCTCAAGATTTTTTTCTTCTGTTGAAAGGAAGAAGAAAATAAGAGTGGTTGCCAAAGACACCCAAAATAAAATGATAAAATCTTTACGTTTCATTGTTCAAATTATACTTCAAAAGTAGCTTTTATTAAATTCTGCGAAAATTTCTCCTTACTGAATGGTTATTTTTACGTTCCGAACTGTAGTAAACCTTTTACAGTTTCATACAAGCTTATAAACAGTCTGTTTGTCGTTCTGAAAGAATCTAAACAAACTTTGTAGAGATGTTTACAGCATGACAAACACACTTTAAAAAATAGATAAATAAGAACTATTCGCGCCGTCCAAAACTTTTTTATAATCTTAAAACCTTTTCAGCGTTTTGAAATACTGAAAGTGTTTAATTCTAAATTTTTTAACGAGTTATTTTTTAAACAAAACTATTTTGCTTTTTCCAATCCGATAAAATATGCCGCTTCTTCTTTTCCCCAATTCGGTTCTAAACTTGTCTTTGGTTTAAACGAATTAAATTTTTCCAAAGCAGCTTTAAAAAGTTCCATTCCTTTTGTTTTGCTTCCTCCATATTGTTCCGGTGTAAAGTAAATATCTTCCGCTTTTATAAGCGTCACTCTTGGATTATTTGGATTAAATTTTTCAGCTTTATTAAGTTCATCCTGAGCTTTCATTCCAAAAGTCATATATCTTTCCTGAGGATTCACCATCATTTTTAATGAATAAACCATTTTTTGAAGCAAATGAATTTCAGAATTTTCTTTTTCAACACTTTCTGCAGCGTCAATAAATTTCTGAGACTGATCTGCGACAGCATCCAATTCCTGCATTTTTCCTTCTCTCATCAACACTCTTCCTTTTTGGATGTAAGCAAAAGCAGCATAATAATTCGGTAGCCATTTTGTGGTTTCTTTCTCAGCAATTCTCTGAAAATCGTTGGCTAAAGCCTGGAAATCTTCAGGTGTTTTACAGGTTTCGATTTTAGCAATTTTTTCGGTCATTACTTTTTCATAATTAGCCTGAGCAAAAGATAATAAACTCATACAAGCTAAAGCAAAACTTAAAATGTATTTTTTCATAATTTCTAAATTGTTTAATGTTATTTTTTATTTAAAGATATTTTTTTTACCGCAAAAGAGACAAAAGATTTTATTATTGTTTTAGTTTTTCAAAAGCTAACAAAACAACATTAAAGGTTTCACTTTTTGTAACCTTTTGAATCCTCTTTTCAATCACTTCTTTTGTATTTTGCGGTTTAAAAGAATTAAAGGTTATTATTAATTGCATCCTGCGTTTTATCGACTCCAAAACTGATAAACATCCCCACAAAAACAAACGTATTGACGGGCGGAACGACTGCGGAACTTCTGCTTCCGTTTTGCGAAAAATTGTATCCATAAACATTTTTATTTCCTAAAACATTTGAAATACTTAAAACGAAAATAGTAAATGCTTTTGAGTCTTTTTTACCAATATTCGGAAGATAATTAAAGCTTAAGTTCAAAGCGTTGTAATCTTTCAGCCTTCCTTCGTTTCGGATAATATTTTTATCATCTTGTGTCACGATGTCGTAATAAGGTCGCCCTTTTGCGTAAGTGTAAGAAAGATTAACTCCGGTTTTCCATTCGGGGATAAATCTTTTGGCGACAACAGAAAGCGTGTGTTCAGCGGCAAAATTGGGCTTTAAGCTTACAGGATAATTCAGGAAATCTCTTTTAGAATCCAGAAACGAATAACTGATCCAATAATCGATATTTTCAAATGTTTTTTTGTCTCTCCAAAACACTTCAAGACCTTTTGCGAAACCGTTTCCATTGTTGTTAAAAGCTGTTTGCACTTGCTGATTCTGGTTGCTGTTCGGGACAATATTCTGAGTTTTAATTAATTCATCATATTTTTTATAAAAAGCTTCAAATCTTAAACTTCGTCCTTCTGTCGACCTCTGAACCTGAAAAATATAATGTTGTGATTTTTGAAAATCTAAATCTGCAGAAGAGTTAATGTATTTACTTTCAGGATTTTGGAAGAACAATCCGTAAGCGAAAGAGGTTGTCCAATCTTTTGCCAAACGATAAGCCAAAGCAAAACGTGGCGCAATATTATTTTTATTTAAATAAGAAGAGTTTTCGGCTCTTACTCCAATTTTCGCAGATAAATTATTGCTGAAACCCAAATCTGTTTCCACAAAACCGGAAGAAATCAAATCACGATAGTTTTTATTGACTTTACCGAAATTCTGTTTTTCATTGGCATAATTCAATTCAAATCCGCCTCGCAAAGCGCTTATTTTATTGATTTTTCTGTCGATAACTGCTTTAAAATTGATATAATTTCCGTCATTTAATAATTCTGTTTTTTCTGATTCAACTTGGTTGGTTTCTGTCGAAAAATTTAAATCTGACTGATTGTAAGAATACGAAGCACTTGTATTGAAAAGATACTTCCCTAATTTTTGCTTGAAAGACAAATTATGGTAGGTATTTTCACCTTTTAATCTTACTAATGCAAAATCATATCCCGGTTCTAAACTTTCGGTTTTTACGCCCATTTTATTCATGTCAAACATTCCGTAATATTTGAAAAATCCTCCTGATTTTGTTTTGATTCTAAAATTGGCATCACCATTAAAACCTCGTGGAGCATCAATAAAATCAGTATTGAAATTAAAAACGTCCTGCATCAAACCTAAGTTTGAATATCCTAAAGTTGCTCCGTAAGAATGATTTTTATCTTCACCTAATTTCTGGAAACCACCACTTAAAAATATCGGTGAAACCCCGAAATCATAAGAACTCTGGTCGGGAAGATCTACACTTTCAAGCATCAACGCACCGGAAAGAGCCTGGCCGTACAAAGCAGAATATCCACCGCTGGAAAATATATTTCCTTTAAAAAGAGACGTATTGAAACGATCTCTTCCTGCAATTCCTGGAACCGAACTTGAAAAATAATTGTTGATTAAGCTTCCATCCATAAAAATTTTGGTTTCGGTTCCTGTTCCTCCACGAACGAATAATCCTTCGGTTTCGCCCACTTTCTGTACTCCGGGAAGATAAGTCAGAGCAGAAGAAATTTGTCCGTCGGCTCCGGCGGTTGTGTAAATATCAATCGGTGTCAGTAAAGCGGTCGCTCTTTTTCTGTCGCTTGCCTCGATAGAACCTGCAGAAATCACGACTGCATCTATTTCATTGATTTGTTCCTTTAATTCAGTGTTTACGGAAACGTCTTTATCCTCAATTACAATAGGTTTTTGAACTTCATTATATTTTGGATGCGTGAAGGTCAATATTTGGTTTCCTTTTTCGGAAGTTTCGAAAGAAAAATTCCCGTCGGAATCTGTGGTTGCACCGTCGTAAGTATCTTTTAAAGTAACATTAATCTCGCCTATTCCCTTATTTTTAAAAGTCACTTTTCCGGTGATTTTTGTCTGAGAAAAACTCAGAGCAAAAGAGAAAAAAGAGATGAGAAATAATAGTTTTGTTTTCATAGCTGTTTTAATTCGAATCAAAAATAGGCTGAATTTTTATGCCTTTAAACTTTTTGTTGCTGAGCTGTAGAATTTTGAAACTGAATCGTTTTTTCTGACTTTTACTCTCAAACGATTGCGAAAATGAAGTGATAAAATGTAAAAAATTCGAAGTACGGTTCTTCATAACTGAGTTCAATATCAATTGTATATGTATTTTATAATTTCCAAATTATATTCTGTTCTGAAATTCTTTATTTATCTTTATGATCATAACATTTAAATATTAATTTATGAAACTACAAACTTTAACATTATTAGCAAGTTGCGCTTTATTTGCAGCATCATGCAGTTCTAGCAAAACCTACAACGTTATGGCAAAAAGCGGAACTGAAACCGGAGGAACGGCAAAATTTACTCAAAACGGAAATGAAGTGGTTATGGATTTGGAAGTAACGAATCTTACACCGGGAATTCATGCAGTGCATATCCATGAAAAAGGTGATTGCTCTGCTCCGGATGCAACTTCTGCAGGCGGACATTGGAATCCGGGTAAAAATGACCACGGAAAATGGGGATCTGACCATTTCCATATGGGAGATATCGGAAATCTTGAAGCTGGTGCAGACGGGAAAGCAAAACTGACTTTTAAAACCGATAAATGGTGTCTTGATTGTGTAGACGAATCTAAAAATATCATTGGAAAAGGAATCATCATTCATGCTGATAAAGACGACTTTATGACGCAGCCAACCGGGAATGCAGGCGGAAGAGTGGGATGTATAGAAATTAAATAATCTCTTTCATTCTTAAACAAAAAAAGCGGCGCTAATCTTCGATTAGCGCCGCTTTTTTATAGTATTTATCTTACACTTTAGCTTTCATGTCTGCAACGATATTCATTGCTTCCTCAAGATAAGAGTCTTTTCTGAGATTTTTGATCCACATTTCAGATTTCTTTTTGAAAACCTCATCCTTCTTCTCTCTTTCGATTTCTGCAGGATACATTTCAAATTTTAATCCGTTGTCAAATTTCGTAAGTTTTTTAAACTTTTCAATTTGAGATTTTCTGTGCTTCATTAAGTCATTAAACTTGTTGATATTCAAAGTAATGGTTTCTTCTTTGTCTAATTGCTCTCTCCATTGCGCAGATTCAAGCAACAATTGATAGTTTGCATTTTTTGCCATTCTGTCGTTGCTCGCTTTTTCTAAAGCTTTCACATCAAAATAACTCAGCTTCTGGAAATTCGCACTCGGAATCTTGTCCCAAGCCAAAGCAAAATCATCATATCTTTCCCCAATTTCTGCGTACGTGAAGAAGTCTTTCATCTGAATATCAGAAACAATCCCTTTTCTCTGGTTTGATTCTCCGGTAATTCTGTAGAATTTCTGAATTGTCAGTTTTAAAGATCCAAAATCATCTTCCGTATTTAAAAATCTGTTTAGATCTACGAAAGTTTGTACCGTTCCTTTACCATAAGATTGAGGCGAACCAACGATAACCGCTCTTCCGTAATCCTGCATCACACCTGCCAGAATTTCTGACGCCGAAGCCGAAATTTCGTTTTGCATAATCACTAAAGGACCAGTCCACACAGGTGATTCCTGCTTGTTTTTTAACGTCTGAATTTTTCCGTTTCCGTCTTTTACCTGAACATAAGGACCTGCATTCATAAATAATCCCATGATATCGCCAACTTCCGTTAAAGAACCACCACCGTTATTTCTAAGGTCTAAAACAATTCCTTCAATATTCTGAGCTTTCAGCTTGATAATCTCGTTTTTGATGTCATCAGAAGCGTTTCTTCCCTTTTCATCCTCAAAATCTGCATTAAAGCTAGGAAGATTGATAAATCCGTATTTTTTCCCGTTTGGAGAATTTACAATAATACTTTTCGCAAAAGTGTCTTCAATAGCCACTTCTTCACGAATCATCGTAACCTCAACAATCGTTTTATCTTTTTTCTGAACCGTCAATGTAACCGGAGTTCCTTTTTCACCTCTGATCAATCTTACTGCCTCATCAGAAAGCATTCCTACGACATTTACGTGGTCTTCCTTAGGATTAGATTTTACTTTTAAGATTTTATCGCCGTCAGACAATTTTTTAGATTTCCAAGCCGGCGCACCGATCGTTAAAGCACCTAAATAAAGGTTTCCTTTTTTCTCCTGAATAATAGCACCAATTCCGATAACTTTCCCTTTAAACTGAGTATCAAAATCTTCTTTATCTTTTGGAGAATAATAATTGGTGTGCGGATCAAAAACTTCTGTATACGCATTCATATACACAGAAAACCAATCCATTTTTTTTCTTTTTTTGAATCTTGTAAATGTTTCTTTTACGAGATCTTTCACCTCATCCGTTGCTTTTGTAAGCTTTTGTTGAGGGCTAAGAATTTCAAGCTTGATGGTATCTTTCAGCTTAAATTTCTGTACAGAATCTTTCTTTTCTTTCTGAGCTTCTTCTTTGCTGTTCATCGATTCAATTTCCTGAAGGATATTGTATTTGATGAATTTTTTCCACTCATTATACTGCTCATTCTTATCGGCAGGAACGTTTTTAAGTTTTGCTTCCAGCGTCAGCGTCTCATCTTCTTCCAGATTGATCGGCTTGCTGAAAATTTCCTGAGTAAGCTTATCTATTTCATCTACTCTTTGATATAATCTGTCAATGGTCAGCTTATAAAACTGCAGATCTCCCTGATTGATATAATCGTCAAGCTTTGTTTCGTGCTTGGCAAATTCGTTCATATCAGACTGCAGGAAATATCTTTTACCCGGATCAATCATTTCAAAATAATGTTTGTAAACATCTTTTGAATAAGCATCATTAATAGGTTTGGGGCTGTAGTGTAAGTAAGAAAGTGTATTTTTAACACTCACCATTATCGTCTGCATCTTCTCATCGTCATCTTTTGGCGAGTTGAAACAAAACATAAGACTTGTTAATGGAATAAAGAGTAGAAATTTATTTAGTTTAAAATTTTTCCACATAAATCTGTAATATATTTTTATTAATTCTATGAAATCATGTAATAAGTAGCATTTATTAAATGACTGTTACAAACTATCAAATTTAATACCTTATTTACAATTATCAATTAGTTTTAAGTAATTTTGTTAAAAGAATACAATGTAATAGTTGTTCATTTTTAATAATTAATCTAACTATATCAAACATAAATTACTATTATAATATTTCAGATTATCTTCAATGTGTTTTTTTTAAACATAACCCATTCTTTTACAAATGTTTATTGGATGTACTAATTTAACGTAAGCATAAAACCTTAATTTTAACGTATGAAACGAGAGCGAAAATCTATGATCCTGCTTTTAAGACCAAAGCCGTTTAACTAAGCAATGAGCGAACTAATATCTCGGAGCTTGCACGAGAACTCGGAATCGCAGTCACACTGCTTTACAAATGGCGCAAAGAATATGAAGAATTTGGGGAAGGTAGCTTCCCGGGGAATGGTAATTTAAAACTCACACCCGAACAGGAAAAAATCCACGAACTGGAGAAAAGACTCAAAGATGCAGAGCTAGAACGTGACATATTAAAAAAAGCAATTGGCATTTTTTCCAAGAACGGTCGATGAAATATGAATTCATTAAAAATCATGAATATTTATTTCCGATTGAAAAAATGTGTAATGTTTTAAAAATAACTTCCAGTGGTTATTATAAATGGAAAAACAGGCCCTTTAGTAAGATATTGCTTTCGAAAGAAAAAATAAAACAGCAAATAACTTCAATTTATTTCTCATCAAAACAACGCTACGGAAGTCCTAGAATTGCATTTGAGTTGAATTCATTAGGATACAAAGTATCGCGAATTACGGTGGCGAAATATATGAAGGAGCTTGGCTTGAGAAGTAAATTAAGCAAGAAATTTAAAGTTACTACGAACTCTAAACACAATTATTTGGTAGTAGAAAATGTGTTGAACAGGAACTTTATAGCAGATAAGTCCTCAAAAGTTTGGGTTTCTGACATCACTTATATTCACACCAAAGAAGGTTTTTTGTATTTGACAACAATTATTGATTTATACGACCGGAAAATAATCGGATGGAGTTTGAGCAAGGGAATGAGTACCGAAGAAACAAGCCTTGCGGCTTGGAAAATGGCTGTCAAAAACAGGAAAATAGTTGATGGATTAATTTTCCATTCTGACCGGGGTGTACAATATGCAAGTAAGAAATTTGCGAATACTGTTGAATTTTATGGCGTTACAAGAAGCATGAGCCGTAAAGGAAATTGTTGGGATAATGCAGTGGCGGAGAGCTTTTTTATATCATTGAAAACGGAACTCATTTATGGCAACAAGCTCATTACAAAAGAAAAAATGGAGCTGGAAATTTTTGAATATATCGAAGTCTGGTACAACAAAAAAAGACGTCACAGCACACTTAATTATCAAACAATAGAAGAATTTAATAATCAAAACAAAATTTATAAAAATGTAGCTTAACTTATACTGGAACTTTTATTTGCATATTCATTTCTTCCCTGATAACCTACCGATTATCCTCCTGTTTTACTTCGGGTATGGCTTCCCATCCAATTGGACACTGGAAAGATCTAATTTCCTTTTATTACTCTGGAGAAGAGAAATCCAAATTCGTATGAAAGAACAATCTTTGCTCCATTTACTGAAATAATAATAGACGAGTTGCCAGCTTATTGACACCTGTTTTCAAACGTTTTATAATGAGTTTAAAGATTTTTCCTAAATCAAATCTCGTAGAAATCCTCGCTTGCCTTTGCTTATGAGTTCCAGATTTTAGTTCTTTTTTTTGCAACTCTAAATTACTAATTTTCTGGAAACTCTTTTTCTAAAAAGTTTAAACAGGTTTACTAAATAATGTTTTGCAAACAAAAGTTTTCTACCAATAATAATCATAAAAAACTCATAGTGATTATTTTCTCAAAATGAAAAATTTTATTTTCATTTTTTTTCTCATAAGTAGCATTTATGGATATTCGCATTTACTTCACAGATACGAATTTACGTTGCAAATTAACAAACACAAGCTTAATTATTAGTATCTATATCTACTGATATCTGATACTAATTTTTTTTCTGGAAACAATTGCTTACTTTTATTCGTTATGACTTACATTTTTTTAAGAAGCTTAATTTTACCTTTTAGAGTACCGTTATAAATTTTATATCTCTGATTTACTAGACTGTCTACATACTTCCTGCAACCGTAATAATATGGAGATTTCTTAGTATGTTCAGTTTCAAAATTGACCATATAATCTAAAGAATCATCAATTTTATACCAACCTCTTAGAATAGAAAGATGCAGTATTGCATTTATACTTTTTCCAGCAGGAATCAATACAATATTTTTTTTACATTCCTCATCAGTCCAAATTTCAGATTCAGAAAAAGGCATAATCAAATAAGGGCTTATTCTCTCCCCATTTCGATATACTTCTCCCGACTTCTCCATAAACCCACGAGTATTGATGATATAATCTTCATTTGTGTTATTTACTATTAAGAAAGAATTTATGTTATAATTACTTGGTGAGTTGTTAATCATAAATTCTTCCTTCATATATATTTTAAAACAAGATTCACTATTCAGCAAAATTTGAGATTTTACTTTTATAGTAAAAAGTAATATAATTAGTAGCAATCTTGAAATTAATTTTTTCATCTTCCTAAATTAAAATTAAATAATGACACCTGTATATCTAGTGAATTTATGATATGATTTTGCCCAGCCTCATCTATAAAGCCACCATCCCATGACGCAGTTTCTATGTATGCTCTGGACTCAATATAACTACGACCTACTGCTCCAAAACTATCCCAAAAATTTAAAACTCCTGTCATAAAATCAATAGAATGAATCATTTCATGTATAAATGTTCTAGCAAGACCATAATTACTTTTATTTGGAGATAATAAAACTTTTCCATTATAAGGATTAGTAATTCCAGCATTCTTACCTCCTGTACTTTTTGTAATTATTCCGTCAGTCAAACTTAAAAGTCCTCTATACTCTTCTCCTTCCCATTCTGCAATGGTTTCTTGTGTTGCCAATTCTGCCCACTGTGCACTACGATCCCAATAGTCTTTAAAAATAATCTTTAATTTATTTAACGTTTCTTGAGAAGCAAGTGTACTTCTATCTATATCGTTATCCTCTAAAAATTTTTCTAGTTTATTTGTGTAGTCTATAGCTGATACAACCATATGTACTGTATGATTTAGCCCTGAAGTAATAATGCCCTGTCTAAAGCCATCCCAGAATTTGCCTCCGGCAACAGTAGAGGAAACTCCTCCTGATAATCCCCCTGAAGTGATCATCATTGCTTTAAGTAACTCTGGGTTTCGTTGTCCAAAAGCTATGCCGTCACCACCCTTTATACCTCCCAGGCCTTGTATTCCGCTTGCCACAAGTGAAGATATTGCCGCACTTAGAAAGGCAGCCCCCCAAATTCTCCGTCTATGGCAGACATTGTTCCACTTGTGATCGCATGAGCTCCTGCCTCAAAGAGTGCTTTACCCACACTTACACCAGTACCAAATGTAGAAGTGGCGGCAGAACCAATGCCAAAACTTACCACAGAAGAAATAGCTCCCATGACCGCTGCTTTTCCCATCCCAAACCAAATCGGGATTCCGCTGATCATATTCATAATAGCTTTTGTTGTAAGTGCTACGGCAACCCCAATAACTACGGCAACCCCAAACTGAATTGCATTACCGTCTAAATCTACATTAAGCAGAGGATTGTTGTATACATACCCAAACCTATCATAATTTTGCGTGTTGAAAGGATCCTGTACAAGATTATCGGGGCTTAAAAATTTTCTTAATATTGGATCATACAAACGGGCATTCATATTGATGAGACCAGCCTTCCAAAGATGCTCATGCCCCGTATAGCCTCTGTCTAAGAATAACGAGTAGCTGCTTATAGCTGCAGGATCTGTGATCATTTGTCCGGAAGAATTTACCAATCCTTTCAGATTTCCCCATGCATCAAAAAATCTTTTTTCTACTATTGCACCATCTGTTTTGGAGATTGCCACAATACTTCCTAAATTGTCCCTGTGCAGGAAATAATTGGCATTTTCTGTAAGAGTTCCGCCATTCAGCACTTCCTTTTTGATGTAATTGGCAGAATACGGATTCCCGGTAATATAAGTAATCAACTGTGTCCTGCCATTGTTTTCTTTGGTAATTTCTACTGCAAAGTCAGAAGAATACCATTTGTTCTGTCCCGTTACGGAGGACTTCATCGAATATCTTGATTTGAGGATATTGTACTCAAAACTTAAATCTTCTTTACCTGCTAAAGTAATCTTCAGAGGGCTCTTGAATGCATTATAGGTAATTGCAGCAAAACCTCTCTGTGAATTTACATTCTGACCGTTTGTGTTGAAGTCTATTCCCTGCAGTCTGTAATCTGTTTCATTATAATTATATTTACCCAGTTCAGTATTAGAAGTTATTCTACCTCTTTTATCATAAGTATACTTATTCACTATTTGTCCGTTTACAGCTTCGGATAATAAACGATTAAGGGTGTCGTAGGTGAAATCTTCTTTTTTACCGAAAACGTTGTTCCTTCTAAAATTAAGAATTCCCTGATTCATGTTATAATTATAGTCCAGATCTAGAGCAACATTACCGTTATTGGTATTGTGATGCATCATTTTGTAGAGCGAGAAGTCAGTCGGATCATATTGGTTGGTCAATGTATATCCGTTACCATATTCCATCTGTGTTGTCTGTCCTCTCGAGTTGATATCGGAAAGATGCCAGATCATTGCTCCCGTAGCATTGTTGTTCTGCTGAATCAAAATACCATTACTGTCATATACATTTTTTACAGTAGAAGTTGAGACGTAATTCGGGTTGGTAAGTGCAGTAGAAACATTGGTTATATCTGCTCGTCCAAATGCATCGAAAGTGGAGGAAGAAGTATAAGTAAAATCCGGTGTTTCTTCTTTCTTTCCACTTATTCTGTAAAACTGATCGTAATAGGTAGTATACGTAAAGGCTTTTCCGTTGCCTGTTCCTGTTATTGTTTCAGGAAGCTTTGTTTGCCCGTTATAGGTATACGCTTTTTCAACAGCCGTATTTTCTGCCGGAGTATTTCCATATGTTTTTTCCGTAACAGGACGTCCTAAATTATCATAAGTATACAGAGTATATCCTTTAGGAGTAGTTTCTTTTGTAATTCTGCTCAGATTATCATATTCATAAGTAAATATACCGGCAGAAGGATCTGTAATTTTCGTTTTATTACCCCATCCGTCAATCTCAAATGTTGTTTTTATTCCTTCATAATTAGTTTCTTTTAGAGCACCATTTGGATAATAGGTGTAAATAATTACTCCTCCTCTATCCTGATGTCTTACTGTATGCCCCATTGCATCTAAAGTAGTGGATGTTTTTTTGCTCAACTGGTCATCTACAGTAACTTTTAGTCCTTCATAGCAAGTGATAATAGAATGTCCTTTAAAATCTGTATTTTTTACAGGACGGTTGAGTTCATCATATTCTATAAAGTTCCATTTTGCGGGTTCACCTTCAAAGAATGATTCAGAAAATTTAATTTTTTTTCCTAAAACATCGTATTGGGTTTTTACAACTGCCCACTTATTATTAACAGTTTGTGCTTTAGACTGAGTTTCCCTGTCAAATTGATCAAATGTTACAATAGTTTCAACTCCTCCTTCTCGTTTTTTATGGAGATTATATACTCCGCCAGTCGCAGGATCTGCAACTGATTTTGATATGGTTATTTTTTTGCCTAAAAAGTCAATAATTTCTATAATATTACCCCATGAATCGTAGGCATACGAAGTGGTTAATCCAAGTGGAGAAACTTCAGATGTTAAACGTCCTAAAGAAGTAACATTATAAGTGGAAAACAACCCGTCTGGCGTTGTAGTCTTGATAATAAATCTATTGGTAGAATCATAATCGTACAGAGTTGTCTGAGAAGCAATTCCCGAGGTTGATAAAGTTTCGCTCTTAATGTTTCCTACATTGTCATATGTATAAGAGGTCGTAATCGAAGCTAAATTAGGATTATTTCCGTATTTTCTGGACTGTGAAATATTTCCGTTGGAATAATAATCAGACTCATCCTTAGTAGTAAAAGATAATCCTCCTTTATACGTGGTGTTTTCTACTGAAGATATTTTTCCATAATAGTAATGGCTTCCATCATAAAAATCGGGTTTATAAGTAAAGCGGGATGTGGATAATCCTGCTCCATTAAAATCAGTTTGTGCATTTTTCAGTTTCAAATCATCGCTTTCATCATAAATATATTTTTTACTGATTGTTATTTTTTTGAGATAGTCTTTAGCAACTTCATCTGTTGTTAAAATAAGATATTGATGATTGCCTTTATCAAACTTTTTGTTTGTAGATATATTCTCGATGAAAAATTTATTTAAACCTCCATAAGTTGACTTAACAACACTATTATCCATCTCTGGATCATGAGTTTCTATTTTCCAGAAAAGACCCTTTCCAGGCTTTTTATTAATATACTTACCGTTCTTTATTTCTGATTCATAAGAATCACTAGAATAGGTTTTTTGAAATCCGATAAAGCCTTTCCCTTCTAAATGCTGTATTCCGTTTTCGTATCTATATTCTTTTGTTAAAATTTTCCCATCAAAAACTGTATGAATTTTGTTAACTAAACGAATTGCAGGATTAAATTTATGAACATAAAAAGGATATTTAAGTTGGTCCTGAGATTTATAAATATAGGTCTGTTCTTGAGTATTATTAACCTGGTAGGGAAAAGGTCCCATTTCCGGGTACATATTTCTGTAATCTACCCTCTGAAGAACACTAGTTCCGTTGTTTACCTCCTGAATTTGCTTTTCTGAAAAATTACGGTTATCAATAGTTATGTTTTTTATATCTGCTGTAAGCGGATCATAAATATAAACTCCTGAATGAGATCCGTTTAAGTAATCCAGATTATCGGTAGAAAGAATTAAAGACAGAGGGGACATTCTTTTTCCATCTATAGGATAAGTAGCAAGCTGCTGAAAAGTACCACCTTGTAAATTCTTATTTTCATGAAAATTAACTCTGTTAGTAATGTTTGACAAAAAGTTGGTAAAAGTTAAGGGACCTGTTTTTCTTGTCAATAAATTTGATAAATTATCAATATCGATTCCGTATAATTTTCCATCAGGTCTATACTTGGCTTTTCCTATTTTATCAAGAGTGATAATGTCGGACCTGCCATCTCCATTGAAATCTGTAACAATAATGTTATGGGTAGAATATCTTGTAAATTCATATTCATCTGGCTGACCATTCCAAAATTTCTGCCAAAAAGTGGATTTTTTTATATAATTACTCTGCGACGGCTTTAAATAAGCAATTTTCTGCTGACTATAATCTTCCTGGTTCTTTGTAAATAAATTGCCATTACTTGTATATTTCCACCATAATAGTGTTTCCGTTTGCATTCTATAGTAAGTATTCCCCATTTTCAAACCTGAATTGTCATCTCCGGGAATTTCATATATGGTTTGGGGAGTAATAAAATCAGTAAGCCCATCGCCATTGAAATCGCCAAAAAAAATGGGCGTATTAATTCCAAAATTAGAAAGCTGTCCGTTGGACAAAACAGTATCGATTGAATTATTCGTAAAATTTATTTTATAAATTGAATATTGTGAACTGTATTTATTTACAGCCAATAGTTCTGGCAATCCGTCCCCATCAAATTCAATAGGGTAAACATCCATCCCATGTAAAGGAAGCGTTTCACTAAGAATAATAGGATTTATCTGAATATTAGATCCTGAACTTTGCTTACCTACTTCTACTAAATAAATCCTGTGAGATCTGTTCAAATTGGCAGGCTCTATAATTAAGAAATCGACAAGACCATCATTATTAAAATCTCCCTGAACATACTCTCTTCTTGTATTATCTCTGGTATATGATGTTTGATAAGTGCCATCCCTATAATTATCATATGGATCTGGCTGTACATAGTTTTGAACTTCAATCACTCCTCCTTTTACAGGAACAGTTATTTTCTTTTTTTCTCCCGTAACTAAATTTTTTATATCAAAATTTATTTCATCTTTTAGTTGTTGATTCGTCGAACTATTAGGGCTATCGTAATCTTCTGTCCCTATACTTTTTTCATTGACAACAATTAGCTGATCTTTTTCTGTAATTCTATTATTTGAATCTAATACCTTCCCCGAAAATAGAAGAGTTCCGGAATTATTTTCTATTCCATCGGTATTACTTATTTCATTTATTCCATATCCTCCTGTACTATTTCTTTGTTGAAATATTGGACGTACTTTTTCCCTATCCCAATCGTAAAAACTACCCAATGTTACGCTTCCTAATCCATTTGTTGAATAATTTAAAGTACTTGACGGAGATGTATTTATATTTACAATTCCCTGCGTAAAAGTATTATAATTGAAATTGAGAGGCTTTAAGTTTTCCCCACTCTCATTACTTACAACAATAGTTCTAAGTCGTTCAACACTATTGTCTTCTATAAAATCATGAGAAAAAGTATATTTACGGTATAGAGGTACAGAAGAAGAGCCACTATTTATTTCGGAAAGCACTTTCGAAGTTATATATGGAATTCCTTTTCTAAATATCTGAATATCCTTATTTCTAGGCTTATAGATGAAATTTATAAAATAGGGATCGTTATTTACAGATGTGCCTCCATAAGAAACTTTAGTTATAACAGGAACTCTGTTCTCTGTTTGATAAGAATAGTGAATTTCATTGTTAAAAGCATCAATAAAAGTAGAAATATAATATTGGTTTTCTACCAGTTCTTTATATTTTGCAATTTTTCCATCCGGGTATTGAATTACAAATTGAAATTCTCCTGAAGTATACTTGGTGATTTTAACTTTTGAAAATTTTTCTGTTGCAAAAGTAGTATCATTAATTTTAATTAATCTCTGCCCATCCAAATAAAAAGGATCATTATTATTAAGCTGCGGACCGATTGTAATACCATCAACCTCTTTACTTTTTCCTCCTCTTACAATTGTAGACAAGCCAATGATATTCCATCCCCATCCTGCTTGTCCGTTTCCCGATTGGCTATTATATACCAAAGCTATGTTAGGTTGGAATTCATTTAATCCTTTTACAGCCTCAATTGGAAGCGTATAGGTAAGAGCTCCTGATTCACTCACACTCATTTCTGCATTTACAGAAGGGGTTAGCGGATTTGGAGGTATTTTTTTGCCCGCCATACTATTAGATTCGGCATATCCAGTTGTACTATAAGCCAAAGGAATTTGTTCTGTTTCCTGAGCTAGAGCCAACGTACAAAACAATAAAGACATTATGAAAGAATATATTTTTAACATCATTTGTGAAATTACCATTTTAAGATATTTTTAGAGACTATTTGTCCTGTGTTCAATACAAAATTAGCAATAAAAGATCCCGGCAGCTGATTTTGAAGATTAAACGAGGTGGTATTTGCTCCTGGAATATAACTATATACTAAACTTCCCGACGAATTAAATACCTGAACACTCTGAATCTTACCTAATGCCGCACCAGACCATGAAATGGTCACATTATAATTATCAGTCGCTTTTGTGGGATTAGGATGGATAACGATACTGTTTTTTATAACTTCTAATTCATCTGCTGAAATCTCAGAATTCACCGGAGGAGAAGTGCTGCTTCCATTACAGTTTGAACTCAGTATCATATTTCCGGCGCTGTCATAAGAAAAACAGTTGCCACCATTTCCTGTATATGAACCAGCAGGATTCTGATAAACTTTTTCAATATTAATTGAACAGATATTATTTACTAAAAAATTTACATTGTCACTCCAGTCTAAAAAATAATAATATTGTTGAAAATCATTTTTTACTAATTCGTCATAGCTCTTGTGTTGGTGGTACATAAACGGCTTCCAAAGGATTAGGTGTAGCTGTATAATTGTAACTGTCATCCTGAGAATACGTTACATTTGGATCCATTGTTGAACCAGGATCCGGATGATACTGTATAGATTTTATGGTCATGAATCCCGCAGGATTAGAGTGTAAATTTGGAATAAAATTCTTTGCAGGATCATTTTCCCATTTCCATTGAAAACCTGATTTATCAAGAGCTACACCCCCTAAAGTATAACCTACATAAACTTCATCAATCTTATTTCTTAACAATATTTCATCTTGATATATGATTTTATCTTCTTTACCAGAAGTAGACGGAAAATGTTCGCTGAATATAGTTGTGCTCATAGGCATAGAACTATAAGCAATAACCATAAATTCCCCTTTTTTAAGAATTTTGTCTGGTAAATTGAAAGAGCCTTGACGATCTTTCATATACCAATTTTTGAGATTTATATCTTTATCACTATAATTATAGATTTCTACAAATTCTCCTCTATGATGTTTTACAGCATCTACAAATCCACTACTTACATTTCCGAAACGTAATCTTTCATTAAAAGGGGTATCCGCATATACTTCCGTTACTACAATTTGAGACTGTAAGATATTAAAACCTGCTAGTAACAGAATAGAAAGAGTAAATTTGATTCTCATAACTTGTTGATTAGTTTTTGAAGATTTTGAATGTGAGAAACCTTAGTATAATCCCTTTTCTGGTTAATAAGGGCTATAGACCGAATTAGTAAATCGGGATGATCAATATAGGAAGACGGATTAACTACAATATTCAAAATTTTGCTTTTCCCTGTTGAATCTCCACTTTTTGCATAATATTTAGCAATCAGCACATTCATTCTGTCTATAGTGTGAGTGTTTGAAATCCTGTACATGGATTTGCTTTGAGTTAATATTTTTTCTTTAGCATTTTCTAATTGGTTACTTAAAATGTTTATTTTAATTTTTCTTGTATTGAGTTCAAACTTTTTGTTAGGAGCATCAGTCTGGCTTTCTAAAAAAGGTATTAATGTATTTCCAACTGCAGGAATTGAAGAGTTCTCTAATTCTGCCTTCCTTATATAGACATCTAAAAGAGCCAAAGCAGACCAAAAATTATTTTTAATTGTATGGTTTTGGGTTTCGATGGTAATCAGAACATCATAATTTTTCTGGAGCTTTGCCATATCCCGAATATACTTTAAGAAAAGAGGATCGTTCTTTTCTACTGTATTAAAATAGGTTACAGCTTTATGAAGAGCATCAGTATTATTTTTCTGCTTTCTCAGCTTCTGAAATGTAAGTTTATAGAGTTCTCGAATATGTGGTTTTCTATCTTTCGAATGAGGTTTGGCGATTAGATTATTTAATCTTGTTTCCAGCTGGTTTGTTGTTTCCAGAGAAAATCTATTCTTAAAGTTTTTATATTCCAGCTTTCTATGGTTCTTTAAAGTGATATTTTGATTAGGATTCTGAGTGTCTGCATTTGCATCGAAAAGTCTGATAATTTTTGCATACTGTTTTTGAACATTCATATTGTTAGGATGATTACTAACAAATGTTTCATATTTCTGTTTTACTTCAGAAAGTAAACGACCATTAAAGTTTATAAGATTTTTTACCTTCTTATTGCCCAAACACGCTCTAAAATATTCATTGTATAACCTTTGTTTAAGTTCTATATTATTTGGATTAAGCAGAAGCGCACCTTTTAAGAGAAGAATAACCTGCCACTCTTTATTCTTTTGAGATAAAAGAACTTTTCTCATTCCATCATAGGCTCTGATTTCGTTCGGGAACTGAGTAATAATTTGCTGATAAATTTGTTTAGCTTGGTTATATTTTTTTTGCTTTCTAAGATCTGCAGCTTGTTTTAAAAGCACATTTACATTAGCTGTATTGGATTCAGATCTGTTTCTTGAAAATAAAATTCCGGGAAATAGTAGTGAGAACATCCCTAAAGAAGTTAAGGATAGAAAATTTTTCCTATTCATCTTGTGTGTGTTTTAAAGTTTCTCTTAAAAAAAGAAAGGAGAAGACAGGATTGCTGTGCCTGTATCGTGGTACCTCAGAGGTTATACATTCAAATTGTTTGACTTCTCCTTGGCTACAAATATAATATTTTTTTGAAACTACAAATAAAAAATATCACTTTATAGAATTATAATTAAAACACCACACATTATTAGTATAATTTAATTTAATATTAATAATAAAATATTCTTCAATGTCAAAAAGAGAAAAAACATCTCAATGTGACTTTCTATTATACGATCAATGGCATCTTTGATCGTAAAAGCGGACTTCTGCTTGCCTACAGCATCGAAATTAATGCCCCAAAACCCTTATGGAAATCTCAATTTAAGAACTGTCATAAATCAGGAACCGTCACGTTGTTCAGTTGGAAGTGTGAGCAATAGCGATAACCATGGCACTTATGAAGATTATACTGTTGTATGTATAATAAAGTTAAAAATGACACTTTAAAATCAATTTATTCTAATCCTAACCATTGTGCAGATTTTGATAGATTGTTAGTTTTATAAAAGTGGCATATCTTTATGTTAATAGATTAGAAAAAACATTCATATATATTTTATTATTGAAAATTCAAATTTGAACTTTTTTTCTCAGTAAACCAGTCATAGTATCTTAATGATTCTTAATATTTAATTTTCTCCACTCATAAGGAGAAATGGCATTCACATGTTGCCAAAGTTCCAGTTTATTTTTTTGAGTAGTTTCCTGCATTTTACCCAATTCTTTATCTGTAGAATATTGATAATACCACCACCCAAACCCAATTTTAATAAATTCTTCAGATAAGTATTTTCCTTCATCATAATATACTTTTAGCAATGGATCTTCCATAACGGTCTAGATTTGTTTCATAAAACACTATTTCTTTTCGGAAAACTTGGTCTGAAGTAAATTGTTTGGTATTCTGGCCACTTTTTGGGCACTCAACTTCTATAAGACACAATATTTTCTTCATTGTTACTTAATAACTACGATAGTGTCTCCAACTTTTATTTCGACGACTTTTGCTTTTATTTGGCAAATAAATAATGAAAAAAATAAATATTTTTATCATCTATAACTCTAGACTTCTTTTCCATATGATTAGGTTTCTTTCTCGTCCTTTTATTAATTAGTTTTAATCTAATTTTTTCTATTCTTTCAATATCCTGAAGACTTAATCCCAGTGTTTTATTTAATATTTGAAAGTTATATTTCATGAAGAATATCCTCTATAGAGTTTTTATTTTCAAAATTGTGTACAAAAGTTAAAAACTGCTGACAATCAATGGCCACATAAGGTAGAGGTAAATTTTTAAATTCACTAGGAATTAACTCCAATACACCACCTCCATAATATCTGCCTTCTAATTCCGCAAATAGAAGAGTTAAAGAGTTGTAAAAAGAGAAAATAAAGCTATTAATATCATAGTCTTTCTTTATTTCAATTTTATATGCTGAATCTGTTACATAAGCTGATGCATCATTCCTTAATAATTTTGGATCCAAGTGTGCTCTTTTATTTTTATAAATGAACAACAAAAATGAACAAAATTTAATTAATTCTATTTCTAAAATGAATGAATTAAGGTGTAGAAAGGTATTTAAGAAAGATAATATTTAATATGAACAATTCACACCGTATATTTGTTAAAATTAAATTTTTATGGAAAAACCACTTATTCTGGTAACTAATGACGATGGTATTACAGCTCCGGGCATCAGAAATCTTGTAGAATTTATGAATGAAATCGGCGATGTAGTGGTGGTTGCTCCCAACTCCCCACAAAGCGGAAAAGGCCATGCAATCACGATAAACTCTACATTGAGCTATGAAGAAGTACAGCTTGACGGTCCACAAACCGATTTTTCGTGCAGCGGAACTCCTGTAGATTGTGTAAAAATGGCTTTAGATAAAATACTTCCAAGAAGACCAGATCTTGTGGTATCGGGAATTAATCACGGCGCCAATTCTTCGATCAACGTAATTTATTCTGGCACCATGTCAGCAGCTGTAGAAGGTGGTGTAGAAGGTCTTCCTTCGATAGGTTTTTCACTTTTAGACTTCAGTTGGGAAGCAGATTTTACACAGGCTAAAGAATATATTCAGAATATTGTAAAGAAAACTTTAGATAACCCAATGCCTAAAGGTGTTGTACTTAACGTAAATATTCCTAAGCTTTTAAAAGAAGAAATAAAAGGTGTAAAAATCTGCAAGCAGGCTCATGCAAAATGGGAAGAAAGTTTTGACGAAAGAATCAATCCGCACGGTAAAAAATATTACTGGCTAACTGGTTATTTTAACAATATGGATGAATCTGAAGATGCAGACGAAACAGCTTTGGCTAACGGATATATCTCAATTGTTCCCGTGAAGTTTGACATGACTGCTTATGAATATATGAATACGCTTCGTGAAGTAATGGATTTTGATTAAATATCTCTCTCTCTTATTATTTTGCCCCGAATGCACGAATTAATTACACAGATTTAGTTATAGAATTCGTGCTTTCGGGGCAATTTACTTTATAACCTATTTTATTCTCAATCATCTGTGGAAAATCGAAAATCTGTGTGAAAATTCATTTAAAACAAAACCTTATCATCTTTTCTCAATTCTTCCAGATATTTACTTTTATCATCTCTGTAAAAGAGGTTCATCGTCTCAAAAGGAATCATTTTTAGATCTTTATTGACAATGTGAACACAAGATTTTTTTACGGCACGAACATCAAAATCATGGGCATCCATAAAATTCATGATAATAATTCTGAACAGATTATCATAATCTAAATTCGGAGCCGAAACTTCAGGAAGACAGCATAGTAATTGGTTTACTTTAGGCTGTACTTTATCAACAGAAATTCCTGTACTGAAAATATCTAAAAGCTGCATCTGCAAACCCTCATCCTGTTCGTAGACAATGGTATTTTTAGTTTCATTATTCAACAAATCGGCAGGATTAATGTATCGTGTCAGAGGAATCGTTTCGCCCTCTAATTTTAAAATATAGCCCATTGCCAATGCATCCGGATTACATGGAACAGGAATAATATCATCTCCATTCAAAAGAGGAAACTGATTTAAAATTTCCTGTCGTACTTCGGTCAACGTAATTTTTTCGTGTGCAGAATCTTCTCTGTTTCTTCCGGCAACTTCTACAGGCTGAAAAGTGATTCCGCGAACGCATTTTTGTTTTAAAGCGAAGTCAATTAATTTTCCGATCTCATCAATATTTTTTCCTTTTTGAAGAACAATCACGAGCGTTGTAGAAAGATTTAGCGCATTTAGTTTTTCTAAAGCCTTCATTCGTACATCCGATAAATCTTTTCCTCTGAAATCCTGTAAAACTTCAGCTTTAAAAGAATCATACTGGAGATAAATTTCAAATTCCGGAGCATAAGTTGCCAGCTTTTCTGCAAAACCAGGATCATTTGCAATTCTGATTCCGTTGGTATTAAGCATTAAATGTTTAATCGGTTTTGACTTTGCAATATCCATAATTTTAAAAAACTCAGGATGAATGGTCGGTTCGCCGCCACTTATTTGTACAACATCGGGTTGTCCCTCATTTTTAACAATGACATCAAACATTGCCTCAATTTCTTCTAAGCTTCTGTGACTTCCGTAATGTGGCGAAGACATCGCATAACAAGTCGGGCAAGTCAGATTACAGCGATCGGTAACTTCCACAATCGAAAGACAGCTATGTTGCTCATGATCAACACATAAACCACAATCGTAGGGACAGCCATATTCTACATCGGTTCCGAAATGAACAGGCATTTCTGAAGCTTTATTGTAGTTTCTTATGTTTTTATAATACTGAACATCCGACGCAATCATCGTTTTAAAAAAACCATGATCCGGACATCTTTTGGTCATAAAAACAGATTCATCCTCAATGATGATTTTTGCGCCTACCCTTTTCAGGCATTCCGGGCAAAGACTGATTGTATAATCGTAATACGTATAATTTCTTATCGGCATAATTTCAATTTTTACATTCCTCCACAAACGACACCACTGATCAATCCACAAATCAACATTGAAATAAGCACTGTTGTCCAAAACTGGCTTTTAGAAAATTTTCGTCCGTCTTTACTCTCGTAAATAAGTTTTACAAAAACAGTAAAGACTAATGATACAACGAAAGCTACAGCAATAATCATCAGAATGATCATGGCGACTAAACCTTCTAATCCACCAACTTCCAAGAGGGTCAGCATTTTCATAATTTAATTATTTTAGGTTGAATTAAATTTCTTCCGTTTTTTAATACATAAATATAATAAATAATCATTGAAAGGCATACGAGTTGGATAGTTCCCAAATTTCCGACGATCTCAATTTTAGGTTTAATAAAATCTAAGAAGAATCTGAATGAAAAATAACTCAGCATAAAAAGCTTAAACAGAAATCCCGAAACGTATTTGTTTTTCCGGCCAATCATTTTTAATTCGAACCACATGAAAAGTAAAAATGCAATTTCGTACAGAGCGACAGGATGTCTGAGATATTCATCCCCGAGATGCATTCCGAAGATTGAAGTCGTCGGCAAGCCATATGTTTCTTCATGAATTCCTGTGAGAAAACAGCCTATTCGCCCGATAATCATTGCTAATATTAAAGGATAAACAATCAAATCTCCAGTGCTTTCTTTATGACCAACTATTTTCTTTGCCAATTCTACTCCGATGAGGCCAAAAGCCAGGCCTCCAACGATGGTATTATTGGTCCAGAATCGTTTAAAATTAAAATCATTGAAAAAAACATACGGATTCTCAAGATTCCCAATGAGTTTTGAGCCGATTAAAGCTCCCGCTGTTGCGCCGATAAGC
Organism: Chryseobacterium sp. CFS15; assembly: GCF_031118795.1. Classification (NCBI taxonomy): domain Bacteria; kingdom Pseudomonadati; phylum Bacteroidota; class Flavobacteriia; order Flavobacteriales; family Weeksellaceae; genus Chryseobacterium; species Chryseobacterium sp. CFS15. The sequence goes on along the minus strand of NZ_JAVHYL010000005.1, from coordinate 141,337 downwards.
ACTGCAGCCGAAGTATTGAAAGGCAACTTTTCGGATTTTCGCTTCAAATAAAAATAAAACCGCATCCCAATGAAAATCCCAACCGTTTCAAACACAGGATGTGCAAGAATCGTTTTACCAAATAATTGAAATGTAACCGGGAAATCCATTGGCTCAAAAATAAGATATTTGATTGATGATCATGAAAATATTTTCTGTACAACAATTGTTCTCTTAATTATTACGCTGATTTACGGATTATTGCGCATAAAAATATATGATGATTTATGGGATCTTCGGAAAAATGAAATCTCACAAATAAACCATAAAATCATTTCTTTTAATCTTTTCTATTAATCTTTTTCCTAATTTTATTTAAAATAATTTCCAAATTATGCGAATAGAAAATGATATAAAGCTTGGTTTTAAAGACGTGATGTTCAGACCAAAACGTTCTACTTTAAAATCTCGCTCAGAAGTAGATTTAAACCGCGAGTTTACCTTTCTTCATACTCAAAAAAAGTGGAAAGGTACGCCCATCATCGCAGCTAATATGGATACGGTGGGAACTTTTGAAATGGCGGTTGAGCTGTCCAAAGAAAAGATAATTACTGCGATTCATAAACATTATACCGTTGAAGAATGGAGCAATTTCTTACATAATCAGTCCGAAAGTATTTATCAATACATTGCTTTGAGCACAGGAACCGGAAAAGCAGACGAGGAAAAAATAAAAACTATTCTCGAAAACCATCCAAAAATAGAGTTTCTCTGCATTGATGTTGCCAACGGGTATTCTGAGCATTTTGTGCAATTTGTGAAGAGAGCAAGAGCCAATTTTCCCGATAAAATAATTATTGCAGGCAATGTGGTAACCGGAGAAATGGTGGAAGAACTTCTTTTGGTTGGCGCAGACATTATAAAAGTAGGTATCGGTCCCGGTTCGGTATGTACAACAAGGGTAAAAACCGGGGTAGGATATCCGCAGTTATCGGCAATAATTGAATGTTCTGATGCCGCACATGGCTTGAAGGGTCATATTATCGCAGACGGAGGTTGTAAAGTTCCGGGTGATGTAGCAAAAGCTTTTGGTGGCGGAGCAGATTTTGTGATGCTCGGCGGAATGTTTGCCGGTCATGATGAAAGTGGTGGCGAAATGGTTGAAGAAAACGGTAAAAAATTCAAACTATTTTACGGAATGAGTTCAAAGACAGCAATGGATAAACACTCCGGTGGTGTTGCAGAATACAGAGCTTCGGAAGGTAAAACGGTGAAAGTTCCCTATAAAGGTACAGTGATAGAAACGGTGAAAGATATTTTGGGTGGTGTACGCTCTACCTGCACGTATGTAGGCGCTTCAACTTTGAAAGAACTGTCTAAAAGAACGACTTTTATTAGGGTTCAGGAGCAGGAAAACCAGGTTTATAATGATTAATTATATGCTCTCCTTTTGTAAAGTAGGATTGTATTAATAATTTTTAAAATCCTATAAAACCCTTTGAATAAAGGTTTTATTGAAATAGAGGGCAAAATGAGGGCTAGATATTTTGTCTATTTTTTTACTTTTCCGTCTATTTGTACCGTTCAAAAACTGAAATCCGAATGATGGAGAAACTAATCTCTGGAGATTTTTAAACAACTGGGTTTAGAAATTCCGGAGATTTTTTATTTTTTCTAAAAGTATATTTTTTCCAAGTCATTTTTAGATAAATCTCGTAACATCAACACCATGAACTATTGTTTCTTATTTCTTTACTATAAATGTGGCAGATTTGTCTAGATGTAGATTTATTTAAAATAAGTCACCATCTCGACAGAGCATTTCAAGAATCCGGTTTCAGTGGCACAAAAATTGTGTAAAAATACAGGATCAAAAAACACAGTAATACCCATGAATAATAGGTTTTTTGGCAATGATTTTGATTTTTATGATTTTATAATACCAAATTATCTCAATGGGTTATCTCCATTCGTACAAATATTTATTTGCCTTAATTTTTTTGAGTAATTTTTTTCATGCTCAAAATCAGTCTGACATTGATTTTTTAGTCAAGCAAATCAGTATTATTCAACGATCAGGAAAATCTGATCAGATGCTGGAGGCTTCTCAAAAGCTTCTTAAGCTTTCGACTCCTTCAAAAAACGAGAAAGGATTATCTTATGGCAATTTTTATCTTGCTTCCTATTACTACGATCAGGCAAAATTTAAAGAGAGCATTGATTATGCAAAAAAAGCGCAAAAATATTCTTCTTATCTAGAAACTGATAAAACACATTCTGCAAATATTTCCTCTTTATTGGCAGGAAATTACTTACTTCTTGAGCTTTATACCTTATCATTTAAAAACTATAGAGAAGCTCTAGAAATCTTAAAAACAAAAAACAACAAAACAACAACAGATCTTCTCACAGAAAGTACTGTTTATTCTCATTTGAGCTACATTTATGAGAATATTGATAAACCGGATTCTATGCATTACTTTCTAAAAAAAGAAGATGCCATTATCAAAAAAATCAATGTACAGGATGCTTATATTCAAAAAGGCTGCTCGTGCCTCGGCTTTGGAAATTATTATCTGAATCAAGAGAAAGCAGACTCTGCCCAGTATTATTATAAGAAATCATTAAGCCATTTTAATGATAAAATACATCCCTGCAAAATTGAAGCATTAATCGGCTTGGGAAATCTATTTACTGCTCAAAAAGATTATTCTAAAGCTCAAGGTTTTTATGATCTGGCTTTAGAGAATTTTGATCAACACAATTTTCCTGACATTTTGAGTGAACTGTACAAAAGAATTGCAGAATTAAAAATTTCCCAGGGAATTGTAACAGACGCCAAATATTATCAGGATCTCTATCTTAAAACCAATAAAATATTGGATGACAGAATGAAAAAAGAGAGAGATTTTGTACTAAATGAAGCAATGAAAGAAGAAAAAATAAAACATACGCTCGAAGCAGAAAAAATGCAGAGAACAACCTTAATCATTATTGCTGTACTGATTTTTATCACTGCATTTATTATTTATCTTCTAAAAAAATCGAAATCTAAGAATCTTAAATCAATTGAAATTGCTCAAAAACTGCTTAAAGAAAAAGAAATCACCGAACAGGAAACGCATAAACTGAAACAGCAGATAAACGAGGCTTTCGAAGAAATTATAAAGCTGGCAAAGGATAATAATCCGTCATTTTATACTAGATTTCAAGAGGTTTACCCAAAATTTCAGTCCAAAATGCTTAAACTCAATGAAAGTCTGAAGCCCAGCGAACTCACTTTTGCAGCTTATATATATCTGGGTTTTACAACAAAAGAAATTGCAGATTATACTTTTAAGGCTATTAAAACAATAGAAAACAACCGTTATCATTTTAGAAAAAAGATCAATTTATCTCCTGAAAAAGATCTTCAAATATGGCTTAGAAACTACATCGATTCGGAATAATAAAAATCCCTTCCATAAAGGATATGAAAGGGATTATATTTTAGAATAAAACTTTATTAAGTCAACATTCCGCCGTCAACGTTTAAAACCTGACCAGAAATATAAGAAGACATCTCGCTACCAAAGAAAACGCAAGCATTGGCTACATCTTCGGGCTGTCCTCCTCTTTTCAAAGGAATACCTTCTCTCCATCCCTGAACGGTTTTTTCATCTAGCGCAGCGGTCATTTCAGTTTCAATAAATCCTGGTGCAATTGCATTACAACGAATGTTTCTGGAACCTAATTCTAAAGCAACAGATTTTGTAAATCCTATAACTCCAGCTTTTGAAGCAGCATAGTTTGCCTGCCCAGCATTTCCTTTTACGCCCACTACAGAAGTCATATTGATAATAGAGCCCGATTTAGCTTTCATCATCGGCTTAATTACCGCTTTGGTAAGGTTGAATACCGAATCTAAATTAACCTTAATAATCGTATCCCAATCATCTTTTGACATTCTCATCAGAAGATTATCTTTGGTAATTCCTGCGTTGTTTACCAAGATATCTATTTTACCAAATTCAGCCATTACATCTTCTACCAATTTCTGTGCAGCATCGTAATCTGATGCATCAGACTGATAACCTTTAATCTGAGTTACAGAACTTAAAGCAGTTTCCAATTCTTTCGCTTTTTCTACAGAACCGGCGTATGTAAATGCTACTTTCGCTCCGTGCTGAGCAAAAATTTCGGCAATACCCTTCCCGATTCCTCTTGTAGCTCCGGTAATTAGCGCTACTTTTCCTTCTAATAGTTTCATATAATGATTATTTATTTTAAACATCCAAATAACCTGAGTGGTTTAAAGTTATTCAGTTTGCAAATATATATATTTTGTTTTTGCGATTAATTCACGAGTTACTCAAAATTGTATTCTAAAACAATTTATCATCTGAAGAAGTAAAATCTATCACTTCCGATTCTTTATCTTTCGTAAGGATAAGCTTTTTGTTGTCTACAGAATATTTATCGTAAATAACCTCTTTCAAAGGTTCATTTTTAAGATTGGTTACGCCGAATTTATCGCCTTTTTGTACAACAACTTCTTCTCCCGAAAGAAAACTTACGATATCATCATAAATAAAAGGAACTATTTCGTTTCCTTCTTCATCGAGCATTCCGTAAAGGTTTTCTTTATTTTTGCAGATCATTGCAGGATAAAACTGAAACGGCTTTATAGAAACAATATTTTTAATGGGCGTGTAAGATTTATCTTTTGGTGAAAACTTATAATAAACCTCGTCTTTTTTTACAATTACATTATTTAAAAAGATTTTCTCGATTTGAAAGCCTTCGTCTAAAACACTTTCAAAATTTTTATCCAAAAGCCTTTCTTCGTTGTCCTTGCTTACGAAAACGTAATCTTCACCCTTTATTTTAAAACCTTCTACAACGTCATATTCTTTAGGTAAAATAACTTCCCCGCTAATTTTGATAACAGCAATTTTAGGATTCTTCGAGTCTTTAAGTGTCTTAAAAATACCGTTGAATAAATGATTTACATAATGATATTCGGTAGGATAAACTTTTTTTTCCGTTTTAGAAAAAACACTTACTTTATTGTCTTTGATAAGATAAATATAGTTTCTTCCTACAAAAGCCTGATCGTAGATATTTTCGGCTAAAACCTGCTCATTTTCATCTACAATTCCGTACTTATTTTTTGTAACATTTTTCGTAATTAAAAAAGGAAAACCATTGATATCCTCGATATAATGATCCGAAAACCGGCTCACTGTTTTACCATCAATATCAATTACCTCTCCCGTTTTAATTCCTGTATTTAAGTAAACTTTTCCTTTGTAAAATCTCAAGTTTTCCTTGAATTCTCTATCAGAAACCTGTTGACCGTCAAAATTATAAATAAACCAAAGTTTATCTTTTTTAATGAAAAATCTGCTGTCGTTTGCAAATTCTATTTTATCCTGATACGGAATAATCTGTTTCCCGTTGTAGTCGTAGACACCGTCTTTTCCGTCTTTTGAAACAATCAAACGCGCTCTATTTTCCCACGTTTTATATTTAAACTTGTCTAATGGAATCAGCTGATTTCCATTTCCGTCAATTAAAGCCGTTTTTCCGTTCGCTTCACCCTCTTTTACTTTTAAAATAAACCTGTCTTTGGACAGCCGGATAATTTCACTTTTGTAAGGATAATTAAAAGAAATAGTTCCTAAAGAATCTATAATAGAAGAATTTCCGGTGTCAGAATCTGTAATGATTCCGTAACCTTTGGTATAAGAATGTACTTCTTTCCCAACTTTTTTAGACAATAATATCTCTTTATACTGATTGGTCTGTGCTGAAAAAATACCTGAAAACAGAATGAAAACTATTTTTTTCAATGAAATTACTTTAAAGAATTATTAACGATTAAAACAATTTCACCTTTTAAAGTTTTGCTTTTGGAAAACTCAATTAATTCATTGATTGTTCCTCTTTTTGTCTCTTCAAATTTTTTCGAAATTTCACGGCTTAAACTTGCTCTTGTCTCTTCGCCGAAAAATTCTTTTATCTGTTCTAAAGTTGTGTTGATTTTATGTGGACTTTCATACAAAACAATTGTTTTTTTCTCTTCTGCAAGCTGTTTCAGTTTTGTTTGTCTTCCTTTTTTCGGAGGAAGAAAACCTGCAAAAAGAAACTCATTATTCGGCAAGCCGGAAACTACTAAAGCCGGAATCAAAGCGGTTGCGCCCGGAAGGCAAATCATCTCAATATTGTGATCTGATCCTGCTTTCGCCAATAAATAACCGGGATCTGAAATTCCCGGAGTTCCTGCATCGGTAATAATGGCAACATTCTGACCGTTTTTAAGGTCTGCAATTACTTTTTCAGTCGCCTGATGTTCATTATGAAGGTGATAAGATCTCAAAGGTTTCGAAATTTCAAAATGCTTCAATAAAACTCCCGATGTCCGGGTATCTTCACACAAAATATACTCTACTTCCTTCAGCGTTTTGATCGCTCTGAAAGTCATATCTTCAAGATTTCCGACCGGTGTCGGAACAAAATATAAAATACCGCTCATTAATTTAAATATTTGAATCCAAATAACCCTTTATCATAAACAACATTTATTGTATCTCCATGCTTTATTTGATCCAAAGGCCGTACGTGGTTTATTTTTCTTTTTTCTTTGAGTTGATTAAAAAATTTTCTGTCTGTAAGCTCAGAAATATACTCTTTGGTATTTTTTGTTCGGATTGAAATTTGGTTTTCATAATTAAATACTACATATTCAAACCTTTCCTTTCCCATAGATTTTACTTGATTGATATACAATGCATTAATTGTAATAAAATTATTAAGAAAAACATAAAATAAAAAGAAATAAAATAGAGGAAATAGTATTAATCTTCCAATTGCTTCTTTAGTTTTTTTAATTTTAATAAATATAAAAATGATAAGAATAGCAAAAACTGTAAGATAAATTTTCCAGAAATAATGATCTTCGAAATATTGTATATCACTTTGCAGATATTTCATTTTAACAAAAGGCTTTTCAAGAAAACTGTAAATAGATAAAACCGCAATACAAATAATGTAAAATGTAAGTTGATCTGATTTTATTTTTTTCCCAAAAACATTAATGTTTCTGCTCATTGAAATTCTATAAAAATTTATTTTCTACCAATACCCAAAGTCTTTGGGCATATTCATCTACTTTTTCCCAATTTTTATCATAATATAGTTCACTTAGAAATTCTTTTGCTTCTTCGATGTTTTTACACCTGTTGAGCTCAGAAATTGACGCATTCAGATCAGTCTGGCTTCCATTAAAAAGTACTTTGGTAAAAGCAATTCTGTCATTCAGATCAAGTCTGAACTCAGGTCTTGGCTTTTCGGCCTCCATAAATTGAGTCGGAATATTTGTTTTTATCAAACTTCCCGTGTCTTCTTTTACAACCGGAATTTCAACTTTTTCATGCGGCGTTTCTCTTTCCAAAGGATCATCATCAAATAAGGTTTGAATGTTTTTTAAACCTCGAATGTTGGCAAGCTTTATTTTCTTTTCCTGACGATACGCCTCCAGATTTTCAAAACTTTCGTCTGATTTTGGAGTTTCAGATATTGTTTCAGACTGTGGTTTATCAATATCGACGATTTTTCCCCGGTTAGAATCCTCTGTTTTCGGTTCAACTTCTTCTTCGGAGGTTTCAGAATCTTTTTTAATTTCATTTAAAATAGATTCTACATTTGAACTCTCACTGATGATCTCATCATTCTCATGATTAAACGTTGAAACATATTCATTTTCAGTCTCTTCAACCAAAATTTCATCTTCAATGTATTCAGTTTCAAAAATATCCTGAATAATATGAGTTTCAGCAGGTACTGTTTCAGAATTTAGATTTTCTTCTTCAATGATTTCATTTAACTGATCACTAAAAGTAACTTCTTCCGCAGTGGTTTTCTCGTTATAAGTCTCTTCATTGAAATCATCATCACTTTCCGGCTGAGAATTTTCCAAAATCCTTTCTTCGTCAATAAAACTCAAAACACGGTCAGTATTTTCTGACGGCTCATCTTCTTCAATTTCATTTAACTGATTATTGAAAACAGCTTCTTCTTCAAGATGATCAGAAATTTCGTCCGAAACAAAATTCCCTTCAGCCTCAGGCTGATTTTCTTCCACAAAACTTACTATATTTTCATGGTAATCACTTTCAATAATTTCATTTAACTGATTATTAAAAATCGCTTCCTCTTCTTCCACTTTATTTTCGGGTTCAGAGAAAGATTCATTTCCAATTTCGTTCAATTCATTATTAAAAATTGCTTCTTCTTCGGTTACCAAATAATTCGAAATAGAAGATTTCTCTTTTTGATAATCAGCAAAATTAGAATTATTGCGGCTATAATACTCCAGATTTTTATCTAACAATTTTAAAAAAGCAATTTTTTCCACAAGATCATTCAAGAGATCATGTTTCGAAATCAGTTCGTCAACATTGTTTATTCCACCCAAAATATCAATGATACTGCTGGATTCAAAAAAAATTTTGTCCTTTAAATCTTGAATGTTCTGCATCGTAGATTCTTATTAAAATTGCTTACTTTTGATGTTAAAATATTACGGCTAATTTAACAAATGTTTTTAGAAAATACAATTAATCATTCCAAACAGAGCGGTTGGATGGAAGTTATTTGTGGCTCAATGTTTTCCGGAAAAACCGAAGAGTTGATCCGAAGGCTGAGAAGAGCAGAAATGGCGGGGCAGAATGTGGAAATTTTTAAACCTAAAACCGATACGAGATATTCTGATGAAGATGTCGTTTCGCATAACAAAAACAAAATTCGCAGTACTGCTGTAGAAAATCCTGATGAGATTATTTTGTTGGGATCAAATTGCGATGTGGTGGGAATTGACGAGGCTCAGTTTTTTGATGAAAGTATCGTAGATGTTGCCAATCAGTTGGCAAACAGCGGAATTCGGGTAGTAATTGCAGGTTTGGATATGGATTTTCTGGGACGACCCTTCGGGCCGATGCCTCATTTGATGGCAACTGCAGAATATGTTACAAAAGTACATGCCATTTGTAGAAGAACAGGAAATTTAGCCAATTATTCGATGAGAACTTCTGACGGAAAAAACTTGGTAGAACTTGGAGAAACAGAATCTTACGATGCTGTAAGCCGAAGAGTTTTTGTGGATGAAGTTTTAAGCAAAAAAGAAGTTTAATATCAAATTAATTTTTAATTTTGTTTAAATTTTAATAGTAAAAACTATCAAAAAATGATATTAGAAATTAAAAATTACATAAAAATAAGTAATTCTATTGATGAGATTCTGAAAAATTCTCCTTTCAAAATAAAATATATTATTGAAAAGACAGGAATTTCTGAGCCTACATTTTTTAGAAAAATGAAGGAGAAAAAATTTTCACCTGAAGAATTGCTGAAAATTGCTGAGATTATTGAACCTGAAAAGAATTCAAAAGAACATATTTTAAAGGCTATTGAGGAAGGTTTGGAAGACGTAAAAAACGGAAGAATTACAGAGCATAGTCTTGTAATGAAAGAGGCAAGAGATAGAATTACAAAAAAGAAAAATGAATATCTTTTGGACAAATAGAGCCAAAGTAGATTTAGAAAGTTTGGAAGATTTTCTTATTGAAAATTGGGGTTTTAATGTTCTTGATGATTTTTATGAAATTTTAGAAAGAAAAATTTCAAGTTTGGAAAATGGAAGTTTAATTCATCAAAAGTATGAAAACACAGAATTTCATAAAATACTGATTACTAGACATAACTATATTATTTACGAAATTTCTGGAACTCAAATCAATCTTTTGAACATGATTAATAATTTTCGGGATCCGGAGTCTAACTATAAATTAATTACTGAAAAGTAGTTTATGAACTACACTATAAATCAAATTGCAGAGATCACCAATGCTAAAGTTATTGGAGAAGGAGAATTAGTGATCAAAAACATAGCTTTCGACAGCAGGATCATTTACTCAACTAAAAATACTGCGTTTATTGCTATTAATACTCAACAAAATTCAGGCGAAAAATATATTGAATCTGCGATCGACAGAGGGATTAATGTCATTATTTCTGAACATCATTATTCTCAGTTTGAAAACATAACCTGGATTATTATAGAAAATTCTGTGGAATTTCTTCAGAAACTAGCCAAATATCACTTCAAAAATTCTCATATAAACTCAATCGGGATTACCGGGAGTAATGGGAAAACAATTTTAAAAGAATGGTTGTATCAATGTCTTTGGAATGAATTTCCGACTGTGAAAAGCCCAAAAAGTTTCAATTCTCAGATTGGTCTTCCGCTTTCTTTGCTTCAAATTAACGAGAACCATAAACTTGGAATTTTTGAAGTCGGTATTTCTAAGCCAAATGAAATGGAAAAACTGGAAAATATCTTCCAGCCACAAATTGGTCTATTGACCCATATCGGAACCGCTCATCTTGCCAATTTCAAATCTGAAGAAGAACTGATTGACGAAAAAATAAAGCTTTTCAAAGATTCGGAAGTCATTATTTACAATGGAGACAATTTATTGGTTGACAAAAAATTAAACGATTTATATTCAAGTAAAAAATTAATTTCTTACGGACTTAAAGATTCAAATCAGATTTACTTTAAAAATAATATTTCAAAAGACGAGCAACTTGTTGCACACTATTTTGGCGAAGAAATTTCCTTCCCTGTTCAGCAAAGAGATGAAGCGACTTTAACGAATGTTTTAGCGCTGATAACTATTTTGAAGGAGTTTGGTATCGATAACCAAAATATTGTCGAAAAAATCAACGCTTTAAAGGCCGTTGAGATGAGACTTGAAGCGATTGAAGGCATTAAGAGCAATATCGTTATTAATGATTCTTTTAATCTTGATTTAGATTCTCTTAAAACCGCTCTTCAGTTCTTAAATGAATATAAAAAGCCGAAGAAATCATTAGTATTAACGGATATAGTCGGTGTTAATTCCAATTCAAAAGAACTGTATGAAGAAGTCTCAGAATTGGTCAATGATCAAAAATTTGATTCCGTTTTCTTAATCGGTGATGAAATATCAAATTTTAGTGATTTATTTAGAGCTAAAACTCATACTTTTATTAATACTCAGGAATTAATTGACAGCAAACATCTTACAGAAATTGAAAATCAAATTATCCTACTGAAAGGTGCAAGAAAATTTGAGATTGAGAAAGTAAAAGATTTGTTGGAGCTCAGAAAGCATGATACGGTTTTAGAAATCAATCTGAATGCTCTTTTGCACAATATAAATTATCATAAATCCTTACTGAAACCATCTACAAAAATGATGGCAATGGTAAAAGCAAATGCCTACGGACTAGGAAGTTATGAGATTTCAGAATTTTTACAGCATCATCATATTGATTATCTCGGAGTCGCTTTCGTTGATGAAGGAGTCGAGCTTCGAAAGAAAGGAATTACGGTTCCTATCGTTGTGATGAATCCTGAGCAACATAGCTATGAAACTGTCATTCAGTATAATTTAGAACCTGAGATTTACAGTTTCAGGGTATTAGAATTATTTTATGAAGCCATTCAGAAATCAGGAAATGACAAAAACTATCCTATTCATATCAAGTTGGAAACAGGAATGCATCGTCTTGGTTTCAAAGATTTTGAATTGGATCAGTTGAGCCAGATTTTAAATAAAACAAGCTTAAAAGTACAAAGTATTTTCAGTCATCTTTCATCTTCAGATATGCCGACTGAGAAAGATTTTACTTTACATCAGCTCAAAACTTTTGAGAAAAATTCAAGCTATTTAATTGAAAATTTAGGGTACACTCCGATTCGCCATATTTTGAATTCCTCCGGGATAACAAGTTATACCAGCCATCAATATGACATGGTGAGAATTGGAATTGGAATGTTAGGTGAATCACCAAATAGTGATATACAAAAACAATTGCATTCTGTGGTAAGCTTTAAAACCGTAATTTCACAAATTTCCTTGGTAGAAAACGGTGAATCAGTAGGATACAGCAGAAGATTTAGACCAAATCATGCTACAAAAATAGCCACAATACCTGTTGGATATGCAGATGGAATACCAAGGTTGATCGGAAACCAAATCGGAAATGTTGGTGTAAATAAAACTCTTGCTCCAATTGTTGGAAGCATTTGTATGGATATGATGATGATTAATGTTGATCACATCGCAAATGTAAAGGAAGGTGATACCGTGACTGTTTTTAATGCAAAACCGACCCTTAAAGAATTTGCAGAGTACTGCAAAACCATTACTTATGAAGTATTAACCTCCATTTCACCTCGTGTAAAACGGATTTACGTAAAAGATTAACTATGAGAAAACTCCTGACTTTGCTGTTCTTATTTCAGCTACTTTTGATACAGTCTCAGGTAAAGAAAGACTTGGTGATTCCTAAAAATCCCAAAATCGGACTTTCACTGGCTGGTGGCGGAGCTAAAGGTTTTTCGCATGTAGGAGTTCTTAAAGTATTAGATTCTTTGGGCGTGAAAGTAGATTACATCTCAGGAACGAGCATGGGCGCAATTGTAGGTGGATTATACGCATCCGGATATTCGGGGAAAGAAATCGAAAAAATTGTGATGGATACTGATTTTTATTCCTTAATCAGAGATCCAAAATCAAGGAAAGAAAGTTCATTTTTCAATAAATCGGTAGACAAATATCTTTTCACCATACCTTTAAAAAACGGCAAAATAACCCTCCCCTCTTCCATCAGCTCCGGGCAGAAGAATGTTTATCTTTTGAAAGAATTATTCAAAAATGTCTCCAACGTTAATGATTTTTCAAAACTGCCAATTCCTTTTATGTGTGTTGCCACCAATCTCGAAAGCGGAAACATGAAAATTTTTGAGAGTGGAGATCTGGTACAGGCTATCATGGCGAGTTCAGCTTTTCCGTCTTTGATGGATCCTGTAAAAATTGGCGACAGTATTTATATAGACGGTGCAATGACCGTCAATTACCCTTCAAAACCTTTAAAAGACAAAGGAATTGATATCGTAATTGGAGTAGATTTAAATCAGGACTTATCTAAAAGAGAAGATCTAAATAATATTATTTCAATTCTCAATCAAGTTATCGACTTCGGTATTCAGAAAGATACCAGAAGACAATATAAGCATACCGATATTAATATTAAACCTAACCTTATCGGGATGACGGCTACAAGCTATGACGATAAGAAGAAAATTCTTGATAGCGGATACGTAGAAGGCTTAAAATATGCTGCAATACTAGATCAATTGCCAAAGCGGGAATTTGACCGTCTTAGACAGGCTGTAAATCCTATATATTCTAATGTATACAAAATTGATAGTATTTCGATAGATGGCGGTAGAATTTACGGTAAAAACTATGTTCTCGGGAAAATGGGGCTTCGTCTTCCTTCACTGCAGACTTACGGAAGTATTAACAGAGGTTTAGACAAACTCGTTGCGACAAACAATTATAGTTTTATTAATTATGATATTGTTACAGAAAATAATTTTAATTATTTGAAATTATATGTGACCGAAGATGAAGCCAGACATTTTCTGAAAGTTGGACTTCATTACGATGAAATTTTTAAAACCGGGCTTTTATTAAATTACTCTGCGAAAAGGCTTTTATTTAAAAATTCAAATCTATCTTTAGATGTCATTGTAGGAGACAAACCCAGATATTATTTAAACTATTTTGTCGATAACGGATACATTCCGGGATTTGGTATTTATTCTTCAGGAATGAGTTTTGATCTAAGGAATAGCTCAAACATTAATGCCGATAACTGGGAATGGTTGCGTAATGAAGTTTACATCCAATCGGTATGGAAAGATAAATTCGCAATTGGAGCAGGAATGAGCCATGACTATTTTGAGGCCGAAATAAATGGTCTAAATAAGCGCTACAACCGTTTCCTAAATCCGTATGTATTTCTAAAAAGTGATACCCAAAACGACCGTGATTTTCCTACAAAAGGTTTTTATCTTAATGCTGAAGGAAAAGTTATCGATCTAATGAAATCTGAAGTTGAAAAAAGATTGATTCAGGTAAAAGCAGATGTGAGAGTTAATCTTCCAATTACAAAACAGCTTAGCTATCATCTTAATCTTTATGGCGGAATTACCATCGGTGAAAATCTTCCGGAATTTTATCAATACAGATTGGGAGGAATTTTCGAGCAAAATATTGTCAACTTCAAAAACTTTTCTGGATTTTATTTTGCACAGCTCAATTCAAATAATGTGGTTTTAGTATCAAATGATCTTCAGTTCAAATTTTATAAAAACTTGTTTTTGAGCGGGAATTTTTCTTTCGCCAATCTTTCTGATGACATCAGCTTTGAAGATGCTGTGAAAGTAAATTACAGTTCTTTAGGAGCAACTCTGGGATACAAATCTCCATTTGGGCAGATAAAACTGAATTTCAGTCATTCACTAAAAAATAATCAAAAAGGGATATTCAGTGTTATTTTAGGACACTGGTTTTAAAAAAATGATACAATTCTTTTACGAAAATTTACCACAATCGGTAAGTACAGACTACACAACATGGTTGAAAGACATCATAATTTCGGAAGGTAAAAAATTAGGAGAAATCAATTATATCTTCTGTGACGACGAATATTTATTGAAAGTAAACCAAGATTATCTTCAGCACGATTATTACACAGACATCATCACTTTCGACTATGTAAAAGGCAAAACAATAAGCGGAGAGATTTTCGTATCTTTGCAGCGCATTTCAGACAACGCTTCTACCCTATCCAAAAATTATGAAGAAGAACTCAGACGAGTATTGGCCCATGGCATTCTTCACCTTTGCGGATATAAAGATAAAACTGAGCAAGAAGAACAGTTAATGCGTAGTAAAGAAGATTTTTATATTGCAAAATATATCTAATTTTTTTTAGAGCTTATTCCCGCTTTCCGCTCTCGCTATTTTCTTTTTTAAGAAAAAAAATGAGCTCAAACAAATGCTGCGATCGGGGCTAAATAAGACGTACTACAGGCGATTATAGCTTGTGAATTTAAATAATGTTTCACGTGAAACATTTAGACAAAAGATTAAAATTTAAAGCTTAAAATAAGCAATAAAAAAATGATTTCAGAAATATATGATGTAATTGTAGTCGGTGCAGGTCACGCAGGTTGTGAAGCTGCTGCTGCTGCTGCCAATTTAGGTTCAAAAACTTTATTGGTTACAATGAATATGCAGACCATTGGACAAATGAGCTGCAACCCGGCAATGGGAGGAATTGCCAAAGGACAGATCGTAAGAGAAATCGACGCGATGGGAGGATATTCGGGAATTATTGCAGACAAATCTGCAATTCAATTTAAGATGCTCAATCTTTCAAAAGGTCCAGCAATGTGGTCTCCTAGAACACAGAATGATAGAATGCTTTTCGCAGAAGAATGGCGTTATGCTTTGGAAAACACTCCAAATCTTGATTTCTTTCAGGATATGGTAAAGAGCTTAATCATAGAAAATAATAAAGCAGTTGGTGTTGTAACTTCATTAGGAATTGAAATTAGATCAAAATCTGTTGTCTTAACTAACGGTACTTTCCTTAATGGTTTAATCCATGTTGGTGACAAGCAATTGGGAGGCGGCAGAATGGGCGAACCAAGAGCTTTTGGAATCACAGAACAGTTAGTTTCTTTAGGCTTTGAAGCAGGAAGAATGAAAACCGGTACTCCACCAAGAGTAGATGGAAGAAGCCTCGATTACTCAAAAATGGAAGAACAAAAAGGAGATCAAAATCCTCAAAAATTCAGCTATTTAGATACTCCGAAGTTAACCAAACAATTAAGCTGTCACATCGTATATACAAACGAAGCCGTTCACGATATTTTACGTGAAGGATTCGATAGAAGCCCGATGTTTAACGGTACAATTCAAAGTTTAGGCCCAAGATACTGCCCCAGTATTGAAGATAAAATTAATCGTTTTGCAGAAAGAAACAGACATCAACTATTTGTAGAACCTGAAGGCTGGAAAACTGTTGAAATCTACGTAAATGGCTTTAGTTCGTCTCTTCCAGAGGATGTTCAGATTAAAGCGATGAAACACATTCCAGGATTTGAAAATGTAAAAGTATTCAGACCAGGATATGCTATTGAATATGATTACTTCCCTCCTACTCAATTAAAGCATACTTTAGAAACAAAATTGGTAGATAATTTATACTTTGCTGGACAAATAAATGGTACAACAGGTTATGAAGAAGCAGCTGGACAAGGCTTAATGGCAGGAATAAATGCTCACAATAAAGTTCATGAAAAGGAGGAGTTTATTCTAAACAGAGATGAAGCTTATATTGGTGTTTTAATCGACGATCTGATCACCAAAGGTACTGAAGAACCTTATAGAATGTTTACTTCACGAGCTGAATATAGATTGCTTTTAAGACAGGATAATGCGGATATCAGACTTACTGAAAAGGCATATCGATTAGGTCTGGCAAAAGAAGAAAGATTGACCAGAGTTGAAGAGAAAATTGCTAAAAGCCAGGAACTTGAAGCCTTTTTACGAGAAACATCTTTAAAGCCGGGAATCATCAATCCTATTCTTGAAAGTATTGAAAGTAACCCAGTAGATCAGGCTTACAGAGCGGCACAATTCCTTACAAGACCGAATATCACACTTGAAAAACTTGAAGAAATTGATGCAATTAAAGAAGTTTCTTCGAAATATAGTGATGAAGTAAGAGAGCAGGCAGAAGTAAATATAAAATATAAAGGCTATATAGAAAAAGAAAAAGAGAACGTTGCGAAGCTGAATCGATTAGAAAATGTAAAGATTCCTGAAGATTTTGATTACCTAAAAATATCAAGTTTATCTACAGAAGCAAAGCAAAAAATGAATAATGTAAAACCAAAAACTGTAGCTCAAGCTGGAAGAATAAGCGGTGTTTCACCTGCCGATATAAACGTTTTATTGATCTATTTAGGACGTTAAACAGGAAATGTTTCACGTGAAACATAGACGAAATAAAGTCAAAAATTAAGGTATTTGTGAGCTTATTTAAGTTGGTGAATATCTTAATTTTTAATTTAAAATAAAAATTCAATGAAAATAAAAGATCATTTTCTTTCTCAGGAAATATTTGAAATTAAAGAAACAGAAACAAAAGGAGTTTTTAGAACCTCTCCTATTCCATCCAATATTTCTAAATATTACGAAAGTGAAGATTATATTTCTCATCATCAGGATTCGGGAAGTTTAAAAGAAAAGCTTTATAAATTTTTGCAGTCTTTCAATTTACAATACAAAAAAACAATTCTTTTAGATAGAATCGAGAAGAATTCACGAGTATTAGATTATGGATGTGGCGCCGGAGAATTTGTAAAATATATAGAAAACGATTATATAACTTTCGGATTTGAACCTAATTCCGATGCTCGAAAAGCTGTCAATAATAAAATTTCAAAAGCTAAAATTGTAGATAATATTAATACAATTGAAGATTACAGTTTAGACGCAATTACACTTTGGCATGTATTCGAACACGTGGAAAATCAAGATGAAATGCTTGAAATTTTCAATAAAAAATTAAAAGAAAAAGGTTTACTTATAATTGCCGTTCCCAATCCTACTTCGTACGATGCAAAACATTATAAGGAATTTTGGGCAGCTTATGATGTACCAAGACACATCTATCATTTCTCTAAAAATGGAATGGAAAATCTTATTGCAAAGAAACCAAATTGGAGAATGAGAAAAATTAAACCTTTGGTTTTGGATTCTTACTACATCTCAATGTTGAGCGAAAAATATAAAAAATCACCCTTATTTTGGCTAAAAGCAGTGCTTTACGGAACGATTTCTAACGTAAAAGCCATTTTTTCCAACGAATTTTCA
The DNA here is from genome assembly GCF_031118795.1 of Chryseobacterium sp. CFS15. Classification (NCBI taxonomy): domain Bacteria; kingdom Pseudomonadati; phylum Bacteroidota; class Flavobacteriia; order Flavobacteriales; family Weeksellaceae; genus Chryseobacterium; species Chryseobacterium sp. CFS15. Next base: position 123,527 of record NZ_JAVHYL010000005.1, on the reverse strand, counting down.
AGTATGATCTACATTATCGAAAAAAAGTAGAAAATCGATTTTTGCCCTATTTCTAAAGGTCAATTTTCACCATTTTTTTAAAAAAATTAAAAACTCGAAACAAAATTTCGAGTTTTTTTAATTTTATCTAATACCCTACTCTGACTTTTAATTATATTTTCTATTCTAAATCTGACTTTTAAAAAAGATTACAATAACAAAAAATATTAGTAAAATGTTAGTAGTGCTATTTTTCAGTACAAAAAGAAAATATGTTTAGAACTAAACTAACCGCATGAGAATCCCTTATATTTTTTTTGATTAAGAATTATGCAGTAAAAGGAATAGAAAATAAAAGTAAAAAAATTGTACAAATATTATTATTTTCATTTTTGGGAGAGATTAAAAAAATTCAAGAAAGTAAGTATATCTGTAATTTAAAATAAAGGCTCTGAGAATCGCCTGTATTATTTTTAATTGATAAGAATACAATATAATAGATAGTGAAAGAATTAAAACTTTGAAGGAAATTATCTCTTATACAAATAAACAGCTAAAAATATTTGTATAACAGAGAAATCAAGAGTATTTAACTGAATAAGAAAAAAGTCTGCTAAGTATTAGCAGACTTTCAATATATTTTATTGTTTAGTTATTGATAGCAGCAACTCCAGGAAGTTCAAGACCTTCTAAACTTTCCAGCATTGCCCCACCGCCGGTAGAAACGTAACTAACTTTTTCACCATAACCGAATTGTTTAACAAAAGCCACGCTATCTCCACCTCCAACTAAAGAGAAAGCACCTAATTTTGTTGCTTCTGCAATACTATCACCTAAAGCTATAGTCCCAGCTGAAAAATTTGACATTTCAAAAACACCGATCGGGCCGTTCCAAAGAATTGTTCTGGAATTTAATAAAACATCATTGAATTGATCTCTCGATTTCGGACCAGCATCCAATCCCATCCATCCTTCAGGAATTTCGTAGATATCAACTTCTTTTTTATCAGCATCATTACTGAAACTTTCAGCAATAATGGTATCTGAAGGAAGATATACTTTTACATTATGTTCTTTTGCTTTTCCTAAAATTTCTAGAGCCAAAGGTAATTTATCTTCTTCTACTAATGAAGTACCAATTTTACCGCCAAGAGCTTTAATGAAAGTAAAAGCCATACCTCCACCAATAATTAAATTATCAACTGCAGGTAGAATATTTTCTATAATGGTAATTTTAGTTGAAACTTTAGACCCTCCAAGTATAGCTGTAATAGGCTTTTCACCACTTTTTAAAACTCGATCGATTGCCTGAAGCTCTTTAGCCATAAGTAAACCGAAAAATTTAGTTGACGTAAAAAATTTAGCGATAACAGCCGTTGAAGCATGTGCTCTGTGAGCAGTACCAAATGCATCATTCACATAAGCATCACCTAACTTAGAAAGCTTTTCAGCAAAAGCTTCATCACCCTTTTCTTCCTCATTATGAAAACGCAAATTCTCTAATAAAAGAATTTCTCCGGCTTTCAGCTCAGAAGCAGCTTGCTCAGCTTTCTCTCCTACACATTCATCTACAAATTTTACTTCCTTACCCAATACATTAGATACTTCATCTACAATATGTTTTAAAGAAAACTCATCTTTTACTTCTCCTTTCGGTCTTCCCAAGTGAGCCATTAAAATCACGGAACCGCCATCTTTAAGAATTTTATCAACTGTAGGTTTTACAGCAACAATTCTGGTATTATCAGTTACTTTCAACTGATCGTCCTGCGGAACATTAAAATCTACTCTTACCAGAGCTTTCTTGTCTTTAAAATTGAAATCATTAATTGTTTTCATACCTAAATCTATATTTTTTGTCCGATGAAATCGTTTTACTCAATTAAAATATTGAATTTTCAAAGCTCAGACCGATTTCATCATTTCTTTTGAAATTTTGTTTCACAAATGTAAGATTTTAAAGTCTCGCAAAAAATCGAATCTTTCAAAAGTTTTCAAAAAATTCTGAACAAAGCTCTCACCCACCAATCAACATTATTCACTTTTTTTTTAAAAGAAAGAATGAGTATTGTTGTTGAGTATTGTTAGTAACGGGGATAACTTTAAACCTAAAAGTTGATAACATGTATTTTTTTGATAATTCATATTTAATTCACAAATTAAAATGCTGTAAATCTGATTTTTCGGGTACTTACTAACAAATATTGATAACTTTTCCACGATCTCGATTCTTAATAACTGAATTATGGAAAAACTAAAGAATAGTCTGAAGAAAGTTTTTAAAAATTTTTGCTCAATAATTAGGAGGTTAGTTTCATTACAACATTTTTCGCAAGAAAAAAACATTATGTTCGGCAAAGTTTTCCACAGTTATTCACAGTGCTTTTAACATTTTGTTAAAATTTAATTAACAATTATTAAAAATTTTGGAAAATGACAAAGTTAGAATAAGGATGATATTGAAAATCAATATATTGAATTTTACATTTGTTGTTAGTAACTGCTTTAGAAGAATAATACTATACTACAACCCTATCTAAAATTATATACATAGAAATCTATTTTTAGTCGTTGACTTGTTAAAAGTCTTTTCTGAGGAGAGCTAACGCAAAAGAAATATTTGTCATTATGAAAGATCTGGAGGACGTAACTGTATTAATATTTGCTTTTAAAAGTAAGTTAGCAGAATACGATTGCAATATGCAAAAAAAGACAAATATTTTGCTTTCACGGATGAAATAGTGATTGTATAGAAATGTTGATTAATATAAGTAGTTCAATTCCTATCAAGTAAAATTTGAACTAAATATTTAGGTGAATAAAAAACAAGTTATGTTAAATCTATCGCAAATCCGTTGTGCATCTTATAAAACGTCAAGTTAATGAAAGACCTAATCCTATTTGAGTAAAAGACAAAAATGGAAGCTATTTATCGGTATAACTAGATTAATAATTCTGTTTCCTAAATTGAAATTTTCATATAAACCTACTAAACAAATATGATTAAATTCTGATTTAATGTAACTTTGCCAAAGATTCAATGCTGCAGATATAAATAAAGTAAAATAAATAAAGTAAAAATGAAAAGAAAAATTGCTATAGCCGGAGATCACGCGGGTTTTGAGTATAAAGAATATTTGAAACAGCAGTTAAAAGATGATTATGAAATTCAGGATTTTGGAACTCATTCTCTTGAAAGTGTAGATTATCCTGACTTTGTACATCCTGCAGCTTCTTCTGTTGAAAATGGAGAAAATGAGCTAGGAATTTTAGTATGCGGAAGTGGACAAGGCGTACAGCTTTCTGCTAATAAACACCAGGGAATTCGTTGTGCACTTTGTTGGATGCCAGAAATTGCGGCTTTATCTAAACAACATAATAATGCGAATATGGTTGCATTGCCGGCAAGATTTGTAGCTAAAGAATATGCTTTGGAAATTGTAAAGACTTTTTTGAATACAGAATTCGAAGGAGGAAGACACCAAAACAGAGTAGACAAAATTGCATTCTGCTAAATTGATAAAGGCTTGTAAATCAAATTACAAGCCTTATTTATTTTTTATTTTATATATTTGCATCGTCCGACAGCAATTACTCAACTGTTGATTCCTATGAAGTTTCAGATAGTTTTAATGAGATTATCAGAAAATTTTTCACAATTCTTCTCCATATTTGTTTTAAATTTATACAAACTTAGTTCTGTGTTGTAATTAATTTTATATATAAAGAAATACGCACACTTAAAGCGATGTATTCATTTATGCAAAAAAAATATTCCATCTTATTTGTTTCTAAAATTAAGAACAAAGTCAGAGATTTCACAAAAAGTAAAAGCGAAAAATTTTAGAATATTCAGTAAAAACCAAAAAATTTGGAGTAAGAATTGTACTTCAAAATAATATCAATAATTATTACCAAACACAAAAACAATTATCAAAAAAATGATAATTATATTTAAAAATAAAATTTAAAAATGCCAAAAAAGAAAAAATATATAAGTCAGAAAAATGATCACAAATTAATGGAAATCGGAAGATTGATCATGAAATTTATGAATCAAAATCAAACTAAAATCTACAATTACAAACAAATCTCAGACGGAATTGATCATAAAAATCCAAGACAGCGTGAGATGGTTATACAGGCTTTGCACAAACTTTTGTCAAGCCAAAGAATAAAAGAAACCGAAAAAGGAAAATACAGCATCAATCTTAATATTGAAGGTACTTTAACGGGAACGATCGACTTCAACCAAAGCGGAAATGCTTATGTTACCGTAGAAAATCTTAAAGATGATGTATTTATTCATTCAAAAAATGTGAAAGACGCTTTGCAGGGCGATAAAGTTTTAATTGTTACCTATAATTTTAAGGGTAAAAAATTAGAAGGCTCTGTTTTAGAAGTTCTTGAGAGAAAAAGATCAGAATTTGTAGGTACTTTTCAATTGGTTCCACATAAAGAATTCGGATTTGTTGTTTGCGATAAAAAAACTATTAACACCGATATTTTTATTCCGAAAGGAAAAATAAACGGTGCCGAAAACGGTAATAAAGTCGTTGTAAAAATGACCGAATGGAAACCGGGAGACAAAAATCCTGAAGGTGAAATTCTACAGGTTCTAGGAAATCCTGGAGATCATGAAACCGAGATTCACTCTATTCTTGCAGAATACGGTTTGCCTTACGAATTCCCAGAAGAAGTGGAAAGAGATGCCGATAAAATAGACCGAAGAATAACTGACGAAGAAGCTGCAAAACGTTGGGATATGCGTGATGTTTTAACGTTTACCATTGACCCGAAAGATGCAAAAGATTTTGATGATGCCTTATCCATGCGTAAGCTTGAAAACGGAAATTGGGAAGTCGGTGTTCACATTGCTGATGTTTCACATTATGTAGTTCCGGGAACTATTTTGGATGATGAAGCGTACGAAAGAGCGACTTCTGTTTACCTGGTCGATCGTGTTGTACCAATGCTTCCGGAAGTTTTGAGTAATGATGTTTGTTCGCTGCGTCCGAATGAAGATAAATATACTTTTTCTGCTGTTTTTGAATTGAATGACAAAGCAGAAATTCAAAAAGAATGGTTTGGAAGAACGGTCATTCACTCTGACAGAAGATTCACTTATGAAGAAGCTCAGGAAAGAATTGAGACCAAAGAAGGCGATTTGCAGGAAGAGATCAATGTTTTAGATGGTCTGGCTAAGATCATGCGTGCAGCTCGTATCAAAAACGGTGCAATTACATTTGACAGAAGTGAGGTTCGATTTAATTTAGATGAAAATAATCAGCCGATTGGAGTTTACTTTAAAATCAGTAAAGATTCTAATCACCTGATCGAAGAGTTTATGTTGCTGGCCAATAAAAAAGTTTCAGAATTTGTTTCGTTGAAAAAAGGTCAGCCAAATAATAATACATTTATCTACAGAATTCACGATGATCCGGATCCTGCAAAACTGGAAGCTTTAAGAGATTTCGTTTCTACTTTTGGATATAAAATGGATCTTGCCAATACCAAAAAAGTAGCAGAATCTTTAAATACCTTACTGAAAGATGTGAAAGGAAAAGGCGAAGAAAATATGATCGAAACCTTGGCGATGCGAAGTATGAGTAAAGCCGTTTATTCTACAGATCCTATCGGTCACTACGGTTTGGGATTTGATTATTATTCGCACTTCACCTCTCCTATTCGTCGTTATCCCGATTTGCTGGCGCACAGATTGTTGCAGCATTATTTGGACGGAGGAAAATCTCCCGACAGAAATGAGCTGGAAGAAAAAGCAAAACACTGCAGTGCAATGGAGCGTTTGGCAGCCGATGCAGAAAGAGATTCTATCAAATTTATGCAGGTAAAATTCATGGAGAAACATTTGGGAGAAACTTTCACAGGGGTTATTTCCGGAGTCGCAGAATTTGGTTTCTGGGTAGAAATTCCAGAAAACGGTGCAGAAGGTTTAATTAAGCTTCGCGATTTGATGGATGATTCTTACACCTACGACAAAGCGACACACGCAGTGTACGGATCTCGTACCGGAAACAGATATCAATTGGGAGATCAGGTTCAGATTAAGGTAGTAAAAGCTAATTTGATTCAGAAACAACTCGATTTTAAAATTGTTGAATAGAATTTTTTAATCTTATTAAGATAGAAAGACCGCATTTTGCGGTCTTTTTTGTTTTCTAAATACGTCAAGTTTTGTCGTACCCCGGTATATCTTTGACGAAGAAACGTTTCAGATTATTTTAATTAAAAACCAAAAAAATGGAAAAATTTAATGACGACTTAGGAGATTTATCTCAATTATTGAAGCAAAAAACGGACATATTGTAGAATTTAGATTACATTTAAAAGAAATGGATGAAGTTGCTGATGGAATTGGGCATAAATTATACGAAGAAGTTAGAGGTATTAAAGCTAAAGCGATTATTGAAAACAGAAAATTAACTATTGACGAATTTAATAATATTAAAAACCTCGAAGAAAAGTCATTAAAATTGTATGATGAGGCTTGGATTAAGATTATTAATAAATAAAGATTATGTATACACCAAGATTTTGTAAAGTAGGAGATAGACCTGTAAAAGCTCTATTGGAAGATGACGGATTTGGAGTTTATGTTTTTGATTGGAAAACAGGAAATTTCATTTTAGATTTAACATATTTAGAAATAATATATTTTGGCAGAATGAATGATGTTGAGATTTTATCGGAACAAGAATTTAACATTTATGTAGAAAAGCTGAAAAAAGAGCGAGGTCTTAGCTAAACCAAAAACTATTTTGGAAAATAATTATAGAATGGTTTCTATTTTTTAGGAAAGATTACAGATTGGATGAAGTTACTGATGGTTATATGAATAACAAGGGAGTTTAGAAGCTATTATGAAAACAAGATCATTGACTAAAAAGAGAAAGATTTGTACAAAAGTTTAGTTTCAAAAGAGAATGAACTATATAATGACGCTTGGAATAAAATAATTAAAGATGGAAAAGAAATATTTTAAAGTTGGTTTAAGACCCGTATACTATGAAGAAAAAGACAATGAGTCTTTCGTATTTGTTTTTGACTGGACTAATGGACTTTTTAAAGATGATTTTAGTTATTATAAAAATATTTTTTCAGGTCCACATATGGATGATACCGAAAAAATGACGGAACAAGAATTCAATGACTATCTAGAAAAGTTGAAAAAAGTGCACGGTATTAGTTAAACCGAAAATAAAAGCCATTCTTGAATATAAGTATAGAATGGCTTTTATTTTTGTAAAATTTAGACTGTGATTAAAAGAAATGAATGGTGTTGTCGATGAAAGTACTACCGAAACAGTGTTTTTGAAAATGGAAGTAAAAAATGCACCAATAATTTCAGATTTTGCAGATGGTATAAAGATTAGAGGTTATGCAAAAGATGAGTTGTTATTATTGCAAGGAAGAAAGTTTGAAATTGAATATGTAAGACCTAAAGGAACAGGTTACGAAATAAAATTAATAGAAAAATAAATATAACAATGAGCTTAGAAGAATTAAATAAAAAAATAGAAAAAGAATACCAAGAATATCTTTCTAGTTTGACATCTTTAGAAAAAGAAAAGCATTTAAAAGAAACTCAGGAGTTTAATAATTCTATGAATAAATTTTGGAATGAAAAATATCCAAAAATGAGTTTAGAAGAAAAGAAAAGATATTGGTTGGCAAGTACTCATAGAGGAATGAGAACACAAGGTGAAGCTTTTGGCGATGAATACTCAGAATTTTCTAAAGAATGGTATGATTTTGCCAAAGCTCATGAACCAGATTTTGATGAGATATTTGATTATGTTACCAGAAATTTAGGCTTTGAGTTTGATTGGGAAAAATATAACAAACGTATTAAAAAGTAAATTTGCTAGGCTATCTAAAAAGAGATAGTCTGGTTTTAATAAAAAACAAATTCTATTTTTAAACCTCAATAAAAATATAATCTTTAAATTTGGGATAGAAACAAATTTAAATGTTTGAACTTGTATTTTCGGCCATTGGTCTGGGCTTCATGCTGAGCTTAGTTTTCATAGGTCCTATTTTTTTTCTCTTGATAGAAACCAGCTTTACAAGAGGCCCGAAACACGCATTGGCACTAGATTTGGGCGTAATTACGGCAGATCTATTATGTATCATTGCAGCTTACTATGCAAGTGCCGATATTGTACAGCTTATCGATAAGCATCCCGGATTTTACAGAATTACATCCATCCTTATTCTCGCATATGGAATTATCATGATGGTGACAAAAACCAAAATGCATCTGCCTGGAGAAGAAAAAATAATAAGCCAGAATTATTTCAAAACATTCATTAACGGTTTTTTACTGAACCTTTTGAATGTCGGAGTAATACTTTTCTGGTTAGTAACAGTAATTGGAGTCCGCAATCAATATCCCGATACAGAAACGCTGATTCTTTATTTAGCCATCGTCATTGCAACCTATCTTTTAATTGATTTGGCTAAAATTTTTCTGGCAAAACAATTTCATTATAAACTGACTCAGCGATTAGCAAACAACATCAGAAAAGGTGTAGGAGTTGTGCTGATTATTTTCAGTTTTTTCATCTTCCTTCAAAGCTTCAAAATGTTTAATCAGTTTGATAAACGATTGGAAGAAGCAGAGAAAAAGGAACTCAAATACAAAACAGATCGATGAAAATATTCCCAAAGTCAATCAAAAAAGGTGATAAAATTGCCATTATTTCTCCTGCAGGCTCAGTTGAGCCAACTCAATTGGAAAAAGGAATTGAAATGATCAAATCTAAAGGTTTTGAACCTGTTTTAGGGGAACATCTTTATACCAAATTTTCAAACGGATACAATTATGCAGGTACCGAAGACCAAAGATTGAAAGACATAAACTGGGCTTTAAATGATAGCGAAATTTCAGCAATCTGGGCTTCCAGAGGCGGTTATGGCTGTCAGCATTTACTTCATGGTTTAAATTTAAAAGAATTTAGCAAAAACCCGAAATGGTACATTGGCTATTCTGATAATACCGTGATACAAAGTTTTTTGCTGAAAAAAGGTTTTGCTTCTATTCACGCACAAACCATTAAAACATCAAGCTTCGGAGTTACTGAAGAAAGTTATGATCTTATTTTTGATATTTTAAAAGGAAAATCACCGAAGTACAGCTTAGAATCAAATCAATTTAATAAGAAAGGAAATATTGAAGGAGAATTAATTGGAGGTAATTTAGCGCTAATTTATGCGTTACTAGGTACTAAATATTCTTTTGATTTTAAAGATAAAATATTATTCATCGAAGATATTGGCGAAAATTTTTACGCACTCGACAGAATGATGATGAGCCTTGAATTAGCCGGAGTTTTTACAAAAATAAAAGGTTTAATAGTTGGAGGAATGACCAATATGGGCGATGAAAAAGACAACAAACAATACGAAGAAAGTTTTGATGAATTTGCAAACAAACTTATTTCAGACAGAGTTTCAAAGTATAATTTCCCGGTTGTTTTTGATTTTCCAAATGGTCACATTAAGGATAACCGACCGCTGATTATTGGCGGCAAAGTTTCTTTAAAGATTGGAGAAAAAACGTCTTTAAATTTTAAAAAATAAATGTTCTACTCAAAATTTGTCCTTGCATTTTTTCTGATTGTTGCCGGAATTTTACACTTTGTAAAACCGCATTTTTTCATGAAAATAATGCCTGATTATATTCCTTATCATTTGCAGATGGTTTACATCAGCGGCGCAGTAGAAATTTTATGTGGAATCCTCCTCCTCTTTCCCGAAACACAAAAGATGGGAGCTTATCTTTGTATTGCTCTATTGATAGCAGTTTTTCCGGCGAATATTGAGATGGCAAAAAAGTTTTATCAAATTCATCACAAATATTTTTGGTTGACTGTTTTGAGACTTCCTTTACAGGTTGTATTAATCTGGTGGGCTTACCAATTTAGAAAATAATGGCATCACACAACGATTTTGGCAAGAAAGCAGAAGATTTAGCGGTTCAGTTTTTACAGAAAAACGGCTATAAAATTCTTGTGAGAAACTTCCGTTATCAAAAAGCTGAGATCGATATTATCGCTGAAAAAGATAACCTTACCATCATAGTTGAAGTGAAAGCAAGATCGACAGATTTTTTCATTCTGCCTCAGGAAGCGGTTACGAAAGGTAAAATCAGGCTTATCGTTACTGCAGCCAATCATTTTATGGAAGAATTTAATAAAGACCAGGAAGTAAGATTTGATATTATTTCTGTTCTTCCCGACGAAAAAGGAAACTTAAATATAGAACATATTACCGATGCCTTTGAAGCATTTGATGCAAACTAAAGTAATGTACCAATCATTGGTACACTGGTACATTGATACATTGCTACATTCAAAAAATGAAATTTTTTTATGAAAACAATACTCATCACCGGAGCGACTTCCGGAATAGGAAAATCTACCGCTGAACTTTTAGCAAAACAAGGAAACAGAATCATTATCTGTGGAAGACGGCCAGAAGTTCTGGAATCTGTAAAGACAGAATTATCGGCTTTAACAGAAGTTTTTAGTTTAAAATTTGATGTTAGAAATCTTCAAGAAGTTGAAACTGCCATCGAATCGCTTCCGGAAGAATGGAAAAAGGTAGATGTATTAATTAATAACGCCGGAAATGCACATGGTTTAGAGCCTCTTTCAGCAGGAAGTACAGACGATTGGGATTCTATGATTGATGGTAATGTAAAAGGTCTTTTATACGTTTCTAAAACGCTTATTCCGATGATGAAGGAAAGAAATTCCGGACAGATCATTAATATCAGTTCGGTTGCAGCGAGACAAACCTATGCAAATGGGGTTGTGTATTGTGCTACCAAAAAAGCAGTCGATGTTATTTCTGAAGGAATGAGAATCGAACTTACAGAATTCGGAATCAGGGTAACGAATATTCAGCCTGGTGCTGTAGAAACTGATTTTTCTTTAATTAGATTTAAAGGTGATCAGGAAAGAGCAGCAACAGTTTATGCAGGTTACGAGGCTTTAAAAGCTGAAGATATTGCTGATGCAATTGCCTACTGTATCAATGCTCCGCAACACGTAACGGTTTCTGATATGACGATCTATCCAAGCGCACAGAGTGAGCCGAGAACGATTTATAGAAAAGGATAATTAAAAATTGATTAATTTGAGAATTTGAAAATGAAAATTCTTCTTTCAATATTTCTGTTTTGCTTTGTTTTTGGATTTTCTCAAAAGTATTCAAAAGATGAGAAAGCTGTTTTATTACAAGTAAAAAAGCTTGATTCTTTGATGATGAAAAATGATGTTCAAATTGTTGATTTGTTTTGTTCAGACGTTTCATTCGGACATTCCAATAGCTGGATTCAAAATCTGAATGATTTTAAGAAAGATTTTACATCAAAAAAAGTCAGTTATAAAGAAATCACACAACTTGAAATTTCAGAATTAAAACAGTTTAAAAATACGGTAAGCATTCGAAGAAGTGTAAAAGTTACAGGTCTTTACAAAAATCAGGATTTTGAAATGAAACTGGCTTTACTTGAAATCTGGCTTAAAAAGAAATCTGCCTGGAAATTGTGGAGCCGGCAAAGTGTGGAAATAAAGCCATAAATTTGCACAGAATATCAACACAATGGACGAAGAAATTCAAAATTTTTTAATTTACAATACACCTAATGAAAAAGTTAGGGTTGATGTTTTTTTGCAGAACGAGACACTTTGGCTTACGCAAAAAGCTATGGCTACTTTGTTTGGTGTAAATGTACCTGCAATAAGCAAACATCTTTCAAATATATTTGAGGAAGGAGAACTTATTGAAAATTCAACTATTTCCATTTTGGAAACAGTTCAGCAAGAAGGGAATCGAAGCGTTAGGAGAAACGTAGAATACTACAATCTAGATGCTATTATTTCAGTCGGTTATCGTGTAAATTCATCAAAAGCAACACAATTTAGAATTTGGGCGACCCAAACTTTGAAAGAGTTTATTATCAAAGGTTTTGTAATTGATGATGAACGACTGAAGCAAGGACAAAATGTATTTGGTAAAGATTATTTTAAAGAACTTCTTCAGAGAATTCGCTCTATTCGGGCAAGTGAGAGAAGAGTTTATCAGCAAATCACAGATATTTTTGCTGAATGCAGTATTGATTATGATAGAAATTCAGACATCACAAAGAATTTTTATGCAATAGTTCAGAATAAATTTCATTTTGCGATAACCGGTAAAACTGCGGCAGAAATTATTTATCAAAATGTCGACAGTAGAGAAGAGAATATGGGTCTGACGAATTGGAAATATTCTCCACACGGAAGAATTTTAAAATCTGATGTTATTGTTGCCAAAAATTATCTATCTGAAAAAGAAATTCAACAATTGGAAAGAACTGTTACAGGTTACTTTGATTATATCGAAGGTTTAATTGAGAGAGAAAATACTTTTACAATGGAATCTTTGGCCAAAAGTGTCAATAGATTTTTAGAGTTTAACGAGTATAAAATCTTGGAAGGAAAAGGAAAAATTGCGAAAATTGCAGCTGATAAAAAAGCAGTTTCTGAATATGAAACTTTCAATAAGACTCAGAAAATAATTTCTGATTTTGATAAGGAAATTAAAAAATTAGGTAAAAAAGATAAGTTATAAAACTTATAAATAATTTGAAAATGAAAATATTATATCTCGAAACTTCCTCAAAGAACTGTTCGGTAGCCATTTCAGATGGTGAAAAACTGCTTTGTTCTACAGAAGAAGTTTCAGAAAATTACAAGCAGTCAGAAAGTCTTCACACTTTCGTAGAATGGGCTTTGGAAGGTGCCAACTTATCAATGAAAGATATTGAAGCGGTTTCTTTAGGAACAGGTCCGGGTTCTTATACCGGTTTGAGAATCGGTGCTGCTTCAGCAAAAGGCTTTTGTTACGGACTGAAAATTCCCCTGATCGCCGTCAATTCTATGGAAAGCATGATAATGCCGTTTTTAGGGCAAAACTATGAAATGATTATCCCTTTAGTCGATGCAAGACGAATGGAGGTTTATACCGCTGTTTACGATGGTATTTCGGGGGAAGAGCTTATTCCTACCGAAGCTAAAATTTTAGATGAAACTTCTTTTGAAGAACTGAAAGACAAAAAAGTACTTTTCGTGGGCGACGGAGCATTAAAGGCAAAAGAAATATTGCAGCTGCCAAACGCAGAATTCAATACAGACATATACCCTTCTGCTCAGTATTTGATAAAGAAAACTTTAGAAAAGATAAAGAATGAAGATTTTGAAGACATTGCTTATTTCGAGCCTTTTTATCTGAAAGATTTTCACGGAGTAAAGAAAAAAAGTAAAAGCGAAGAATAATCTTCGCTTTTTTTTATTTAGTCATTGGTTTTGCTTCAACCGGAGCCTGAAGCTTTTGCATCGTGTTATTCCCTGGTTTTTTCAGAATATTGTTATTCTTTGGTGGGTTATTGTTCATCTGATTAACCGTATTATTCGGGGCAATATTACTATTTTGAGATTGAATATTACTTGGCTGTCCCGGTCCGTTAAAAGGATTATCTGGCATCTTATTTCCTTTATTGTCGGTTGCCTGGAAGGCAATATCACTTTTCAGATAATTCAGCATTTCTTTAGCTTTAATTCCTTCAGGAGTTTTGGCGTAATTCAACACGATTTGTTCAAGCTGTAGAATCATCACTTCTTTTCCACCAGTTTTTCCGGCATTGAAAGCATTTAAAAGATTAAGTTTTGGGACTAAAGCATCTTTAGGATATTTGAGAACCACCTGCTCTATTTTGCCCTGACTTTCTGCAAATTTTTCAGATTCATACAATGTAAAGGCCATTTTGTATTCGTTTTCAACCTCTTCAGAAGATTTTACAAAATTATTATTTTTAGGATTTCTTGCGAATTCTGCATAGGAAGTATAAGGATAATCGGTCAGTAAAATCTGTTTTGCTCTGGCTGCAATTTGTGGATTTTTCTCATAATTCATTGCGAAAATTTCATATAAAGCCTGAAGCATCACTTTCTCTTCCGGTTTTACATCTACCAAATCATAAAGCGTTTTTGTTGCTAAAGGTGTATTGGTAAAATAATTCTGATACATTACCCCAAGTCCCAATGAAGCGGTGTCTCTATCTTTTTTCAACTGAGATAATTTTCCGGCATCTGAAGGAATTTGCTCTATATAAAATGAAGGCTCAAAACGTCTCGGATTTGGCACTGAAGTCACTCCTAAAGCTTCATTTTTCATGTCTTCCAGAGACGTCATTTTTTTAGAATAACGCCAGTTGTCGACCAAAGCACGATCGCCCCAAACTTGCTTAAACGTTGATGTACCTTTGCTTACTGTACCTGTATTACCGAAGTAAAAACCTTTCGCCGAAACCCCAAAATCTTCGAAGGAATTTGAACTGTTAGCAAAAAGAGAATTGGCATTGTAATCTCCGGTATCAAAACCTTTGCTTCTCTCTGCACGTCTCCTTTCCTGCTCTTCTTTTTCTTCTTTAATTTTTAGTTTCTCAATATATTTTGCAAAATAATCTGTCTTTTGCGCATCAGACATTTTTGCCAAAGAAAGGACACTGTCATTTCTCTTAATTAAATAATAGTTTTTTGAGATTTTTTTAATGTAACTAGACTGATCCTGCAGCAAAATTCTCGAAGGTTCATACGTCATAGAAACCAATGCAGAATCATAATAAGCTCCTGCGCCGATGTAATCATTTTTGTCAAGATAATCTTTACCGATCTCATAATAAGCCAAACCTCTCACCTGTCCGTCAGAAACTTTTTCAAGCAATGATTTTCTGAAAAACTCCTGCGCTTCTTTTTTCTTACCGGCTTTATTAGCCATTAGCCCTAAAGCGTAATAGAATTCATTCTTTCGTGACCCGTAAGTCCCTTTTTTACTTATTTTTTCGAGATAATCTTTTGCGCCTTCATAATTTCCTTTTCCGTTGAATGTTTTTGCAATTTCGATCTGCGATTTCACTTCAAATTCAAAATCATTGGCATATTTATAGGCGGCTAAAAAGCTTTCTCTCGCCAGATCCTGTTTTCCTGTTTCCTGTAAGATTTGTCCTCTCAAAAAGGCAATTCTGCTTTTTAGTTTTCTGTTTCCGTTCAGTTCAAAAGCACGGTCTAATTCTTTTATAGATTCTTCTTTTTTACCTGCATCCAAAAGTGATTCAGCATAATAAATACTCAAAAGTTTATCATGATCTTTGCTCAATTTTTCATTTCTGAGCTTATTGAAAATTTCGTCAGATTTATGATAATTTTTAATTTGTGAATAGGCCAAAGCTTCGTAAATATGGGCTAATGGAAGTCTTTTGTCTTCTTTCATGTGAGTGAAAACATAGTTTAAGGCATCCAAAGCTTTGATCGCTTTTCCCTGATAAATTCTAGATTGAGCTAGAATTATGTAGGCATCAAAAATAGTTTTATTTTGCTCCTCTCCTTTTCTGATGACAGAATATTTATTAATTGCTTTTAAAGCCTTAGCTTCTGCAATTTCTAACACGGATGCTCCTTTATTTCCTTCCGGATTATTAGGATCTTGAGACGTATTTCCGGGCATTCCAGGCATTCCGGGACCATTTGATGGCATTCCGGGAGCGTTTCTTGCATTTTGTTGCGGTCGGTTTACCTCCGCCATTTTCATAGAATTTTCCGCAAAAGCTGAAGATTGTCCCAAATCACTTCCCAACGGTTGCTCCTCGTACGTTAGTATAGGAATATATGGCGCATAAAAATTATCTTTATGAGCTTTGTCTCTCTCTGTAAACTCACTGTTTAAGGCATCTTTTGCATTAAACAGAGTATTGTAATATGTTGAAAATCCTTTTAAAAACTTTGATCTTGCTTCCGGTTTTTTCACTTTCGTGCCACAGGAAACAACGATAATCGCTGCTAAAAGAAAGACTATATTTTTTTTCATTATTTCAATATAACTCGCTAATTTACTTTTTATTATCAGCAGTTTGGTGATTTTGTAAAAATAATAATAAAAATCTTATTTTGAAAACGGTGATAATTCTTGTAATATTTTATAAACTAAATGAGTAGGAAGCCCCATAATGGTATAAAAACTTCCGTTTATTTTTTTGATTTTTGCCATTCCAAGCCATTCTTGTATTCCGTACGCCCCTGCTTTGTCGAATGGTTTATATTTTTTGATATAAAAATCAATTTCCTCATCTGAAATTTCATCAAATTCTACATCGGCAACATCAGTCTCTGTGATGCTTTTATCTGAAGTTTTAATGGTAATTCCGGTATACACCTGATGAGTTTTTCCTGATAATGACTGAAGCATCTTTTTTGCCTCGGTTTCATCTTTTGGCTTCCCAAGAAACTGATTTTCATTGGCAACGACCGTATCTGCGGTCAACAAAACTTCATTATTTTGAATGTTTCCGAATGCATTTGCTTTTAATTCAGATAAATAAGCTGCAGCGTCTTCTATTTTTATATGGTCTGGTAAAATTTCTTCACAATCAATTTTCACGACCTCAAAATCAAAACCTAAACTTGACAGTAATTCTTTCCTTCTCGGAGATTGTGATGCTAAAAGTATTTTCATCAGTATTTTATAAATAATAAACGATTAATGTAAATGATATTTTATGTAATGAGAAAATATATTTGATTATAAGTCTTTTATCTATTTTCTCTCATCTTCTTATACGGATTGCGTATTATCATCATGCCATTTTCCCTGAACTTTCATCACCTGCTCAATGACATCACGTACTGCTCCGCTTCCGCCTTTTATTTGAGAAATATAATCTGCAATTCCTTTTATTTCGGGAACGGCATTTTCAGGACAAGTCGCAATTGCAGAATTCTGCATGATATGAAAGTCTGGAATGTCATCCCCCATCGTTAGAATTTCTTCATTTTTAAGATTATATTTAGCCTTAAAGTCTTCAAAATCTACCATTTTGTCATGAGATTTTGCATAGTAATCCTGAATGCCTAAATAACTGATTCTGTGTCTTACCATTTCATCATTTCCGCCTGTAATAACGCCGATCAGATAATCATTTTTTAATGCTTTTACAACAGCATATCCATCCAGAACATTCATCACACGGCTCATGTTTCCTCCCGGCATCAGATAAACGCTTCCGTCAGTAAACACGCCATCTACATCAAATACAAATGCTTTTATATCTTTTAATTTCTCTTTATAGCTCATACATTGTTTTAATAGAATGATTCATTGTTTTATAAATTTCAAGACTCTCATCTTTTAATAACTGCTCATGTAATTCCAGAATTCTTTGGTCATTTCTGACAGCAGGTCCGGTTTGCGCTGATTTGGGCTCTATTTCAGAAATTTTCTGAACGGTTTCGTTAATTAGCGGCAAAAAATAATCAAAAGGAATTTCCTGTGCATCCGAAATTTCTTTAGCTCTTGCAAAAAGATGATTCACAAAATTGCAGGCAAAAACTGCAGTCAGATGAATATATTTTCTTTTTTCATGAGTACTTTCCATTACATTGTCTGAAATTTTTGAAGCTAAATCAGTTAAAATTCTTTGATCTTCTTCATTTTCTGTTTCAATGAAAAACGGAATTTTTTTATAATCTAAATTTTTAGTTTTAGAAAAAGTCTGCAAAGGGTAAAAGCTTGATTTTCTGTACTCTCCTATCAAAATTTCTTTAGGAAGCGATCCTGAAGTATGGGCAACCAAACAATCTTTTTTGGCAATAATTTTAGACACATCTTCTACAGAATTATCACTTACACAAATAATATATAAATCTGCGTCTTGCAGGTTTTCAGTTGAATAAGAAATATTTAATTCTGAAGAAATTTTCTGAAGTTCTTTTTCATTTCTACCAAAGATCTGGGCTAAAGAAATACCATTTTGAATGAAGGCTTTTGCCAAATGATAGGCAACATTCCCGGAGCCGATAATGACTGTTTGCATAAAACAAAGATAAGAGTTTTTAGTTTTGAAAAGAAAGCTGAAAAAAGTGAATATTTTAGAATAATATTTATTGCTATAAATTTTAAAAGTTAATATATTGGACTAAAAATTGAATAAGTAATTTAACTTTTAGATATTTTTGTAATCCAAAACAATGAAAGCATCTTATGAAGATTAAAGACGCAGAGATTATTGCGCTGATGCAAAACCCACGAACGCTTGAAAAAGGTCTTCGGGTGTTGATGGATGCTTATCAGAGTAGATTATATTGGCATATCAGACGAATTATTGTAGATGGAGATCTTGCTCAGGACACTTTGCAGGAGACATTTATAAAAGCATATCAGAATTTTCATCAGTTCAAAAATGACAGTCAATTATATACCTGGCTGTATAGAATTGCAACGAATGAAGCATTACAGCAAATCAATAAGCTGAAGCGAATGCAGAAAACCGATGAAGATCCTGAATATTATATGCAGAATCTGGTTGCCGATAATACACACAGTGATGCTGAAGAAATCCAAATCTTTTTGCAACGAGCCATACAAAGCCTGCCCGAAAAGCAGAAACTGGTATTTATGATGCGGTATTATGATGATTTGCCTTACGAAGAAATATCAAAAATTGTTGATATGTCAGTAGGAACATTAAAAACAAATTATCATTATGCCAAACAAAAAATAGAAGAATATATCAAAGAGAATTACGAGAGATAATTTTTGAGAACCAACGACATGAAAGATTTTGATCTAGAAAAATTAGAACGCAAAAACATTTATAAAATGCCTGACAATATGTTTGAAAGCATTCAGGATAAAGTGTTGAGCCAAGTGAAAGATTTTGATCTAGAAAAACTGGAACGCAAAAACATTTACAAAGTTCCTGAAAAGATGTTTGAAAACATTCAGGACAGAGTGTTGAGTGAAATAAAAGCGGATAAGAAAGCTCCGATTTTCAAATTAAATTGGGGATATGCAGCAGCAGCGTCTTTGGCTCTGATTTTCGGAGCGACATTTGTATATCAATCAAATTCAGATTCTTCAGTAAACGGAGATCCGGTGACTGGTTATGCAGATAACAGAACATCTCCTAAAAAAGAAAGCGAATTGGCCTACGAAACTCTAACTTCAGATTTAACTTCGGTAGAAAATACTAATCAAAGAACTGAAAGACAGGTTGATATAAAGCCTATAGTTTCGCAGGTTGTTAATAAAAATTCGGAAAAACAAAATAAAAAAGCAGTAAAAACTGCTAATGAAGTACATATGAATGAATATTTAGAGTCGCTTCCCAATTCGGAAATAGCAGAATTGGCAAACAATTCTAGTCAGGATGTTTATTTAGACTTATATAATTAGAAGAAAGATGAAAAAAATATTATTTACACTTTTTGTTATCTCAAGTTTTGGGCTGAATGCACAAATCAAAGAGTATGATTGGAAGAAAATGAATCCCGATCAGAGAAAAGAAGTAATAAACAATCTTTCTCCAGATGAAAGAAAAGCACTTCTTACACAATTCAGAAATAATATGGTTGTTGATATGCTTGACGTTGCACCACAAGATAAAGCAGAGTTTACTGCGATGTACAACGAATATTTAGACAATCAGAAAAAGATAAAAAGTCAGTTCGATTCAAATTTTGATCCCGAAAAACTTTCTGAAGATGAAGCAAAAGTAAAGCTTCAGCAAAGTTTTGATGTTGGGCAAAAATTATTCGACAACAGAAAAAAGTATGCTGAGAAGATGCAGACTGTGATTCCTTGTCAAAAAGTCTTGAAGCTTTTTCAGTCTGAGGGAATGATGAGAGATAAAATGAATGAAAGAAAACCTCACGGCGGAAAAAAGAATTCTTCAGAATCGAAGCAAACTCCATAATAGTTTATTTTTTTAATGTTGGACGACTCTTGCAATTTATTGCAAGGGTCGTTTAATTTTAAATTGGTTAATATTAATTTAGAATTGAAATCTTATTTATAATTTTGAAAAAAACTTAATGATGATCAAAACTTTTTTTCTTTTACTATTTTCAATAATAATTTCTGCACAGAAAATACAGTTGGTACAGCTTACCCAAAATATAAAAGATAAGAGTAAATCTGCGAAATCGTTAACCATTATTGATGACCGGGAAGATCCAAAAATAGGATCAGTCTCGCATCAAAATGTACCATTTGAAATTCAGTTTAAAGATAATCAAATGGAAAACGCTGTTCAGGAATGGTTTTTATCAGATAATAAAAAATTAGGAAATACCGATTTTATACTGCGCATTGAAACTCTGAAAGCTTACGACGAACCTACTGAAAGATATACGTTAGGAAAGCTTGATGTTAAGTTGTCCAGTTTCGTTAAGAAAGGCGATAAATATTATTTCGTGAGCAGACTTTCCGACAATTTTTCTTTTCAGCCTAAATATGATGTGCATATTCCTAAACTTACGGCCAATAAACTGAGTTTTGTTTTAAGTAAAATTATTAATGAAACCTATTCTAATCCGACGATAGATGTTGCTTTAAATGAAAACGAACTGAAAAATTATGAAGAAATAATTTTAAAACAGATAAAATCATTAAATAGCGAAACTCTTTCTGAAGGTGTTTACCCTGATTTTATATCTTTTTTAAAGCAGGAACCCAGCAAAGAATATGCAGTAAATAAAAATAAGAAAGGAACTGCAATAGGATTTATTAATGCTAAAAATTGGCCTGTTGTGGAAAGGCTTTTCGGATATGTTGAAAACGGAACAGCATTTCGTTTAACTCCGGTTGGTTTTCTTGAAATGAAAAAAGATGAAAAGGGCTTTTTTGTAATCTCTTCCAAAAACGCATTATCAACGCAGGTAAGTGAAGGTATGATTGCCGGAAGTCTTATTGGTGGAGTTGTGGGTGGAGCAGTTGCTGGTGCAATTGATTCAAAAGACTCTCAATATTCGAAGATGCAAAAAATCTATATAGATTCTTTAAAGGGAGAGTATATTTTTGATTAAATATTGTTGTTTCAGGTTATTTGAGATTTTAAAATAACTTTTCTTCTTTCGAAAACAGTCTTATAAAATTAATTTTCTCCCTGTAAAATTAAGAATGATAAATTTCCTTCAAATTGTTATCTTTGCAAATTACATAGTTCTTAAATGAAAAACATACGAAATTTTTGCATAATCGCCCATATTGACCACGGTAAATCTACTTTGGCAGACCGTCTTTTGGAGTATACCAATACAGTGACTCAAAGAGAATTACAATCTCAGACGCTTGATGATATGGATTTGGAGAAAGAACGTGGGATTACGATAAAATCTCACGCCATCCAGATGGATTATGAGCTTAATGGCGAAAAATATATCTTAAATCTTATTGATACACCGGGACACGTAGATTTTTCTTACGAAGTTTCGCGTTCGATTGCAGCTTGTGAAGGTGCGCTTCTTATTGTAGATGCAGCGCAAAGTATTCAGGCACAAACGATTAGTAATTTGTATCTGGCTCTAGAAAATGATTTGGAAATTATTCCGATTCTAAATAAAATAGATCTTCCGTCTGCGAACCCTGAAGAAGTTACCGACGAAATTATGGGACTGATCGGTTGTAAATATGAAGATGTTCTTCGTGTTTCAGGAAAAACAGGTGAAGGTGTTCATGATTTGCTTGAACAGATTGTTGCAAGAATTCCTGCTCCGGTTGGAGACCCAAATGCGCCGCTTCAGGCATTGATCTTTGATTCAGTTTACAATCCTTTCAGAGGAATTGAAGCTTATTTCAAAGTAGTCAACGGAAGTATTTCTAAAAACGAGAAAATTAAATTTTTTGCTACAGGAAAAGAATACGGGGCTGATGAAGTTGGAACATTGAAACTTAAACAGCTTCCGAAGAAAACAATCGAATGTGGTGATGTAGGCTATATTATTTCCGGAATTAAAGATGCCCGTGAAGTAAAGGTTGGTGATACGATTACCTCTTTTGTGAATCCTGCCGAAGCTCCGATTGACGGTTTTGAAGAAGTAAAACCAATGGTTTTTGCCGGTATTTATCCTATCGAATCTGAAGATTTTGAAGAATTGAGATTCTCATTGGAGAAATTAAGACTAAATGACGCTTCTTTGGTTTTCGAGCCTGAAAGTTCAGCAGCTCTTGGTTTCGGTTTCCGATGCGGATTCTTGGGAATGCTTCACATGGAGATCATTCAGGAACGTTTGGAAAGAGAGTTTGATATGAACGTGATTACGACAGTTCCCAACGTTTCGTATCACGGATATTCTAAAAAAGATCCTGAAACTACAATTTTAATCAACAACCCGTCTGAAATGATTGATCCCAATCTTTTAGATAGAGTAGAAGAGCCTTATATTAAAGCTTCTATCATTACAAAATCTGATTTCGTTGGAGCTGTAATGACTTTGTGTATTGAGAAAAGAGGTGAAATTGTTAACCAAAGTTATTTGACTGCAGACAGAGTAGAATTGACTTTCAATATGCCTTTGGCAGAGGTTGTTTTCGACTTTTATGATCGTTTAAAATCTATTTCTAAAGGATATGCATCTTTCGATTACTCACCAATCGGAATGCGTTCTTCTAAGCTGGTAAAAATGGATATCCTGATCAACGGGGATATGGTAGATGCTTTATCTTCATTAATTCACGATTCGAATGCTTATTACATCGGTAAAAAGATGTGTGAAAAATTGCGTGAACTGATTCCGAGACAACAGTTTGATATTGCTGTTCAGGCTGCTTTGGGAGCGAAAGTTATTGCAAGAGAAACCATTAAAGCTTTAAGAAAAGACGTTACCGCAAAATGTTACGGTGGAGATATTTCAAGAAAAAGAAAACTTCTTGAAAAGCAGAAAGAAGGTAAGAAAAAGATGAAGCAAATTGGTAGAGTAGAAGTTCCGCAATCAGCATTTATGGCAGTTTTGAAACTGAATGACTAGGAAGTTAAAAGAGCCAAGTAAAAAGATAAAAGTGAAATCCGCAGAAATTTTCTGCGGATTTTTTTATTCATGATGGTTAATCAAAAACGGGTTAAATTTTATTTTTTCGTATATTTTATTTCCATTGTTTTGTACTCTTTGCCTGTTTTAGAATCAGGACCATACATTTCTAATGTTTGATGGGTATCGTCTACAAAAGTATAGACTTCTCTCATATTGCAGTCTTTTCCGGGTCTGGTAGGATCTGTCATTTTTCCTTTAAATTCAATAGATTTTTTGGATGCATCCCAATCGCCTTCCATATTCATCAATCCGGTTCCCATATTGTCAATCCAAGTGCTTACAAATTTCTTTTTAGCATTGTCATACCCCGTAATGCTCATTCCTTCAAAAGGCATTCCCATAAAGTTTCCTTTGTGTTCACTGCTTTGATAGCGCCCGTCAAAAATCATTTTATTGGTCGTTGTCGAGGTGCTTGTCATAGGTTTTCCGCCGTCTTCCATCCACATTGTATTTTCTCCAAGCCAGACTCCGTCAGATTTTGCCAACATTTTCTGCATATCTCCGGGTGTGGCAAATTCCATCCATGCTTTGTTTGCGGTTGCAGAATCTACCGGTTTCCATTCTTCATTGGCGATAGAATCTTTTCCGTCAGAGGTTTTTACATCAATTTTTGCTTTATCACAAGCGATAAACAGAAGCGCAGCGCAGGTTACGAAGAATAAATTTTTCATAATTGTTTAGTTTTAAGTTGTTTATAAATTTAATGAAAAATAGAATTCAAAAATAAATTATTTTAATCTTGACATTCAGATTTCTAATTGCTACTTTTGTGTACTCATAACGCAAATTAAATTATGGATTCTCCAAAAAAGTTACAGGATATCAAAGTTGCTGTCGATGCCGTTATTTTCGGATATTTTGATAAAAAAGATCTTCAGATTCTTTTAATTAAAAGAAATATTGAACCGTTTAAAGGCGGTTGGGCTCTACCTGGAGGTTTAGTTTTAGATGATGAGAATCTGGATGATGCTGTAAAAAGAGAATTACAGGAAGAAGCGGGCATAAAACCCGATTTTTTGGAACAACTCTATACATTTGGGCACGTAGGTCGTGATCCTAGAAACAGAGTAGTTTCGGTAGCTTATTTGGGTTTGGTCAATCCTTCTTATCACGAATTGTTTGCAGATTCTGATGCGGAAGACGCGCAATGGTTCAGTGTGAATCAACTTCCTAAATTGGCTTTTGATCATCATACTATTATTGATATTGCGTTAAAAAGACTTCGTACGAAAATTCAATATCAGCCGATTGGTTTTAATCTTTTAAATGATGAATTTGTATTTTCTGAACTCGAAAATCTTTACAAAACCATTATAGGACAAGAAATTGACCGTCGAAATTTCAGAAAAAAAATCATGAGCTACGGACTTCTCAATGAAACCTCCCAATTTAAAAAAGAAGGCAGCGGCAGACCCGGGAAATTATTCACTTTCAATCAGGAAAAGTATAAAGAGCTTGAAGAACAGGGTTTTTATTTTGAAATTAAATAGTTTTATTAATACAAATTTCACTAATCTTTTTGCATGAATTTCTAACAATATATTACTTCTCCAATGTCATTCAGAATGAAGCGAAGCGGAATGAAGAATCTATAAATTAGTGTTGAGATTCTTCCTGCGTCAGAATGACAAAATGAGCAAATAAACTACTTCTTTAATTCTTTTTCCAATCGAAAATCATCAATCAATATTCAAATCTGAACCATTTGTGAAAAATATTGATGCAGTTAATATTTAAATGAAATAAGTTTTTAAAAACACTGAAAATCAGATAATTAAATTATTTAGCGTAAAATAAACACAAATAAATTTGGCTAATAAAATCATATTGTTTTATATTTGTGTAATAATAACGCAATCATGAAATACACATTACAAAATACAATAGAAAAATTTCAGAAAAAAGAAAACATAGAATTCTTATTTTTCTGGGGACATACAGTAAAAGAGGAAATTACAAAAGCTTGTTTCAGTCAATGGTTTCCTTTTAAATTTGAAGAAGAAGGAATTGAATATAAAACTGCAGAACATTATATGATGGCTGGAAAAGCTAAATTATTTAATGACGATAAAATTTTAGAAGAGATTTTAAAATCTGAAACTCCAAATCAAGCTAAAAGTGTAGGTAGAAAAGTAAAAAACTTTGATTCAAAAATTTGGGACGAGCAAAAATATGAAATCGTAAAAAGAGCAAATTTTTTAAAGTTTTCGCAAAATCAGAAGTTTAAAGATTTTCTATTATCGACAAATAATAAAATTTTAGTAGAAGCAAGTCCATACGACACAGTCTGGGGAATCGGAATGCTGGAAACAGATTCAAAAGCACAAAATCCTTCATTCTGGAATGGAGAAAATTTGTTGGGATTTGCTTTAATGGAAGTTAGAGATTTATTAAAAGAATAGAAATATTTCGCAAAGAATTAAGGCAAAGCTATACAGTTTCAAATTAGTGTAATATCAACACAAATAAAATATAAAAACATGGAAGAAGATTTAAAACCCAGATTTATCGAATCATTACAAAGAAATAATGATCAGATAAGAGAAGATCGAGCCCGAACAATCGGAGAAGATTCAGAGTTGATATACAGACGCCGAGTTGAAGACATTGAACTGAAAATAAAAAGACTGGAACGCGAACAGGAAGGTCTTATCGACATCAGTCCGCTAGACAAAAACAGTTTGACATTTGTTGATTTTCAGCCGGAAGCATTCGTTCAGAGAGATATAGAATTATCATTAACAATCAGAAATCTAAATATTCAACTGGAAGTTTCCACAAAAATATTTGAGTATTTATTTGGTAAAAAATTTTAGTTATGGGAAGTACAAGATACGACATCGACGCTCGTTATGACAGAGCAAGAAAAGAAGGTTATGCATCAAAATCTGCCAGTGAAATTTTCACTCAGAATGCAAAAAGAATGGCACACGAATCAATGAATCCTAAAAATATTTCTTTCAGAGAATCAAGAGATTCTGCGGTTCATCCGAATTCTGTTCCGATTATTTTAGGATTGGACGTAACGGGAAGCATGGGACATATTCCACATGAATTAATTAAAGAAGGGCTACCAAAATTAATGGGCGGAATTATCCAGGGCGGAGTTCCCGATCCCGCACTTTTATTTTTAGGAATCGGGGATCATGAATGTGACGGTTATCCTTTACAGGTCGGTCAGTTTGAATCAGGCGATGAAGAATTGGATATGTGGTTGACAAGAACTTATATTGAATCAGGCGGTGGAGGAAACGCAGGTGAAAGTTATTTACTGGCTTGGTATTTTGCCGCTTTTCACACCAGAACCGATGCTTTTGAAAAGAGAAATCAAAAAGGATTATTATTTACGGTAGGTGATGAGCCTTGCTTAAAAACACTTCCTGCTTCTGCGATCAGAGAGTTGATGGGAACAGGACAGCAAACTTTCAAACACACGGAATTATTAGCGGAAGCTCAAAAAAGATATGAAGTTTTTCATATTAGTGTTTTGCATTCAGACGGAGCGATGAGAGCGGATAAAGACTGGAAAGATTTGTTGGGACAAAATTGTGTTTCCATAAAAGATTACAGAGATGTTCCGAATGTGATCAAAGAAATTGTATGCGATAAATTTAAAGAAGGCTTTAGTAAAACTAAAGATTTAGGTGGTTTTAATAATATTCAAATGTATTAAGAAATGAAAACAGCACAAATAGTTATAGGCTTAGGTTTTGGTGATGAAGGAAAAGGAATCACTACAGATTTTCTGGCTCAGCAAAATCCTGAGTCAGTAGTTATTAGGTTTTCTGGTGGACAACAGGCGGCACATACCGTGATGATTGATGATAAAAAACACATTCATTCTAGTTTTGCAAGTGGTGCGCTGCGTGGTTTGCCTTCTTATTTTACTGAACATTGTACGATCCATCCAACTTTTTTATTCAACGAAAGCGAAGAATTGAAAGAAAAAAAAGGAAATATTCAGTTGCATATTCATCCGTTGGCAAAAGTGACCACCCCTTTTGATGTTTTTAGCAATAGAAAAAATATCAAAAATTTAGAACACGGAACCTGCGGAAAAGGAGTCGGCGCAACAATGAAGAGAAATGAAAGTCCGGTTAAATTATTTGCTGTTGATTTGATCGGCCCAAGATCGATGTTGATTGAAAAATTAAAAAGAATCGCCAATTATTACGGTTTTGAAGAAGGAGAAGAAATCCAAAATGCTTTACAGGATTTTTTAAATGCCGTTGATAAAATTGATTGGAAAATAGAAGGTTACAATTATCTGA
The DNA here is from genome assembly GCF_031118795.1 of Chryseobacterium sp. CFS15. NCBI lineage: Bacteria > Pseudomonadati > Bacteroidota > Flavobacteriia > Flavobacteriales > Weeksellaceae > Chryseobacterium > Chryseobacterium sp. CFS15. The sequence continues at coordinate 96,346 of NZ_JAVHYL010000005.1, read as the reverse complement.
ATTCGTTTAACAATCTTATTTTTGAAGGCAGTCAGGGGATTTTATTGGATATGGATCACGGCGTTTTCCCGAACGTAACTTTTGCGAATACCACTTCAAAAAATGCATATGAAGTTTGTAAATTGTTAAAGATTGAAAATATAGAAATGTTTTACGTCACAAGATCTTATTCAACACGTCACGGAAGCGGGTGGATGAGCAATGAAAAGGAGTTAACATTAAAAAACAATGAAGAGGAAACCTGTATTTTTAATGAATATCAAAAGGATTTACGTTTTGGGAATTTGGATTATGACTTATTAAATTATGCTCTGAAATTGGATGAAGCTTATGTTGTTGCCAACAAAAAAAACCTGATGGTAACTTGTCTGGATCAATTGGATGAGGAGTTTAAAATAGAAAATCTTGATGTAAAATTTGATATTGTTTATGGATCTTATTCTCCGTATTCAAAGGATTTTAAAGAATTAATTGATGAAAAAATATTAGTTAATTTTAAAAGAAACATTTTACATCAGCATTAGATCAATAGGAATGGGCATGTCATACTGAGCTTGCCGAAGGAAGTCCATTTTTATAATGAATAAATTTCAATGGCTTTAGCCAAAACTTAAAAATAAAGATTAAACACAAAATGAAAACAATAACACTTTACAGACCAGTAGGAGAAAAGGAAATGGTTTTAATTTTAGAAAGCAATTTCAAAAAGTTTCCACCAAGATTAGAATGGCAGCCGATTTTCTATCCAGTTTTAGATGAAGATTATGCATCGGAAATTGCAGAAAAATGGAATACCAGAGATGAAGCAGGAAATTATCTTGGTTTTGTAACAAAATTTGAAGTGTTGGAAGAGGTTGTAAATAAATATCCTGCACAAAATGTTGGAGCCAAAAATCATAATGAATTATGGGTTCCGTCAGAAAAATTAGAAACATTCAATCAGGCGATCGTTGGAAATATTGAAGTGATAAAAGTATTTATTGGGGACAGTTTCAAGAATTCTGCAAATGCTGAAATTGAAAACTTAATGTTAGACGTAAAACAATGAAACTCAAATTAAAAAAATATAAAGAACAACTACAGAATTGGCCTGAAAAAGGACATCATATCATGGCGCAATTTAATGATGAGAAAATAATTGTGTATCAATCATATCGAAAAGAAATTGGCGAGTTTGCAGTTAAAAATCAATACTTTGGTGGTGAATTCAGTTTAGAAAGAATGACCTGGATAAAACCCAACTTCCTTTGGATGATGTATCGAAATGGATGGGGAACAAAAGAAGGTCAGGAATATGTTTTGGCAATACATTTAAAGATGGATGCTTTCAAAAGATATTTAGAAAATGCAGTTTATTCCTCGTACAATGACAGATTGGAAATTTCCCGAGAAGAGTGGCAAAACCAGATAAAAGAATCTTCGGTGAGGTTGCAATGGGATCCGGATCATGATCCTTTTGGAGGTAAGCTGGAAAGAAGAGCAATTCAAATTGGTTTAAGAAATGAATTTACCCGTTCATTTGCTAAAGAAGATATTATTCTGATTGAAGATATTTCAGATTTTGTAAAAGAACAACATCAATTTGTTTTGAATGATGATTTAGATAGTCTTATGATCCCTGAAGAAAAACCATTGCTGTTTGATGATGAAGATTTAAATAGTAAATTAAGATTAGATCAAAATGAAAATTGAATTAATAAAAGGTGACATCACCAAAATAAAAACAGACGCAATTGTCAATGCAGCCAATTCTTCACTACTTGGCGGTGGCGGAGTTGACGGAGCAATTCATCGTGCAGGAGGACCGGAAATTTTAGATGAATGTAAACAGATCAGAAATAGACATGGAAAATGTAAAACAGGAGAAGCTGTAAAAACAACAGCTGGAAATCTTCCCGCAAAATACGTCATTCATACTGTCGGACCTATTTGGAATAACGATGAAGAAAAATGTTCACAACAGTTGGCGAATTGCTATATAAACTCATTAAAATTAGCTGAAAGCTTAAATGTAAAAACAATTTCTTTTCCAAACATCAGCACAGGAGTTTACAGATTTCCGAAAGAATTGGCTGCAAAAATTGCGATTCAGGAAGTGAAAAATTTCGAATCTGATGTTATTGAGAAAGTTATTTTCGTCTGTTTTGATGATGAAAATGAAAAGATTTATAAGAAATTATTGGAATGAGATTAAATGTTCTGATTTGGAACTACCTCGCAAATTAATTTGATTTTGCAGATAACATTAAAGTAAAAAATCCGCCTAATTTGCTAAATCTGCGGGAGATTAAAAAATTAAACAAATGAAAAAACTAACCATATTAACCGGCGCAGGAGTCAGCGCCGAAAGCGGAATAAAAACATTCAGAGACGGAGATGGTCTTTGGGAAAATCATAGCATAACGGATGTGGCAAGTCCGGAAGGTTGGAGAAAAGATAGAGAATTGGTTCTTGAATTTTATAACCGGAGACGCCGCCAGCTTAATGAAGTAGAACCCAATGATGCACACAAACTCATTGCTGATTTAGAAAAATATTTCGAGGTTCAAATTATCACTCAAAACATCGATGATTTACACGAAAGAGCGGGTTCAAAAAATATCATTCATCTTCACGGAGAATTGTTTAAATCTTGTTCGTGCAATAATAAAAATTTGATTTACGATCAAAAAGAAGATATCAATATTGGAGACAAAGCAGAAGACGGAGCACAATTACGACCTTTTATTGTTTGGTTCGGGGAAGAAGTTCCTTTGATGAAAGAAGCGACAGAAAAAGCAAAAGAAGCCGATATTTTTTTGGTAATCGGAACTTCTTTGCAGGTCTATCCGGCTGCAGGATTGCTTCATGATATCAAAGATGATTGTTTGTTAATTGTCATCAATCCTAACGAAACAGGCTTCGGATACGGGCAAAGAGCCGTTGTAATGAAAGAAACCGCAACAAAAGGAATGAAATTATTGTTTGATAAATTGGTAAATCTTGCCTAGTGAAAAATGTTGTAAAAGCCGGAATTTTCGGAGTGTGTATTGGCGATGCTTTGGGCGTTCCTGTGGAATTTAAGAAAAGAGAAGACTTAAAAATATCCCCGGTTACCGGATATTTGGAATATATGTCTTGGAATCAACCCAAAGGAACATGGAGCGATGACAGTTCATTAACTCTTTGCTTAGCTGATGAATTGACAAAAGGTTATGATCTCGAAAAAATAGGACAAAGCTTTGTTAAATGGAATAAATATGGACATTGGACGGCCCACGGAAGACTTTTCGATATTGGCGGAACAACAAGGCATTCCATCGCAAGATTAATTAAAGGTGAAAGCGCTAGGTTTTCAGGAAATATCTTTGAAGAAGATAATGGGAATGGTTCTTTGATGAGAATTCTTCCCTTAGCTTTTTATCTTAAAGATGAAGAAAATATTGAAAAGCTATATCAAACCGTAAAAGAAGTTTCATCAATTACACACGGACATTTTCGTTCTGTTTTTGCTTGCTTTATCTATGTTATTTTTGCCATTGAATTAATTAAAGGAAAAGACAAAAAAGAAGCATACAATCACGTTCAGAAAACAGCTTTGGAATATGCAGAAATTCAAGGTTTTAACCCAAATGAGATTCAGCTTTTTGAAAAGGTTTTAAGAAATGATATTTCACGATATTCGGAAGACGAGATTAGAGGAAGTGGCTACGTTCTTCATAGCTTAGAAGCTTCATTATGGTGTTTCCTAAACACAGATAGTTATTCTGAAGCGGTTTTAAAAGCGGTCAATTTAGGAGAAGACACCGACACAATCGGAGCAATCACAGGTGGAATCGCAGGAATTTATTATGGTTTTGAAAACATTCCTGAAGAATGGATTGCAGAGCTGGTGAGAAAAGAAGATATTGAAAACTTATGTATTAAACTAGAAAATAAATTAATGAAATAAAAAAACACAAACAATGACCGAACAACAAAATAAAAAAACAAGCAAATTCCTGAGCTACGTTCTCAGGCATCATCCCGAACTCATCGATTTGAATCTGGACGAAAACGGATGGGCAAATGTTGATGAGTTAATTACAAAATCTACAAACGATTCTCAAGGTTTTACCTTTGAAGAATTGGATGAAATTGTACAAACTAATGATAAAAAACGGTTTATTTTTAATGAAGATAAAACCAGAATCAGAGCAAATCAAGGGCATTCGATTGATATTAATTTAGCTTTAATTCCACAACAGCCGCCTGAATTTTTATATCATGGAACGGCTCAAAGTAATATCGATTCTATTTTTGAAAAAGGAATTGAAAAAAGAAACCGACAACACGTTCATTTGAGTCAGGATATTGAAACGGCAACTAAAGTCGGAATGCGTCACGGAAAACCGATTATTCTAACCATCAATACAGAAAAAATGTTTGATGATGGGATAGAATTTTATCTTTCTGAAAATAACGTTTGGCTGACAGATTTCGTGGATGCTACATATATTTTGCAATAAGAGATATTAAAAACGGTCAATAATTTTTTTTTGATTTTGTTATTATATAATTCTTATATTAGTGTATTAATATCGGGGTATCTGAAAACCGTATAGAGTAAGAAAATCAAACTAATCATTATGAAAAAATTAAACAAAATCTCAAGAGAAAATTTAAAATCCATTAAAGGAGGAATTACACCGGAATGTGCATCTTGGTGGGGATCAGGTAGACCATATTACACTACCGAAGCAGCTTGCATTCAAGCTTCTACCGCAGATCCTGACTTTGAACCATTTTGCGTTAATAAATGTGGACGTTGGTATGCTTTTTAAGTAAGTAATAAAGTAAAAAAATGCCCCTATAAAGTATCACACTTTTAGGGGTTTTTTTATGTGAAATAAAATTTGAAATTTAGGACAATCAAAAAATTGCTTTTAAGAAAAAAACGTGATTCTATTTTCTAGGCAATCCTTTTTTCAAAGCATAATTGGCTCTTTCCACAGCCTTTTTTTCTTTCCAGTCCATGTATTTATTTTTGAATTGACCTTTCATGATATTGTCAAAATTTCTTTGTACAGTAAGGTTCCATAAAGAATTTGCTTTTACAGCCCAGGATTTGTCCCATGCACGAAGCGAAAGAGAGAAACTTCCGTCAAGATATTTCATCCAGTGCCACCATCCGGTTGGCATAAATAAGGTGTCGCCATGTTCCAGAAAACATTCGATTCCTTCCACACCATCCAGTGCAGGGAATTTTTCAAAATCAGGATTCGAAATATCAAAATCCTCCAAAGCATAAGTAGCGTAAGGTAATTTGTACAGTCTGTCTTTCCATTTGTATTCAAAAAGCAAAACATGCTTTCTCCCGTTGAAATGCGTATGGAAAATATGAGCTAAATCAATATCAAAATGTAAAAAGGTTACCGAGCCTTTTCCTCCAAAAAACATGGAAGGATATTTATCTAAAAATCCACCCATCAAATCTGAAGGAGAGATATAATCTTCCAGTAATTTATTTGCCCGTTTGATAGGATCAAAAAAGAAAATCCTCAAATCTGTGGGTTCTCTTTGGATTAAATCGATGTAATCTGCAAATTTCATCTCCGTAGTCGGAGTATTGATTGGCGCTGCAGGATCTGCTTTTGCACTGTCGTACAGGGGAACGGTAACATCTCCTACCACTTCCTTCACATAATCCATCGTCCATTTTTGATAGGCTGGCCATTTTCTAGCCATATTTTTTATCACCACCGGCTTTCTTGGTATCAGATATTTCTCGCGAAACTCTTCCTGAGTAATATCGTCGACAATATCAATAGGCTTTAGAATAACCCCCATTTGTTTAAAATTTTATGTTACAAAATTATTAAATATTTACTTACGGAAAATGAATTAAGATATTTTTAATCTATGACCTTAATCATTTTTCTATCTAGACAGAATAAATCATTTATTGTAAAGCAGTATTATAGTAAAAGTACCTGAAATTCAGGCGTGTATATAACTAAGTTTAAATATCACTTATAGAAAAGTTTCATAAAAATAGGTAAAGGCTGAAAAGGAGAGAAAAGTATTGTAATTTATCACTATGTTTGTAGGTATATAAAGTTGGATTTAACTATCCGAAAAAAATTGTATCTCTATAAAGTGTAACAAAAGAGCTTAACACATAACTAATTACTCAAATAATAAATTATGAAGTCGCAGAGATTGGTAAAATACTCATTAATCTATGCCTTGCGATTCTATATAACCGTTAAAAAAATAAATAAATACATATGAAAAGAAAAATTTACCTTTTCCTGATGGTTTTTTTCTCTGTGATAACGTTTGCCCAAAAAACAGTTTCCGGAAAAATTACCGATGAAGATGGTGTGGCGATTCCAAGCGCAAGTGTAACGATTGAAGAACCCGGAAAAGATGCAATTCTAGCATACGGAATTACCAATTCTAAAGGTGAATACAAAGTTACTTTTACTTCATCAGAGCCCAATGTAGATCTGAAAGTGAAGGCCTTTAATCAAAAACCACTCACAAAACAAATCAGCAACAGCGATCAAACCCTTGCCTTCAAATTACAATCTGAAGCAACAGAAATAAAAGAAGTACAGCTGAAAACCAAAATGATCACGGCAAGAGGCGATACTATTTCTTATGATTTGAAAGCTTTCGACAATAAGAACGACCGTACTTTGGCCGATATCATGAAAAAAATTCCGGGTATTGAGGTAAATGCAGACGGAACGATTCTTTACCAAGGTAATGCGATCAATAAATTCTATGTTGAAGGTAAAGACTTGATGGAAGGCGGTTACGGAACGATTACAAACTCATTACCAAAAGATGCGATTTCAAAACTTGAAGTTTTAGAAAACCACCAACCGGTAAAAATGTTACAGGGAAAAATACCTTCAGATGCTGCGGCTATTAATATTAGGCTTAAAAAATCTGTAACGATGACGGGTAGAGGAGAAGTAGGTTCCGGATTTGGTGATCCGTGGCTGTGGAATGTAAAATTAACGCCTATGTTTTTCAGTAAAAAGCAACAATGGGTTGTTAATTACAAAACCAATAATATGGGAGAGCAAGTAGAAAATGAAGGTAACATTCTGGCTTTTGGAAACAGATATGAAGGAAGAAGAATCAACGCATCTCAGAACGATTGGCTGAATGTAGAAAATGCAAGCACTCCGAATCTTCCTGTGAAAAGATATTTATTTAACAATGTTCATTATTTATCAGCAAATTATTTGACGAATATTGATGCTAAAAAAGAATGGGAACTAAAAGCCAATGCCAATTATACCAACAATGCTGTTGAAAGAGAATCTTACAGTCAGGTAGACTATTTTGCAACAGAAGAAACTCCTGCATTCGGCATTACACAAAATATATTAAACAATTTTTTCACGGATAAACTGAAAGGAGAATTAATTTTTACAAAAAACGCAAAAAAAGGATTTTTTAAGAATACAACAAGTTTTTCACAGTTTTGGAATGCTGACAGAGCGGTTGTAGATAGAACAGATAATTCAATTGGCAGAAATGGGAGAGAAGCGTTAGAATCTCCTACTTCTTCTTTCCAAAACTCTTTAAGTACAATCATCCCTTGGAAAGAGAAAATGGTGAATGTACAGTCATATATCAGTTACCAGAACGACAGTCAGAAACTGGATATTACACCGGCATCGTATCTTAAAATCCCTGGCTTTAACCCAGGCGGTGCAGCACAATCTGTAAGACAAAATTTACAGTTGAAAACATTTGAAGCCAATCATTCTGCAAATATTGGTTTTTCAGCCAAAGGCTGGACTTTTACGCCTGAAATTGGATTGAATTATAAATCAACAGATTTAAGATCTGCCCTTACAAATTATCAAAATGGTGGTGTATTTGGTTATGGATCTGCTTTTGATAATGACTTAAAATACACAACTGCTACACCGTACGGAAGTGTGGGAATCAATTATAAAGACGACTCTTGGATGCTTTATGCGAATGTTCCTGTAAACTCGAATAATATTAAAGCAGAAGATCCTTTAAGAAATGTGTCAAAATCTGTAAATAAAGTGACATTTGAACCCAATTTATTTGCCCAGTATAATTTTGCTTCATTTTTTAAAGCTTCATTACATGGTAATATTAGCAATAATTTTGGTGAAGTAAATACAGCCTATTCAGGATTTCTAATGATCTCGCCAACTTCATTAAATGCAATGGATGCTGATAATCCGATTCCTGAAAATAACAATAAATCAGCAGGAGCAAGATTGGAATATAGAAATCCTCTGAATAATTTATTTTTCAATGTAAGCTACAGACTTTCTGATGCGAAGAGAAACTTGATCTCGAATCCAACAATTGTTGGAGGTTATTCGGTAATGAAATATATAGAACAAGACAACAATGTGGTAAGTAGTGGCTATAATGCAGAAGTAGGAAAATATTTCCCTAAGTTTAAAACAAATGCATCAATTAGCTATAGTAATAATACCTCTACATCTGATGCTTTCTTAAATGATGCGGCTTTTACCAACAAAAATAACAGCCAGTCTTTTGGAATAAAATTCAACAATACATATTTCAGCTGGATGAGTGTAGATTATAATGCTAGCTTCTCCAGAACCGACCAAACAAGTACGGGACGAGTAAATTCTGATGCAGCAAGAACAGGTTTCACTCATAATCTTGGTCTTTTCTTGTATCCTATCGAAAATCACACGATTGGTTTTAATTGGGATCAGGTAAACACAAGTTCTGCTAATCAAAAATATAATAACGGCTTTTACGATCTGTCATATCAATTCTCATGGTCTAAAAAGAAAATTGATTTTGAAGTAAAATGGATGAATATTGCAAATAAGAAAGTCTTTGAAACGTATGATATTAATACAACAAATATTTCTTACACCAGAATATTACTTCGCCCAAGCCAGGTCATGTTAACAGTAAAATTCAACTTTAAATAATATAAAAAACCAATCTCACCGAGATTGGTTTTTTGTTTTAAAATATTTTAAAAAGTTTATTTAATTTAAAAATTTGGATGATCTGCCGTTGGTCCATAACTTCCGGGAAGTTCGATGTCATTCAGCCTGTAATAAACTCCCAATTGTGCTCTGTGATGCGTAATCTGATTTAAACTGTGGCGAATTGCTTCATATTTCGTCCACGAAGCCAGTTCATGACCATCATTTTTCAAAGCCCATCTTGGTTCCAAGTCATTTTCAGATGCTTTTAGTAATGCTTCCTGACTTGCTTTGTGGTTTTCTTCTAAAACGGTTAAGAGCTCATCTTTTGTGGTAAGATACTTCGGTTCTATTTCGCTTTTGGCAAAATCAAGTTCAGAAGAATTAAGCATAAAACCTGCCCAGCCAAAAACTTCCGAAATGTGGGTAGCGAGATGCATCATTTTCATACTTTTAGAATGCGGAGCGTAATCATTTTTGTCATCCGGATAAATTTCGAAAAAGCTTTTTGTAGTCTGGTACTCAGTTTCAAGCTCGTCTTTTAGTTGTTGTAAGGTATCCATATCATATTTGTTTAGGTGAACTTAAATTTAAAACTTTTAAAAGAGCTAAAAACTTTTTTGAAGAAATATTTAGGAAAAAGGTCTTAATTTAAGAGCAAGTCATTCATAAATTAGACCCTGATTAATAGAGTATTGTCAAATTTGTGATAAAACAGATTAAAGTTTAAAAAGAAAAAATTTTTTTAGCAAAAAATTCAAATGAATGAGAAAAAAATTATATTCAAACCTTAAAAATTTTTTACCGTATTACAATGAATACGGATTCAAAGAAGGATATAAACTGTACAAAAAACTATCATCTTCAAACTTAGATAATATCTTTCTTTATGGAATAAAACATCCTATACATCTCAGAAAAAATGAACAATCTGATCTGGAAGTTTTTAAACAGATTTTTATAGAAAAACAATATCACCCGTATCATTACAAAAACCCTAAAATTATTATTGATGCAGGAGGTAATGTGGGGCTTTTTACAGTCTTAATGAAAAACAAATTTCCGGATGCTGAATTTATCACTATTGAGCCCGATTCTGATAATTTTAGGATGGCAAAAAAGAATCTTGAAAATTATCCTGACATACAGTTACTCAATAAAGGTGTTTGGAGTAGTGACGTTAAATTAAAAATTATCGATGAAAACGCCTCAAAGTGGGGAATTCAGGTAGTGGAAGACAATGAAAAAGGGACTATAGAAGCAATTAGTATTAATACAATTCTCAAGGAAAACAATTTTGATAGAATTGATGTATTAAAAATGGATATAGAAGGCAGCGAAAAAGAAGTCTTTTCTAAAAACTATGAAGATTGGTTGCCTAAAGTAAAAATACTCGTTATCGAGCTGCACGATTCGATGCAGAAAGACACCACAAGAGTATTTTTTGACACCTTAAATAAAACATGGCCACAATATCGTCTTTTTGTAAGCGGTGAAAATTTGGTGATAGAAAATCTTTCTATTTAATCTTCATTCTGATAAATACGTTAAAAAAAATAATTTTATTTCAGAAAATCTGTAACAAAAAACAACTAATGTGAACTAATTAAGCAAACCTTTTATACAATGAAAAATTTATTTTCAATACTATTTATTGCTGTTTTTGCTTTTGCCAATGCACAAGAATCAAAAGAAAGCTCAAACCGCTTCTTTTACGAACTTACTTTCAAGCCAAAGCAAGACTCTGCCAAACTCGATAAAGTAATTACCGTGCTGGATATTACAGACAAAAACAGATCTGTTTATCAGGATTACACTGTAATTTCTCAAGATTCTATTACAAAAGTGGAAATAGAGGCTATGCAGAAGGCAGGTACTTACAAAGACCTTTCAAAATCTCTTAAAACACCAAAATTTTCGGCGAGAATTCACAAATTTTACCCAAGCATGAAAGTGGAATATGTGGATAAAGTTGCGAACGGAATGACGCCTGTAAACATAGCATATACAGAAGATTTGAAATTTAACTGGAAAATATCAGACGAAAAACAAAAAATCGGAGAATACAATACCCAGAAAGCAACCACAGAATATGGTGGAAGAACGTGGACTGCATGGTTTTCTTCAGATCTTCCTTTTCAGGATGGGCCATATAAATTCAGTGGACTTCCCGGTTTGATTGTGAAAATTGAAGATGCCGGCAAAAATTATTCTTGGGTATTGCAGGGAAATAAAAAAATTAAAGATTACAACGAGTTTTCTTACATTGAAAGTTTGATGCAGGCAACTGGCGGAAAACCAAAAGAATTAACAAGAGAGAAGTTTGACAAAACTTTTAATGACTTTAAAAAAGATCCTTTTGCTTCTGTAAGACCTATGATGTCACAGGAAATAATGTCTAGACCAATGCCGGGAACGGATGGTACAATTGGGGATATGATGAAAAAGCAGGAGAAAATGTATAAAGATTTTTACAATGCAAATGATAACCCTATCGAAAAAGCAAATTCTATAAGTGTTGGAAATCTTGAAAAAGTAGGAAAGGAAAAAGATAAAAAATAATTTTCAGATTAACTAAACTATATTTAAAATAAACCCAAATGCTGTAATGTGTTTGGGTTTATTGTATCAAATAATTGAAGATACTATAAATCTAACTGCCTTTAAATATGAAAAGTAACGTTATTTAGATTAAATTTAAATAATTATATTTGCAGTCACAAAAATTAGGGTCTTGAAGGATATTCAATTACATACATTAAGCAGCTTTCCCAAAAATAAAATTGGGAAAATAGTAGACTATGATAATGATAATCTGAATATGCCGACGAAAATTATAGAAATGGGGCTTCTTCCTGAAACTCTGTTTAAAATCCTTTACCAGGCACCGTTCAACGGACCGCTTTATGTGGAGTTTGGCGATGAAAAAAGCCGTATTGCACTACGTAAAGAAGAAGGAGATTTTATCATTGTAGAAGATTTGATTAATGCAGGAAAATAACAAAAAACAGATACTTTTAGTAGGAAACCCGAACGTAGGAAAATCAACCGTTTTTAATGCCTTGTCAAACAAAAAGCAGAAAACCGGAAATTATGCGGGCGTTACCGTATCAAGCCATTCAGGTAATTATTCTTACAAAAACGAAGAAGTGGAGATTGTAGATCTTCCCGGATCTTACAGTATTTATCCGAGCTCAGAAGATGAGGCAATTTTCTCTAAATTTCTTATTGATGGGCAAAAAGATTATTCCGGAGTGGTTTATATTCTGGAAGCATTAAGCATTAAAAGAGGTCTTTTGTTATTCCAGCAGATTCAGGATTTAGGGATTCCAATGATTCTAGTCTTAAATCAAATCGATCAGGCCGAAAGAAGAGGAATTCACATTGATATTGAAAAACTTTCTAAGGCATTAAATATCAAAGTTATTCAGACGAATGCAAAAGAACAGATAGGAATAGAAGCCATTAAAGAAGCTGTTTTTGCCAATGATTTTGTTACATCTGAAAAGGCAAGCTTTGAAATTCCTGCGGAACATAAAAACCTTCTTGATAAAAATGCAGAGAATGATTACCAGGCCTGGATAAATGTTACGCTTGAAAAAAAATCAGATTCAGCATCAAAAAATATAGTTCCGAAAAGATTACAGGTTAAGGAAACGGTAAGACGTTATCAGAATGTTGATAAGATTTTGGCGGATGTTATTACTAAAAAAGCTCAGTTTAAAGAACTTTTAACAGAGAAATTAGATAAAGTTCTTGTCCATAAATTTTGGGGATATATTGTTTTCATGTTTATCCTTTTAATAATTTTTCAGTGTGTTTACTTTTTGGCGGAATATCCGATGAACTGGATCGACGAAGCTTTCGCTTGGCTTTCTCAGTTTGCAGGAGAACATCTTCCGGAGGGGCCAATCAATTCATTGGTTTCTCAGGGAATCGTTCCTGGTTTAGGCGGAATTATAATCTTTGCGCCTCAAATCGGAATCCTTTTGTATTTCCTCTATTTACTGGAAGATTCGGGATATATGGCAAGAGTTGTTTTCCTGATGGATAGGCTTTTAAGACCATTTGGTTTAAATGGAAAAAGTATTGTTCCTTTAGTTTCGGGAACAGCTTGTGCGATTCCGGCGGTAATTTCAACCAGAAATATCGAAAATTTAAAGGAAAGGTTGCTCACGATATTGGTAACACCTTTTATGACGTGTTCTGCAAGGCTTCCTGTTTACAGCATTATTATTGGTTTGATTATTTCAGATAAAACTATTTTTGGAGTTCAATATAAAGCCTTGGTGCTTTTAGGCATGTATCTTTTAGGTTTTTTTGTTGCTTTATTATCTGCAGCGATTCTTAAAAACTTCATTAAAGAAGATAATAAAACGTATCTTGTGATGGATCTGCCTACTTACAAAAAGCCACTTTTCGGGTATGATTTTAAATTGGTTTTAGGAAAAGTATGGGACTTCATTACCGGAGCCGGAAAGATTATATTCATTGTAAGCATCATTATTTGGGTGTTAAGCTATTTCGGACCGAAACAAAATCCGGATGAGGTTGTTGCAACTGATGTTCATTTAGATCATTCTTATCTGGCTAAAATGGGTAAAGCTATTGAGCCAGCCATTGCGCCGCTTGGTTACGATTGGAAAATGGGTGTGGGGATTCTGACGAGCTTCGTTGCCAGAGAAGTTTTTGTGGGAACAATGTCTACTTTATACAGTTTGGATGACGATGCTCCGGAAGGGAAAGTAATCGATAAAATGAGACACGATGTAAAACCGAATGGCGAAAAAGTATTCAACTTTGCGACAGGAGTTTCGGTGTTGTTGTTTTATGCATTTGCAATGCAGTGTGTTTCTACACTTGCAGTAGTCTACAGAGAAACCAAAAGCTGGAAATGGACTGGCTTTCAGGTAGTAATGATGACAGGTTTGGCGTATTTTGTATCGTTGATAGCTTACCAAATATTAAAGTAAAATGGATTCTTCATTAATTTTTCAATATATCATTATTGCACTTTTAGTGCTTTTTGCCTGCTATTCTTTATATAGATTTATAAGGAAAAATTTTTCACCAAAGAAATTCAGTTCCAAAAGATCTGGATGTGATAAAGATTGCGGATGTTCTTAGAAAAGAAAGACTTTTTACAAATTAAAATAGACTGTCTTTTTTATTTGCCCCAAAAGATAATATTTCAACAGTTGTTTCTTTTATCCTGTAATAAATAGAAAAGTCTTCTAAAACCAGAACTCTTCTTATCTGTTCTTTTGTTCCAAAAATTATTGCGCCAATAAAAGGATTAGCAGAGAGTAATTTCTCTTTTCTTTCCACCTCTGCAATTATTTTTAAAGAATAATTATTAGACTTATTGTGGTTAATCCAATATTCTAATGTTTCAAAATATAGTTTTTCTGCTTCAGGAGTCCATTTTATTTTGAACATAATGCTCGAGCTTTTTGATGAACATCAGCGCTGTCAGTTAATTTATTGTCATTAGCTTCATCAATACCGATATGAATAGACTTTAATTCTTCAGGAGAAACAGTTACAATTTCTTCAGAAACTTTTTCGAAAGAAAACTTCATTCTTTTTAAAAGATTTTCTAAAAAGCTAGTTTCTTCGGGTGTTGTAGGATGTACTATTATCGTATTCATAATCTGCTTTTTACAAAGGTATAAATTATTTCTAATTTGAATTTTCATAAAAAAATAAATTCTTTCGATTGTTATAAATTATTTGTAGTAATTTCATTTCCTAAAATTAAATTCAATTTGAATTCAAAAGCAGTCGCTGTTTTTTTCCTTTGTCTGTCGGGTTTTTATTCAAAAGCACAAACAGACAGTACAGATATAAAATCTTACGCAGATCAGGTAATGATTCGTGTAAACCTTGATACGAACATCGAAAATTACACTTTTTCTGAAGGCAGCGAAGAAAATTTAAACGAAACCATACTTTCCATCAATAATAAGACAAAGGCATCTTTATCTGTTGATTATAAGATCATAAGTGCCACGGTGTCTTACGCGCCTCGATTTTTTCCTGGAAATAATGATAATGAAAGAAAAGGAAACAGTTCTTATACCGATTTCAGATTCAGATTTTTCCCTGAAAGATTTATACAGACCTTATATTATAAAAATGTAAAAGGATTTTATATTGAAAATATGCAGGATATTCTTCCGGGATGGCAAAAAGACAGAGATCCTTATATTAAATTTCCGGATCTAAGAGTTCAGACTTTTGGAGGCTCCACCTCTTATATTTTAAAAAAGGATTTCTCATTAAAAAGTCTTTATACCCAAGGTGAATGGCAAAAAAACAGCAAAGGAAGCTGGGTTCCTTTTTTAGATTATGATTTTACGATTTTTAGCAATACCATTGACGGTTTGAAAAGTAAAGAATATCAATATAATTTCGGAGCAAACATCGGATATTTTTACAATTGGGTAATTGTCGAAAAAGTAAATATTGCGCCGTATTTAACCTTAGGTTTTGGTGGAAAATTTACAAGTTTCAAAGATACATTAGAAAATGGGTCGAGAGGTCCAAAACAAAATGAGCAATATATAACGGCAAAAGGATCGGGAGGTTTGCATATAGGATACAATTCTGATCGCTTTTTGTTTGGTGGAAAACTGAACTTTAATGCTACAGCCTATGATGAAAAAGAAAATTCTACTGTTGAAAATAACAATACTTACGGGCTTCTCTACATAGGTTATCGTTTTCCGCCTCCAAAGGTTGTCGAAAGAAATTATAATAAAATGCAGAAAAAAATTCCGGTTTTATAAGTTCGTTGTCTTTTGAGTATCTTTGCAACGGGAAAATTTAAAATAAAGATAATCTGTTTTTCTGAAGATTCAAAAAATAAAATGCAGTTTGCATTGAAGTTCAAAATCAGAAAAATTAAAATATTAAAAAATGTCATTAATAAAAAGTATTTCAGGAATTCGCGGAACGATTGGTGGGAAGGTTGGTGATAATTTAACGCCGCTTGATGTTGTAAAATTTGCTTCTGCATTTGGAACCTGGCTTCAGACTCAAAAAAATAAAAAAGATTTAACCTTAATTATCGGTCGTGATGCGAGAATTTCAGGATCAATGGTCAATTCTTTAGTTACAGCGACATTACAGGGATTAGGAATTAATGTAGTTGATTTGGGACTTTCGACAACTCCGACTGTTGAGATCATGGTTCCTGAATTAAACGCAGATGGCGGAATTATTTTGACAGCTTCTCACAATCCAAAACAATGGAATGCCCTTAAATTATTAAATGAAAAAGGAGAATTTATAAGCGGAGAAAACGGTGCTGAAGTTTTAGCTTTGGCAGAAAATGAAGATTTCGATTACGCTGAAGTTGACGATTTAGGAAAATATGAAACCAGAGATGATGCTTTTGATATTCATATTCAGCAGATTCTCGATTTGCCGATGGTAGATGCAGAAGCAATTAAAGCTAAAAAATATAAAATCGTTTTAGATGCCGTAAATTCTACAGGCGGAATTGCAATTCCTATGCTTTTAGATAAATTAGGTTGTGAGACTATTAAACTATACTGCGAACCAAACGGACAGTTTCCACACAATCCGGAGCCTTTAAAAGAACATTTGGGAGACATTTGTGAACTGGTCATAAAAGAAAATGCAGATTTTGGCGTTGTTGTAGATCCGGATGTTGACAGACTGGCTTTAGTTGACGAAAAAGGAGAAATGTTCGGCGAAGAATATACTTTGGTTGCTGTTGCAGATTATTTATTGAAAAATAAAAATGGTGTTGCAATTTCAAACCTTTCTTCAAGCCGTGCTTTGAGAGATGTTGCCCAAACTCACAATTCAGAATACTTTGCAAGTGCAGTAGGAGAAGTGAATGTGGTGAATTTAATGAAAGAAAAAAATGCCATAATTGGTGGAGAAGGAAACGGTGGGATTATCTATCCTGATCTTCATTACGGAAGAGATTCTTTGGTAGGTGTTGCTTTGTTTTTAACGCATTTAGCAAAAGAAAACAAAACAGTTTCTGAACTTAGAGCTGGCTACCCAAGCTATTTTATGGGTAAAAAGAAAATAGAGCTTACTCCGGAAATTAATGTGGATGATCTTTTAACTAAAATGGAAAAAGAGTATCAAAATGAAGAGGTTTCTACGGTAGACGGCGTAAAAATAGATTTTGAAAACAATTGGGTTCACCTTCGAAAGTCGAATACAGAACCGATTATCAGAATATACACAGAGGCAAAATCTCAGGAAGAAGCCGATAAATTGGGTGATGATATGATCGCAAAGATCAAAAGTTTGATTTAATATTAAACTAAATTCATCATTCTAAAAAAATTATTTATTAACTTTATAGTAATAAGATTTTCAGAAGCGAGTATTTGTACATCTCATATCTCTGGTCTTAAATCTTAAACTCGTTTATATTGGAAGAATATTTTGGAAATGAACTGGTAAAAAAGTTCGAAGAAATGATGGAAAACAATGATGAATTCTACTTCGATACAGAAGAATTAGAAGACATTATTGTTTATTACTTGGAGCTTGGAGATTTTAATTATGCCGATATGGCAGTTAATTTTGGTCTGAAACTCCATCCCAACTCATTAGAAATCAAAATTAAAAAATTGGAGGTTCTTTTAGAGTGGGAAGATTATAATCTGGCGAAAGAATTAATCGAAGAGTTAAAAGGTTCTTCTATGGAGAATACAGACTTTTTGGTTTGCTACGCTAAGTATTATTCGAATTTAGGTAATCCTAAAAGATCCATCGAAATCTGCAAAAAAGCCCTGGAATTGAATGAAGAAGAAAACTTCCTCAATAACTTTATTGCAGACGAATATGTCAATCTGGGAGACCCTTTTAACGCACTTAAACATTATCAGCAAGCACTCAAAGAAGATCCTATGGATGAATATTCTTTAGAAAATGCGATGATCTGCTTTAATGATTTGAATAAGAGTGAAGAAGCGATTGCTTTTTTGAACGATTATCTTGACGATTTTCCGTATTCAGAAATTGCATGGAGCGAGTATGGACAGTATTATTTCAATAGAAAAAATTACGAAGAAGCCATCAAAGGTTTCGATTATATGCTGGCAATCAATTCCAGCGCAGTTGGGGTTTATGCGAGCAAAGCAGCTTGTTACGAAGCTTTAAATCAATATCAGAAGGCAATTGAAGTATATGAAGAAATGTTGGAGTTGGAATACACCAAAGCATTTACTTTTTATAAAATAGGATTGTGTCATAAAGCTTTAAAACAGCCGATTATTGCTTTAAATTCTTTCCAGAAATCATTAAGAGAAGATCCTCAGTTTTATCTTGCGATGATGGAGCAGTCTTATCTTTACGAAGAAATGGGCGGAATGCCGGAAGCTTTGCATTTTGCAAAAGAAGCCACATTATTAAATGACAGCAACCTTGATTATCAAAAAAGATTGGCATTTTTATTTATCGATTCCGGTAAGTTTGAAGAAAGCCTTACTTGTCTTAAAAAGCTTGTAGATGCAGAGCCTTCAAGGTTTTACAATTGGTATGCGTATTCTGAAGTTTTGATGTTGGTTGGCGAATATGAAGAAGCTGTTACAGTTTTAAATTTAGCTTTAAAACATCATTACAGAGCAGAATTGTTTTATCAGCTGAGCAACTGTTATTTTAATTTGAAAGACCATGAAAATGGCGGCGAATCTCTTGAAAAAGCTTTAGAACTCGATCCATCATTGATTATAGATATGCAGAAAAAATATCCGTACATCAAAGATGAGGTGAAAAAGGCTAAGGCAAAGGTGAAGAAGAAGAATTTATAAGCTTGATGTTGGATGATGGAAGTTAAACGCTTTCGATCTCCACGTAAATTAAATTCAGCTTTAATTAAATAAGAAATCCTGCAGCAATGTGGGATTTATTTTTGAACAATAGTTTTTGCCCTTAAAAAGATCAATCCACCAATAATGACAATTGTTCCTGCAAATTGTACAGTAGTTAGTTTTTCACCATCCAAAACACCCCAAATAATAGCAACAATCGGCATCAGCAAAGTAACGGTTGATGCAAAGAGCGGAGTAGAAACTTTCAACAAACGATAATTCATCATCATTGCCAATCCGGTTCCGAAAACAGAAAGCAAGCTTACAAATCCTAATCCGATCATATTTTCTTTGGTGAATGTAAATTGGGAAACAAAACCTGTAGAAAGCAAAGCGATCAGTGAAGGCAAAAACAAAACGAAAGAAAATACAAATGCCGATAAAACGGTAGATGATACATCCATTAATTTTGATTTTACAGTCGTTGTACTCATTGCGTAACACAATGTTGCCAGCAGAAGTAAAAGAATGGGAAATATTTTAAACTGAGTGCTGTCATCACCACCAAATGCAAGCAGGCAAACTCCGGTAAAGCTTATGAAAACTCCGGTCATCTGTCTTTTTGTGGTTTCAAATTTCCAGATTAAAGCTCCAACAATAATCACGAAAATAGGCATCATGGAATTGATGATTCCTGCAATGCTGCTGCTTATCTGGGTTTCGGCAATAGGAAATAAGAACATTGGGATGAAATTGCCTGTAAAAGCAGCTAAAATAAGCCATTTCAAATGTTTTTTCGGGAAAAGTCTGTATTTTGAAACGGCAACAGGCATTAAGATAATTCCGGCAATCAAAACTCTTAAAGCTCCGACCTGATATGGGCTGAAATGGTCTAAGGATTTTTTAATTAAAATAAATGAAGAGCCCCAAATGACACTTAGTATAATCAGAAGAAGCCATTTTTCTTTATCTGCGTTCATTGTTTTTGTGTAAAATTTTCAAAAAATCTTTTTTAGGAATCATTCTCGCCCCCAAACTTTCCAAGTGATCGGTGTGAGATTGGCAGTCAATGAGTGTGAAGTCGTTTTTATGAGTTTCTATAAAATGAATAAATCCTGCTTTAGAAGCGTTGCTCACCTTTGCAAACATACTTTCGCCACAAAAAACTTTTCCGACTTGTACTCCGTAGAGCCCGCCAACGAGCTCTTTATTTTGCCAGACTTCTACGCTTCGGGCCAATCCATAACCATGAAGTGTAATAAAAGTTTCTATCAGTTCATCAGAAAGCCAGGTTCCTTCCTGACCTTTGCGATTGATTTCCCGACAGTTTTTTATCACTTCTCTGAAGTTTTGATTTTCGGTAATGGTAAAAACTTTTTTATCTAAAATTTTTCTCATCGACTTCGAAACCTTCAATTCATGAGGAAAAAGTACAAATCTGGGATCCGGGCACCACCAAAGAATTTCTTCTCCCGGATTAAACCACGGAAAAATACCATTCTGATAAGCAAACCAGATTCTTTCCACAGACAGATCGCCGCCAAAAGCAATGATACCTTCGTGGCCGTCATACTGTGCAGGATCGGGAAATGATATTTCGTTTTTGTCTAATCGAACCATTACGGGAAAAAAAATCCCACTTTTTCAAAAAGCAGGATTAGTATTTGATTTTTATTTCTGATTAAAAAGGTAAATCATCGTCATCGTCCCCGGCAAAAGGATTTTCATTTGAAACCGGAGAAGCAGATTGAGATGGTGCAGCTTGTGTAGGTTCTGAACCATTGTCCAAAACTTTTTCTACTCTCCATCCTGTAATAGAGTTGAAATATTTAGTTTCTCCTTGTGGCGAAACCCATTCTCTACCTCTGATGTTGATTCCTACTTTTACATTTTCTCCTTCTTTCAGTGTGTCCAACAAATTTATTTTATCCTGTAAAAATTCGATGTTGATGGGCTGCGGATACTGCTCTTGTGTAAGAATAACCATTTCTCTTTTTTGAAAACCACTTGCAAATGTTTGAACTTCAGTGATTTTCTTTACCGTTCCTTGTAATTCCATATCGTAAATATTAACGGTGTAAAAGTAATAAAATGAAATTTAAAAAGAATGGTTTCAAATAAATTTTACAAAAAATTAATTTTTTTTTCGAAAAGGTTTGGAAGTAAAGAAAATTGCCCTATATTTGCACTCACAAAAACGAAACAAGTTCTTTAAAATAACTCAATAATAATGCGGATGTGGTGTAATTGGTAGCCACGCCAGACTTAGGATCTGGTGCCGTGAGGCGTGGGGGTTCGAGTCCCTTCATCCGCACTACAAATTGCGAAAATAGCTCAGCTGGTAGAGCACAACCTTGCCAAGGTTGGGGTCGCGGGTTCGAGTCCCGTTTTTCGCTCTCATCACGCCCTGGTGGTGGAATTGGTAGACACGCAGGACTTAAAATCCTGTATCCGCAAGGATGTACGGGTTCAAGTCCCGTCTGGGGTACATAAAACCCTCTGTAATTTATTTTACGGAGGGTTTTTTTATATGCAATACTTTCTCATACCTAATTTTCTTCAACAATAAAAATGCATAAATTAACCTGAAAACTTAGTAGTATGGGGTAAGTGTGTGGTACTTTTTGATCGGTGTGCTAATTGTGTGTGGTTGATTTTATCATAACAAATTTTTATTATGTTTCTTTAGGCTGTTTGCTTATTTATAAAAATAAATGAAAAAACATGACTTTTATATAAATTGATGTTGTAGGTATAAACTTTCTTCTTCACTCAAACTGTATAAGATTTAACTTAAAGAAAATACAAATAAGAATGAAGACACTGAGAATGCTTACTTTTTTATTTGCGGTGATTTGTTTTGGACAAAATACTGTAAATAAAGATATATATAAATCAACAATTGATATTTATCAACAATCTTTTAAAACTTCCGATCAGTTCATTATTGAGGGTGAGAAAACACTCCGTTTATCTAAAACCGATGATGAAACTTCCAAAAGCTATTTGTACATTTCTGTTGGGCATTATCTAAAAGGAAATTTTAGCAAAAGTATTTTTTACGCAAAAAAAGCCGATCTCTTATTCTTAAGAGATCATAAAGAAAAAGAGCATTTTATTACTAACTACTACCTATCACTTGCTTATCATAAGTGCGGAGTTATGCATGAAGCAACTCAATACCTGAATGAGGCAGAAAAAACGGCTATACGACATAATGACCCCTTTCTGAATGCCATGACTCAAAAACTAAAGGCTATTTTGTTAGAGAACGAAAAAAAATATACTGAGGCAATTCCGTATCGTATATTTTGCAACAGCTATTTCCAAACAGGCTTAGATAAAAATTTTACACAAAATGTAATGTCGGAGTTTGCTTTTTCGAAGTGCTACTTAGCTTTTGATTACCTGATGATTGGTGATATTGAAAAAGCGAAAAAGGAAATTTCTATTTTTGAATCTAAAATAGCTAGTTCTCAATTTTTCAACGAATTAAATTGGAGAGCAGAGATCTACTATGTTTGCAAAGCTATTATTGCAGCCAAAGAAAACGATGAAAAAAGTGCAGTGCTCCATTTTGATAAAGCAATTGATATCACCAGAAAAAGTAAAATGAATGAGAGATTAACCGTTTTACTAGAACAGCGTTTGAAGCTCAATATCGATGCCTCGGAAGAAAGAGAGGTGCTTTTTGCTGAATTTTTAAAACGTAAAGATCATTTTAGAAAAGAAAGTACTAAAGTAATTAATCAGGAGATTAGCAGGCAGGATCTTAATCTGATACATCAAAGAGAATATAAATATATCTTTATTCTGGTTGCTGTCTTTTTGTCTTTAGGAGTTTTAATATTTAAAAGAAGAAAAAGAAAAAAACAAAAAGCATACTTTGAAGAGATTATAGAAGAGCTTGAAAATAATAAAGAAACTTCAAATTCTGTTATGGATGAAGAAGAAAAAGATGAAGAAACCCTTTCGGAATGTGCAGATTCAAAACCGCATATAATATCAGAAGCAACAAAGACGGATTTATTAAAAAAGCTGGAAAAGTTTGAAAAAGGAAAGGCTTTTACTGCTAAAAACTTCACATTAAGTAATTTCGTCAGTATTTTAGATACCAATACGAAATACATCAACAGTATACTAAAAGAACATCATGGTAAAACGTTTAATGAATATATTAATGACTTACGGATCAAATATATTCTGGAATACCTTCACGAAAATCCGGAAAGCCTAAAGTACAAGCTTAGTCATCTTTCAGATTTAGGAGGATTTTCTTCGCACAGCTATTTTACGAAAGTATTTACTCAAAAAAATAAAATTTCCCCTTCAAAATTTATAGCCTCTTTAAAAGAGAAAAATAAAAAAGAAAAAAAAGATTACAACGAATAATTTACTGCTACAAAGACGAAAAAACTGATAATTCTATCTTTTTTGACTGATTTGAAATACGTATTTACTAAAAAGTAAATTTTTCAAATGATAATTTTAATGCTTTGTTTATCAATTGATAATAGATTTGACGGTATTGTAAAATTCTGGAATTGTACTAATCATCTTGTAGGTTGTACATTCGAATTGAATTAGATTTGCAACCGCAATACAAGTGAGGAGAATAATTATATAATTCCCTAAATTATTTTCTCAGCATTGCGTACGATTCTAAAAAAGATTGTTTTATTTACGGAAATTGAATACAATCTATGATGAAAAAAAGTTTATTTATTAACACAAAAAAAAGCACAATTATGAATTTAAAATTAGTTCCAAAGGCATAATTTTTCAATCTAATTGTGCTTTACTTGACGGGTAAATATTAATCCGTTCAAAAAAACTATATCTTAAAATTTTATGATTTTCCATTCTTAATAATTAAGGATATAGGTAAAACAACGATGAAAGTTTAAAACGGCGTTTTAAGTATAATGATTTAAACACAAAAAAATGAAAAAGCAAATTTTTACAATTGCATTACTTTGTTCCGGTCTTGCCTACTCTCAAGTCGGGATTGATACAGAAACACCAAAGGCAACTTTGGATGTAACCGGTAAACCGACTGATATGTCTAAAATTGACGGGTTTATAGTTCCTAGACTTGCCGGCACAGAGCTGAAAGCTAAAGATGCTTTGTATGGAGCAGATCAAAATGCAGCGCTTATCTATGTAACAACTCCCTTGGCTGCAGCCGATACCAGCGCAAAAACAATAAATGTGACCAGCAGTGGATATTATTTTTTTGACGGAAATATCTGGCAGAAATTAAATACTGCAGGTTCAGGTTCAGAACCATGGTATGATTCTTTAACAAATCTTCCCGCAACCCAAAACAGTCAAAATATTTATCAGTCGGGGAATGTTGCTATTGGTAAAAGTACAATGGTATCAGATATAGCTTTAGATGTAGAAGGATCCGTTCACATGGGAACAAATCATTCAGGAAGCAATGGTGTAAACTCGGCAGCATTTGGAAACGGAACGATCGCTTCTGGTGAAAATTCTACAGCTTTTGGATGGAATAATCAAGCTCTTGGAATAAACGCAATGACATGGGGAGGAAACGAAGATGCCACTAGCACTACAGGAAATCTTTATAATGAAGCCACAGGAGTTGCATCTACTGCTTTTGGATATAGTAATGTATCATCGTCTTTTGGAACAACTGCATTTGGTACTAGAAATACGGCTTCAGCACCTCAGGCAACTGTATTTGGCGCATCAAATATTGCAAGCGGATTTTGGTCCACAGCTTTTGGTAGACATAATATTTCTTCCGCCAACAGATCTCTCGCCTTTGGTCTCGAAAATACAGCCAGTGGTGGTAATGCTGTAGCCTTTGGCTTCCAAAATGTTGCGAGTAATGAAAATACTACTGCTTTTGGCGAACGGAATAAAGCAGAGGGTTCAAGAGCTCTTGCGTTTGGCTTAGGAAATACAGCCTCCGGAAATGATGCTGTAGCATTTGGCGAAAATAATGTTGCAAGTTCTGTCAATGAAACTGTTTTTGGTCGTTATGCAGCTATTATGACTTCTTCAAGTACCAACCAGTGGGTCGCTACTGATCCTGTGCTTCAGATAGGAAATGGTAACGATCAGGCAAGATCAAATGCTTTAACAGTATTGAAAAACGGAAACATTGGTATTGGTGAAATCGCACCGACTACAAAGCTAGAAATCAATAATGGTACAACAAACGGAGCAATAAAAATCGTAGATGGAACACAGGGAGCAGGTAAAATTTTAACTTCCGATGCAAATGGTTTAGCAACTTGGCAGGACTTAGCTACAGGAACTGGAAATGATTGGTCTCTTGTAGGAAACAGCGGAACCACGGCCGGAACCAACTTTATAGGTACTACAGATACTCAGGATTTTATAGTAAAAACCAATAATACAGAGCGAGAGCGAACTTATAATACAGTCGATGCAAACAACACGATCAAGACAATTACAGGTGGAGATTTAAATTTGAATGGAATTACTGTCGGAAGGGGTAGTGGCAACAAAAACAGTAATGCTGTTGTCGGATATGAAAGTTTAAAAGCAAATGACACAGGAGGAAACAATGTTGCAATGGGCAGTTTTGCTTTGTACAACAGTACAGAAGGTTTTTCAAATGTTGCTATCGGACACAGTGCGATGACAGGAAACACAGAAGGAAACAGTAATGTCGCTATTGGGCAAAGTACTTTACCCTACAATACAACAGGAGACTTAAATGTCGCCATCGGACATAGTGCCTTGTCAAATCCGCTTAATAAAACAGGACGTCATAATATTGGTATAGGATTTACTGCAGGTGGTAATTTGGAGGATGCAACCTCCAATAATATAGCAATTGGCTCATTTCAGGATTTAGCTACTAGCACAGGCAGTAACCAACTCAATATCGGCGGAGCTATTTTTGGAACCGGACTAACCGGAACACAAGCAGCCCCCGCAGGAAATATAGGAATTGGTACTACAGCACCTTCCACAAGACTAGAAGTTAACAACGGCACAACCAATGGTGCTGTGAAAATTGTAGATGGTACGCAAGGAGCAGATAAAATATTGACTTCTGACGCAGACGGTGTAGGAACATGGCAATCGCCTAAAGTTTCTGTCGTAAAAGGCGAGATTGGAGGATATAACTTACCTTTCGAACAATTTTCGGATTTAAGGTATACCGGAGCATCGATTACTTTGCCTCCGGGAAAATGGCTGGTAACAATCACTCAATTTACTTATATTACTGGAAATGATTCAGGAAGTACCAGCATACTTATATCTCCAGACGATTGGATGCTTGTGAGGTCTTCCTTTTCTGATCAAACCAATGTAACGACTATAGGGCAGGCTGCATCACCTTCCGCAGATATTACACAGCCAAGCTCTATGACTTTCACTGTATCCGGACCACATCGTGAAGATTCGAAAACCGGAGTGATTTTCATTAATAATACTTCCGGAGCAAGTAAAACTTATAAATATATTGCTGGTGCTACTGAAGTTTCGGGAACAATATCAGGTGGATTCTTAAATAATTTTACAGGAAATTGGTCTGAAAATTCAATAATTGCAATCGCAGTAAATTAAGAAACAAATAATTAATATAGTAAATAAGAAATACGTTATTTATCATTTGTGTTTTGTGCCGTAGGAGAAATTTTTTCCTGCGGCACTTTCTTTCAATGTAATTTTTTAATATAAGTCTGAAGAATTATATGATGATATTTAAATAAACCTGCATAATTTCTCTTTCTATAAATAAAAAAAGCCCCGCATTTGCGAAGCTTGGATGTTAAGATCTAAACATCTCTGTGTGCGGAATGTTGTCTTCCAGATATTTCTTGTCAGTTTCTTTAAAGCCAAAACCTGAATAAAATCTTAAAAGATAATCTTGTGCAGAAATTCTTACTTCAGAAGTTTTGAAACGGTTTTCAATGGTTTCAACAGCATATTGTATCAATTGTTTGCCTAGATTTTTTCCTCTGCCATTTGCTGAGGTTAAAACTCTTCCTATTGAGGTCTCGTTATATTTTATTCCTTTATCGAAAATTCGGCAATATGCCAACACGGTTTGATCTTCCTGCTCTGCCCAAAGATGTAATGCTTTTTGATCGTATTTATCCAAATCGGGATAAGGGCAGTTTTGTTCTACCACAAAAACATCTACTCTCGCTTTGATGATTTCGTAAAGTTCAGAAGTCGTCAGTTCTTCGAAACTTTTTATTTTCCAAACAATATTACTCATTGAATGTTACACTGTTATTAGTCAAAAATTCATTCGTTTTTTGAATAAAACTTAAAATTTCTTCAGTTCCGGTTTTCTTTTCCCCAGAGGTAACGTAGATTTCCGGTAAATCTTCCCATGTTTTGTGAAGCTCAGTTTTGTAGTCTTCCACATTTTTAATCAAAATGCTTGGCTTAAGCTTATCAGCTTTCGTGAAAACAATTGAAAAAGGAACGCCACTTTCTCCACACCATTGGATAAACTCCAAATCAATATTTTGCGGACTGTGACGAGAATCAACAAGGACGAAAAGATTAACGAGGTTATTTCTGTTTAAAATATAATTATTAATCAATTTTTCAAAATCTCTTCTCATTACTTTTGAGACTTTTGCATATCCGTATCCTGGTAAATCGGTAAGAAACCAGTTTTCATTAATAAGGAAATGATTGATCAACTGAGTTTTTCCTGGAGTTCCTGAAGTTTTTGCCAAATCCTTCCTGTTCAACATTCCGTTGATTAATGAAGACTTCCCAACGTTTGATCGTCCGATAAAAGCATACTCAGGAATCGTTCCTTCAGGGCATTCCTGCCATTTTCCGCTGCTTTTCACAAACTCTGCTGTTTTTATAACCATTTTTCTTGAATTTTATTTAGAAAAATAAACCATTAAGAAAGTCTTAATGGTTTATCATTTTATATTTTGTCTTTTACCCAGTCGTAAAGAATTTCGTTAAACTCATCTGGTTTTTCCATCATTGCCGCATGTCCGCACTTATCGATCCAGAATAAATCTGAATTTGGGATAAATTTGTGCATATCAATCGCAACTTCAGGCGGTGTTACATTGTCTTGTTTTCCCCAGATCAGACATGTCGGTCTCTGGATTTTAGGCAGGTCATTCAACATATTGTGTTTGATGGCGCTTCTTGCCAGCATCACTGTTTTGATTCCTTTCATTCGGTCATTTACCACACTGAAAACTTCATCTACCAAATCTTCAGTAGCTACCGAAGGATCATAAAAAACCTCCTCTGCTTTCTTTCTTATATAAGAACGGTCGTTTTTTCTGGGAAAACTGTCGCCAAAAGCTCTCTCGTATAATCCTGAACTTCCCGTTAATACAAGATTCTGCACCAGATCGGGACGCGCTAAAGTTAAAATTAAACCTACATGACCCCCCATAGAATTACCTACAATAGTAACCGGCTTGCCAATATTGGTTTCTATAAATTTGATTACATATTTTGCAATCGTGGTGAGATTGGTATTGAGTACCGGTAAATCGTAAATCGGTAATTGAGGGACGTAAACTTTAAATCCTTTTTCTGAAAAAAAATTCACCATTTTGTCAAAATTACTCAATCCACCCATTAGCCCATGCAAAAGCACAAGTGGATGACCTTCCCCAGCTTCTATAAACGTATATTTCTTTTCTTTTTTTGTACTAAATCTCATAATGCCTTTCTAAGCCTTGCAAAAATACAAATTAAACACCAAAAAATTTTTGATATAACTAATATAAACTAAAAATAATATATGAAACCTATTGTTATGGTATTTTTTACAATTCTTTTTGCTATGCTTCAAATATAAGACCACTTGTAGCAAATCCTGGAAATGATTTTATCTTATTGATATTCAATATTTAATGAAACTTATTAACATTAAGTCAAAAAGTGGGAAAAAGTGGGAGGATTTGGAAAAATATTTATAATTTTGTCCCAAATGAGAAATTTCATTGGAACATATGAGTGCAAAATAGACGACAAGGGTCGCCTGAAAGTGCCTTCATCGCTTATAAAGCAGATGGAGAACTTTGAGGATAAAACCTTTGTGGTAAAGCGTTCTGTGTTTCAACCGTGTCTGGAAGTGTACCCTATGAAAGCATGGGATAAGCTGATGGATAAGATAAATAAGCTGAATAGATTCATCAAAAAAAATGCTGATTTTATCAGAATGTTTACCGCCGGAGTGAAAACTGTGGAGCTGGATAGTGCCGGAAGACTGCAGATTTCGAAAGATCTTACTCATTTTGCCAATCTTCAGAAAGATATTGTGGTGACGAGTGCAGGAGAACTTTTTGAAATTTGGGATAAAGAAGCATACGAAAAAGTAATTGCGACCAACGAAGATGATTTTGCAAGTCTTGCAGAAGATGTGATGGGAGCGTTTGACGAAGAATAATTAAATAAACACAAATAAGCATGTATCATAACCCCGTTTTATTGAAGCAAAGTGTGGATGATTTGGTGACGAATCCGGACGGTATTTATGTAGACTGCACATTTGGTGGCGGTGGACATTCACGCGAGATTGTAAGCCGACTTTCTGAAAAAGGAAAACTTTACGGTTTTGATCAGGATCTTGATGCGCTCAAAAATAATATAGATGACCCGAAATTTACATTAATCAATCAGAATTTTAGATTTCTTGAAAATTCTCTTTTGATGTATGGCGTTTCTCAGGTTGACGGTATTTTGGCGGATTTGGGAGTTTCGTCTCATCAATTTGATGCTGGCGAAAGAGGTTTTTCTACAAGAAGCAATGCGCCGCTTGATATGAGAATGAACGTTATGCAAAGTCTTGATGCCAAAAAAGTAATCAATGACTATGACGAAGAATCTTTAGCAGATATTTTTTATTACTACGGTGAACTAAGGGAAGCGAGAAAGTTGGCTCGTGACATCGTACATCACAGAAAAAATAAAACAATTGAAACCACGGAAGATCTGAAAAAACTATTCAGTTATCTTCCGCCTCATAAAGTGAATAAATTTTATGCGCAATTGTTTCAGGCGATAAGAATTGAGGTTAATCAAGAGCTTGAGGTTTTAAAAGAAATGCTGGTTCAGTCTTACAAAATGTTAAAACCTGGTGGAAGATTGGTGGTTATTTCTTATCATTCTCTGGAAGATCGTTTAGTAAAAAGATTTTTGAAAAACGGGATGTTTGAAGGTGAGCCGCAACGTGATATCTACGGAAATTACGAGAAAGCATTCGAATTGGTGAAGAGTAAAGCAATTATTCCTGATGATAAGGAAATTGAAGAAAACTCAAGAGCCCGAAGTGCTAAAATGAGAACAGGAATCAAAATATAAATGATAAATAATGATTGATAAATGATTTCAAGATCAATTATAATTTATCAATCATCAATTATTGAAAACGTGGCAAAAAGAACAACAAATCGCCCCCAGAAGAAGCTTACTTTTATAGATATTATAAAGGGAAACTTTCTGAATCGTGATGAAATAAAAGTTCATTACAAATTTTTCCTGTTGTTATTTGTCTTAATGATGGCGATGATTTACAGTAATCATTTAGTCAACAAAAAAATAAAAATTGTTAACGCTTTAAAAGAAGAAACAGAAGAATACAAATCTAGAAACGCTTACGCACAAAGCAAGCTGATCAAAGTAAAAATGGAATCTGAATTGGGCAAAGAAGTCGCCGCAGATTCGCTAATGACTTTAGAAAGTCACCCGCACAAATTGTTAATAAAATTAGACAGTAGCGATGCAAAAACAAAATGATTACGATAACAAAAGAAAAAAAACACTGCGATGGGGTTACCTCTTCGCAACAGTTGCTTTATGCATATTCGTGATGTTTTTGGCGAGAATCGTGGTGCTTCAGAATACCAATGTTCAGGAAATTAAAGACGATTATATCAACAGCAATTACCGTACAGCAACTCTGAAAGCCGCTCGTGGAAATTTGTTTGCTTCAGACGGATCAATTTTGGCTACAACGGTGATGCGTTATGATATTTATCTTGATTTTAAAACCATAAAAGATACTGTTTACAGCAATAATATAGGCGCTCTTACAGATTCTTTGAGCAAGATGTTCGGAAAACCAAGAGCTGAATTCAGAAAAAGATTCGACGAGCAGAAGAGAAAGAAAAACCAATACTACTCTTTGGTAAAAGGTTTAGATTTTGACCAGTACGACAGAATCAGAGATTTTCCGATTTTTAAAAGAGGTAAAAATAAAGGTGGATTCATTGTTGACAGAAACTATAAAAGAGAATTGGCAACTTCAGAAATCGGTTCCGGAACAATTGGGATGGATAATGGCGATGTAAGATCCGGTCTGGAAGGTGCTTTTTCAAAGTTTCTTACAGGAACCGACGGAAGCAGATTGGAACAAAGAGTCAATTCGTCTCAATGGAAGCCAATTGATTTCTGGAAAGTAAGCGAACCTGTTGACGGGCAGGATGTTTACACCACATTAGATCTCAGAATTCAGGATATTGCACATTCGGCTTTAGAAAAACAACTGATCAATTTCGAAGCAAAACACGGAACGGTAATCGTAATGGAAGTTGAGACCGGAAAAGTGAAAGCTTTGGTTAATTTAAGACAAACCGAACCCGGAGTTTATGAAGATGCCTACAATTATGCTTTAAAAGATAATATCGAACCGGGATCTACTTTTAAAACGATTTCTCTTTTGGCAGCAATGGATGATGGTTTTATCGATGAGAATACAACTGTAGATGTAGGAAATGGAGTATGGACGTATGCGAAACAAAGAATTTCTGATGGACATGGCGGTGGAACGTACGATATCAGTGATGTTTTAGCAAAATCCAGCAATGTAGGAACTGCAAAACTGATCACAAAATATTACGCAGAAAAGCCTCAGATTTTCCTTGATCATTTAAGAAGATGGAAATTATTCGATAAAATGGATATCGAGCTTCCGGGGATAGCAAGACCCAAAATCGTAACTCCGGATAATAAAAGATGGAACGCTGCAACATTGGCTTCAATTGCGTACGGATATTCATCAAACATTAATCTTTTACAGTTGACAACCTTCTACAACGGAGTTGCCAACAAGGGTAGAATGGTAAAGCCGCTATTCATTGATAAAATAATGAAAGACGGAAAAACAATTTTTGAAGCCAAGGAAGAAGTAATTGTTAAAAAAATGGCTTCTGAAAAAGCAATTCAGATGATGACCAGTGCTTTGACAAAAGCGGTAGAAAAAGGAACAGGTAGAAGTATCTTCACACCAAACCTGAAAATGGCAGGAAAAACAGGAACGGCAAGATTTGAATACTGGCTTCCAGGTCCAATGAAATACAGAGCATCATTCGCAGGATTTTATCCGGCAGATAATCCGAAATATACGTGTTACGTGATGATTAGCGAACCCAACACGGCAAAAGGATTTTACGGAGGAACAGTTTCTGCGCCGGTTTTTAAAGAAATTGCCGGAAAAACTTTCCTGAAAACGCCACAGAATGTTGAAAAAGAAATGCTTGTAGACAGAAAGGTAAACCTTAATAAAATGGTGGAGCCGAATGTAAAAGTAGCAGTTAATAATAAGCAAATGCCAAGTGTAGTTGGGTTAATAGGAAAAAATGTAATCCCGCAATTGGAAAATTTAGGCTATCGTGTAGACTTCAAAGGAGTCGGTAGAATCAAAGAGCAATTCCCGCTTGAAGGCACAACGATAAGCAAAAACCAGAGAATATATTTGTCTCTGCAGAATTAAAAAAGAGAGTTCCAAAGGGACGATTTAATAAAGAATAGGATGAAATCCTATTAAAAAAGTAAGCAATGCAATTAATTGAATTATTAAACAGAATTCCAGTTTTAGAAATCCACGGTAAAAACGATCGTGAAGTTTCTGCTTTGGTTTTCGACAGCAGAAAGGTTACCGAAGATTCACTTTACGTTGCTGTAAAAGGAACGGTTGCAGATGGACATTCATTTATTGCATCGTCTATTGAAAAAGGCGCAAAAACAATTGTTTGCGAAGAATTACCGGAAAATTTAGATCAAAATATCACCTACATCAAAGTAAAAGATTCATCAAAAACTTTAGGCCAATTGGCTTCTAATTTCTATGGGAATCCTTCTGAAAAATTAAAGTTAATCGGAGTTACCGGCACCAACGGAAAAACCTCAGTTTCTACTTTGCTTTTTGATGTTTTTAAAAATTTAGGCTATAATTCAGCGTTGCTTTCTACAGTTGAAATAAGAGTTGGGGATGAAATAATTCCTGCAACACATACAACTCCGGATGTAATTACGATCAATCAGATCTTAGCTAAAGCGTTAGAATCGGGTTGCGAATTTGCCTTTATGGAAGTGAGTTCACACGGAATTTCTCAAAATAGAACTGAAGGTTTACATTTCAAAATTGCAGGATTTACGAATCTAACACACGATCATTTAGATTATCATAAAACGTTTGATGAATATTTAAAAACGAAAAAAAGGTTTTTTGATGAATTGAATGATGACGCTATTGCAATCACAAATGTTGATGATAAAAACGGCAATGTGATGCTGCAAAATACCAAAGCAAAGAAAAAATCTTATGCTTTGAAAACAATGGCAGATTATCACGGGAGAACTTTGGAAGTTGATTTTAACGGAATGCTGTTAAATTTCAACGGAAAAGAATTCTGGACAACCTTAACCGGGAAGTTCAATGTCTACAATTTGCTTTTGGTCTT
Source organism: Chryseobacterium sp. CFS15 (assembly GCF_031118795.1). Classification (NCBI taxonomy): domain Bacteria; kingdom Pseudomonadati; phylum Bacteroidota; class Flavobacteriia; order Flavobacteriales; family Weeksellaceae; genus Chryseobacterium; species Chryseobacterium sp. CFS15. The sequence continues at coordinate 62,908 of NZ_JAVHYL010000005.1, read as the reverse complement.
CGGAATTGCTTCTGAATTAGGCTTCCAGCAGGAAGAAATTCTTCAGGCAATCAGTATTTTGAAAAGGGTTTCCGGAAGATTTGAAACGTTCAAATCTGATGGTGGAATTTTCTTTATTGTAGATTATGCACACACACCGGACGCACTCGAAAATGTTTTAGACAGCGTAAACGATATCAGAACGAAAAACGAAAGACTAATTACGGTTTTCGGTTGTGGAGGCGACAGAGATCACTCAAAGAGACCTGAAATGGGAAATATTGCCACAAAGAAATCTACTTTGGCAATCATCACTTCAGATAATCCGCGAACAGAAGATCCGGCAGTGATTATAAAAGAAATTGAGTCGGGTGTTGAGCCACAAAACTTCAGCAAGTATACTTCAATTCCGGACAGAAGAGAAGCGATAAAAATGGCAATAAAGTTTGCCGAACCAAAAGATATTATTGTCGTAGCCGGAAAAGGTCACGAAAATTATCAGGAAATCAATGGTGTAAAACATCATTTTGATGACAAAGAAGTAATTAATGAGCTTTGGAAGCTTATGAGTAAATAAAATTTATAATCGATAATTGATCAATGTTAATTGATTTTATCATTCATCAATAATCATTTATCATTTATAAAAAAGTAAAAAATGTTATACTACTTATACGAATATTTAACGAGCCAAGGCATCCACATTCCGGGAATGGGAATGTTGAGGTACATTTCGTTTCGCGCAGGGATGGCTGTTTTACTTTCATTGACGATTGCCCTCGTTTATGGAAAAAGCATCATCAATTACCTGAGAGGAAAACAGATGGGCGAGTTAGTTCGTGATTTAGGATTAGACGGACAAAAACAAAAAGAGGGAACACCTACAATGGGAGGTTTCATCATTATTATTGCGACTTTAATTCCGGTTTTACTGTTTACAAGAATTACCAACATTTATATTGTTCTTTTGATCGTAACGGTGATTTGGATGGGTGCAATTGGTTTTATAGATGATTATTTAAAGAAAATAAAGAAAAATAAAGACGGATTAAGCGGGAAATTTAAAATTGTAGGACAGGTCGGTTTAGGGCTAATTGTCGGAGTTACAATGTATTTCCATCCCGATATTACGGTTAAAAGAAAATATGCCGATGCAAAAGTAGTCAACAGAAATAACGTTGAACAAAACTTTATGCCGACAGAAAAAATTACTGTTTCTACCGTTCCTTTTACCAAAAATAATGAGTTCGATTACAGTGGAATTTTATTTTGGATGAATGATAAAGATGCCCACGAATGGGCATGGATTGTTTTTATTCCTATCGTTATTTTCATTGTAACAGCCGTTTCAAATGGCGCAAATATTACCGACGGAATAGACGGGCTCGCCGCAGGAACGAGCACCATTATTCTTCTGGCGCTTGCGTTTTTTGCATACGTTTCCGGGAATATCATTTTTGCAGATTATCTCAATATTATGTTCCTCCCGAATATGGGTGAAACTACCATTTTTGCCGTCGCAATGGTCGGTGCAGTAATCGGGTTTTTCTGGTACAATACCTATCCGGCGCAGGTTTTTATGGGAGATACCGGAAGTTTGATGTTGGGCGGCGTGATTGCTGTTTTAGCGGTTGTTTTAAGAAAAGAACTGATGATTCCTGTGCTTTGCGGGATTTTCTTAATCGAAAATATCTCAGTAATGCTGCAGGTGGTTGTCTTTAAATACAGAAAAAGAAAATATGGGCTGGAACATGCCCAAAATAATAGATTGTTTAAAATGTCTCCGCTTCATCATCATTATCAGAAAGACGGTTTTCACGAAAGTAAAATCGTTAACAGGATGATTATCATTGGGGTTATGTTGGCAATTGTATGTCTCATTACATTGAAGATGAGATAAATGTAAAAAGTAAGAATGTATTAACGTATTAATGATTTTGTAAATGCAGGATACATGAATACAATGTACATAAATACAAAAAAGATATGAAAATAGTTGTTTTAGGAGGTGGCGAAAGCGGTTGTGGTGCTGCTTATTTGGCTAAGAAAAAAGGTTTGGAAGTATTTCTTTCAGACAAAGGTGCCATTAAGGATCACTATAAACAATTTCTTACAGAAAATGACATTGAGTTTGAAGAGGAAAACCACGACGAAGAAAGAATCTTAAATGCTGATTGGATTGTAAAAAGCCCGGGTATTCCCAAAAAAGCGGAAATGATCAACAAAATTCATGAGAAAGGAATCAGGCTTTCTTCTGAAATTGAGTTTGCTTCAGAGTTTACCGATGCCAAGATCATTGCCATCACAGGAAGCAATGGGAAAACAACGACTACTTCTTTGATCTATTATATCCTGAAAAATGACGGATTAAATGTAGGTTTAGGCGGAAATATAGGCTACAGTTTTGCAAAGCAGGTTGCCGACGAAAACCACGAATATTATGTTTTGGAAGTAAGTTCTTTCCAGTTGGATGATATTCAGAATTTCAGACCGTATATTTCTTTATTGTTAAATCTGTCGAAAGATCATTTGGATCAGTACAATTATAACTATGAAGAATACGCTTTAGCGAAGTTCAGAATTGCTGAAAATCAGGAGAATGACAATTTTTTCATCTACAATAAAGATGATGAAATGAGCAAGAATATTCTTGAAAAATTTGAAATTAAAGCGAAAATGATCCCTTTTTCAACTAATGAAAGATTGTCTGAAGGAGGTTTTGTGGAGGAAGATAAAATTGTGGTAAAACTGAAAGAGGAATTCTCAATGAAAGTTGATGAATTGTCTTTGTTAGGAAATCATAATGTAGCCAACAGCTTAGCGGCTTCAATTGCCGGTAAGATATTGGAAATCAATAATGAAAGTATCAGAAATTCATTGATGACTTTTCAGGCGGTGGAGCACAGATTGGAGCTTGTTACAGAAATCGAAGGGGTAAAATACATCAACGACAGCAAAGCAACCAATGTAAATGCAACTTATTATGCCCTAGAAAGCATGAAAAACCCTACAGTTTGGATTGTCGGAGGTTTAGACAAAGGAAATGACTATACCGAAATTGAAGATTTAGTTAAAAGAAAAGTAAAGGCAATTGTTTGTTTAGGAATTGATAATCAGAAAATTATCGACTTCTTCAAAAACAAAAAAGAATTTATTTACAGCACTTCAAGTATGAAAGATGCGGTAGAAATCTCAAAATCATTAGCTAAAAGTGGTGATACGGTTTTACTTTCACCTTGCTGTGCAAGTTTTGATCTTTTCAAAAGCTATGAAGACAGAGGTCGTCAGTTTAAAGAGCAAGTGTTAAAAAATTAAGAATTAACAATGAATAGTTAAAAATGATTTTCATTCTTAATTTTTCATTATTCATTAAATAATATGAACGAACAGAATATAGAAAGCAGATTCGAATTTCTAAAGGGCGACAAAGTACTTTGGATGGTCATTCTTGTGATCTCCATTTTCTCTATTTTCCCGGTATATTCTGCAAGTTCAAATCTCGAATATATTGTAAATAACGGTACCACAACGGGTCACGTGATGAAGCATATGTTCTTTGTGGTTTTAGGTTTGGCAATCATGCGATTGGTAGGAACCGTGAAGTATGAATACATGGGAAAACTCAGCAGCATTATGTTGGGTTTAATGATTATTCTCTTGATTGTCACAATGTTTACAGGGCAAACGATTGATGGGGCAAGTGCCTCAAGATGGCTGAAGATTCCCGGAACACCGATTTCATTCCAACCGTCATCATTTGCGTTTTTAATGCTGATTATTTATCTGTGCAGATATTTAACCAAGAAAATTACCAGAGAAAGGCTTCCGATTGAAAATGTAATGTACATTTTCGGGCCGATTTTGCTGGTTTTTGTATTGGTTGCCAAAGATAATGGTTCTACAGCGTTGATGATTTTAATGGTTTCTGTAATTGTTTTGATTATCGGGCAACTGCACTGGAAATACATTGCAGGGTTTATCTCTGCATCATTTGTTGCCATTGCATTGTTTTTATTAATTGCTTTAAATACCAATATGATTGGCGGAAACCGTGTTCATACATGGATGAGCCGTATCGAAACATTCACATCGAGCAAAGCAAAATCTGCTGATGTTGATGATGAAAGTGTAAAAGCAAAAAATTATCAGGTAATGCAGGCAAAAGCTGCTATCGTTCATGGTGGAATTACCGGAATGGGACCAGGAAAATCTGCGTTAAAGCAAATGCTTCCGCAATCAGCTTCAGACTTTATTTTTGCTGTAATTGTTGAAGAATATGGTTTAATAGGAGCAGGATTTCTCATCAGTATGTATCTTATTATGATTGTCAGGATTGTAATGATTGCCAGTAAAATGCCGGCATTTTTCGGCTCGTTGCTTGTGCTCAGTCTCGGGGTAATGATATTCATACAATTAGCGGTAAATATTGCCGTTGCAGTGAATCTTATTCCGGTTACAGGACAGCCATTGCCACTGATTAGTTACGGAGGAACATCGATGTTGGTAACTTACATGCAGCTCGGAATTATCTTAAATATTAGCTCAAGAATCCAGATATATGATGAAGAAGGAATGGGTAAAAAACAAAGCATTGTCGAGATAAACGACATTGCATAAATATAAATGATAATGCATAATTGATTTTCATATCGCTTATCAATCATCATTTATCAATATTAAAAAGTATGAACAAAAAACTAAAAGTATTGTTATCAGGCGGCGGAACAGGAGGGCACATCTTCCCGGCAATCGCTATTGCAGACGAGATCAAAAAAAGATTTCCTGATGCTGAGTTTTTGTTCATTGGAGCCAACGGAAAAATGGAAATGGAAAAAGTTCCGCAAGCGGGCTACAAAATAGAAGGAATTGACATTGCAGGAATCGACAGAGGAAATATGTTATCGAATTTAGGGTTGCCTTTCAAGATTTTGAAAAGTTTATCTAAATCTAAAAGAATAATTAAAAATTTCGCTCCAGATTTTGCAGTTGGAACAGGAGGTTTCGCAAGCGGACCAGCTTTGTATGAAGCCAGTAAAATGGGAATTCCGATTTTTATTCAGGAACAGAATGCTCATGCAGGAGTGACGAATAAAATTTTAAGTAAAAAAGCAAAAGCCGTGTTTACTGCCTACCCAAAAGTGGAAGGCTTTCCGGCTGAAAAAATAAAGTTTTTGGGAAATCCGATTCGTGAGAATATTATTTCAGGAATGCAGGAAACTTCTTCGGCCAAAGAGAAATTAGGTTTAGATAAAAATAAACTAACCATTTTATCGGTTGGTGGTTCTTTAGGATCAAGAACATTAAACAACGCTTGGAAAGAGAATTTAGAAAAAATAAAAGAAAAAGGGTATCAGTTAATCTGGCAAACCGGAAAGTTGGATTACAAAGAAATTGTTGATAGTTGTCAGTTGTCAGTTGATGAAAATAGCCAACAACCCACAACTAACAACCAAATACAAATAAAAGAATTCATCAAAGACATGGAAACCGCTTATTCAGCGGCCGATGTCATTGTTTCAAGAGCGGGAGCGATTGCCATTTCAGAATTGGCGGTAGCGCAGAAACCTGTTTTATTGGTTCCATTTCCATTCGCAGCGGAAGATCATCAAACCAAAAATGCGATGAATCTGGTTGAAAAAAATGCTGCCAAAATGGTAAAAGATTCTGAAATGCAGGAGAAATTCTGGGATACATTATCAGAAATCTGCGAAAATGAAAATGTAAGAAAAGAAATGTCTGAAAATCTGAAATATTTTGCCAAACCCAATGCGGCAAAAGAGATTGTGGATGAGATATTTAATCAACTGTAAAAAGTATAATTGTAAAATGTATTAATGAAATCATAAATACCCTTTACATAAATACAATAATACAAGAAAAAAGAATGAACAATTTAGAAACATATCAAAATTTTTACTTCGTTGGAATCGGAGGAATCGGAATGAGTGCTTTGGCGCGCTATTTCCATGCTTCGGGCAAGAATGTTTTGGGCTATGATAAAACCAACACCAAATTGACGACAGCGTTAATGAACGAAGGAATTGATATTGTTTTTGAAGATGTGATTGATGAAAAAATTACTTCGCTTCAGAAAGAGAATACATTGGTTATCTACACTCCGGCAATCAAAAAGCTTGAGATTTTAGATTATTTTAATGAAAATCAGTTTGAAGTTTTAAAGCGTGCAAAAGTTTTAGGTTTAATTACAGAAAATACAGATTGCATCGCTGTTGCGGGAACACATGGAAAAACCACAACTTCTACTTTGGTTTCGCATTTGTGCAAAGAAGCAGATTTGCCTTTCTCATGTTTCTTAGGTGGAATTTCTGAGAATTTTAAATCAAATTTTCTATATAACGGTTCGCAATATTCTGTGGTTGAAGCTGACGAATATGACAGAAGTTTTCTCAACCTTTCTCCGGATTGGGCGGTGATTACTTCTACAGATGCCGATCATCTGGATATTTATGGAGATAAAAATACGATTGAAGAAGGTTTCAGACAGTTTGCAGCTTTAGTTCCGGAAGACAAAAAGCTTTTTGTAAGAAAAGGAATTGAAATCGGCAGAGCACATAAAACCTACGCAGTAAATGAAGCAGCAGATTATTATTCGGATAATCTTCGTATGGATCATGATAAAATCTACTTCGATTTTCATACGCCAACTGAAACGATAAAAGATTTTGTGTGGGATGTTCCGGGAATTCATAATGTTGAAAATGCAACGGTTGCGCTGGCTATTCTTCACAATCTGGGAGTTGATTTTGAAATCTTAAAGAAAGCAATTGCCAATTTTAAAGGGATTAAGAGAAGATATACAAAACATATTTATCCGAGTGGTAAAATTTATATTGACGATTACGCACATCATCCGACGGAAATTAATGCTGTTGTGGGTTCAATAAGAACTTTTTATCCTGAAAAAAAGCTTTTAGTTGTTTTTCAGCCGCACTTATTCAGCCGCACAAGAGATTTTGTGGATGGATTTGCTGAAAGTTTAAATAATTCTGATGAATTGATCTTGCTCGACATTTATCCGGCAAGAGAACTTCAGGAAAATTTTGAAGGAATTACTTCAGATTGGTTATCAGAGAAAGTAAGTTTAGATAAAAAAGAAGTGTCAAATTTATCTGATGCTTTCAACAAAATAAAAGAAAAGGAATTTGATATTTTACTTACAGTCGGCGCAGGAAACATAGATACACTGTATGACCCGATTTGTGAGTGGATGAATAAAATGTAAAAAGTAATAATGTATTAACGTATTAATGACCGCTCATGAATACATTTTACATTAATACATGAATACAAAAAATAATGAAAAATAAATACAGAATTTTAAAAATTGCCATTACAGTAATCATTCTTGGGTTCCTGCTGAGTTTCTCGTTGAAGAAATTCGGGAGTCAGAAGATTACGGACAATAAAATTTCTGTAAAAATGAATGAGAAAACTCCGGTTTATTTCATTGATGAAAAAGATATTCGTGAGATCGTCAATAAAGAAAACCCGTCACGGAAAGTCGGTGATTTGAATATTCCTGAACTGGAAAGAAAAATCAACGCGCTTCCGGCGGTTGACAGCGCTAATGTTTATTTAAATCTAAATGGAAAACTGAATCTGGATATTAAACAACGAGTTCCTGTTTTCAGGCTTAATTATAATGGAAAAGATTTTTATGTAGACGAAAAAGGAACAGAATTTCCGATTTCAAGAACCTATTCTCATCCGTGCATGCTGGTGACAGGAGATGTAAAAAAAGATGAATATGAAAAGCTGGCAGATCTAGTCGATAAGATTGATAAAGATGATTTCAGCAAAAAATATTTCATTGGGATTTCAAAATATAAAGACAGTTATAATCTTCTCACCAGCGAAGGAAACTATAAAGTCGAGATTGGTGATTTAGACAATATTGAATTAAAAGTAAAAGGTTTTAAAACTTTTGTTGAGAAATACTTAGTGTTTCAGGATCCTCAGAAATACAAAATGATTTCTGTAAAATATCAGAATCAAATTGTTACAACGCTGAATCCTTATTTTAAAGAAAATGACAGTATTTTAAAAGCCAGCCATAAAGATTTAGCAAAAACTCCGGTTGCAGTCGTAAAAAAAGCGACTTCAACTTCTTTAAAGCCAAAAGAAAATACAAAGCCAAAAGCGGTCGTCAAACCAAAAGAGAAAAAGATAACTCCGGAAAAGAAAACGGTCACAAAACCGAAGACTAAAGCAAAGGTTAAAATAGAATAAACAAAGAGTCCAAAAGGGACGACTTAATAAAGGAGGGGATAAAATCCTATCAAATAATAAATAAGTAATTAAATCAAATCGATATACACAATGGAAAATCAAGAGTATTCAGTAGGTCTTGACATCGGGACAACCAAGATTGTCGCCATTGTCGGAAGGAGGAATGCACACGGGAAAATAGAAATTCTCGGTGTTGGGAAGGCCAAAAGTCTTGGAGTTCATAAAGGGATTGTGAATAATATTTCACAAACCATTAACTCTATAAAAGCAGCTGTGGCAGAAGCACAGTCGAGCGCAGGAGTTCCTATTCATAAGGTAACTGTAGGTATTGCGGGGAAGCACATTCGCTCACTGCAGCATTCAGATTACATTATGCGTGAGAATCCGGATAGATTCATCACAGATGATGACATCGAAGCATTAAAAGATCAGGTGAAAAAACTGGTCATGTTACCGGGTGAGGAAATTATCCATGTTCTTCCACAGGAATATAAGGTTGATTCTGAAGGAGAAATTCAGGAGCCTGTCGGAATGCACGGAAAACGTCTGGAAGCCAATTTCCATGTTGTTGTAGGACAAATGGGAAGCATCAGAAACATCGCAAGATGCGTAAGAGAAGCAGGTTTGGAGATGGAAGCGCTTACATTGGAGCCTTTAGCATCTTCTGAAGCTGTTTTAACTAAAGAAGAGAAAGAAGCAGGAGTAGCAATCGTAGACATCGGTGGTGGTACTACAGATATTGCTATTTTTAAAGATAATATCATTCGTCATACTTGCGTCATCCCTTATGGGGGCGGAATTATTACGGAAGACATCAAAGAAGGTTGTTCAATTATAGAAAAGCATGCCGAGCAATTAAAGGTGAAGTTCGGTTCTGCAGTTCCTGAGTTAGAAAAAGACAGCACATTCGTAACGATCCCGGGACTTCACGGAAGACCGGATAAAGAGATTTCTCTGAAAACTTTAGCACAAATTATCAATGCGAGAGTGGAGGAAATTCTGGAAATGGTCAACACAGAATTAAAAGCTTACGGAGCTTTTGAACAAAAGAAAAAACTGATTGCAGGAATTGTTTTGACGGGTGGTGGTTCAAATTTGAAACATCTTCGTCAGCTGGCAAACTACACGACAGGTTTTGATAGCAGAATTGGTTTTGCCAATGAATATATTGCCAACGATAAAAACCAGTATCTGAAAGGTCCCGAATTTGCAACTTCTATTGGTTTACTGATGGAAAGTTTAAAGATCAGAGATAAAAAAACGGTTGCTGTAGAAGAGGAAATTGAAATTGAGGCTGACACAAAAGTGGAGCAAAAAGAAGCACAAACGAATGCTAATGTTGAATCTCAAGCTCAAACAACTCCGCAAATAGAAGAAGAATTTAAAACGCCTGTACAAACATCTAGACCTTCGAAACCAACATTCGGACAGTCGCTGATGGAAAAAGTAAAAAAATTCTTTGAAGAAGTAGAATAAAATATAAATGATGGATGATAAGCGATGAATGATCTTTCTCATCAACTATCATAGTCGATTATCAATTTAGAAAAAATTAAATATGGAAAATATAGGCACACAAGGATTTTCATTTGATCTGCCAAAAGGAAATTCTTCGATCATCAAAGTTATTGGTGTTGGTGGCGGTGGAAACAACGCCCTAAAGCACATGTACGAAAAAGGTATTCACGGGGTAGATTTCGTGATCTGTAATACCGATGCTCAAACTTTAGATAACAATCCGGTTTCAAATAAAGTTCAGTTGGGAGTTACCATTACTGAAGGTCTTGGAGCAGGTGCGGATCCTGAAGTTGGTGAAAAAGCGGCTATTGAAAGTATCGAAGACATCAAAGCGGCAATGGGGCAAAACACCAAAATGGTTTTCATCACTGCTGGAATGGGTGGTGGTACCGGAACGGGTGCGGCTCCTGTTATTGCTAAAGTTGCCAAAGATATGGGAATTCTTACGGTAGGTATCGTTACCGTTCCTTTCAGTTTTGAGGGGAAGAGAAGACTTGATCAGGCAGAATTAGGACTTGATAAATTAAGAAATAATGTTGATTCATTAATTGTAATCAACAATGATAAACTAAGACAGCAATTTGGAAATCTTGGTTTCAAACAAGGTTTTTCTAAAGCCGATGAAGTTTTAACCAATGCTGCAAAAGGGATGGCAGAGGTTATTACAGGTTACTTTGATGTAAACATTGACTTTAGAGATGCTAAATCTGTGCTTCAGAATTCCGGAACGGCATTGATGTCTACAGGAATGGCTTCTGGCGAAAACAAAGCGGAAGAAGCAGTAAGAAAAGCATTGGATTCTCCATTATTGAACGACAACAAAATTACAGGTGCAAGAAACGTGTTATTGTTGATCAGAAGCGGTGTAGAAGAAGCTACGATGGACGAAATCGGGATCATTATGGATTATATCCAGAAAGAAGCGGGTCACACGGCTGATATCATTTTCGGAGTTGGAGCGGATGAAGAATTGGGTGATGCTGTTAGCGTATTGGTGATTGCTACTGGTTTTTCTAATGATAACCAAAAGTTTTCCGGACCTACTGAGAAAATCAGAATTGGTTTAAATGACGCATTAGATACTCCAAAAGCTTCTCCTTTCAAAACAAGAGATGAGAGAGAGGTAGCTCCTGAACAGGGATACGACTTTGGAGGTAAAAATCTTTTCAGATTAGATGATGAAGATCAGGATGTTCCGAAGTTTAAGATGTCGTCTTCTGAAAAAAAAATGATTATTGAGGATGAAGATGTAAAAACAGAAATAAAATTCTCTGATAGAGAGGAAGATACATTAGAAAGCCCGATTCAGAGCTGGAGAAACGAAGAATCGAGCAATGACGATGATGTCAATTTGTTTTCTTTCGATGACGATCCGAATGATTTAGAAATTCAGTCTTTCTCTTTCGATTTTGATAATAAAAAAGAAGAACCAAAAGAGAGTTCTTTTAACAATAATTATTCAGACGAAAAAAAGGTTGAGTTTAACTTCACCGTGAACGAACCTCTTGTTGAGCCTAAATATGATTTTGGTCAACCAAAAAATGAAGTTGAAACTTCAGCTGTGATTGAGAAAGTTGAAGAGAAAATTCAAAGAGTTGAAACATTTTATCAAACTCCAGAACAGCCTAAAGCTGAAGAAAAACCTGTTGTTGAAAAAAGAGTAGAAATAGAAACAACAAGACATACAGAATCTGAATTCACTTTTGTGAATAAGCCTGCTGATCAGGAAAGAGTAGTAGAGAGAAGAAACAAGCTGAAAGAATTCAATTCTCGTTACCAGAATTTCGATCACGTGAATGAATTTGAATCTGTACCTGCTTTCAAGAGAAAGAATATTTCAATTGACGGTACCAATGCATCAGACCAAAATATCAATACCTATTTGTCTGATAACAACGGAAACATGCAGATCAGAGAAAACAGATTTTTAAATAAAGACGTAGATTAAAATAATATAACAATGTAGAAATGTACCAATGTAACAATCTCGAACGGTCATGCTGAGCTTATTGAAGCATCTCAATTGGTAAACTGTTACATTGATACATTGTTAAATTTAATAAAATGAGTTTAGAACTTACAATTAGCGAAGCAATAAAAACAGCAATGAGAGCTAAAGACAGAGTAGCTTTAGATTCTCTTCGTGCTGTAAAATCTCAGATATTATTGCTGAAAACCGAGGCTTTAGGAGCTGAAGTTTCATCTGAGCAGGAAATTGCAATTTTACAGAGAATGATCAAACAGCGTAAAGATTCTTACGAGCAGTTTACCGCTCAGGGAAGAAACGATTTGGCAGAAGTAGAAGAAGCTCAGATGAAAGTCATTGAGAAGTTTTTACCTGCTCAATTGTCCTCTGAAGAATTAGAAGCAGAGATCAAGCAGATTATTTCAGAAACTGGCGCTGAATCGATTAAAGATTTAGGAAAAGTAATGGGATTAGCTTCAAAAAACTTGGCCGGAAAATCTGACGGGAAAAGTATTTCCGAGATGGCTAAGAAGTTACTTTCGTAGTTGATTGTTGACCGTTATTGGTTGGTACTTTTATATACTATCAACTGACAACTAAAACCTATCAACTGTTTAAAAACGGATATTCAACCTTTGCATATCGATTTGATTAACGAAGCCCGAAACTTTATGTTTCGGGCTTCATTTATTGTAAATCCTTTATCAATGTTTTTTAATGAATTCTAAAAACCGAGGACAAAACAGAGATAAAGGTGAGGGAATTACATTGTTATCAGATTACTCTGATATCTTGAAAGATTGATTTAATAAAGTTTTTTTCATGGAAATCGTTTTTAGAATCATTTCAAATTTAGCAAATAAAATTTAATATAGATGATTTTTATTTAAATATTAATTAAAATTATTATGGTATTCTTATATGTTGCTGAAAATTCATTTTGTTTATTAAAAGCTTTGATAGTTTTTATAAATTGTAAATACATGCAGAATTGTGTAAATTTGTAGACACTTAAAAAAAATAAGAAATGTATCCAACAGATTTAGTAATGCCTATGAAGGCTGAGCTTACAGATAAAGGTTTCGAAGATTTGGCAACTCCTGCTCAGGTAGAAGATGCTTTAAAGCAATCAGGAACTACTCTTTTAGTAATCAATTCGGTATGTGGTTGTGCAGCTGGAGCAGCAAGACCGGGAGTGGTTTACTCTCTGACTGGCGAAAAAAAACCAGACCATTTGACTACAGTTTTTGCTGGTTTCGATAAAGAAGCAGTAGAAGCAGCTAGAAAACATTTGGCGCCATTTCCTCCAAGCTCACCATGTGTAGCACTTTTCAAAGACGGAGAATTGGTTCATATGCTTGAAAGACACCACATTGAAGGAAATCCTGCAGGAGCAATTGCTGCAAACTTACAGGCAGCTTACGACGAGTATTGCTAATCCTTTAAGAATTAAAAAAATAATATGGAAACCATTGCAAATTTGTGATGGTTTTTTTGTTTAAATCATTCGCTGAAAATTCAAATATTATTATATTTGTCAGAATGGCAACGAAAGCACTTTTCAATACGGTGGTCAATTGGTTTATCCGTCAAAGGATAGATCAGATCCAGCATTTTATGGATCATCCTATCGATACACAGAAGGGAATTCTGTTTTCTCAATTATTCCATGCAGAAGACACGGAATATGGTAAGAAATATGGGTTTAATTCTATCTCAAGTTATCAGGATTTTAAAAATAAAGTCCCGATTGTTACGTATGAGGAATTTGAGCCGTATGTGGAACGGGCAAGACAAGGTCACAAAGACGTAAGCTGGCCCGGTTACATTAAGCATTTTGCAAAATCTTCGGGAACTACTAATGCCAAAAGTAAATTTATCCCTATTTCAGCAGAAAGTCTGGAATACTGCCACTTAAAAGCAGGAAAAGACATGGTTTCAATCTATGCCAATAACCATCCTGAAAATCAACTTTTTACCAATAAAAATTTACGTCTTGGCGGAAGCTCCGAATTGTATGCTGATTTTAACACGAAGTTTGGCGATCTCTCTGCTATTTTGATTGATAATCTTCCTTTTTGGGTTGAAATTACCACAACACCGAGCAAAAAAGTTTCGTTGATGGGAGAGTGGGAAAGTAAGCTTAACGCTATTGTTTCTGAAGTGAAAAACGAAGATGTAGGAAGTATTTTAGGGGTTCCTAGCTGGATGATGGTGCTTTTGCAGAGAGTTTTAAAGGAAACAGATGTGAAAAATGTTTCTGAACTTTGGCCAAACCTGGAAGTATTCTTTCATGGCGGAATCAGTTTTAAACCTTATAAAGAGCAATATAAACCGATTATCGGGAAAGATATCAATTACTATGAAATCTATAATGCTTCTGAAGGCTTTTTTGGGATTCAGGACAGATCGAATAGTGATGAAATGCTTCTGATGCTCGATTACGGAATCTTCTATGAATTTATTCCCATGGATCAGTTTCACCATTCCAACCCGAAAGTGGTGAGTCTGGAAGGAGTCGAGGTAGGAAAAAACTATGCAATGGTGATTACAACCAACGGCGGACTTTGGAGATATTTAATTGGAGATACAGTGGTTTTCACATCGACGAGCCCATTCAGAATAAAAATTACGGGTCGTACAAAACATTATATCAATGCTTTTGGTGAAGAGCTGATGATTACCAATGTAGAATCGGCTTTAACGAAAGCTTGCCGGGAAACGAATGCTTCCGTAAAAGATTTTACCGGAGCCCCGATTTTCATGAAAGAAAATGAAAGCGGTGCCCACGAATGGATTTTTGAATTTAGCGAACATCCCGAAAATCTCGATTTGTTTACTGATATTTTTGATAAACACCTGAAATGCATCAATTCGGATTACGAGGCTAAAAGATATAATAATATTACGCTGAAAAAACCTGTCGTGCATATCGCAAGACCCAACCTTTTCTACTGCTGGCTTGAATCTAAAGGTAAACTGGGCGGGCAGAACAAAGTACCGAGGCTGAGTAATGACAGAGAATATATAGATCCTTTACTGGAGCTTAATAGAGCATAAAAAAAACCGCAGAAATTTCTGCGGTTTTTAATTTATTTAAGATCTTCCTTAATTTTTTTGGCACCGTCTTCTACTTTCTGAGCACCTTTTGCAGCTGCATCTTTAATGTCTTTACCTGCTTTGTTGATGTCTTCTTTTGCTTTTTGGGCAGTGTTGTCGATCTTATCACTCGCATTATCTACGGTGTTTTGAATATCGTTTTTGGCTTTATCTACTTTCGAAGAATCGATCAATCCGGTACCGATTTCCGTTGTTGTCGTTGTCGTTACAGATCCGTCAGGATTTTCTGTTTTTTCAGTGGTTGTTGACTTTGTACATGCAACAAATAGTGTAGAAGCTACAACTGCTGATAAAATGTGTTTTTTCATTGTGTATATTTTTTTGTAATGAATTGTTTGAATTGCAAAAGAAGAAAATTTGTTTGCAATAAAAATCTGTTTTAAGTATAAATTAATTTTAATTATTCCTGTTTAGGTTCTGTTGTCTTTTCAGAAGCTTTTAATTTTTTCTCGGCCTCAGCTTTCTTTTTATTTTCTTTTTCAAGCGCTTCAGTAATTCTTTTTTCTTCCTGTTGCAATTTTAAGGCCTCTTTTAAAGAATCCTGATATTTCTGTGAAGACATTCTTATTTGTCTCGCAATATCTACTGATGTTGCGCCCGGAGAAAAAGAGTCTATTGCTGTGGTATCGTATTTTATTTTTAATACCTGATCGTTGCTGACAACAGGTTCACGTTGAGAACAGGCAACCGATAATAAAGATGAAATTACAGTAGCAAAAATTACATTTTTCATGCGACTAATTTAGTAGAAATTCAGCAATTACAGGATAGTGATCTGATAATTTTACCGAATAATCTACCTTATAGCTTTTGGGAACAAGGCTGCTTGATGCAAAAATATAATCTATTCTGAGTGGGAATTTATAATCGTGAAAGCTTGTAGAGCTTCCATTTCCGGCTTCTACAAAAGCATCATCCAGGTTTTTACCCAGATTGTAGTATTCCCAGGAATTGGGAACCGAATTAAAATCTCCTGCAAGAATCACCGGGTAAGGTGAATGATCAACTACTTTTCTTATTTTTCTCACCTGATCTTCATGCGTTCGGAAGGTAGGAATCAGTCTTGAAAATAACGCTTCCATTTTATTATTTTCCTTTTTGCCAGAATTGTCATCTTCTATTCCGATCATGTTTTTATTGAGTCTGAAAGGTTCCAGATAAACATTTACAACTCTTACGATTTTACCATTAATATCGATATCTGCATAAAAAGAATTGCCTTTGGAAGCATCATTAATTAAATCTCCCTGTCTTAGAATTTTATGTTTTGTTTTTAGTATAACCGAAGGATATTTTACCAGATCGCTCCTAAGCGCTTTATTAGTGTCTTTTTCCTGAACCAGAATAATATCGGCATTTTGATCTTCAATATATTTTTTTACATTATCCCAACCCATACTTCCATATTTTACATTGTATGTCAAGACTTTTATATCTGTCTTGGCGGTCTCAATATTGCTGTTTTGAGGTGAAAAATTAACCCATCGTCTTACAGGGTTATAGAAAATAAATGTTGAAAGAATAAAGATGACGGCAATTTTCTTCTTCTTAATAATCCAGATAAGCGTAAATAAGAGATGGGCAAAAATTAAATAAGGAAAGCTCAGCGAAAGAAGATTGAGTTTACTGAAGTAGTTGGGGCTTATCCATGCATTTGCAAATGTGCTGATTAACAGTGCTAAAACTCCTAAATGGATAATAAGTAAAAAAGGAAACCGCTTCATGAAACTCAAATATTTCTTGAGCAACAAAAATTCTGCCAATCAGTGTTTTATGAAGACTGAGATTGCTTTTAATCGATTTTAAAAGTGGCGATCACCGGAAAATGATCAGAAAGATGCACGCTACGGTCAACCTGATAGCTTACGGGTTTTATTGATTCTGAAGTGAAAATATAGTCTATTCTTAACGGATATTTATAGTCATGAAAGCTTGTTCCGCTGCCTTTCCCTACTTCGTAAAAAGCATCTTTTAGACCCTCTGAAGTTTTGTAATATTCGTAAGAGTTGGGAACAGAATTAAAATCTCCTGCCACAATTACGGGATACGGAGAACTGTCGATACTTTCTCTGATAATTTGTACTTGTTCCTGATGTGATTTGAAAGTAGGAATTAGTCTTTTAATTACGTTTTTTACTTTAGTTTCGTCTTCACCGCTATTTCCGTTAAGTTTTACCATACTTTTTACAACGCCGAAAGATTCTAAATGAACGTTGATGACACGATAGGTTTCACCTTTAATTTCAAGGTCTATTTGCTCGCACTGCGCGGTAATGTCTCCATTAAAAAGATTTTCAAAAAGATTTTTGCGGGAAACAATTTTATAATTCGTGTATAAAGAATTAATCGGAATAGTGTTCTTTCCTGTGAGGTTTTTAAGCTCTAAATCACCTGCTCCATATTCCTGGATGAAAACCAAATCAGCTTTTTGAGCATTAATATATTCCTGTATTTCCTCTTTACCAAAAGTACCCCCTTTTATGTTAAAAGTAACAATTTTTAAGTTCGCCGTTTCCTTGCTTTCAGAAGAGTAATTAATCCATCTTTTTACAGGATTCAGAAAAAATAATCCTAAAAACATAAAGACGAACGCTCTTTTTTTCCAGCTCAAAATCCAGAAGAATGTGAGTAACACATATCCGGCAATCAAAATAGGAAAACCTAAAGACAGTAAATTAAACCACGGGAAAATTTTCGGCGGAATATAAGCATTCAGTAAAACTCCTGTTAACAGAAATAATAGCCCTAAATGTAGTATGAGAAGTATTAATCGGAAAATTTTCACAATATATTATTTGAATCTGTATAAGTGCTTTTTCCAGATCATAGCTAAAATGAAACCAACAATTGCGCCACCAACGTGAGCTAAGTGAGCAATTCCTCCAACATTTCCTGTAACGCCTAAAACAACAGAACCAACTATAATTATGGGTAGTAAATATTTTACCTTTACTGGAACCGGAATAAACATAATTCCGATTTTTGCTTCAGGATACAAAGTTGCAAATGCAGCAATAACACCGAAGATTGCTCCAGATGCACCTACCATTCGGCCAAATATAATTGGGTTTATCTGATCATTAATCAATTCTTGAACCTTTAATGAAACTTGAGCATTCACAAAGCTTTCTGGATCAGCAACATATCCTTGTATGTCAAACCCCAAATTACTTAATTGAGAATAGGCATCTTGATATTCTACAAAATTCCATAAGTTAAAAAGAAAAAATGCTCCTAATCCACTTAAAAAATAAAGAATTAAATATTTTTTGGCTCCCAGACTTTGCTCTAAAATAGGACCAAAACTGAACAGAGTAAACATATTGAAAAGAATATGCATAGGACTTCCATGCATGAACATATGTGTAATAATTTGCCATGATTTAAATTGTGGTGATAAAGGAAAATACGCAGCCAAATAAAAATCAAGCTGTGGTATTACCAATGCTGCAATATAAACTACAATATTTAATATAATGATATTTCGGGTAATTGGCGGTATATTATTAAACATCTACTTAAAATTTATTTTTAAAATCATTAAACGGAACTTCATAAAAACATCTTTTTCCGTTAGGTAAAAATTCAGGGAAACCCAAAGCTGTAAAGTCTTTGATGAGCTGTTCGGCATCTATTTTATAAATAAAATCAAAACGGGATTTCGACTGCATTTTGTTCCATTGGTTTTGGTAAAACTGCATAAACTCTTCCTCAGTTTTATACTCTAAAACGTCAAAAAGATTCTCCAGAAACTTCATCACCTGAGATTCTTTTAAACCTTCAGGAACGGCATCAATTCTTAAAACACTTTCATGAGCAATGCTCATTTCAAACCCCAGTTCGGGAAGATATTTTTTGATTGATTTGTATTTGCTCTTTTCAATCTCATTCATATGATATTCGAGTGAAAACAAAAGAGACTGGCTATTTGTAGTTCTCTTTGATTTGTTATTGATTTCGGTCACCACAAGACGGTGCATTCTACCCAAATCGAGCATCAAAGTGCGGTCTCCTTTATTGAAAAGCCAATATCCGTTGGGAAGCCTCATCAAATCTTCATCAAAATCTTCATCTTCAAACAGGTTGATTTTTGAAGGTTCAGCAGAAATATTCTGATGATACATTTCCGCAAGATTATGAATTTCAGTTTTTGATGTTGTTCTTTCTTCCAGAAAAGGGTTGTAATCTCGGTCTACGATGATTTCAGGCATTTTTAGATTTCCCGTATTGTTGCTTTTGCTCGGAAAGCTTTTTTGCATAATCGCATCAATCTGCGGATCTCTTTCGAAATCTAGACTTGGTGCAATATTGTAAATTCCTAAAGAACGCTTTATTGTAGAACGAAGCAGCGCGAAAATAAGATGCTCGTCTTCAAATTTTACTTCCGTTTTTTGCGGATGAATATTGACATCAATTTTTTCAGGATCTAATTCCAGGAAAAGAAAAAATGTAGGGATATATCCGGGCATTAGCAATCCGTCAAAGGCTTCCTGAACAGCCTTGTTGAAATACGGACTTTTAAAAAATCTTCCGTTCACAAAAAGGAATTGTTCGCCACGCGTTTTCTTGGCTCCTTCAGGCTTTGCCACAAAACCGTGAAGCTTACACCAAATGATATCTTCTTTGATGGGAATCAATTGCGGATGAAGTTTTCTGCCAAAAATATCGACAATTCGCTGCATCTGCGTTCCTTTTCTCAGCTTAAAAACCGGATCGTCATCATGAAAAAGAGAAAACTCTAATCCTTCATGAGCCAGCGCAACACGCTGAAATTCGTCAATGACATGACGAAATTCTATATTATTATTTTTAAGAAATTTTCTTCTTGCAGGAACATTGTAAAAAAGGTTTTTAACTAAAAAATTAGAACCTTCCGAAGTCTGCACCGGTTCCTGAAACTGGAAAACTCCGCCTTCAATATAGATATTGGTTCCTAAAGCGGCATCTTTAAGCTTGGTTTTTAGTTCAACCTGAGAAACGGCGGCAATAGAAGCCAAAGCTTCACCACGGAAACCTTTGGTTGCAATTTTAAATATATCTTCAGTTCCTCGTATTTTTGATGTGGCATGCCTCTCAAAAGACATTCTCGCATCGGTTTCAGACATTCCTTTTCCGTCGTCAACAACCTGAATGAGGTTTTTTCCGGCGTCTCTTATAATCAGCTCTATTTTTGAAGCCCCGGCATCAATAGAGTTCTCCAAAAGTTCTTTTACAATAGATGCAGGACGCTGCACCACCTCACCGGCTGCGATTTGGTTGGCTACATGATCGGGTAAAAGCTGAATAATATCTGACATAAATGAGTAATGAACTTACAAAAATAGGCAAAGCAAATAAGATTTTAAATAATAAACCCATGAATTAAGATTAAGTTATCCCTAACTTTTACACAATTTCGTTAAAAAAAGTCCATGCCTGAAAAAACAGACAAGGACTCCAAACTAAGTATATACAATTTGTGCTGCTATTTTTTTAATGATTTTACATCATTTTTTCTTCTAAGACCAGTTTTGATTTTTCAGGTCTTTGCTGTTTTACCACAACTTCGCCATTTCCATGTATTCTGTCATATAAATAAGCCATCAGATTGGGTTTATTATAGATTTTCGAATATCTGTAGTTTGTGTAAAAGTGTCTCAGATGAATTTTATAAAGATCATATCCGATAACGACCACCAAACAGGCACTTATCACATAGAATACACTGAATTCAAGATAATAATATGTCAAACCTGAAAATACGGCTCCTGTAACATACGCCAACATTACACTAGATAAAAGCTTGGCTCTTGCGATCAACTCAGGATTTTTTCTATATTTTTTGTGCGTAAACATAGACATCAAAATTCCCAAGTCGGTTGTTGTTCCGGTAAGATGCGTAGTTTTTACCAAAAAGTTTGAAATACTTGCCGTCAAACCATTTTGTAAACCGGTTGCAAAAAGCATTAAGGCAACCAGATATTCGGCTTCTTCCAATGTTTTCTGGTAGAAAAACTGACCGTAGATTCCGACTGTCAAAAGGCATAATATTTCCAGAACAATCGGCATTGCATGGGCAAAATATTTACTTTTTTTGTTGAAATTGATAACAAAAAAGTTGGCGGTAAAACTACCGAAGAAGAATAAGAAGATCCAGGCACCTACAACGGCAACCTGATTCCAGTTTCCTTTGCTTATTTCTGCTGCAAATACAGCATAATGTCCCGTTACGTTTGACGTAAATGAGAGAAATATCAATAGAGATGCTATATTTATAGTTCCTGCCGTAAAAGCAGTCAGCGTCCCCAGTTTTATGTTGTCTCCCAACGTCCTGCTGTTACTATAATTTCTTAACATTTTACTTAAATTTTAAAATAGTTTACATTTAAAAGCATTACACTTCTACAAAAACTTCTGCCAGCCTGCCTTTTTCCGGCATAAATTCCGGAGTTCCGAATACCATTTCATAAGAAGTCAATTCTTTACATTTTTTGATGTAAGGATTTAAATCAAATTTTCCTTTTGTATTTTTATTTTTAAGGGAAGGCGAGTAGTACGCTTCTGTAATTCCTTCAGCTTTCACGTAATTGTTGAATGCTCTCTGGAAGCTTCCTGAAAAGACATCACAAACAATTTTGTGAACCAAATGCGGATATTTATTAACAATAATTCCGTAGGCATCGCAAAATTCCTGCGTTCTTATTTTGCTGAAAATGGTAGATTTTGTAGTGAAAAGAAGATCTCTGATAGAATCTCCCATGTCGTAACCTGATACCAATAAAATTTTGTATTGCGTATCATTTTCTTCTGCGTTTTTCTCTTTTAAAACTCTTTTTAAAATATTCAGAGACTCAAGAGAATAATCCGTTGCTATTAAAATGGTTTTGATCATATCTTTAGATTTAGTTGTGTAACATCTTTTTGATGATACAAAACTATACCTGCCAAATTAAAAGCTCTTTGGAACGAAATTAAAATGTAATTAAAGAGATTAAAATGAGATTAGAATTTCATTTTAAAAAATGCTTCTTTCTGAAGCTAAGGTAGGTTTTCTTCTTTTTGAGTACCGTAAATAGTGGGAAAACGCATTTGTACGGTCGTTCCCTGATTTTCGTGAGAACTTACCAAGAGTTCACCGTTGTGCATTCTCACAATATTTCTGGCAAGAGGAAGACCGATGCCGTACCCTTCATAATTTCGCGTATTGGAAGCCCGGAAAAAAGGATCGTAGATTTTATTCATTTCAGATTCGGGAATACCGATCCCGTTGTCTTTGATGATGATATAAAGGTCTGTATCTGTAGCGCCCAACGACACTTTTACCTGCTGATGATTAGAATATTTACAGCCGTTATTGATAATATTGGCAACCGCTAAATGAAGAAGCTGCTCATTACCCTGAACTTTCAGTTTTTTAGGATTATCGGGAAGCATACTGATGTCTAGATAGATATTGTTTCGGGAATCTATTCTTCTTAAAGTTTCAATAACGTCCCATAAAAGCTGATCGATTCTTACTTTATCGATTTTCTGAATTCTACCGTCAAATCCGGTTTGTGCAATCAGTAAAAGTGCTTTTATTTTTTTATCAAGCTTTTCGGCTTCATCTAAAATAATTTCAAGCGTCTCTTTATATTCTTCGGCAGTTCGGTTGATAGAAAGTGCTACATCGGCTTCGCCCATAATCGAAGTTAGCGGTGTTCTAAGCTCGTGGGATACATTCCCAATCAAATGATTCTGAGTTTCAAAAGAAGTCTCGATTCTTGTCAGCATGGTGTTGAACGTTTCAACCAATTCATTTAATTCTTTGTTATCCGGTTGAGGTTCAAGTCTTAAATGCAGGTTTTCAGAACTGATTTCTTTTACTTTTCCGGTGATCTTTAAAATCGGTTTAAATAAAGTTTTAGACAAATAAAAAGAGAAAATCATGCTGAAAAATATCGAAAGAATCATACATGTGATCAGTGTTCTTTTCAAAAATCCTAGATAATGAACGACGTAATGGTTTTTTGCTGAAGCGATTGCGATATAATCTTTGTTTTGATATTTAAACGTCTGTCCGATATAATAAAATTCAGAATCGTTGTAATTGGCTTCTCCGGATCTGATGATATTTTTAAAAAATGTATCTGGAATGTGTACTTCGTGTGAAATTTTTTTGAAATTAGAATCTGTAGGAATTGCAAAAACATAGTCTCTTTCCATCGGAAGTTCTTCGTCATTTCTGCTGTTGAGAATATAATTTTCTGGAAGATCGAGACGTTCTTTGCTTTTTTCGATCTGCACAATGGTGGTGGTACGGATTTTTAGCAATTCATAAAACCTCTGATGCGAAAAATTAACAATAGAAAAGTACACCGATCCGCCAAAAATCAGAATAACGGTTGTAAAAACAACCATCAACAGCACCATTGTTTTGGTTTGATTGGTAATGACTCTATTGAACATTTTCTAAGGTTTTTTTAAAACATACCCCATTCCTATTACCGTATGGATGAGCTTTTTATCTTCCTGATTATCGATTTTTTTCCGCAAATAATTTACGTAAACATCCACCACATTGGTTCCTAATTCGTAATTGACTCCCCAAACGGCATCTAAAATTTCAGCTCTGGAGATCACTTTTTCGGGGTTATTGAGGAAATACATCAGGAGTTTGTATTCTGTGGAGGTTAAAGAAACTTCTTCACCTGCGCGAGTTACTTTTTTGGTGTAATCATTCACAATTAAATCTGAAATCTGAAAAACATGCTTGTTATCAATTTCGTTTTCTGTTTCGTCTGGAGTGTTTATTGGGTTACTTCTTCGAAGCAGAGATTTTACACGGGCAACTAATTCGATAAATTTAAAAGGTTTTACAAGATAATCGTCACCGCCATTTTCCAGACCTAAAACAATATTCTCGGAAGTTCCCAAAGCCGTTAAAAAAAGAATAGGAACGTTTTTATTGGTTTTTCTGATTTCTTTGCAGACATCCAATCCGTTCATTTCGGGCAGCATAATATCGAGAATAACCAAATCGAAATCGTTTTCCTGCACCAAGCTTACACCGGTGCGGCCGTCGAATGCTACAGAAATTTCATATCCTTTTTCCTGAAGTCCTTTTTTAATAAAAGAGACTACGCTGGTTTCATCTTCAATCAGAACAATTTTTTTCATAAAAAGTAGTGAACTTCACAAAAATAGGAAAAAGATTATAAACGGAAGGTTCTGGTTTTTCATTTCAATTCAACAAAAAAAGACGAATATAGAATTCGCCTTTGGTTATATATGGAAATGTGTTTTTTAAAATGATATAATTGTAGGATTTAAAATCCTGTTTTGAGATTGTATTTATAATTAAAACGATCCTCAGACATAAAAATGAAGACGAAAAAATCAAATAGTGCAATCAATGCAGGAATAAAAGTCCAGAAAAAAATAAGATATAATATTCCCTTACCATTTTGTCCCAAATAAAATCTGTGAATGCCCAATCCTCCTAAAAACAGAGCAAACATGGCTGTTGTAAATTTTGATTTCATAACTTTAAACTCTAGATAATATCTCGTTCTTTTTATTTTCAAATTCTTCAGGAGAAATTATTCCGTTTTCCATTAAGCCTTTTAGTTTTTGTAAAAGAGCAAAAGGATCTTCGTTTTCTATTAATAATGGTTGAGATTGCTGGAATTGTTGATGAGGGGTAATAATTGGTGTTGTATTATTTACTGTAACCCCACCTCCTGCAGAAGCTCTTCTTGCCTCCAAATCTTTCTCTCTTCTTACATTTCTCATTTGTTCTTCAATTTCCTGTGCATATTGATACAATTTTCTTGCCTGTGTTTTAGGAAGATAATCCATCATATTGGTGAAGTTTTTTGTAGTTCGCATCATAAAAGTAGCACCCAAAATTCCTTCTTTAATGTGGCAATCTGCAACATCTACCCAACTATAATCCTGAAAATCCATAGATAAACCGAAGGTTTTAGGTCTGCAGAAAATTATTCTCCTGTTGGTAAGCGCAATGCAGTCCGGAGATAAATTTAAAGCAGGTTTCTTTTGTACAGCGATATATTCTACAACTTCCTGTGAAGTGAGAAGCCCATTGATTCTTTCCAAGAGCTTTTCAACAGCTTTTGGATCCTGCTCTTCGTTTAAAAATTGCTTTAAATTCATATCAATTATTTTTAGTTATTTGAATATCCTTGTAATAAATATATCCTGTTGTTCCTGTTTTTTGGATCTGAACTTTTATCCAGCTGTCTTTTTTTTCAATTTCAATTAAAGCAGTGCCTTGTCTTATTTTTTCAACAACATCAAAACGAAAACCGGGACCTTTCCGAACATCAATAGTCTCTGCTTTTAATTGGCTCATCAATTTATGAGGAGTTGAAGAAGTCTTTGAGTTTGTTTTTTTTGAAGAAGTACTATTGGTACTTTTCTTTGCGGTTTTACTTTTTTTGTTTGATGATGAATAGGAAAGATTTCTTTCTGAGGAACCTCCGCTACACACGCCACAAGTTCCTCCTGCTCCACAATGACCACATCTGGAACAATTGGAACATGCTGTACAATAAGCAGAGCCGGTACATCTTCCTTTGTGACCATTATTTTCATCTCTTGAAAAATAAAGCGAAGTGAAAGCGATCAATATGATTCCAAAAAATAATAATAAAATTTTTTTCATGTTAGTTGTAATTTTCTAGTGTTTTCAGAAGCTCTGTCTTGTAATTATATATTTCATCCAGATTATTAAGTAAAATCTTTTCTCCGGCATCTTTTCCGTTGTGAAATGTTTCCAGATATTTATTTGCAGTATTAAAATGCAATCTGCAAAGTGGTTTTCTATTATTATCATCCAGCAGAATTCCAAAATAGGATAAAGTATCTCTGTGTGCAATTCTGGCAGATGGAATTTTTTCTCTCAAAATAGCTTTCACAATCTGAAATCCTTCCAGTTCTTCTTCTGTAGTTACAATTTTAGAATCGTTATTTTCGTCAATCGGCTGTGATGTTTTTACATTATCTTCCTGTTTTTCGATTTGCTCATTAATGCTTAAAGCAGATTTTAATCTGAAACTGATTGATTCATTTATGGAAGTTGTTAACGCTTTTTTGGCATATTCTTTAAACGAAATCATTCGGTTTGCCGTTAGTGGTTTTTCAAAAAAACGGTTGACTAATAATTTGACCAATTCATCAGAAGGGTTTTCAATTTCTTTTTCAAACTCTTTTCTGATAGCTTTGATGTATTTTAAGGCTTCTGCAGAATCCAAAATACTTTCAAGATTGTAATCTTTCTTGGTGAAGCTTTCCAGAATTTTAATCGAACTTTCTTTTATATCTTCAATATTGATGGTAAAAAAAGGCTTTTCATCCATGATATTGGGTTTCTCAAGATCTGTGTAGAAGTTGTAGACAATTCCGTTGGTTAAGACTCCGAATCTTGTTTTTGAAACATGATAATATCTGTGAAGTTGAGAATTGTGCGCATCGGCGCTTTCTTTCCAATGTTTGCATTCGATAATGAAAATGGGCTCGTCATTATTTTTAATGACGTAATCTACTTTTTCACCTTTCTTGGTTCCAATATCGCAAACATGCTCCGGAACGACTTCTGTAGGATTGAAAATATCATAACCCAAAATTTGTATAAAAGGCATCACAAAAGCATTTTTGGTGGCTTCTTCAGTAGTGATCTGCTCTTTTAACCCAACTACTTTTTGATGTAATTGCTCAAGTTTAATTTTAAGATCCATAATGGTATTTTTTAAAGAGTTTCATCAACGATTTCGGCAGTTGGTGCATTGGTTTTTACAGAATCAATTCCGATTTCCATGCTTGATTTTGAACTGTAATACTGACTTTTTCCAATGATTTCACCGTTTCTTGCTTTCAATACAAAATAATCTTTTTCGTTTACAGCAACTCTTCTGTCGTATCTTGAAGAATCCTGTGAATTGATTCTTACAGATTCAATTCCTTTATGGCAATTTGCTTTTGTCGTGTAACCTTCGCTGGTTAAAATGATTTCTCCGTTCCCAGCTTTCAGATTAAATTGATATTCATCATTTTTTCTTTTGCTGATGGTAAATTTTCCCATGATTGTTATTATTTAATACTTCAAAAGTATAACCCTTTCAAAACCAATCCTTACGGGAAACCGTAAAACAAAAAAACCTTTCAATAATTTGAAAGGTTTCGAATGGTTATTTAAAATGAATTATATAATTCCTAAGTCTTTGCAGAATGCAACCAATTGTTCGTTGTTGCTTATTCCCAACTCTTCTTTCAGCGTATTGAGTTTCTTTTCAATACTGCTCAAACTGTTGGGTTTTATATTGTTGTTTTGTAGAAATACCGGAATATTCTTTTGTAAAACCCCTTGAGAAAGTAACGAGACTAGTGTAATATCATACGATGTAAACTCATAATTATTCAGTTTTTTCACCTCCTGTTTAAGATCAAGCGAAAGATAATTTTCATTGTTATAAACTGATGCAATTGCTTTTTTTAATTCTTTAGAATCGTGTCTTGCTTTCCGGACATAGCCGTTGATTCCGTAATCATTAAAAAGAGAATCGATTATTCCGGATTTATGTTCGGCCGAAAAAACGATAATTTTTAAATCTGGCTGTTCTTGTCGGACTGCCGAAATCAATTCCCGACCGTCTTTTAATTTTTGAGGATGATGATCTTCTTCGTAATAAAGATCGGTGATGAGCAAATCATAAGGTTTCTTTTCACGGATTGCTTTCTGCGCTTTTGATAATGCATCATCACAATAATATACATACTCAAAATTATCAAATTTGAGATCTTCTAAAGTTTTCTGTACTGAAATATTGATACTTTCGTGATCTTCGGAAATTAAAATTTTTTTAAACATTGTTATCTTTTTAAGAAACAGGAAATGAAATATTGATTTTCAGTCCTTTTTCGGTTTTGGTTTCAAAAGTAATTTTTCCGTTGATGTTTTCTATACGGGAAACCGTATTCGATAATCCGTTTTTAAAAATTAAATCATCAGAAATCCCAATTCCGTTATCAGCATAGTTAATGTTGATGAGGTTGTTTATTTTTTCAAACTTAAAAACAACATTGTTTGCCTCACTATGCTTTTTCATGTTTACCAAAAGCTCACGAATAATCTGGTAAATCTCCGTTTGAGTCGATTTTGTAACTTTTTCCCACGTTTCTTCCTGATTTCCGACAGTAAATGTATTGATCTCATCATTTTTAAAAGAAGCTACAAGCTTTGAAATTTTTTCATTGAATTTTTCATCTTGAGAATCCGGGTTTTCGTAGGAGATATCTCTGGATTTTTCATAAACAAATTCCAATTCATCAAGTGCCTGTTCTTTATTGAAGCTGCCTTGATTTTCAATTTTTGTCATCACCTGATAAATCCCGTTGGCAACAACGTCGTGTACTTTTTTGGAATATTTTAGTTCGGTGTTTTTTACTTCAATTTGTTTTTCTTGTTCTTTTTCGCGTCTGATGTTTTTCTTCCTTTTTTCGTTCCAGAAGAAACCTGTGACTAAGACGATGATTAATGAAATAATGCCAATATTCTGTTTCAGTATTCTATTTTCGTTCTGTGCAATTTCTAATTTGTTTTCTTCCACACCGTACACAATGGTTGCGAATTTATTATTGTCAATATAGCGAGCTGTTTGTATACTATCTCTGAGAGAAACGTACTTATTGAAATTATTTTGAAAATTACCAGATTCAAGGTTTGATATTTTTTGTAGAGCTTCTAGTTGGTCGTCACTGCTTTTTACCTCTTTTGCCACTTTCTGCATCAATTCTGCGTAGAATAAAGACTTTGATATATCTTTATTTTTAAAGTAATTAGATAAACGGGAATAATTTGCATTTTGTCCCATCTTATCATCAATTTCCGACTGTATTTTTAATGCTTTTAAGATAAGTGGTTCTGGATTGTACTTAGAATCATTTAGCCACTTTGTATACGCTAGATTAGAAAGAATTCTTGGAAATCCTATTCCTTCTATTTTCTCTGCCTTTGGTAAAATACTATCAAAAATTTTTATAGCTTGAGGATATTTTTTTTCTTCTTTGTAAATATTTGCGATGTTTGCTAAAATTGAAATTTTCACATTTTCATCTTCTGCATATTTTACGGCCGACAGATAATAATCTTTTGCTTCTTTGTATCTCTTTAAATTATTACTTATCATACCCAAATTATTAAAATTATCGGTTATATGATAGTATTGATCTTTGTCGTTGATGTTGAAGAGTTGTTTTGCGCTAAGCGAAAAATCTTGTCCTTTAAAATAATTTCCTTTTGTAGTTAATATTTTAGACATATTCAGAAGACACTTTGCTTGGCCGAAATTATTTTTATTTTTTTTGAAAGCATCTAAAGCTTTGCTATAATAGATATATGCGCTGTCAGAAATATTTAAAGAATCAAATTTAAAGGCTTTATCATAAGCAGGATTTGTTATCTCATTATTCACATTATTATGTTCAGAACAGGCAACAATTGCGATGACTAGTAATATTGAAAAAAATAGTAATTTAAATTTCACGATAATAAGTTTTTATAAAAGTATAAAAACTATTTTTCTAATTAGAAGTTTAGGGATAAATAAAAAAGAGAGAAGCTTTTTAACTTCTCTCTCTTAAAATTATTTTTTTGGAGGTAATGGTATTGTGTCTCCTCCTGTATCTCCCGGATCCGTTCCTGTTCCCGGATCTAAACCAGCTCCTCCTCCGGAGTTCTGTACCGTTATAGGATCTTGATTGTTATTATTACAGTTTGTTGTATTTGCATTATTATTTCCGAATGCTAAACCTAATAGCATTAATATTAATTGAATCATTTCCGTTAAATTTTTGAAGTTGAAATCATTTTTCTTCCTCTCGCAGATTTTTTGATCTCGAGCTGTACACGTAAAATTTTGAAGCGCTTCTAAATTTTTGGGAAGTAAACCTTCAAAAACGGAAGAGAAACATCTGCTTCCCAACCCGGAGTTTTCTTCCGTTTTATCAGGTGATATTAGAGATCAGTTTTGTAAATTTGTTTTTGTAATTGTTTGTTTTTCACTAATCTCTGATGCAAAGATGCAACGGAAATGAAGGGTGGGGTTAGAAAGTTTTTGGAAAGAATTTGGAAAGTTTTTCCAGAAAGAGCTTACGGAAAACCGTAAGGTATTTGATTTGAAATTTCTTAATTTTCGCAATAATAATCCATGAGTATGTCCAAATTTTTACCTGAGAGAAAAAAATTATTGGAGGATGTTTTTGATAAAGCTTCCAATGAAACTCCTGAAACATCTTTTAGTGGGATTTTAAAGAATCTTGAAATAGTGCTACGTGATGAATATAAGATTACTTTAAGCTATAAAACATTTGAAAACTATTATAAAGCAATTGTTAAAGAAGAAGGTGATTATCCTATAAAACCTTTAATATTAGATGATTTAAGTAGATATTTAGGGTTTGAAAGCTTTAATGATTATTGCTCTGGCTGGAAAAGTTTTGAATACAAAGTAAATCAGGCATTATCTAATTTGGTGATAACTGTTATCAATAAACCAATCATTAAGATGCCAGAATTTCTTACCAAACAAAGCAATTTAGGGATTTTGGGTGTGCTTTTAGTAGGTGGTTTCTTGGCAGGGAATAAAATTGTAAATAATCAGACACCAACTATTTCCAAAGAAAGTCTAACTAAAAATTTGGAAATCGAAAATGCTCAGGTTTTAGGAATTGCTCATATTCCGGTTACAATGGAAAGTAAGGTGTCTCAACAGACACCAACTATATCTGTAAAGCAACAAAACTGTATGTATTGGGATGATAAAGAGTATAAATTGGCTTACTGTGATGATAAAAATCCAAAGATAGAATTGAAGCCGATTGATGAGATTCTTGTAGCCTATTTCCAAAGAATTACCAGAAAAGATACTTTGACGGTAGATAATGCATATGGAAAAGTTTGGTATTCTAAGCATAAAGGAAATGTAGAATTTTTTACTTCAGATGGGATAGATCCAGAAAATGGAAAAGAATTAAGAAAAGCGACAGAGTATATTATTGAAACGTATGGTAGACAATAAAAAAAGCGAAGAAAAATCTCCGCTCTTGTTTTTATTATGAATCTGTTTCCAGCATTCCCAATTCTCCGAAATGTTTTTTAAATTTCTGAATCTTTGGTCCTACAACTGCGCTGCAGTAAGGCTGTGTAGGGTTTTCGTTATAATATCCCTGATGGTATTGTTCGGCTGGCCAGAATTTTTCAAATGGGGTTAATTCTGTCACGTAAGTTCCAGACCATCTTCCTGATTCTTGCGAGGTTTTGATGGCTTCTTCGGCTTTTGCCTTTTCAGCATCGTCTTTATAATAAATTACAGAACGGTATTGAGTTCCGATGTCATTACCCTGTCTGTTCAATTGAGTTGGGTCGTGAAGGAAGAAAAATACATCCATTAACTGTTCGTAAGAAATAATTTCTGGATCATAAGTAATCTGTACGACTTCAGCGTGACCGGTTTCGCCTGTGCAAACCTCTTCATATGTCGGATTATCTTTATGACCTCCCGAATATCCGGAAATAGCAGATTCTACTCCTTTCAGTATATTAAAACAGCTTTCTACACACCAAAAACATCCGCCACCAAAAGTGATCTGCTGAAAATTATTTTTATTCATTTTAAGTTGATTGTTTTATTTAAATATTCTCTTTTTTAAACTTTAATAAGCCTGAAAAACGAAATCAAAATTATGAAAAACTTTTTCATTTAAATAAGGTTTTATGCTTTAAGAATAAATGATCACAATAGATTTCACAAATCAAAAGAAAGAAATTTGCACACTTAAATGAGCCATGAAAAAACGGCAAATTTATTAGCCACGAATGCACGAATATTTTCGATATCTATTTAAATATTCGTGCATTCGTGGCAAAATATAAAATCAGTGGTAATTTAATCAACAAAAAAAGCACCCTAGAAAGGATGCTTAATATTTTAAATTTAAGTCAGATTATTTTTCCCAAACTAAAGCACTTGCTCCAAGAATAGCTGCATCTGCTTCATCCAGTTCACTGAAAACCAATCTTACTTTATTTCTGAAAATAGGAAGAAGGTTTCTTTCCATGTGAAGTTTAGCTGGTTTCAAAATAAAATCGCCCGCTTTGATTACTCCTCCGAATAATAAAATAGCTTCGGGAGAAGAAAACATGACAAAATTGGCTAAAGCTTCACCCAATTTCTGACCCGTATATCTGAAAACCTCAACCGCTACAGGATCTTCTTTTAATGCACATTCGTGCACTGTTTTAGAATTGATCGCTTCCTCAGGATATTGATTCAGCATCGAATCCGGGAACTCTGCTCTCATTTTTTTTGCGGTAATGGCAATTCCTGTGGCTGACGCATAAGCTTCTAAACTTCCTTCAGAACCTGTACTCCAATGTTTTCTGCCACCTGGTTTTACAATAGTGTGACCCAATTCTCCGGCAAAACCATCATGACCGTAAATAAGATGTCCGCTGGAAACAATTCCGCTTCCTACACCTGTTCCCAAAGTAATCATGATAAAATCTTTCATACCTCTTGCGGCGCCGTACATCATTTCTCCTAAAGCCGCAGCATTAGCATCATTGGTCATTTTGCAGGGACTGTTGAATTTCGCAGTCATTAAGTCGGCAAAGTTAATCACTCCTTTCCAGGGAAGATTGGGAGCCAATTCTATAGTTCCTCTATAGTAGTTTGCATTGGGAGCACCTACACCTATGCCTTCAATCTTTTTTCCTTCGCAATGCTCATCGATCATCGGTTGAATCTGCTCATGAAGAGCATCAACAAATGCTTCAGGTGTGCTGTATTGGTCGGTCGGCAAAGAACCTTTAATCAAGATTTCTCCTCTGTGATTGACGAGACCAAATTTTGTATTGGTCCCACCGATATCGATACCTAATGCAACCTGTTTTGACAAATCTACTACTGACATTTTCTTATTGTATAATTTCGAGGCAATAAATTTATAAAAAAGATTGTATTAATAGTTATTAAACCCGACTTATTTGAAAAATCAGACTGCTTTTTTAGTCTTTTTTCTTCTTCCCCACCAAACTAAAAAGCCCGTTACGGGAAGTGAAGCACAAATTAAGCTTACAATAAATGCAATGATTTTTGTGGGTAACCCCAAAATAGATCCTACGTGAATATCATAATTAGCAGCGACTGTTTTTTCGCCAAAGTTCTTATCTTCATGATTATAAGTATGCAAAAGCTCACCCGAATTTTCATCAAAAATCAAACTGCTGTTTTTGTGATAAGAATAAGAAAGATGTTTTACGAAAACTGAGAAATTAGGATGCTCATGATCATCCATATGCGGATGTCCAAGGTCGATTGCAAACCCAAAAGAATTGGGATATTTTGCCTGAACCGTGTGAATGACTTTATCTAATGTGGTTTCATTTCTTTGCTCTATCGGCGCTTTGGTGGTAATGTGCGAAAAATCGGGGTATACCGTATTTCCTCCGGAAAAAACAAAATAGATCATTGCCTGTACGATAAAGAAGGCATAAAATAAACCTGTAATTGAAAAGATTAAAGCAAAAATAGAAGAATAAAATCCTAAAATATTATGAAGGTCGTAATTCTTTCTTTTCCAGTTTTTGATATTTTTCCATTTGAAAGAAAAGCGTTGTTTTCGGGCAGATTTATTCTTTGGCCACCACAAAATAATTCCGGATATCAGCATGATAATGAAGATAATTACCGGAATTCCCACCACATATTTTCCCCAGTCCTGTTTTAATAAAAAGCTCCAGTGAATAGATTTTACAATGCTGAAAAAACCGTTTTTCTCATCATAAGTCCTTAGAACTTTTCCGGTGTAGGGATTCACATAAGCAACTTTGTAGATAGGAAACTCGTCAAAATAATTCCAGGCTTCCGTGTTGTGCTCGTACCAATAGAACTGATAAGACATTTTCTTGTCGATAGGAACATTCACCCAATGGATCTTATATTTTTCCTTAAGTTGAGCATCAACAGCTTTTTCTAAAACCCGGATGGGCAAAATCTGTTTTTGCGCAATATTTTGTTCATTGTGATAAATAACATCTTTACGGGTAAAATTCTCAACCTCATCTTTGAATACAAACAAAGTTCCGGTAATTGAAACAATAAAAATGATCAAACCGATGAAAAGACCAAACCACAGATGCAGTTTGCCTGTCCATTTTTTGAAGATACTGGGTTTCTTTTTATGGTGGTGTTTTTTCTTCATAGAAATTGCAATGTGCAAATATAAAACAAGTTTTTATTTAGATTAATTAAAATTTATATTCAATCATAAAGGTTCCTCTCATACCCAAAGCGTTTACAAATTCAGAATCTCGGGCGTTCCACCATGCAATTGCTGGCTGATAAGTGGTGTTGAAAAGGTTTTCTATCCCTAAAGAAAGTTTCCAGTTTTGGTTGATTTCATAATTTGTTTTAAAATTGAAAATCGTGTATTCAGGGACTTTTCCTTCACCATAAGCATACAAACCTGTGCTAGCATTAGGGCTAAATCTGTTTTGTTCGAAAGAATGCAGCATATCAAGGCCTACAGAAAATGCTTCGGTAGGCTTTACCTGAACGTATGCTAAAACTTTTGGTGCAGCGATTCTGCTGTTGTTTACTTTTGCCGAGTAATCTCCATCGTCTTTAAGTGAAGTAATACCTTCCAGCCAGCTATAACTTCCACCGAAATTAATCCATTTTGCTGGTGTGAAGTGCAGGAAACCCTCAACACCGTACACCACTTCAGGGGATCTTTGGATTGTAAAAGCTCTGTCTGGACCTTGTACAAAAGAAGCTCCCAATTTTGAGGTGCTAACATAAGATGTTACTTCATAATTCAGCCAATTAGAGATTTGCCCGGTAGCGCCCAACTCATAATTGTTGACAATGATTGGCTTGGCTTCTATCTGGGCAATGGTACTTTGTGTAGAAGTTCGTAAAATTCTTCCGATCTCGTTGATAGAATAAGACTGTGAAAAGCTCCCGAAAAGATTGATCTGATTATTAATATTATAACGAAGACCAATATTCCCTACCAAAGCGTTGTATTTTAAGTCTCCACCGGTTACAAAGATACTTTTGGTGAATGTTCCATCGCTCTTTACAGAAGAAAGCGTGTTGAAATCTCCTACATTTACGGTCATATTTTCGTATCGTAATCCTCCCTTTATCGTTAATTTTTTCAATAAGTCGATTTTTAATAAAAGGAAAGGAGCCGTGTTGATCATATCCATATCCGGAGTCCAGTAACGTCCGTCTTCTAGTTTTTGTACGGTCTTATCGTTGAGTAGATCTAAACCGTAGATTACTTCTGCCTGAGAATTGTTTCCAGACCAAAGTTGGGTGTCAAAATTGATTCTGGCTCCCATTTTTTTAGAAATAATATTTGATTGGCCACCTCCAAAAAAGGTGTCGCTATATCCGTAAACTGTTCTGAAATCCTGCATATAAGCATTAACATTCAATGCAGTAGATCCCCAGAAAAGATTTTTGTTGTCGTAGTTTATTCTGTAATTATGGTTGCGGGGAGTTCCTTGTGGAGTCGTTTCAAGACTTTTACTTTCACCATCTCCAATGGTTGGATTAATTCCATATTTCCCTGTTTTTATCCCCAAATTCAAATCAGATTTTGATGCATATCCCATATAAGAAACTTCGATTCTCTGGTCATCATTAATATCATAACCCAACTTCAGTAATCCGTTGTAGCTGTTCATCTGTGCTGTGCTGTAAGTAGGGCTCAGAAATACGCCATTGCCATCTTTTGCATCACCGGTTCTTTCATAAGCCAAAGACAAGACATAATCGAACTTTTTTATCTTACCAGATAAAAGCTGGCTAGCTCTGAAACCTAAAGTTCCACCATAAGGTTGCCCGGTAATACCGATCTGAGAAATACCCGATATTTTTTTATCTGTTTTGTTTCTTTTCGTAATATAGTTGATGATACCACCATCTGCGCCGTTTCCGTAGATAGACGAGGCTCCTTTTATCACTTCAATTCTCTCAATAGCCGAAGGATCAATAGATTTAATGTCCCTCGCACCGTTACGTAGCGGAGTAGATTGCGGAATTCCATCAATAAGTACCAGCACCTGGCGACCTCTTAAAGTCTGTCCGGAATTGGAAGTCTGCCCTGAACTAGGTCCTAAACTTGGTACCGTGTATTGCAGAATATTAGAAATGTCTGAATTGACTGTCAGCTGCGCTTGAATTTGTTTTTCGCTAACGATGGTAATAGAACTTGGTATTTCTTTGATGCTTTCCTTTTTTCGGGAAGCTGTAAGTACCACTTCATCTACATTTTTTACTTTTAAGCTGTCTTTTTCCTGTGCAAAAACAGTGATTGTGCTCAGGCAAGCTACTGATAAAAGAGCCTTTTTCATAATGTTTTCTTTCCTTGTTTTTTACGTTTTCCCCACCATACTAAAAAACCGGTTACCGGTAATGAGGTACATACCAATCCTTCGGCAAACCATAGGATTTTACCGAAGATGCCGAAGTACGATCCTACATGAATGTCATAATTGGCATTGGCATATTTTTCAGCGTTTGTTAATTTCTGATGAGGTTTATTTGATAATAGTTTCCCCGAATATTTATCGTAGAAGAGTAGATTTCTTTCACTGTATCTACCGTCTTTACCATACACGGTAACGGGAATGTTTTCTAATTCTTTTCCTTTTTTATTTTTTCCGTTTAATGGAATTCTAAAGCTTGAAGATTCAAAATATAATTTTTGAGTCTGAGGAATTGTAAGATCAAAAACCGAATTGTTTTTTGCTAAAAGTGAGTCCGGTGATTTAATTGTCTTTTCTTTTGGAAGTTCTAAGGAACCGGATAATGTGAAGTTAAATGCATTTTTCACCCACGGATAAGCAAAATATAACCCTGAAAGACTTAGCAATAAAGCGATAAACGAAGCATAAAATCCTAAAACATTGTGTAAGTCGTAGTTTTTGCGTTTCCAGGTTTTTACTTTTTTCCAATCAAATGAAAGTCTGCTTTTTCGTGCATTTTTATTTTTGGGCCACCAAAGAATAATTCCTGTAATCAGCATAATGATAAATAAGACAACCGGAATACCGACCACATATTTTCCCCAATCTGCTTTTAACAATAAACTCCAGTGAATAGATTTCAGAATAGGGAAGAGATCATATTTTTCATTGTAAATTCCCAGAATTTCACCGGTATACTGATTGACATAAATCAGTTTGTTGATCTTTACTTCATCAAAATAGTTCCACGCTTTTTTGTCTTTTTCATAAAAAATAAACTTGTAAGATTTGCTTTTATCTAAAGGGATCTCAACCGAACTTACAGGATATTTCTCATTGAGTTCCAAAGTAATTTTTTCCTTTAAAACTTCGACAGACAAAGGTTGTTTTGTAACTGTTTCAGTTTTTACAAACAGAACATCTTTCCTTAGCTGATTCTGAATTTCGTCTTTGAAAACATACATCGTTCCCGATAAAGAAACTATGAAGATAATGAGCCCCACGGATAAGCCAAGCCATAAATGCAGTTTGCCTGCCCATTTTTTATAGACGCTCGGTTTCT
The DNA here is from genome assembly GCF_031118795.1 of Chryseobacterium sp. CFS15. Lineage (NCBI taxonomy): Bacteria > Pseudomonadati > Bacteroidota > Flavobacteriia > Flavobacteriales > Weeksellaceae > Chryseobacterium > Chryseobacterium sp. CFS15. The sequence continues at coordinate 25,495 of NZ_JAVHYL010000005.1, read as the reverse complement.
TCTTATGATGATGTTTTTTTTTCATTTATCTATTAAAAAACTATTCCCGAAAAAGCTTTCAGGAATAGAGAATATAGTTTTTAAATTTAGAATTTGTAATTTAAACTTAGAGATAAAGTTCTCAATCTCTGAGGTGTCACTGTAGACCATCCAGAGAAGTATTTTTTGTTAGCAATGTTATCTAGCTTAAGAATGATGCTGTATCTGTCTTCTGTGTAAGAGAGAGATGAATTCATAATGATGTAGCTAGGAAGTGGAAATGCGCCAATATTACCTCTATTAAGGGTGTAAAATCTACTTGCTGAGTTACCTCCGAAGCCAATTCCAAAGTTTTTCAGAGAGCCTTCCTGTATTTTATATGTTCCCCAGAAATTGATTAGGTTTTTGGGTCCTGAATCTTCCGTTCTGTGACCAGGATAACCTTCGTCACCTTTTACAACGTTACTGTCGTTGTAGCTATATCCTGCAATAATATTCATACCGGGGATTGGGCTACCCAAAACACTTACTTCGAAACCTTTACTGTCAACCTCTCCTCCTTGAGTAATATTGTTTCCGTTACCCATTACTTTATTTTTAACATTAATGCTGTAATAACTTGCTGTAATTGAGAATTTGTCACCTGCTAAATTGGCTTTTGTTCCAACTTCCCATTGGTTGGCGTGTTCAGGATCAAAATAAAGAAGTTCGTTGCTCAAAACATTTCCAAGGTCATCTGTAATTTGTACAGGTGAAGGATCAACATTTGTGAATCCATTCATATAATTTCCGAAAACAGATACTTTGTCAGGTATAGGTTGGTACACCAAACCTAATTTTGGTGAAAATGTTGTTTGGTTTTTAGAATCGTCAGTAGCATAAGCGCTTGCTTTACCTGTAAAATGATCCATTCTTAAACTTAACATTGCAGATAAGTTCGGAAGAATATTTACCACATCAGAAACATAAGCGCTATAAATTTTTGCTTTGACATGACCTATTTCCTGACCAGATCCCTGTAAAGCAAAATCAACTGAAGATTTTGTTAATACATCTGCTTTTGTATCACGTTGGTTAACAATGTCTACAACTCCGTAACCAATCCAGCCTGTTCCTCCCTGAATAAAATCTCTTTGAAAATAATCTAAACCAACTAATAATTTATTTTTAACGCTTCCCAAATTAAAATTACCGACGAAATTTTGCTGAATACCTGTAGTATTGGTTTCACCGCCTACATCAGCAATGTATCTTGTGAAATCTTTTCCGTTTGACTGATCATATAAATATTGATAGTAACCATCTGTTTTGGTGTTGCTTCTAGAAAAAATTGTTTTTGAAGTCCAATTATCAGAAATTTGGTAATTCGCTGAAGCTTGAAAATTGAAAGTTGTATTATTAATGGTTAAGTCATCACTGGTATAAGACTTTTTATAATTGTCTTTGAAAACACCAATTGAATAATAGGTAAGTGGAAGATTTCTATTTAAGAAGATCATTGGTGCATTTGCAGACTCGCTTTTTTTGATTTCGGTATTTACAAAAAAGGTAAGCCTGTCGTTAGCGATAAATTTTACTGAAGGCGCAACGTAAAAAGATTCGCTAAAACCTGCGTCCTGAAAAGTATTCTGTTTTTGATAAGCGGCATTTACTCTCGCAAATAAGTTTTTGCTTAGCGGAGTATTTATATCGGCACTCAGCCTGTTCAGGCCGTAACTTCCGTTAATATAGTTTACTTCACCTCCAAAATGGTGATACGGCTTTTTAGTAATTACATTAATCAAACCGCCATAAGAAATTACACTTCCTCCGTACAATGTTCCAGATGGCCCTTTAATGGCTTCAATAGTTTCAACTCCGGCAAGGTCTAAAGTTCCGTTGTTAAGGGAAGGCATTCCGTTTGTCAAACTTGGCTGTAAAGAAAAACCTCGCATGGTATAATATTCACCACCATCATTTCCTCTTCCTGTAGATTCCCATAATCTGGCAATCCCTGTAACGTTTTTCAAAGCATCATTAAAGCTTGTAACAACTTGCTCTTTGATTACATTCTTGTTAACAATATTATAAACCTGAGGGTTTTCGATTTCCTTTAGAGGCATTTTGTTTACCGACTCTCTATCTCGCGTAATATAACCTTGTACAACAACTTCGTCAATTTTATCAGTTTTAACAGTATCGTTTTCTTGTGCAAAAGCAAATGCTGTTGCTAACAACGAAGCAGAGATCAATAATTTATTCATGTAAGACCTAATTTTTTTGCAAATATATAGTTTTTAATTATTCTAAATAAAATAGCTAATTGATATTTGTCATATTTATTTAATAAGTATTATTCTGTAAATAACAAAAACCCGCCTCAAATGAGGCGGGTTTTTATAAAATCTATAATTTATCTCTTATGCGGGAATTTCTCCTCTGTATAAGAATGAAATAATTTCTTTGTTCATCTTGTCTACCATTTCACTGAAAAGGTGGAAAGATTCTTGTTTGTAAATCACCAAAGGATCTTTTTGTTCGTAAACGGCTCCTTGAGAAGATCTTCTCAAGTCATCCATTTCACGAAGGTGAAGTTTCCAGTTTTCATCAATGATTGATAAAGTAATATTCTTTTCAAAATCATTAATTAAGCTGTCACATTGTGAATCATAAGCTTCTTTTAAATCTGTAACGATGGTTAAAGTTTTCACACCGTCAGAGAAAGGAACCTGGATCATTTTGAACATAGAACCTTGATTCTGATATACATTCTCAATAATTGGGAACGATTTTTCTTTCAGCAGATTCAGCTTCATATTATAATCGTCCTGAGCTGCTTTGAATAGAATATTGGTAAGTTCGGGAACTTGTTTTGATTTAAAATCATTTTCAGAAACCGGAGATTCCATCGTGAAGTTTTTAATCACCTCAAATTCAAAATCTTTGTAGTTTCCAGAAGCTTTGCCTTTGGTTACAATAGAGTTTGAAACATCAAAGATCATATTCGTAATATCATACTTCAGGTGATCTCCGAACAAAGCATTCTTTCTTCTTTTGTAGATTACGTCACGCTGTTTATTCATTACGTCATCGTATTCCAAAAGTCTCTTTCTTGTTCCGAAGTTATTTTCTTCTACTTTTTTCTGAGCTCTTTCGATAGATTTACTGATCATAGAATGCTGAATTACTTCACCTTCCTTATGCCCCATTCTATCCATCATTTTTGCAATTCTTTCAGAACCGAATAAACGCATCAAGTTGTCTTCCAGAGAAACATAGAACTGCGAACTTCCAGGATCTCCCTGACGTCCCGCTCTACCTCTCAACTGTCTATCAACACGTCTAGAATCGTGTCTTTCTGTTCCGATAATTGCTAAACCACCTGCTTCTTTTACTTCTTTAGAAAGCTTAATATCGGTACCACGACCTGCCATGTTGGTTGCAATAGTCACAACTCCTGGCTGACCCGCTCCGGCAACGATTTCTGCTTCTTTTTTGTGCAATTTTGCATTCAACACCTGATGCTGAATTTTTCTTAGCTGAAGTGCTTTAGAAAGTAATTGTGAAATCTCAACAGAAGTTGTACCTACCAATACCGGTCTTCCCGCTGAGGTTAGATTTTCAATTTCTTCAATTACTGCGTTATATTTTTCTCTGTTGGTTTTGAAAACCAAATCTTGTTTGTCGTTTCTCTGGATCGGACGGTTGGTAGGAATTACCACCACATCTAATTTATAGATCTGCCAAAGTTCTCCTGCTTCAGTTTCTGCTGTACCTGTCATCCCCGCAAGTTTGTTGTACATACGGAAATAGTTCTGAAGTGTTACCGTGGCAAAAGTTTGGGTAGCCGCTTCGATTTTTACACTTTCTTTAGCTTCAATCGCCTGGTGTAAACCGTCTGAATAACGACGACCTTCCATAATACGGCCAGTCTGCTCGTCTACGATTTTCACTTCACCGTCAATTACCACATATTCATCATCTTTTTCGAATAATGTATAGGCTTTTAATAATTGGCTCATGGTGTGAACACGCTCTGATTTTTCGGCAAATTCTGCGAAAAGCTTTTCTTTAGCTTCAAATTCTTCTTCTTTAGATAAATTTTTAGCTTCTACTTCTGCGATTTCAGTTCCGATATCCGGAAGTACGAAGAAGTTATTATCCGAATTTCCTTGAGACATGTATTCAACACCTTTGTCTGTCAAGTCAACCTGATTGTTTTTTTCTTCGATTACGAAGTATAGATCTTTATCTACAATCGGCATGTCACGGTTGTTGTCAGCCATGTATTGAGCTTCAGTTTTTTGAAGCAATGCACGATTTCCGCTTTCCGATAAAAATTTGATTAATTGTCTGTTTTTAGGAAGACCTCTGTAAGCCTGAAGTAATTTGAATCCTCCTTCTTTAGTATTTCCTGCTGCTATTAATTTTTTAGCCTCATTAAAAATACCAGAAACAGTTTTTTTCTGTACTTCAACGATTCTGTCGATTGAAGGTTTTAAAAGATCAAATTCTTGTCTGTCACCTTGAGGAACCGGACCAGAAATGATCAATGGTGTTCTCGCATCATCAACTAATACAGAGTCAACCTCATCCACGATGGCAAAGTTTAGTTCTCTCTGTACCAATTCTGTAGGCGAAGTTACCATGTTATCTCTCAGGTAATCGAAACCAAATTCGTTGTTGGTTCCGTACGTGATATCTGAGTTGTATGCTTTTCTTCTTCCGTCAGAATTGGGTTGGTGATTATCGATACAGTCGATAGACATTCCGTGGAATTGGTACAATGGTCCCATCCAAGCGGAGTCTCTTTTTGCAAGATAGTCATTCACCGTTACTACGTGAACTCCTCTTTCGGGAAGTGCATTTAAGTAAATAGGAAGTGTTCCTACCAACGTTTTACCTTCACCGGTTGCCATCTCAGCGATTTTTCCGCTGTGAAGAATTACACCACCAATAAACTGCGTATCATAATGCACCATATCCCAAACTACTGGTGTTCCGGCTGCGTTCCATGAGTTTTTCCAAACTGCCTGATCTCCCTGGATTTCAATGAAATCTTTTCCGGCAGCAGCTAATTCTCTGTCCCAATCTGTTGCTGTTACACGAATTTCTCCGTTTTGAGCCCATCTTCTTGATGTTTCTTTAATCAAGGCGAAAGCTTCTGGAAGAACCTGCAAAAGAACTTTTTCTTCAATTTCGTAAGAATCTTTTTTCAAAGCTTCTATTTTAGAAAAAAGCGCTTCTTTCTCATCAACATTGGTAGAGTTTTTTATCTGCTCTTTAATTTGTTCTATCTGCGCTGTGATACTGCTGGTCGCTTCTTTTATTTTAGATTTAAATTCGGCGGTTTTCTCTCTTAAACCATCATCAGATAGTTCTCCGATACCTGGCTCAACAGCTTTGATTTTTGTTACAACTTTTTTTACTTCCTTTAGGTCCTGCGCTTTTTTGTCTCCCAAAAACCCTTTAAGAACTTTATTTAAAAAACTCATAGAATTTGATTTAAGCTCAAAGCTTATTGCTTTAAGCATATTAAAATTACACGCTTTGGTGTGTATTATATATTTAAAAAAGCTTTAAGTATACCACCTAAAGCTTAATGCTTTTCATTAATATTCGTCTTCGTTCCAAAGATAATCTTCATCTGTTGGATAATCGCTCCAAATTTCGTCGATAGCATCGTAAATTTCTCCTTCGTCTTCAATTGCCTGAAGGTTTTCTACCACTTCCATTGGTGCACCAGTTCTGATTGCATAGTCGATAAGTTCTGCTTTTGTCATCGGCCAAGGTGCGTCGCTTAGATATGAAGCTAATTCTAATGTCCAGTACATAATTTATTATTTTTTGCAAAAGTATAAAAATAGGTTATATTATAATCTTTTTTTATGAATTGATTTTCAATTCTTTTTGTTAAACTTTGTCTATATTTCACTGCAGATGCATGTAAGTGTGCAGGCGCAGTAGATTGATGTCATTTTCTCAAAAACCATTCCACAAATTTTTTTGTGCCATTTTGGAAGTTTGTGACTGGTTTGTAACCTATTAAATTTTGTGCTTTTGTAATGTCAGCGCTGGTTTTCTGTACGTCACCCGGCTGAAGTGGCAGTATTTTTCTGATGGCAGTTTTATTAAGATTTTTTTCAATTTCTGACAACATTTCAGTTAAAGTGACTACTTCATTTTCGCCTAAATTAATAATTTCATAGATGTCGGAATTTTTCTCAAGATAATCTATTGATTTTAGTATTCCGTCAATGATGTCGTCTATGTAAGTATAATCTCTTGCTGTGTTTCCGTCGCCGTAGAAAGGGATTTCTTTGTTTTCTGAAATGAGTTTTGTAAATTTATGAATGGCTAAATCAGGTCTTTGCCTTGGTCCGTAAACCGTGAAAAACCTAAGCTGAATCATGTCTATACCATATAAACTGTGATAAACGTGACCTAAAACCTCCCCACTTTTTTTTGTCGCTGCATACGGTGAAATTGGTTGATCTACATTATCAGTTTCACAAAAAGGAATTTTCTCATTGTTACCATATACGCTTGATGATGAGGCGCAGATGAATTTTTTTATCCCGAATTGATTACAGAGTTCCCAAAGATTCATCGTACCGCGAACATTCACTTCTTCATATTCCAAAGGTCTTTCAATAGACGGTCTTACGCCAGCAAGAGCCGCTAAGTGTATGATAAAATCGATATGATGTTTGTGAAATACTTTGTCTAAACCTTTTTGGTCTCTGATATCCTGAAAATATAAAGTGTAATGTTCTGATTTTGAAATTGAAATTAAATTTTGAATATCATTTTCTTTTTCGGAAAATTTAAAATCAATGTTTTTTTCAAGAGAATCTAAAGTATTTTTAATTTTTATCTTATAATCATAAAAATCATCAAAATTGTCAATGTTTATGACAGAATGTCCTTCTTTCAATAATTTTTCTATCAAATGAGAACCAATAAATCCGCTTCCTCCTGTTACGAGATAAATCATTTGCTAAGTTTCTTTTACAAATATATCCATAAACTGAAAAAGAATCTCAATAAAACACTGAGATTCTTTTATGTTTAAATGATTTTATTATTTGATCAGTACTTTTATAGATATAGCTGCTTCGTTCTCCTCAACATTTAGAATGTAAATTCCTTTTGGTAATTCAGAAACGTTTATTTCGCTTTTAACTGTTTTGCTAATAAGTAATCTTCCTGTTTGATCGAAGATTTTCACTTTTTTATCAGAATTTTTACTTGAAGTAATAAAAATTTTACCATTACTTACAGAAGTAGGATAGATATTAAATCCCTTTTTGTTGTTTTCACTAGTCGCTAAAGTACCAGCAGTTCCCGTCAAATTTATATCATCAATTCTAAAGCCTACATTAGAATCTAAAACATTGGTTAATCTGATTCTCAAATTGGTAGTTGCGGGTATTACTCCGGTGGGGCTTATCAACATCCAATTAGCTGTTCCGGAGCCTGTAGGTCTTGTATAAGTTAGTGGTGTCCAGGTTGTTCCATTGGCACTTACTTCGATAGTAAGTTCGTTATTTGAAGCGATTGTACTTTTCTGATGACCCAATGTCATTGAAATACCCATATAATTGGAAGTGTTTATTCCTTCAATTATCAATGTTTTTGCAGGGTTTCCTGAGGTTGTAGTAACTTCTCCTAAAAATACACATCCACTGCCACTTGCTCCAGCATAGCCTACTGATGGACTAGAGGTTCTTACATCTGCAGTTCCCGAATACATGATCGGACTACTGTTTTGGTATCCCGAATAAGCTGTCAGTAAAGTTGTTGCGGTAGGAGTTCCGAAATTCTCCGAATAAATAGTAGTTTGTGCAACAAGTAATGATGCCAATAATATTGACAAGATAGAATAGAATTTTTTCATCTTTTTTATGTTTTTAGTGATAGTGAAGTTAGGAATTTATTTTTAAATGACTAAAAAAGTTTACATTTATATCATAATTAAAATTTTTTGAAATGCAGTTTTCCGGACAAATATTGAAAATGACAACCTATGACGATCAACCGATACAATATTATCTAAATCTTTCTGGAGATCTTATCCACATGAATGAATTATTTGGAAAAGAAATAACCATAAAACATACAGGTTTTCAGTGTGTAAATTGCGGATTAGATAAGACCATATACAGAATGGGATTTTGTAAAAGCTGTTTTTTCGAAAGTCCTTATGCGAGCGATACAATTATTCGTCCCGAGCTGTCTACAGCGCATTTGGGAATTGGTGAAAGAGATTTAGATGTAGAAAGACAAATCCAATTGCAGCCGCATACCGTATATCTAGCATATACAGGAGATGTGAAAGTGGGTGTGACAAGAAATACACAAATTCCTACCCGATGGATCGATCAGGGCGCAACATTTGCTTTACCGATCGCGAGAACAGAAAACCGATACGAAGCAGGAATGATAGAAGTTGCCTTGAAAGATCATCTTCCTGATAAAACGAACTGGAGAAAAATGTTGCAGGACGATTATGAAGATGACATAGATTTGGCAGATTTTCAGCGGAAAATAAGAGAATATTTCCCTGAAGATTTTCAGAAATTCTATTCTGAAGGTGAAGATATGTGGAAGTTTGATTATCCTTTTTCAAAGCCTGAAAAGATTACATCTTTTACATTGGATAAAAAGCCTGAATTTACCGCAAAACTGAATGGTATTAAAGGTCAATATCTGAGTTTTGAAGGAGGTAATTTTATGAATGTCAGAGGACATGAAGGGTATGTAATTGAGTTGACTGTAAAAAATTAATTGTATGTATTAAAACTTTATATGATGAAAAAACCTTGGGTTAAAAAGCTTTTTATAGGTCTGGGAATTATTTTCGGCCTCGTATTGCTTGCTAATTTCGGACTTAATATATGGCTTAAAACCCAATTGCCCAATTACATCAAAAAAAATACAGATTATAAAGTTTCATACAAATCGCTCGATGTTGATCTTGGAACCGGAAATATATTTGCATCCGGAATTACCATCAATAATAAAGATCCACAAAACATAAACGTTATAGGCCTTCAGGGAACAATTGATACTTTAAAGATCAGTCGTTTCGGAATTTACGATGCGTTGTTTAATAAGACCATAAGTTCTTCAGATTTATTGCTTTCAAAGCCGAATCTTAATATTATTCTGGCAAAACCTGTCGACAAAAAAACCGGGAAAAAGCCAAATCCGGTTAGTTTTGAAAATATCAGAATCAATAAAGGAACAATTAATATTTTTAAACATACCAAGCAGAAATTTGTTGAGGTTAATCAGCTGGATTTATTTATAGAAAATCTGCAGATGACTGAAGAATCGGTAGAAAATAAACTTCCTGTTGTTTTTGATCATTACAGCATTCGCGGAAAAGATTTTTTCTTTCAACCGGATGATATTTACACGATAAAAATAGATAAGATTACTACAGCGAACGGGCAAATGTCTGTTGAAAACTTTCAGCTTACACCAATTATTTCGTTCGAGCAGTTTAAGAAAAGTTATCCTAAAAAAACTCAAATGTATCAATTCAGCATTCCTAAAATGAATTTTAAGGATATTGTTCTGAAAAAAAATAAAGTTTCACTGGCCAATGCAAACTTTCAAAATCCTTTTGTGAAAATTTATACAACAGGAGTTTCTGCGATAAAAAAAGCAGAGAAAAAAAGAAATTTTGAGCTAAATTTAGATGATATCCAGTTGAGTAATGCTAAAATTCAAGTGTTAAAACCTAATGATACTGATTTGTTTTTTGCTGAAGATTTAAGTGTTAATATCAATAAATTAGAATTTTCCAAAGAAAGCTCGCAGGAGGTAATTCCGGTACTGTATAAAGATTTTAAAATTGCCGGAAAAGGAATTCACTATAATGATCAACAAAATATTTCTGTTGAAAGTTTTAATTTGAATCCTAAAGGCGGACAAATAAAAAATCTGGTTGCAAAGCCTGGCAACTCGCCAAAAATGACAATGGATTTTAAAACCAACCTGATTCAGTTTAATATTAATGATTTTAAATTTGTTGATAAAAAATTAAATCTCGACGTTAAAGATCTTCTGATTGACGGGATTAACGGTAAAATTACTGCAGGAAACGCTGTTCCAAAGAAAAAGATAGCTGTTAAAGGAATTGAGTTTCCGATTCTGGTAGGGAAAATATCACTTAAAAATTCAAACATTACTTATGAAAGCGGCAAACAACCGCTGACTTTCAATGCACTAAATGCGACGGTAAACCAACTTGAGTTAGTAGAAAATGCCGCAAAAAACGGAATGGCGGTGAAAATAAAAGATTATGCACTCACAACCAAAAATTTCATCTATACAACAAAGTTTTATAAAATGAATGTCGGAGCTTTGGCTGTAACCAAAAATAAAATTGACATTGATCAATTTGCGATGACGCCATTGGTTTCGCGGGCCCAGTTTATCAGAATGATTCCCGTAGAAAGTGATTTGTATGATATAAAAGTGAAGCAGATTTCTGCGCAGGGAAGTTGGGACTTTTTTTCAGCAAATAAATTTATTAATGCCTCAAATGTTACTATCAACTCTGCAAATGCCAATATTTTCCGAAGTAAAATTCCTGCCGATGATCCCAAAGAAAAGCTTTTGTATTCTAAACTGTTGAGATCGATCAAAATACCGGTGTATATTGCTAATCTCAATCTGAAAAATTCAGTTTTAGAATACGAAGAAGATACGCCCAAAAGCGACGGGCCGGGAAAATTGATTTTTACCAATTTTAACATGAATGTGAAAAATCTGAATTCTGCTAAAATGAAAGGTAAGTCAACTCAGGTTGCCATAAAAATAAATTGTGACTTTATGGAGACTTCGCCACTTTCTGTTAATTGGGGCTTTAATACAGCAGATCTTGGTGACCGTTTTTCTATTTCTGGGAAATTGATAAATATTCCTGCGAGAGCACTCAATTCTTTTATAGTTCCTTATTTAAGTGTTTCGGCGACCGGAACGATACAGGAAATGCTGTTCGATTTTAAAGGAAACCCAAAAGGAATTGGTGGTGCATTTAATCTTAAGCATAAAGATCTTAAAATTTCGATTTTAGATAAAGAAAGTAAAGAGAAAAAAGGCTTTTTAAGTGCCGTTGCGAATGTTTTTATCAAAACAGACTCTGATAAACTTCCCGAATCTGTTATTGTGGAAGGAGTAGAAAGAGATCCTACAAAATCTTTTTTCAATATGTTCTGGAAAGGGATTGAAGACGGTTTGAAGAAAACATTGATCGGTATCAATATAGACAAAACTAAAAAAACCGTTGAAGGAGCAGTAAATACCGTAAAGGATGTAAAAGGTAGTGTAAAAGATGTGAAAAATTCTGTGAAGCAGGCCAAGCAAGATATTTCCAAAGAATTAGCGACACCTAAAACCAATACAGATACGCCAACTGAGGAAAAAAAAACTGAAAAACCAAAAGAAAAGAAAGGGTTGTTTAAAAAGATATTCAAGAAAAAAGAAAAACCCGAAACTGAATAATTCCGGGGGATTCTATATTTAAAATAAATTTTATTTAGTATTCGTCGCTTTCCTGAATCGGAATAGCACGAAGGAAAGTATCAAATTCTTCGCCAGAATAATTGCTGTCTGCACCATAAGAGTCAATGATAATTCCTAAATTTTGTTCATTGTCCTGCAATACATACAAGGCAACGTTATCATCCGGATTACTGTCGCCTTCAAAACGGTATGTTTTCAGGATTAATAATTCCTCTGGAGTATAGTTTTTTTCAGAGTTATCATACTTCATTTGACATTCATCATTCATTCTGAATTCTTTGTGAATCCCTCTTTTTCGCAGGGTTTCCATAACCTGACTCAGAGTTGTCATTTGGTCGTTATTTTCTGAATGTTCCATAATAATATTTTTAGTTTATACTACAATTATTAAACCATAATGAAGTATATATTAACAAAATATGGATGTAGATTTAACGAAAATTTTTATTACATAAATATAAATAGGTATACTATTTGATATAAAAATACAAATCGTAAAAAAAATGAAAAAAGAAGTTGGAGTTTTACTGGCAGGAGGAGTTGGCCTTTTGGCGGTATTAAGTTTTTTAAGCGTAAAGAAAATTTTAGGTAAAAAACATAAAAAATATAACGAGTACTATTCTGATCATCACAGACATTTTGATAGAAAAAATGATGATGACGATCATGGTATTGAGTTCTACGCATTCAAATAAAAGTAATAAATAGATATAGATTTTTGAAGTCCGGCATCCAAATTTTTGGTGTTGGATTTTTTTTGTGGAAAACTTTTGTCTTAAAACTTATTATTTTTAAAACAAAGCTTTATAATTTTACATAGAAATGCAGAACGAAAATATCATAAAAGGACAAGGTGCTCAGCGAAATGTAATTAACCGTTTCGACAGATTTACTTTTGAGCCTGAAGATGAAGATTTCGACATTATAAAAACTTCTTTTACCGAAGTATTCCCCAAAACGATTGTTAATCAGGTTAAAAGCGAAGATTTACCGATGGAATACTCGATGAATACTTATCAGGGTTGTGAACATGGATGTTCTTATTGCTTTGCGAGACCAACCCACGAATACTGGGGCTACAGTGCAGGAATTGATTTTGAAAGAAAGATCATGGTCAAGAAAAATGCTCCCGAATTATTGGAAAAATTTTTTAAGAAAAGAGGCTATAAACCTGAACCGATTTTAATGTCGGGAAACACCGATTGTTATCAGCCGGCAGAAAGACAATTTGAAATCACCAGACAATTGTTGAAGGTTTGCCTGGATTACAGGCATCCGGTAAACGTTTTGACAAAAAATGCTTTGGTTCTGCGTGATCTGGATATTCTAAAACCTCTGGCGGAACAAAATTTAGTTTCTGTATCGTTGAGCATCCCGACAATCAACGAAGATTTGCGCAGGAAGATGGAACCCAGAACAAGTACGGCAAACAATAAACTGAAGGCAATAGAAGTGCTTTCTGAAAACAATATCCCCGTTCATGTTATGGTGGCACCGATTATTCCAGGATTGAACAGCGATGAGCCGTTGAGCATTTTAAAATCAATTTCTGATGCAGGAGCTCAAAGTTTTGGTTATACTTTAGTCAGGCTTAATGATACGGTACAGCCTGTTTTTGTAAAGTGGATTGAGGCTCAGTTTCAGGATAGGGCACAGAAGGTTTTAAATTTAATCTGTTCTATGCGTGGCGGAAATTTAGGTGACAAACGGTATTTTGAAAGACAAAAAGGCAGCGGAAATATTGCAGAAATGATTCACAATACGTTCAAAATAGGAAGAAAAAAGTTTTTTGAAGGGAAAGAATTTCCAAAACTTTCTACCGACGGTTTTACCGGAACTAAAGAGCAGCAGCTGAAATTGTTTTGATTATTTAAACTTTTTATTAGATAAAAAAAAGACTTCTGAATAAACAGAAGTCTTTGTAATTTATTGAGAGAATTGATTTATCCGATCAGTTCTTTTGCCTGCGTTAATGCGGCTTCAGTGATTTTACTTCCGGATATGAGCTGTGCAATTTCGTTCAGTTTTTCCTCATCGTTGAGAGGGATAATGGTTGATTGGGTTTTACCGTTAATGTCCTGTTTTACAACTTTGTAATTGTCATTTCCTTTTGCGGCAACCTGTGCCAAATGAGAAATAACGATCAGCTGCATATCTTCAGACATTTCACGCATTAAATTTCCTATCTCTTCAGCTACTTTTCCGGAAACTCCGGTATCAATTTCGTCTAAAATCAAAGTCGGAAGTTCATCGCTTTCGGCAATGATCTTTTTCACAGCAAGCATTACGCGAGATCTTTCACCACCTGAAATAGCGGTTTGAATAGGCTTTAAAGGAAATCCCGAATTGGCCTGAAATAATAATTGAATATTTTCTTTACCAAACTGATTGTATTCTGAAGCTTCAGTAATCTCAATATCAACTTTAGCTTTTTCTAAACCAAGTTTTTTAAGCAAATCTTCTGCTTTTTTAATGAAAACAGGAATGCTTTTCTTTCTGTTTTTTGAAAGTTTCTGGCTTAAAGATTCCAGAGATTTTTCTTTTTTAGAAATATTTTCAAGAATTTGTGCAATATTGGTCTCAATTTCTGCTGTTCCTTTCTGTTCGCCCGAAAGCTGATCTCTAATTTCCTTTAAATCTTCAATATCAGTAACATTGTGTTTTAGGAAAAGACTGTTTACTTTATTATTAAATTCTAATAGTTGAGCTAAAGTTTCAGGATTAATTTCAATTCTATCGGCTTCATCTTCCAGCTCCGAAATAATATCTTTGATTTCTACAAATGATGTTTCAAATCGTTCGCTAAGTTCTGCGAAGCTTGTTGATACCTCAGAGATTTTAGAAAGTTTAGATTTTGCTTCATTAAAAAAGGAAAGAATTCCTATTTCCTCCTGATGAAATCTTGACAGAAGCTGAGCCAGATTTTCAGAAATCATACCTGCATTCTCCTGTACGGAAAGCTGATTCTGTAGATCTTCATAGTTTACATCATCCATTTTCAGATCTTCCAGCTCACTCAAAAGAAATTGCTTGTAATCACTTTCTTTAGTATTTTCTGAAAGTTGGGTCTGAAACTTTTTAAGCTGAGTTTTTAAAGACTGGAATTCATAAAAATCGTGCTGATAATTTTCAATCAGGTTTTTGTTATCTGAAAGTCCGTCGATGATTTTAAACTGATATTCTGAAGTAAAAAGATTTGACGTTTCAAACTGAGAATGAATGTCGATCAACTGAGAAGTCAGCTCTCTCAAAATATCCAAAGTGACCGGAACATCGTTAATAAATGCTCTTGATTTCCCTGAAGGCAAGATTTCACGTCTTATAATGGTTTGATGCTCGTAATCGAGGTCATTTTCGATAAAGAATTTTTTAAACTGGTTGTTCAGTTCAAATTCGGTCTCAACAATACTTTTTTCTTCAGTTTTTGAAATTGACTTTATATCTGCTCTTTCACCCAAGATCAATCGAAGAGCACCGAGAATAATAGATTTACCCGCACCTGTTTCACCGGTAATTACCTGTAAACCATTTTTTAAAGATACTTCGAGAGCATCGATAAGGGCAAAATTTTTAATGTAGATTCTTGAAAGCATAGATCAGAGGCAGATTACGTTTGTTACTGCAAATATAAAATTTAGAAGTCAGAATTCAAGAATTATGCCTGTTACTTCCACTTATTCCATCTGGATTCTGTGTTCTTTGGTGAGAAAATAATCATCTGTTGCTTCAAAGCACTTATGTTTACCGCTCCATTATTGCCAGAATTGAAAATATTGAATATTTCATCAGCTTTGGTATCCATAAAAAGATTGAAGAAGTAATTCTGCTGGAAAGAGTTTTCGTACGTTTTAAGCTGCATCAAAGCATCAAAGATAATTTTCTTAGCCTGTGTTTGATCCTGATTAAACAATCCGTCTAAACCCGCTCTGTGATAGGTGTAAATCGTTGAACGCAATTGGCTCATATTCGGATTAAGAATCTCGCCGATTAAAATAGAACGGCTTCTGGGCTCATTGATTTGATTCCAACCTTCATAATTTCTGTTCTGAGAATTCTGGGCAATTTGTTGCGCTTTTGAAAACCACTGCGTTCCGCCCATCGACTGAAAACTGTCTGCATCGTAACCTAATATAAGATAGACATAAAAGCTGATCACATCAATTAAATTTTTCCCCGAAAACTGTCTTTCATTAAATATCAAATTTTCATTTTCCGCATATTCGAAACCGAACCGCGTATCCTGAAGATTTAAAAGCGGAGATTCGTACGAACTGTTAAATACAGGGCGAACTGCCTGAACAACTATAACTCCTTTAAATCTGTTTCCTTCTCTTTCGCTAAGAACAATTGAGATATTTGATTTTATTTTTTCGAAATTCTGAAGTTTTTTACCGGTCCAGCTCGTGTTGTTGATAAAATCTCTGAGACTTTTTTCCAAAGCTTTAAAAACCTGTGTGTTACTTCCTCCCAATTGTTGAGAGTTCACCTGAACTGTAGCCAGAATTTCCTGAGAAAAACCAAAATTAAATGCGATGAGAAGAAAAAGTATGATTATTTTTTTCATTTGACAAATTAAAAGTTGAAAACGGAAATTTATAACATTTATTTTAAATACTGAGCTTCAATACAATCGAGAATATCTTTAGCGACATTTTCTTTTGATTTTAAATCAAATTCTATTTTCTCGTTTTTTGTAAATATCTTTATTTTGTTGGTGTCGTTTTTGAAACCGGCTCCTTCATCACGAAGCGAATTCAGAACAATCATATCCAAATTTTTCTTGGCCAATTTTCCTTTCGCATTTTCTTCTTCGTTTTGAGTTTCCAAAGCAAATCCTACCAAAAACTGATGTGCTTTTTTCTCGCCCATCGTTTTCAGAATATCCGGATTTTTGATGAGTTCTATCGTAAAAATATCTTCATTCTTTTTAATCTTTTCTGAAGCCACCACTTTCGGAGCGTAGTCTGCAACTGCGGCACTTGCAATTCCTATGTCGATCGTATCATAATATTCTAAAACTTTATCGAGCATTTCTTTTGCTGATGTAATTCGGTGTAAATTGATATTTTCATGTTGCGGTTTCAAAGAGCTTGGCCCTGAAATAAGAATCACTTTGGCGCCTCTTTTTGCTGCTTCTTCAGCTAAAGAAAAACCCATTTTTCCTGAAGAATGATTTCCAATAAAACGAACAGGATCAATAGCTTCATACGTTGGTCCGGCCGTAATCAAAACTGTTTTTCCTCCCAAGGATTTTTTTTGATCAGAATTAAAATGCTCTTCTATCATTCGGGCAATGGTTTCCGGCTCAGCCATTCTCCCTTGGCCAACTAAACCACTTGCCAATTCTCCACTTTCAGCAGGAATTACTGTGTGACCAAATTCTTCGGCAAGTTTTAGGTTATTTTTGGTTGAAGGATGTTGATACATATCCAAATCCATCGCAGGAGCAATGAAAACCGGGCATTTTGCCGACATATACGTTGCAATCAAAAGATTGTCACAAATCCCGTGAATCATTTTTGCCAAAGTATTTGCCGTACAGGGAGCGACAATCATTAGATCTGCCCAGAGTGCCATTTCGACATGGCTATTCCATGTTCCGTTATCACTATAAAATTCTGTGTAAACAGGTTTTTTTGAAAGCGTTGAAAGACTAAGTTTAGTAACAAAATGTTCTGCATCAGAAGACATGATTACCTGAACTTCGGCTCCTTTTTTTATCAAGTCTCTGATGAGGAAATGAATTTTATAAGCAGCTATTCCGCCAGAAACGGCAATGAGAATCTTTTTCCCGGAAAAACTCATGTAGATTTTTTTAAAGGACTAATTTACTTATTTTTTTCAAGAACCTTGTTGTCTTATTTATGCGCATTTTGATAATTCTAATAATGGCAATATATAGAAACAACAAAAAATCATAGAAGAAACTAATCTTCTATGATCTTAGATTTTATAAAAATAAAATTTTATTATTTTCTTTCTTCAGTTTTTCTGAAATATACATCACCATCCAACCATTCTTGGATTGCGATAGATGTTGGTTTCGGAAGTTTTTCGTAGTGTTTTGAAATTTCGATTTGTTCTCTGTTTTCAAAAACTTCTTCCAAAGTAGAGTTGTGAACAGCAAATTCGTCTAATTTATTGTGTAATTCAGTACGGATTTCTGCATTGATCTGCTCTGCTCTTTTCCCCATGATCACAATAGCTTCATAGATTGAACCTACTTTATCTTCAATCTTATCTTTATCGTAAGTAATAGTATTTACTTCTGCTTTTGTATCTTTTACGCTCATTTTGAGAAAATTATTTTAATTATAAGATGGCAAATTTACGAATTATCTTTGGATTTTGAAAGTCGCCGCCGGAGGAGGTGTCTGTAATGCAGCACTGTCTCTCTGAATCTGCATTGCTTTCTTCTCGTTAGAGATCTGTTCTTTCATTTGCTCTTCTGTTTTATTCTGCTCTGCAAGCTTATCAGCGATCTTTTTTTGCTTCGCCGTAAGTACTGCAATTCTTTCTTCCATTTGTTTTTTAGCAACAGCAAAATCTTTTTTCTCTTTTTCGAGTTTTTCTCTTAAGTCTAATGCTGTTTTAGAATATTCTGTATCTGGAAGTTCTTTTTCAACCTGTCTGGTAAAAGCTAAAGCACTTTCTATACGCTCGCTCTTTAGATCATAGTTGGAACCTACAGCCAAAGAATAGCGTGATTTCATGATGTAATCATAGATTTTTGGACGAAGTTTGGTACTTGGGAAGTCGTCCAAAACATTCTCAAAAGTAGTAACTGCAGCTTTGTAATCTGCCATTTTGAAATATTGCTTGGCATTTTCGTAAGCTTTGAATTCCAGTTTATAAGAAAGCTCATCAATCATGGTGTTGATGTTTTTTGATCTTTCGGAAGTAGGGTAGGCCGTCAAAAATTCCTGAAGCTCATTAATTGCCAATTCTGTACTAGACTGATCCAAGTTATAATCCATAGAACCGTTATAATAACATAATGCAGACATATAAGCCGCTTCTTCTTTTCTGTTATCCTGAGGGAAACTTACCGAGAAATTTTTAAACTGATTTCCTGCCAGTCTATAGTTTTTATCGTAATAGTTGGCATATGCAGAATTGAAAACCACGTTGGGTGCATCATCTGTACCTGCCACCAAATTTGGAAGTCTGTCATAAAGTGCCAATGCATTTTTCCACTTCTTTTTAGCAAAATTTTCGTTTGCAGCTTTAAGAATAAAGTTTTTGTCTGCACTTCTCAACGCTTTTTCCTGCTGACTTTTGCACGATGCCAAAACAGCAATTGCGAAAATACCTAAAATATACTTTTTCATATAAAATGTAACAGTTTTCGGGTTTACCGAGCTATTAATTTGCAAAAATATAACTTTTTTGCTAAAAGATTTTTTTTTATGATTATTTAACGTAAAATTAGTCTGCTGCATATCCCAAAACAGCAAAAATATTCATTAAGAGATTCATTCTCACCTTTTTTTCAGCTTCTTTGGTGTATGATTCGTCGTCTTTGTGAGGTACATACAGCTCATAGAAATTCTTATTTCTGATGACAAATAAGGTAGAGCCTATAATGGTAGTAAGGATATCCTCAGGTTTTGGTGTGAATGTAAAAACTCCGGAAGTGACTCCTTTTTTGATGACTTCATCTAGTTTTCTTACAAAAAGCTGATAAAAATCGAGCAATTCATCTTTAAGATTTTCGGTATGGCGAAGTTCCTGGGTGACAAAACCGTGAAAATAATTATATCTGAAAAGCTGGCTTACAATATATTTTATCATTTCTTTCATCTGCATTTCGGGTCTGCCATCTTTTATAGTGTCTGCAAATTCAGAAAAATTCTCTCTGGTTTTCAGTACCCGATACTGATAAAGATAAGACATCATTTTCTCTTTAGAACCAAAATAATAAGAAATCATTGCGACATTGATATTTGCTTTGGTGCAAATATCTCGTACAGAAGTTCCTTCATATCCTTTCTTAGCGATGAGTTCTTCAGCAATATCAAGAATGTGAATCTGCTTCTCAGAAAACTTTTTTCCCATGCGTAGGTTTTTAGTAAAGTTAAGACTTTTTAACATATCTGTAAACAGATGTTTAATAATTTTCAGCCTTACAGTAATTATAGTATTTTTGAATATGAAATTTTTTGATTTTCATCATCATAATAAAAATATAAGCTACGGAATTTACAATCTGGAATTTGGTGAAACTCCGTCAAACTTTCAGTATTCAATAGCGATTCATCCTCAAGATATTCAATCAGAAAATATTGAAAGTCAATTTAGTTGGTTAAATTCTAATATTACTCAAAACTGTTTTGCCATCGGAGAATGTGGTCTTGACGGATTGATTTCTATCGAACAAAAAATACAGGAACAGGTCTTCAAAAAACAAATTGAAATTTCTAATGAGTTTAAAAAACCATTAATCATCCATTGTGTAAGAAAATTCTACGAGGTAATTTCTTTCAGGAAAGTAGCGAATCAAGCCATGATTATTCATGGGTTTAATAAAAAACAGAGTGTCGCAGATGATTTGCTTAAAAATAAATTTTATTTGAGTTTTGGAAAACCTGTTTTGTATAATCTATCTTTGCAGAATGTTTTAAAGACGACTCCTTTAGATAAAATATTTCTGGAAACTGATAATGAAGATTTTAATATTGAAGAATTATATGCAAAAGTTTCAGAATTAAAGGGAATTTCTTTAGAAAAACTTAATCAACAGATTTTAGAAAATTTAGAAACAATTCAGCATGGATAAAGTTTGGCTTGAAAGAACAGAGTTACTGATAAAAGAGGCAGGTGTTGAAAAATTAAACAAAGCCGCAGTTTTGGTTGTAGGCTTAGGAGGGGTGGGTTCTTTTGCCGCTGAATTCTTAGCCAGAGCCGGAGTCGGGAAAATGACAATTGTAGATGGTGATACTGTAGATATTACGAATATTAACAGGCAGCTTCCTGCTCTACATTCTACTGTAGGAAAGCATAAAGTAGATGTTGTTTCAGAAAGATTGATGGATATTAATCCGAATCTTGAACTTGTAAAAGTCAATGAATTTTTGAATCCTGAAAGAATGGCAGAAATTCTAGACGACGGAAATTTTGATTATATATTAGATTGTATAGATAGCGTAAGCCCGAAAGTATCATTAATTATTGCAGCAAGACGCAGAAAAATAAAAATTGTAAGCTCAATGGGAGCCGGCGGAAAATCTGATCCTTCTAAAGTTATGGTTCGTGACATCAGCAAAACCCAGCATTGCCATCTTGCAAGAGAAGTTAGGAAAAGACTGAAAAAAGAAAAAATAGATAAAGGAATACGTTGCGTTTTTTCGGATGAAATTCAGGATGAGGAAAGTTTAAAAATGACTGACGGAAGCAATTATAAAAGATCTTTCTACGGAACCATTAGCTTTCTTCCTGCAATTTTCGGATTGTACGCAGCTGCAGAAGTTATCAATCATCTAGTGAAGAAAGATTAATGTCTGATTTTAAATATCCAAAAGACGAAAAGCTCAAAAAAGAGAATGAGATCACTTTACTTTTTGCAAAAGGTAAGTGGAAGAGTTGTGGGAATTTGCGCATTATCATTCTTAAAAATCATCCGGATCTACAAACTGAGAATGTAAAACTAGGAGTTTCGGTTTCTAAACGATATTTTAAAAAAGCGGTGTGCAGAAATCGTATAAAAAGACTTTTAAGAGAATGTTACCGTCTAAATAAAGATATTTTTAAAACAAGTTTTGGTGAAAAAACAATTGCGATGATGTTCTGGGTTTCGAATGAGCTTCCTGAGAAATTTCAGGATGTAGAAGCTGAATTCATTAAGCTTTGTCAGTCTCAGAAGAAGTCTTAGCAAGGTTAAATTTAATTATTTTATTGTTAATATATAAGGTTGCGCTCCGAAGGAGCGCAATTTTCATTTTCATATTTTCTACAAAGTTTCGGCTCCGAAGGAGCCGAAACTCAATCATTCTCATTATAGCACTTAAAAAATTGAGATGCAGGTGTTTGTATTTTTTGTAGCTTTAAACAAACAATTGATGTTATGCAAGATCAAATTCCTTATCTTCCGTATGTTCTGAGCGCATTTATTGGTATTGGGCTTGCTGCTGCAACTGGTTTCAGAGTTTTCCTACCGATGTTTGCAGTGAGTTTAGCTTCTTATTTTCAATGGATTCCCACGCATGAAAGTTTTGAATGGCTTTCGGGTCTTCCGGCATTAATCACAACGGGAATTGCCACATTAGCAGAAATTTTAGCTTATTATATTCCGATTGTAGATCATTTGCTCGATACTGTTTCTGTTCCGATGGCGACTATTGCGGGTTCTGTACTTTTTGCAAGTCAATTTGCAGATTTAGGAACATTTCCACAGTGGGGATTGGCTTTAATTGCGGGAGGCGGAACTGCTGCAACGATCAGTTCCGGATTTGCAGGAATTCGGGCGGCATCTACCGCAACAACTGGCGGATTGGGAAATCCTGTTGTAGGAACCGCAGAAACTGCAGGAGCAGGAATTATGGCTGTTTTGGCAATGGTTGCTCCTGTAATAGCAGCTTTTCTGGCAATTGCAACTGTAATAGCGATTGTCATTTTGGGTAGAAAAGCTTTGAAGAAATTGAGAAAACGAAAAGAAGTTTTGAATAATAAATTTTAAAAAGATTTTATTTAATTTCAAAAACATCCCGATCATTCAAAAACTGAAAATGATTTCTGAAATCTTTAAGTTCATCTAAATTCAATTCTGCAGAAACCAAATTTCCTTTTTTCTCAGCAATTTCTTTTCCGTCTGCAAAAAAGCAATGGGAACTTTCCTGGTAAAAAAGATCGTTCTCATCTGTGCCAATTCTGTTTAAGCCAAAAACATAAGATAGGTTCTCAATCGCACGTGCTTTTAACAAATGTTCCCAAGCTCCGACTCTTTTTTCCGGCCAGTTGGCAACGTATAAAATAGCATCATAATCATCATTATTTCTTGCAAAAACAGGAAATCTCAAATCATAACAAACCTGTAACAGAAAACGGATTCCAAGATATTCTACAATGACCCTTTCTTTTCCAGGTGTATAGATTTTGTCTTCGCCCGAGAACGAAAACAAATGCCTTTTATCATAAAATGTAACCTCAGAATCTGGCTTCACAAAATACATTCGGTTAAAAAACTGATCATCAACCTTTATAGAAGCACTTCCGGAAAATGCTGTATTTTTCTCTTTTGAAATTTTCTTTAAAAATTCTAAAGATTCTGCATTTTTATCTGAAACTTCAGCAGCATCCATACAAAAGCCTGTAGAAAACATTTCCGGCAGAAGAAATAAATCTGCTTCTTGGTTTTGTAGCTGATTCTCTATTAATTTAAAGTTTTCACTTTTATTTTTCCAGATAATATCCTGATTTAATCCTATAATTTTCATACGCAGATTTCTATTTTTTTTAATTGCCGTATGGAATCGCCTTTTTAAAATCACATCTATAATTTAAAAAAACGAACATGGCGATTTCATATTCCAAATTCAAAACTTGTATAAAATTACAGCTTTTAAATGGTTTCGGTTTTATATTTGCTGCAAATTGTCATTAGTAATAATTTAAAATTAAATCTATGAAGAAATTGGTTTTTATGTTGATGGTTTTTGCCGGAGTGGCAGTCAGTGCACAAGCCTACACAGGAAAAGGGGATCAGAAAGTTAATTTAGGTTTGAATGCCTGGGGCTATGGAACGGGGATTACCGCAACTTACGACTATGGTTTAAACCAGTTGATATCTGTCGGAGCCGGAGCTAATGCTTATTTTGATGGGTACAAAGACAATAATAAAGATAACAGGGTTTTTATATTTGGAAGGGTTAATTTTCATTTAAACGAAGCTTTAGAATTGCCTGAGAAACTAGATATCTATCCGGGAGTTGATCTTGGAGTTCTCGGCAGAGACTTTGGTATTGGAGCTCACATTGGTGCCCGATATTTCTTTACAGAAAAAGTCGGTGTTTTTGCAGAAGTCGGGAATAGCGGAAGTTTGGGAGTTTCTTTCAATTTTTAAAAAAGCAGTCACAATATATGACAAAGCTTCTCATTTAGAGGAGCTTTTTTGTTTGGCATCCTTTTGATAATTGTTACCTTTGCAAATTAAAATCTAAAAACAATTAATGGAATTAGCAATTAAGATCTTTCAATTTATATTAAGCATATCTATCTTAGTAATTCTTCACGAACTTGGGCATTTCTTACCCGCAAAGTATTTTAAAACCAAAGTAGAAAAGTTTTATCTTTTTTTTGACCCTTACTTTTCTTTAGTTAAGAAAAAAATTGGCGAAACTGAATACGGTATCGGATGGCTTCCTTTCGGAGGTTATGTGAAAATTGCCGGAATGGTTGATGAAAGTATGGATACCGAGCAACTAAAGCAGCCTGCACAACCTTGGGAATTCAGAGCAAAACCGGCTTGGCAGAGATTGATCATTATGTTGGGTGGAGTTACGGTAAACTTTTTCCTGGCTTGGTTGATTTACGGATGTCTTTCGTTTTTCAATGGTGAAACTTCTTTTGATACAGCGAAAGTTGATGCTCCAATGAATTATACGAGTGTTGCTAAAGGAATGGGTTTCCAGGATGGCGATAAAATCTTAAAAGTTGACGGGAAAACTCAGAATAATCTTGATAAATTAGCTTTAGACGTTCTTTTAAGTGACGAAATCACAGTTTTAAGAAACGGAAAGGAAGTTACATTCCCAACGAATGACGATGGTAAAGCGATGGCTTTCAGAGATGAGAATCCCAGAGCATTCCTTACGCCTAGATTTCCTGCAGTAATCGATTCTATATACAATCCTAAAACTGCTCAAGCTGGTTTGAAAGTTGGTGACCAAGTTGTTGCTGTTGATGGAAAGAAAATTTCGTATTACGACGAATTTCAGGAAACTGTAAGAAATAGTCCCGGAAAAGACCTGAAAGTAGATGTAGTAAGAGGTGGAGCAATTCAGCCGCTTGTTTTATCGGTATCTAAAGAAGGAACTTTAGGATTGGCTTCTTATAAGCAATTGACCAAATTCTACGAAACAAAACACTTTTCTTTTGGAGAATCTATCGGAAGAGGTTTCACAAGAAGTATTGAAAGCTTAACTTATCAAGTAAAACAGTTTAAATTAATCTTCAATAAAAAAGTTCAGGGTTATAAGAAAGTTGGTGGACCATTGGCGATCATCAAAAATATGCCTGTTGACAAAGCAAGAGACGGAAGTGTATCAATTGATTGGACGGCTTTCTGGAGTTTTACAGCAATGTTCTCTGTTTGGTTGGCGTTCTTGAACCTAATTCCAATTCCTGGGTTAGACGGTGGACATGTAATTTTCACTTTATACGAAATGATCGTTGGTAAACCTGTTCCGCAAAAGATCTTAGAAAATGCACAGATGGTTGGTGTTATCTTCTTGTTAGGCTTAATGTTACTGATTTTTGGAGCAGACATCTTTAAAATTATTACCAATAAATTTTAAAATTATTTAAAAAAATAAATAAAAAACTTGCGTGGTATAAATATCCGTCCTATATTTGCACCACTTAAAAATAAGGACATTCCTCCTTAGCTCAGTTGGTTAGAGCATCTGACTGTTAATCAGAGGGTCGCTGGTTCGAGCCCAGCAGGAGGAGCAAAAAGACTTACAGAAATGTGAGTCTTTTTTTTGTTTCATACTTTCCTGTTTTTAATTTTATTTGAAATTTAAATTACTGAAAAATAATCTGATAGCAGGTTTAGGGTAATTTTACCTCAAAAATATTTGTATAATATTGTTTTTCATATTATATTTGCACCACCTTAAAAGAGGGACATTCCTCCTTAGCTCAGTTGGTTAGAGCATCTGACTGTTAATCAGAGGGTCGCTGGTTCGAGCCCAGCAGGAGGAGCAAACCGTAGTCACTTAGATTACGGTTTTTTTATGTATTATATTTATATTTTGTTTTCAGAATCAGCAGATAAATA